>NZ_CP086136.1:1440000-2040000 GCF_017565645.3 Bradyrhizobium barranii subsp. barranii
AGAAATATGTCGGCACCGAAGCCGTCATCAAGGCGCAGATCGCGCAGGTCCAGGCCGACAAGAAGATGCCGGCCCCCGCGGGTCACTTCAAATTCCTCCGGGTGTGGTCAGTCAAATTCCTCCACCCGCGAGGCAGGACAAGGGACTGTTAGTTTGAGTTTGTTTCCCGGGCAAGAGCTTCAGCGGCTTCTTTGAGCCGATAGCTGCGTCCGTCGAACTCAAGCAGATGGCAATGATGCATAAGGCGATCGAGGATCGTCGTGCTCATAGTGTTGTCCCCAAGGTATGCCCCCCAATCCTGCACGACGCGATTGGAGGTGACGATGACGCTGCGGCGCAGTTTGTAACGCTGATGGATCAGGGTCTGCAGCAAAGTGCCGGCGTCGTCGGGGATGGCGCGTGCGAGGAATAGATCGTCCAGCACGAGGAGATCGCAGTCGATGATGGTTCGCAGCCGGACCTCGCGTTGTGCCGGAGAGTTCAGGGCGTAGCGGTGGAAGAAGTCGTCGGTCTCAAGATACTGGACCTTGTGGCTTTGCAGGATCGCCTGATAGGCAATCGCCTTGGCGATGTGCGACTTCCCGGTGCCAGGTTTGCCAACAAGCAGAGCGTTCTCGCCAGCGGCAATGAACGCCAGGGTGTGGAGCTGGAAGCAGGTCTGACGTGGCAGTTTGGGATTGAAGGACCAGTCGAACTCGGCGAGCGTCAGCTTTTCGTCGAGCCCGGATTGCTGGTATCGCCGCTCGATAAGACGGGACTGACGACGGTCCAGTTCATCCTGCAGGATAAGGGAGAAGGTCTCGAGGAAGGGCTGGTTGGCGCCCTGCGCCTGGAGCACGCGCGTCTGCAGCGTGTCGCGGACACCCGACAGGCGCAGCTGTCGTAGGCAACGCTCAATTTCCGGCATGGTCATCATGTGGCTAGGTCTCCAGTTTAAGGTGAGAAGGTGCAGCGGGAGCGCTCGTGGCGCCGGAGTTGGCCGGGGTTGCGCAGGCGACACGAGCGCGGATTGCCGTGGCGTGATCGTCGTGAGCCTCGGCCTGCCGACCATTGTCGTCGGCGTCGCGCCGCACAGCGCGGCTGAAGAGGTCGCCGTATTCCGCGGGGGTACGGATCAGCGGATGATCCTGGGTGAGCGGCGATGCCGGCTGTGGCGTCACTCCAACCTGCTCGATCGCCTGTTCGAACAACCGCTCGACGGTCGCACGCACGTGCTTGTAGCGGTAGATGCGGTTGTCGATGGCGTGCGCGCAGGCCTGCTCGACCAGCCGCGCCGGATACTTCCGGCCCAGCCCGACAATGCCCCACATCGCGCGCTGTCCGGGGCGCCCTTCGGTGTCGAACACCTGCTGGCACAAGGCCCTGGTCTGCGGTCCGATGCGCTCGGCGCTCGCCAGCAGCACGGCGGTTTGCCGCGACGGGTTGAACGGCCGTTCGCTGGTCGGCAGGACGACAGAACCGGGGTGCGCCATCCGGGAATGAACACGCAGCAGCGCACGGGTGTGGCGATCACGGATCTCGATCGTGGTGGTGTAGATGCGCACGACGACCTGGCTGCCGATCGGCGCGGGCCGCGCGGCGTAATAGCTGTTGTCGACGCGTACGGTGGTGTCGTCGCAGACAGTCCGGACGACTTCGGTGAAGATGCGGAAGGGAGCGACAGGCAGCGGCCGCAGGTGCGGCTTCTCTTCCTGGAACATCGCCTCGACCTGACGGCGCGTGCTGCCGTGGATGCGTTTGGAAGCCCAGTTCTCCTCCCAGTGCCTCAAGAACTCGTTTTGCGCCTCCAGCGTCTCGAAGCGCCGTCCGGCCAGCGCAGTGCCCTGGGTATGTTGAATCGCATTCTCGACGCATCCTTTCCGATTTGGATCGGCCACGCGCGCGGGATCGGCGACCACGGCGTAATGAGCCAGCATCGCGCTGTAAATCGGGTTGAGCTGGGGCTCGTACAAATCCGGCTTGAGGACGCCTTCCTTCAGGTTGTCGAGCACGACATAGCTGGGGACCCCGCCAAAATACCGGAACGCCTCTTCGTGGAGCTGCGCCCAGACTTGTTGGCTGGACTTCCAGACTACCCGCCGGAAGCTGCGCCGCGAGTAGCGTAGCGTCATCACGAACAGGCGGGGACGACGGTACCGCCCGCTCTTCGGATCAACCGTCGGCGCGCCCTCGCCATAGTCGACCTGAGCTTCCTCGCCGGGGAGGAACTCAAGACGATCAAACTGCTCAGGATCAGCGTGCCGCAACCGGCGCACAAACCGCTTGACACTCTGGTAGCTGGACGGAAAGCCAAATTGATCAACCAGGTCCTGGTAAATCGCCTGCGCGTTCCGCTTCAGCCGGACCTGTTCTTCGATCCACGTCCGATGCGCTTCGCAAGCCGAACGGGCCAGGCTGCTGGTGACCGTCGCTTCCGATGTCCCAAAAGCCGGTGGTCGGGGTGGAGGAATTTGGCCGTCCGCGCTCACCGAGCCGGTGGTCACTTCCCCGGGGGAATTTGCCTCCGCACCGGCCCGCAGCGCCTGATAACGCCGGATCGTCTTGCGATCGACACCCGTCAGCCGGTGAATCTCGCGCTGGCTGGTGTTGCGATCAAGTAATGTAAGTACGGTGCTTTGCAGATGTCGCTTCAAGACGTTCAACTCCCCGGCCCCTTGCTGGCTAAAGGGGTCGAACATAAACGTCCTGCCTGACCGGCTACTGCTGTTCAGCGGCGCTGACGGCGATCATCAGGTGGGGGAGTTTCAAGTGACCATACCCGGGGGATTTTGACCGACCCACGGGGTGCCGGCCAAGGACAAGAAGGAAGCGCTCGATGAGCTCAACGAAGCGCTGAAGACGCCGGCGCCGCAGGTCGAGAACAAGGCCAACATCGATCTGGTCGGCAAGTACTACGACAAGCTGGTTGCCGCGCTGGGTGACGATCAGAACTGAGCGCTATTACGGCAAGCGCCCGCCACACTCACAGCTGTCATGCCCCGGCTTGACCGGGGCATCCAGTACGCCGCGGCCGATGTGGCGAGAGCGAGCCCTCCAATATGGGCCTCTGGAGTACTGGATCGCCCGGTCAAGCCGGGCGATGACAGCTTTGGTGTGGTTCGGGCTCTCGCCTTATCGCGCTCTTGATCCCGAAACAAAAAGCCCCGGAGACATCTCCGGGGCTGTCGTCGTTTGTGGCGCTGCGCTTCGCTTAACGCCTCACGTCCGCGTCCGCATCCGCATCATGAAGCTGTCGTAGCTGAGCTCTGCCACCTGCATCCAGGCGAGCGACTCGTTCCTGAAGGCCGACAGGCTCGTGTACATCTTGTTGAAGTGCGGATTGGTCTTGCTGAGATCGGCGTAGATCTCGTTGGCGGCGTTGTAGCAAGCCTCGAGCACTTCCTGCGGGAACGGCTTCAGGATCGCGCCGGCCACCAGCAGACGCTTCAGCGCCGGCGGGTTGACGTAGTCGTATTTGCCGGTGACCCAGGTGAAGGTGTCGCGTGACGCCATCTCGACCACGGACTGATAGTGCTTCGGCAGCGCGTTCCACTTGTCGCGATTTATGACGTTGTGGCCCTGGCCGGTGCCTTCCCACCAGCCCGGATAATAATAGTATTTCGCGACCTTCACGAAGCCGAGCTTCTCGTCGTCATAGGGCCCGACCCATTCGGCGGCGTCGATCGTGCCCTTCTCCAGCGCCGGATAGATGTCGCCGCCCGCGATCTGCTGCGGCACGCCGCCGACCTTGGCGATGATCGTGCCGGCGAAGCCGCCGACGCGGAATTTCAGTCCCCTGAAATCATCCATCGACTTGATCTCCTTCCGGAACCAGCCGCCCATCTGGGCGCCGGTCGAGCCGGTGGGAATGCCGACCGTGTTGTATTCCTTCAGCAGGTCGTTGAGCATTTCCGTGCCGCCGCCGAACAGCAGCCAGGAGATATGCGCCCGCGTGTTCAGTCCGAACGGCAGCGAGGTGCCGAACGTGAAGGCGGGGTTCTTGCCCCAGTAATAATACAGCGCCGTGTTGCCCATCTCGACCGTGCCGTTCGACACCGCGTCGAGCACCTGCAGGCCCGGCACGATCTCGCCGGACGCGAACGGCTGGATCTGGAATTTGTTATCTGTGGCCTCGGCCACGCGCTTGCAGAAATATTCGCAGCCGCCATAGAGCGTATCGAGCGCCTTGGGCCAGCTCGCGGCGAGCCGCCATCTCACTTCCGGCGAAGATTGCGCGATGGCCGGCGCAGCAACCGCTGTGCTCGCCGCCAGGCCAGCGCCTGTCACTTTCAGAAATTCACGACGTTTCATGCGTATCCCTCCGTTGTGCCGATTGCTCGACTAAGGGAACGATCTTCGTGTCGTCTTTTGCTTCGCCGAGAACCGAGCTTGTCTTTGGTGAAGGTGTGAGCGTGTCCGACGGCCCTTCAGGGCTCTTTGTGGATCCCGTACGTTGCGGTTCCGGCCATCAGGATGACCGGTCGCTTTGCGATAATCAAGCGTCGTCGGAACGCTCGCAGTTGCGAAGCCGATTGGGACAACCAGGTTTGGTCCGAAACCAGAACCAAAGCACGTAAAACCCGGAGATGGCAGCATCTCCGGGGCTTCTCCGTCTTTAGTCGTGTGAGCCGCTCAGCGCCTCACGTCTTGGTCCGCATCCGCGCCATGAAACTGTCGTAGCTCAGCTCGGCCACCTGCGTCCAAGGCAACGAGTCATTCTTGAACGCGGTCATGCTCGCATGCATCTTGCCGAAATGCGGATTGGTCTTGGACAGGTCCGCATAGATTTCGTTGGCGGTGTTGTAGCACGCCTCGAGCACTTCCTGCGGGAAGCCCTTGAGGATCGCACCGTTCACGATCAGCCGCTTCAGCGCCGGAGCATTCACCGCATCGTACTTGCCGGTGATCCAGGTGAAGGTGTCGCGTGACGCCGCGTCGATCGCCGCCTGGTAGTGCTTGGGCAGCGCGTTCCACTTCTCGATGTTCATGATGTTGTGGCCCTGGCTCGTGCCTTCCCACCAGCCGGGATAGTAGTAGTACTTCGCGACCTTGGCGAAGCCGAGCTTCTCGTCGTCATAGGGACCGACCCACTCGGCCGCGTCGATGGTGCCCTTCTCCAGCGCCGGATAGATGTCGCCGCCGGCGAGTTGCTGCGGCACGCAGCCGAGCTTGGCGAGGATCGTGCCGGCGAAGCCGCCGATGCGCATCTTCAGGCCCTTGAGGTCGTCGACCGTCTTGATCTCCTTCCTGAACCAGCCGCCCATCTGCGCGCCGGTCGATCCGGTCGGGATGCCGTAGACGTTGTGCTCTTTCAGGAGGTCGTTGACGAGATCCTGTCCGCCGCCCCACAGCAGCCAGGAAATCTGCTGGCGCGTGTTCAAGCCGAACGGGAGGGCGGTTGCGAACGTGAATGCGGGGTTCTTGCCCCAATAGTAATAAAGCGCGGTATTGCCGATCTCGACCGTGCCGTTCGACACGGCGTCGAGCACCTGCAGGCCCGGGACGATCTCGCCCGCCGCAAAAGGCTGGATCTGGAATTTGTTGTCGGTAATGTCGGCGACCTGCTTGCAGAAATATTCGCAGCCGCCATAGAGCGTATCGAGGGCTTTCGGCCAGCTCGTGGCGTAGCGCCACCTGACCTCGGGCGACGACTGCGCGATCGCGGGCGCAGCCACTGCTGTGCTCGCGGCCAGGCCGACGCCTGTCACCTTCAGAAAATCACGACGTTTCATGCGCATCCCTTCCATTGCGTCGATGCATCGACCAGGGAACGATCTTGCTGTCGTCTTGTCTTCGTCGAGGATCGACGTTCTCTTGTTGAGATTTGTTTGAGCGTTTCCGAATGGCCCTGATGGGCTCTTGTTGCTGGAAGCCGAGCGTTGCGGTTCCGTCAGCAAGGATGACCGGACGCCCTGCGATAATCAAGCCTGATGCCTTCCTCGCAAGTGCGAACGCGGGCCAGACGCAAGTCGGAACCATCAGCGATCTGCTACGCGATTAGGCAATAACAAGGGAGGCTCGCGCATGACGGGCAAAAAGGTCGTGGTCGCTGGGGCAACCGGTCTCGTCGGCAACGCCGCGTTGCGACACTTCGGCACATCCGAGCCTTCAGAAGTTGTGGCGCTGTCGCGACGCAAGCCGCGCCACCTCTACGGCGCCCGCCACGTCCCGATCGACCTTACCAGCGAAGCCGATTGCCGCCGTGCCGCGGCCGAGCTTCAGGGCGCCACCCATTTGATCTACGCCGCGCTCTACGAGGCGCCACAGCTCGTCGATGGTTGGCGCGATCCGCAGCAGATCAAGACCAATGATCTGATGTTGCGCAATTTGATGGCCGCGCTCGAGCCGATGGCGCCAGACCTCAAGCATGTCGCCTTGCTGCAAGGCACCAAAGCCTATGGCGTTCACGTCCGCCCCTTGACGGTGCCGGCGCGCGAAGGCCGCTCCGAGATGTACGAGCAGCCCAACTTTTATTGGGCGCAGGAAAATTTCCTGCGCGAGCTCCAGGCCGGGAAAGCCTGGCACTGGAGCATCTTGCGCCCCGTTCTGATCGTCGGCCTCGCCATGGGGGGCGCCATGGATCTGATCCCGCCGCTCGGCGTCTATGCCGCGATGCTGCGCGAGCAGGGCAGGCCGCTCGATTTTCCCGGCGGCGCCGCGCGGGTGGCGCAGGCCGTCGACGTCGATCTCCTCGCGCGCGCGATCGCCTGGTCGGGCGAGGCCAAGGCGGCACAGAACGAAGCCTTCAACGTCACCAATGGCGATGTCTTCACCTGGGAAAACATCTGGCCCGCGGTGGCCGACGGATAGCGGTACGACGACCCCACCTCGTTTAGGTGGACGGGATGAGCGAGACTCGCGCGTGGATTTGACAACGCGAGGGACGCTCGTTCCATGCATCAAGACAGACATCAAGACGGGCATGATGCCGCCTCCTATCAGCGGATCGAGGTGATCACAGGGGAGAGGCGACGGCGCAGTTGGAGCGATGCGGAGAAGGCGCGGATCGTGGCCGAGAGTGCCGATCCGGAGACGAGCATTTCCGAGGTGGCTCGACGCAACGGGGTGAACCGGGGACTGCTCAGTGTGTGGCGGCGCCAGGCGCGGCTCGCGTCGAGCGAAGCGCCGCAGTTCGTGCAAGTCAGGCTCGAGGCCGCCGTCGAGGCGCAGCCGAACGCGATCGATAAGGCGCATGTTCTGACGGATCCGGCCGAGCGGATCGAGGTGATGATCGCGGGCGCGACGGTGCGCGTGCCCGTCGGCGTCGACGCCGCGACGCTGGAGCGCGTGCTGGCGGCGGTGAGATCGACGCGATGATCTCTTTCGGTCCAATGGTCCGTGTGTTCGTCGCGACGCAGCCGATTGACTTTCGTAAAGGCGTTCATGGCCTTGTCGCGCTGGTAGCGGAGGGATTAGGCGGCAAGCCCTACAGCGGTGACGTTTATGTCTTCCGATCGAAGCGATCGGATCGTTTGAAGCTACTGGTTTTTGACGGCTCGGGAATGGTTCTAGCGACGAAGTGGCTGGAGAATGGGGGCTTTGCCTGGCCACCTGTTCGCGAGGGTACGATGCCGGTGACGGGGGCGCAACTGGCGATGCTGATTGAAGGTCTTGCGGAGTGGTCGCGTGTGGTCCCGAAGGTGACGAAGCGGCCGACGAAGGTTGCCTGAAGCGTCTTGTTTTGCTGGCGATTGCGAGTGCGTTCGTGTAGCTCTGCGATATGGCGCTTCGCCCCGAAGATCTCCCCTCTGACCCTGCGGCTCTTGCCGAGATGGTGCTGGCTTTCGAAGGCGAGAACGATGATCTGCGCGCAGAGATCGCCACGTTGAAGAGCCTGATCTTCGGCGCACGATCGGAGCGCGCGGCGATCGTCTGCGCCGAACAGATCGCGTTTGATCTGGAACGGACCGCCGGCTCACAGCTCCCGGCCAATGACGACAAACCGGACGCGCCGCGGCCGGAGCGGCGCAAAGCGAAGCGCAACATCGGCGCGCTGCCGGCGCATCTGCCTCGGGTCGAGCGGGTGATCGAGCCGGCGTCCACGCTGTGCCCGTGCTGCACGGGTCAGATGCATCGGATCGGCGAGGAGAGCAGCGAAGCGCTCGATCGGGTTCCCGCGTGGCTGCGTGTGCTCCGCACGATCCGTCCAAAATACGCCTGCCGCTCCTGTGAGGGCCCGATTGTCCAGGCCCCGGCACCGGCGCGGCTCGTCGAGGGCGGCATGGCAACGACGGCGCTGATCGCGCATATCGCCGCGGCCAAATATGCCTGGCAATCGACGCTCTATCGCCAGACGCAGATCCTGGCGGGTCAGGGTGTCGTCGTCGACCGTCAGACGCTGGCGCGCTGGATGGGGAGCGCGGCGTGGCTGGTCAGGGGCCTCTACGATCTGCAACTGAAGACTATGCACGGCTTCGAGCGGCTGTTCTGCGACGAGACGCCGATGCCAGTGCTCGATCCGGGACGCGGCCGCACGAGGATCTGCCAGTTCTGGGCGCACGCGACGGACGATCGGGCGTGGAAGGGGCCGGCGCCGCCGGCGGTCGCCTACGTGTTCGCAGGTGGTCGCGGCAAAAAGGAGATCGTGGCGCAGTTAGCCGGCTTCGAAGGCGTGCTGCAAGTCGACGGCTATGCCGCCTACGCCTCGCTGGCGGGCGATGCGATGATGTCGGGCCAGATCCAGCTGGCGTATTGTCTCGTTCACGCGCGCCGCAACTTCGTGAGGGTGCACAAGACGACGAACTCACCCTTCGCCGCGGAGGTCATCGAGCGCATTGCGGCCGTCTACGCGATCGAGGAGAGGATCCGCGGTCTCGATGCTGGGGAACGCCGCGCGACGCGACAGGCCGAGACGAAGCCGCTGATGGAGGCGTTGAGGGCCCGTCTGATCGCGGTGAAGGACGGGATCTCCCGCCGCTCGACGCTCATCAAGGCGATCGACTACATGCTCGAACGCTGGCAGGGCCTGACGACGTTCCTGGATGACGGGCGGCTCGAGCCGGACACCAACACGGTCGAACGATCGATCAGGCCAATTGCGATCGGAAAAAAGAACTCGTTGTTCAGTGGTGACGAAGGCGGGGGCGAGACCTGGGCGATACTCGCTTCGCTTCTTAACACAGCGAAATTGAATGGCCTCGACCCCGAGGCGTATCTCGTCGACGTTCTCGATCGCATGGTGAGCGGCGCCACGAAGACCAACCAGCTTCACGAACTTCTGGCCTGGAACTGGAAGGCCGCACGCGAAGCCGAAAAGCGGGCCGTGGCATGACGAAGCCGAAGCAAGGGCGGGGAACGCGAAAAGCACGCAAGACGACGATGGCGGACTATGCCATGTCGTTCGAACGGCTCGGGCAATGGATCAGCAAGCGCGCCAGGTCGCCGACGCTTCGGCATCCGCGGGCGACGTCGCTCTCCATGCTCGATGGCGCGGTGGCCGCGGTCGTCGCCGGGCCGGTCTCGATGGCGTCCGAGGAATGGGTGTGCCCGCTCCTCGGCGTAGATCCCGACGCCTTCAATCACGACACCGAGGAGTTCTCGGCAATCGCCGCCACGCTGATGCGCCACAACGCTATCAGCGAGACGCTGTCGACGAGACCGGAGAGCTTCGAGCCGCTGTTCGTGCGATCACCGGACGGCGAAGTCGACCCGCAGCCCTGGTGCATGGGCTTCTACGCCGTCATGAAGCTTCGGCTTCTCGTCTGGTCGCGGCTTCTCCCCCCGAATGGAACCGAACACCTTATGCTGCGGCCGATCTTGGTCCATTGCATCGACGACGCCGGTCGACCCTTGCTACCCCCGGCCCGGCGCACGCTGGGAACGCAGCCCATCATCCAAAACGCCTGGCGCAACATTCCAGCAACCGTCGAGGCCCTCCGGCAGTTCTGGATGCCTATACGCTTCAAGCGCGGTGCGTAGGCCGTCCGCACCAAGTCCGTGGCTCCGTGGGCCTCTCGTACCGTTTACGGCCGACGCGCTGGAGATGAAGCCCGGCAAGCCGATCCCGCTATCGCTCGCCAAGGAGTTTCCCAATTGGGTCTCTTCTTGGGACGCGTTGCGACGCAAGCATGACCTGGTGTCGCCGGACCTCGCCGACTTCGTCGGCCTGTCGTTCCAATACGCCGATTACAGCATGCGCTACGGCCAGACCGAGTCCGGTCCGCCCTCGATCGTCTCGACCGTGAAGATCAACCGCGCCGGCTTCACCGAGATGATGGACACCGAGGACATGTTCCGGAAGTGGTTCAAGCAAGCCAAAGATAGCCGGCTGCTTCCATAGAGATCGTTACTACGAAGGCCCGCCGCCCGCTCGAAGCACTGGTGACGGTACGCGACCTCGATCCGGAGATCGGGGTCGTTCGTACACCCAGTCGTGCACCCACCGCGCGATCTGGATGCTAATTCTCGGCGAGAGCCACAAGCCAGCACAAAACAGGCGGCCCCTTTGGGGCCGCCTGAGCTGTTTAACGTCAGAGCAGATGACCTACTGGCAGAGATGCTGGAGGCCGTCGCTACCCTTGAAATAGGTGCCGGGCCGGCAGACGATGCCGTTGCGGGCAGCATACGTACTCCAGCTGCCGTTCCAGCCCATCTCGCCGTACGACATGCCGGGCGACATGGCGTAGGAATTGCCCCAGTTGCCGACAGTCGCGTCCGCCGCTGCCGGCTGGCGATATGCCGTTCGCCGAGTTGATGGCCGAACCCGATAGTCGGGGGTGGTCCCCGTTCCAAGACCCGTGCAGCTGGCGAATTCAGCTTGGCATGCGTCCGGATTGGAGTTGTACCACTGCGCCTGTACAGCAGAGCTGGACAGGGCAGATGCCACAACAACGACCGCACCAACAATTTTCAGATTTATCATGGATTGCTCCTTACGGTTGGACCGTGGTGCAAGATGCCACGTGTGTCAGTACCCGTTTTTTTTGCGCGCAAAACATCAAATCGACGTGACACGTTGGGCGAGCACGAACAGAACGAGCATCCCGGTGTCATCCTTCGCGACCATCCTGACACTGCTCGGCCCGGCCATTGGCTTCTCGGGGCTATCAATCGCTGTGACCAGCGCAAGAATTTCGAGGAGGCCGAAGCCAAGGCCATCGTGGTCGAAGAGGACGCAACCTGCTGCGATCATGAGTCCGCATATGGTTGGACATGGCGCGGGCTGCGGCCGATGCCGGCTTTTGATCGAGAAGCCGAACTCATGGTTCAACATTCACCGCTTTGGCATAGCTACACTTCATCTATAATTCTCTCCCGTGGATCAGCTACAGGAGGCAAGAATGAAGCGATCAATTGCCTTGTCAGCGTCACTAATTATTGGCTTCTCAATTGGAAGCAATGCAGGCGCGAGTGCTGCAACTTACTGCCGACACGTTGGCTATCCCGCCAATTGTGGCGTTCGGACCGGCGTCATAGTCGCGCCAACCCGTGATGTTCGCGGATTGCCACCATCAATTGATGCGGGCCCGAGCGGCGTTATAAGGCAGGACTTGTTCGCAAGGAATAATCCGAACAATTTGCGATCGGATTGGCCCAGTCCACCCGCTCAACCGGGGCAGTTCTAGCCGCTATTTCGCGAATGCCGTCTCCATTGCCTTTCGCGTCTTGATCGTCTCGTTGTTAGCGTCGAACTCGACGTCGCTCCAGCGCACGATCTCGCCATGGGCGACGTCGTGCTTCAGCTTCAGGCGATGTGCGAGACCGATCGGTAGGGCGCCTGCCTTCAGGCTCGCGGCCGCCGGCACCAGCTTGCCCCACACGGTGTAGCCGCCTTCGCCGTCCAGCATCTCGCCGGCGCGCAGATTGCGCTTGGCCACGGCGGCAACGTCGCCGCGGAAGCCATAGGGCTGGCCGGTCGGCTCGCCCCGCAGCGCCGCCGACAGGATCGAGATGTTCAGCTCGAGCCCGATCAGATGGTACGGCTTGTACATCGCCGCAAAGCGTCCGCTGCCGTCGGTCTTCAGGCCGTATTGCCTGAAGCAATCAGCGGCATAGTCGTTCGGCGCCTCCAGCACGACATAGACGCCCCAGCGCAAATCGCGAAACACCGGCCGGCCGTCGCGCTCGAGTGACGACACCACCTCCACCACGCCCGACCGTTCCAGCACGCCGCCCTTGTCGCTGGGGCGCATGACATGCGGCAAATCGTCGACGCCACAGGGCGGAAACAGCAAGCCGCTCGCGGGCACGTCGAGCCCGCAGGCATTGGCGATAGCCGCCATCTCGATCGCCGATTTGGTGCCGTCGAGGAAGGAGTTGAACATCTGTGGGTTCATGCCGGCCGACTGCGCTTCGCCCGCGGTCAGGCCGTAATGCTGCCAGACGCCGTCGGGCGTCACGTCGTGATAGGCCGGCAGATACTTCGTGCCCTTGCCGGCCGCGACCACGCGAAAACCGGTGGCGCGCGCCCAGTCGACCATCTCGGCCGTCAGCGCCGGCTGGTCGCCATAAGCGAGCGAATAGACCACGCCCGCCTTCCGTGCTTCCTCGGCGAGCAGCGGGCCCGCCAGCACGTCGGCCTCGACATTGACCATCACGATATGCTTGCCCGCCGCGATCGCAGCGCGCGCGTGCCTGATGCCGACGGCGGGATTGCCGGTCGCTTCAACGACGACATCCATCGCGCCGCCCGCAATGGCGCGTGCGCCATCATCGGTGAAGACGGTGGCCGCGATCCGCTCGGCGCTCCAGCCCACCGTGCGGCACGCTTCACGGGCACGGTCGCGATCGATATCGACGATGATGGGCACCTCCAACCCCGGCGTGTGCGGCACCTGCGCCAGAAACATCGAGCCGAACTTGCCGGCACCGATCAGCGCGACACGGACAGGCTTGCCGGCGGACGCGCGGGCCTGGAGGAGGCGGAAGAGGTTCATGGGGGATGTCCTGAGTGCAACAATCAAATCTCGTCATTCCGGGGCGACGCGCAGCGTCGAGCCCGGAATCCATAACCACGATCGGGAGTATGGATTCCGGGCTCGCGCCCAAGAAGGCGCGCCCCGGAATGACAGTGAGAACTTACTCCGCAGCTTGCCGCGGTGCCCGTGCCAGCCGCACCAGCGCATCATCGTCCACCGTCTTGATCGGCGCAAAATCGCGATGCGCGATGTACTCAGGGCGCGTCGGTGTGCGGATGTAGTTCGAGACCGCGTTCAGCGTCAGGTACACGATCTTGCGCGGGTAGGGCGTGATGTTGCCGGCCGAGCCGTGCACGAGATTGCCGTGGAACATCAGCATGCCGCCCGGCTTGCCTGTGGGCGCAACGATGCCGCCCTGCTTGACCAGCCGCGTCACGGTCTCTTCGTCCAGCGTCCACAGCGGGTAGGACGTCGTCGAGAGATCATGGGAGGCCTGGAGGTCGCCGGCGTTCTGGCTGCGCGGCACCAGCATCAGGGGGCCGTTGATCGGCATCACCTCGTCGAGGAAGATCGCGATGTTCATCGCACGCGGCTCCGGCATGCCGTCGTCGCGCTTCCAGGTGCCGTAATCCTGGTGCCATTGCCAGACGTCGCCGGTGAAGGCCGATTTCGCGTTGATCTTGAACTGGTGCATGTAGACCGGCTCGCCGAACAATTGCTCGACCGGGTCGATCATGCGCGGATGCGCGCCCAGGATGCGGAATGCCTCGTTGTAGAGATGCGCGGCAAAGGCCGTGCGCGGCGCGCCGCTCTTCTCGCGCCAGACCTCGGGCCGATTGGCGTCATAGATGCCGACCGCCTCGCGCGCGAGGAAGTCGACCTCCTCCTGGCTGAACAATTCGGGGAGGAACAGCCAGCCCTCGCGATGGAAGAACTCCAATTGCTCCTGAGACAGTTTCATGGGTCGTCCTCCTATTTTGTTTATTTGTTTTCTCTCGTCATGGCCGGGCTTGACCCGGCCATCCACGTCTTTGCTCCACGTTCGCGAGAAGAACGTGGATGCCCGGGACAAGCCCGGGCATGACGGCGGGCGCGCAAATGGCTACGCCGCCGCCTCGTTCGTCGCCCTCAATTTTTCCTCGGTCATCCGCCCCGCCGTCTGCGCATGGGCCAGCGCCGCGCGCTCGGCGGCTTTCGCATCGCCTGCGAGAATGTGTCCGGCAATCGTCGCGTGCTCGGCCCATGCGCTGCCGCGATAATCGAGCTCGGAGAGCACCGTCGCCATCGAGCGGCGCATATGCGGCCATTGCGGCGCGATCGTCTCCTCGATCACGGGATTGCCCGCGAGCTGATAGATCGCGCGGTGAAAATCGACGTCGAGCACGATCAGCTCGGCGAGCGAAGTCTTGCGGTCGATGCGGCGTCCGGCGGCGAGGGCTGCGTCCAACCGCGCGCGTCCCGCCGCGTCGCTTGCGGCGCGCTGAGCGGCGAGCCGCGCGGCCAGCGCGTCGATGGCGCCTCGCACCTCGTAGAGCTGGCGGATGCGCGAGGGGTCGAGCTGGGTGACTTCAAAACCGCGACGGCCGCTCTCGGCGACGAGACCCTGCCGGTGCAGCAGATGCAGCGCATGCGACACCGGTTGGCGCGACACGCCGAGCTTGTTGGCGAGTTCGTTCTGCCGGATGCGCTGGCCGGGTTGAAGCGTGCGGTCGGAGATCGCCTCCAGGATCCGCGCATAGACCTGGTCGATCAGGTTCGGGAGCGGGTCGAGAGGGATCACGCCGGCAGCTCCGAGACATAAAAGGGAATACGGAATTCCGTATTCGAAGGTATCGCAGGAGGGGGAGGGCGTCAAGGCGGGCCTCAGGCTGCCGTTTCTGGACTCGCTAAGCCATTGATATCGCTAGGACCGTCTACTGTGCATGGGGTTGTTTCCGCCAAAATGGCCCACACCCTCGTGCCCGGGACGCAGCGCAGCGCTCCTTCAGCGGTGCGCTGCAGAGCCGGGGCCCATCCCGCCGGGATTGAGCCGGGACACGAGAACCTATTTCTTCTTGCCCTGCTCGATCAGCGTCCGGCTCATCAGATAGAGCCGCGGCACGATCGAGTTGGTGTCGATGAATTCGTCCCGGGCGTGATAGCCGAAGCCGGCGAGGCCAAAGCTCTCGACCACGACCGCCTTGCCGCTGCGGTTGGCATAGCCGGCGTCAGTGGCGCCGCCGGTCATCTCGGCGATGTCGAGCTTGCGGTCGATCTCGGCATAGATCGCCTGCCCCTCCTGCGCGAGCGCGCGGCCGCGATCGCTGGCGACGAAGGGCGGGCGGCCCGCCGTGATCGTCACCGTGGTCTCGGTGTCGGGCACGAACTTGTCCTTCACCTTCGCGTCGAGCGCCGCCTGCAATTTGGCGATGCCATCGGGGATGGTGAGGCGGATGTCGGCGCCGGCCTCGGCCTTTTCCGGAATCTGGTTGCGCACCGTGCCGGCCTGCGCCGTGGTCCAGTTGAGCTGCGTGCCCGGGATCGACTTCGCCACGTCCTTCGTCTGCTGCAATTGGTGCGCGAGCTCGATCAGCGCGTTGCGGCCGAGATCAGGCGCGGCGCCGGCATGCGAGGCGCGGCCCTTCACCTCCATCTTCGCCGTCGCAGTGCCGCTCGCGCCCAGCAGCAGCCCGTCATTCTTGGCGATCGGCGCGGCGACCGTGGGTTCGCAGGAGAGCACGACGTCGTGCTGGTCGGCGAGCTCTGCAATGATCTCGCCCGACCCGATCGAGCCGACCTCTTCATCCGGATTGAAGGCCACGGTAAGCTTGGCGTAGTCCTGCCAGCCGGCGTCCTTCAGGATCTTGAGCGCATGCAGGACCACGGCGATGCCGCCCTTGTCGTCGGCGATGCCGGGGCCGTAGATGCGGTTGCCATCGATACGGTACGGCTCGCTTGCGAGGATGCCGCGCTGATAGACCGTGTCCATATGCGCGATCAGCATCAGCTTGCGCGACCCGGTGCCCTGGAAGGTGGCGATCACCATGTCGGCGCCGGTACCCGCGGTGGTCTTGCGCCGCTCGATGGTGGCGCCCAGCGCCTTCAGGCGCGCCTCGGTGAAGTCGGCCATCTTCTTCAGGCCCTCGGCATCGCTGCTGCCGCTCTCGATCATCACCATGTCGTGCAGGGTCTCGATCAGCGGCGCCTTCTCCTGCTCGGCCGCGGCCTTGAGCTTCTCGTCGGCGGCCGCAAGCGCGATGGTGCTGCCGGCGGCGAGGCCGAGCAGGGACAAGACGAGCAGGGGAATGAAGCGGGCTGTCATGGAAATCGTCCTTTCGCGTCTTGAGCGCCGTCACCGCGCGCGATTGCGCGGAAAGCCTAGCATCCGGAAAGACGCGATGCCACGTCCCGCTAGCGCTCCAGCACCTCCACCTCCATCGTTGCGATCTGGTCCGCGTCGGCCACCGCCTCGATCCCCGCGATCCGGTCGCCGTTGAACGTCACGCGCAGCGCGATGCGCAGACGTCCGCCGAAGATGACAGCGACGCCGATCTCGCCATCGACCAGCGCCGTCCGCGCAGCCTGGGCACGGCCCTTGTAGAGCTGCGCGACCGCATCCGCGCCGCGGATCTCCGGCAGCGTGCCGAGCCGCATCGCGGCGTCGTCGGCGCGGAACACGACGTCGGGATCGAGCACGGCCAGCAGGCCCTCGAAATTGCCCTCGCGCGAAGCCCTGAGGAAGGCATCGACGATCGCGCGCTGGTGCGAGATGTCCGCCTCGGGCACCGGCGCACCCTGGACGCGCCGACGTGCGCGGCTCGCAAGCTGCCGTGAGGCGTCGACCGAGCGTCCGACGATCGGCGCGATCTCCTCGAAGGGGACTGCGAACATGTCGTGCAGCACGAAGGCCAGCCGCTCCGCCGGCTGCAATGTCTCGAGCACGACGAGAAGGGCCGCGCCGACGGAATCGGCCATCTCCGCCTCGCGCTCCCGCGTCTCGTCGACCGGCTCGGGCACGTGCGGGCCCATCGGGTCCTCGCGGCGCGATTTGCGCGCGCGCAGCATGTCGAGGCAGATGCGCGCGACCACGGTGGTCAGCCAGCCGCGCAGGTTCGCGACATCGGACGTGTCGTAGCGGCTGACCCGCAGCCAGGCCTCCTGCACGGCGTCGTCGACCTCGGCGCTGGAACCCAGCATCCGGTAGGCGACCGCACGCAAATGGTCCCTGCTGGCCTCGAACTGGCGGCTGAGAAAATTTTCTTCGCTCATCGGTCACATTCCCTCGTGGTCATCCGTCATCCCCATGACGAAGCCAATCCGGCCGATGTGACCGGAACCGTCGAAATTTTCAAACGGAGACGCAAGATGATGCACGCCCGCATGAACCACCCGGTCATGGTCCTGCCGGAGGCCATGAATGTCCTTCAGTCCCTTGGCAATTTGACCAAGCAGGGCCTGCCGGAAAAACTCCTCGAACTGGTGCACCTGCGCGCCAGCCAGATCAATGGCTGCAGCGTCTGCGTCGACATGCATCCCAAGATCGCCCGCAAAGCTGGCGAGACCGACGAGCGCCTGTTTGCCGTGTCGGCCTGGCGCGATGCGCCCTATTTCAGCGACGCCGAGCGCGCCGCGCTGGCGCTGACCGAAGCCGTCACGCGTCTCGCCGATCGCGAAGACCCCGTGCCGGATGCGATCTGGAACGAGGCCGCCAAGCATTTTGACGAGCGCGAGCTCGCAACTCTGATCCTCTCGATCGCGACCATCAACGTCTGGAACCGGCTGAATGCGACGATCAAGATGCCGGTGGGTGTCTGGAAGGTGTGAGTTTCTGTGCCCTCTCCCCTTGCGGGAGAGGGCAGCGCCGCTGGGAGACACGAACTCACTTGGGTGAGGGGTATTTCTCCGCAGACTCATTTGCAGATGTGATCCTTCTCCCACATCCGCCTTCGCCTGAAGGCTTCGGCGGACAAGAGAGGGAAAGGAAAAAAGAAAGCTACTCCGCCAGAAACCTGTTCACGACCTCGCCGAACTCAAGCGGCGCCTGCTCGAACATCCAGTGGCCGGCATTCGGGATCACGGCCGTCCTGCTGCCCGCGATGTGCTCGGCCAGTACGCGCCACATCACCGACAGGCTGCCGGTCGTGGCGCCGCCGCCGATCAGCAGCGTCGGCGTCCTGATCGCCTGCGCATCAGCGAGCGTGTAGGGCCGGCGCTGCTCGTTGATCTGGCCGAGGAAGGTGAGCGTGTTGTCGCGCAGCTGTTGCTTGGCCGCCGCCGGCACGCGCCGCCACGAGCCGTCGCCTTCGATGCCCTCGTAGAAATTCTGCAGTGCGCCGTCGATGTCGCCGGCGCGGATCATCTCGACCGATCTTATCGTCTTCGCAGCGAGCGGCGGGTGCGCGGGCGTGCCTTCGGGCACCGGCAGGCTGGCGTCGAGATCGCCGCCCGGCTCGGCCAGCACCAGCTTGCGCAGCAGGTCAGGCCGCGCTTGCGCGACACGAAACGCGATATGGCCGCCGCGCGAATGGCCCATCAGGTCGACCGGCCCGGGTTTGACCTGCTCGATGAAGGCGATCGTGTCCGCGACGTGCTGCGCCATCTTGTAGTCGTCGCCGACGGCGTCCCAATGCTCGGGGAAGAAGTGCCGCAGGCTGACCGAGATGACGCGATGGGACTTCGACAGCGGGCCGAGCACTGAATACCAGGTGCGGAAATCACCCAACGTGCCATGCACGCAGACCAGCGGCGGGCCGTCGCCGACTTCGAGATAGGCCATGTCGTAACCGTTGACGCGAAAGCTCTGCATGATCAGCTCGCCAGGAAATCCAGAACCAGTTCGGAGTATTTTTGCGGCGCCTGCTCGAACATCGGATGCGTTGCGTTCGGGATGATCGCCGTCTTCGAATAGGGCACGTGCGCAGCCAGCGCATGCAGCACCTTTGGCAGCAGGCCTTTGGTCCGCGCACCCAGGATGAACAGCGTCGGCATCCTGATCGATTCCGCATCCGCCTTCGAGAAGGGCGGTCGGTTGTCGCGGACCTGCCCGATCAGGGTATAGGCGTTGTCGCGCAGATTCTGCTTCACCATCGCCGGCAGCCGCGGCCAGGTGCCGGCTCCCTCCAGCGTGTCCACGAAGACCGCGAGGCCGCCATCGACATCGCCGGCCGCGATTTTCTCGGCCGAGGCGGTGAACCGCGCCAGCAGCGGCGAGGGGCCACCGACGTAATCGGGATCGAGGCTCGCATCGAGCTCGCCGCCGGGTTCGGCCAGGATCAGCCGCCGCAACAGGTCGGGGCGCGCCTGCGCTACGCGGAAGCAGATGTGTCCGCCGCGGGAATGGCCCATCAGATCGACCGGGCCGAGGTCGAGCTTCTCGATGAAGGCGATGACGTCCTGGACATGCTGGGCGATCGAATAGGTGTCGCCGACGCCGTCCCAGCGGTCGGGGAAGAAGTGCCGCAAGCTGACGGCGATCACCCGATGCCGCTGCGTCAGCGGTCCGAGCAAGCAGCCCCAGACGCGGAAGTCATTGAGCGAACCATGCACGCAGACCAGCGGCGGCCGGCTCCTGTCTTCGCCCACGTCGAGATAGGGCATGTCGTATCCGTTGACGTGGAGGCTTTGCATTCGGGGCTCGCGGGAGGGGGCAGGAACTCCTGTGCAAGATTCCCGGAAACCGGGTGGATCGCAACTATTTCCAAGCCTAGATTTGGGCATGGATCACAATGGGGGCATGCGATAAGGACGCAAGCCAGGAACCAAGCCATGACCGATCAGCATTTTGCCCTGTTCGACACCAGGATCGGCCTCTGTGCCATCGCCTGGGGCCCGCGTGGTATCAACGGCACGCAGCTGCCCATGGGCGGGGAGGAGAAGATCCGCACCCGCATCAGCCAGCGCCATGCCGACGCCACCGAGGCCGAACCGACCGCCGAGGTGCGAGAGGCGATCGACCGCATCACAAAACTGCTCGCGGGCGAGCCGGATGATCTCACCGACATTCCGCTCGATCTCGACGGCGTGCCCGACTTCAACCGCGGCGTCTACGAGATCGCCCGTGCTATCCCGCCCGGCAAGACCATCACCTATGGCGATATCGCCAAGCAGCTCGGCGGCGTCCAGCTGTCGCGCGATGTCGGTCAGGCGCTCGGCCGCAACCCGTGCCCGATCGTCGTGCCCTGCCATCGCGTGCTGGCTGCCGGCAACAAGCCCGGCGGCTTCTCGGCCAATGGCGGCGTGGTGACGAAGCTGAAGATGCTGGAGATCGAAGGCGCGCTGGTGAACCACACGCCGAGTTTGTTTGATTGAGAGGGCTAGTGCGGGAAGCGTAGGGTGGATTAGCCGAAGGCGTAAACCACCACTTTTGGTCCGGCGCGAGAAGAGGTGGATTACGCTTCGCTAATCCACCCTACGAATCGCCCTTAGATCTTCGCCGCCGTCTTCGGCCAGTACCGGTCGCGCAAATGCCGCTTCACCAGCTTGCCCGTCGGCGTGCGCGGCAGCTCGGCTTCGAAATCGATCGAGCGCGGGCATTTGATCGCCGAGAGACGCGTCTTGCAGTAGGCGATCAGGTCGGCTTCGAGCGCCTTGCCGGCGCGGCTCATGTCGTGCGGCTGCACCACCGCCTTCACCTCTTCGCCCATCTCCTCGTTCGGCACGCCGAACACGGCGACGTCGGCGATATCAGGGTGAGTGATGAGCACGTCCTCGGTCTCCTGCGGGTAGATGTTCACCCCGCCGGAGATGATCATGTAGGACTTGCGGTCGGTGAGGAACAGAAAACCGTCCTTGTCGAGGTAGCCGACGTCGCCGAGCGTCGACCATCCCTTGGCGTTGTAGGCCTTCTTCGTCTTCTCGGGATCGTTGTGATAGGTGAAAACAGGCGCATCGGCGAAATAGACCGTGCCGATCTCGCCCACCGGCTGCTCCTCGTCGTTCTCGTCCAGGATCTTGATCTTGCCGACCACGGCGCGGCCGACGCTGCCGCGATGCTCCAGCCATTGCTGCGAATTGCAGACGGTGACGCCGTTGCCTTCCGAGCCGGCGTAATACTCGATCAGGATCGGCCCCCACCATTCGATCATCTTTGCCTTGACGTCCACGGGGCAGGGGGCAGCGGCGTGGATCGCGCCCTTGAGCGTAGAGACATTGTACTTGGTGCGGACGTCATCCGGCAGCTTCAGCATGCGCACGAACATGGTCGGCACGAGTTGCGACTGCGTGACCTTGTACTTCTCGACCAGCTTGAGGAAATCCTCGGCGTCAAAGTGTTCCATGATGATGGAGGTGCCGCCGAGCACGATCGCCATCATGTTGAAGCGCAGCGGGGCCGCGTGATAGAGCGGCGCCGGCGAGAGATAGGTGCTCTCCGCATTCATGCCGCACATGTCGGCGCAGAGGACGCGCAGGAAGGCGTTCGGCACGTCGATCTTGTTGCCTTCGAAGGCCCTCTTGATGCCCTTCGGTCGGCCGGTGGTGCCGGACGAATACAGCATGTCGTAGCCGGCGACCTCGTCCGCAATCGGCGTTGTCGGCTGTGCCGACGCTTCCTTGTCGTAGGAGCGGAAGCCGGGCTGGGGTTCGTCGACCATGTAGAAGATCGGCTCGCCTGCGGTCCCCTTGATCAGGGCCCTGATCTGGTCGGCGCATTTCGGCGTGGTGATCACGACCTTGGCGCCGCAATCGCCGATGATGTAGTCGATCTCGTCCTGCTTCAGATAGCGGCTGATGGCGGTGTAATAGAGCCCGCTGCGTTGCGCGGCCCAGCAGATCTCCATGAACGCGAGACGGTTTTCCATCAAGAGCGCGATGTGGTCGCCGGCCTTCAGGCCGAGCGAGCGGAACAGGTTTGCGCCCTGGTTCGAGAGCTCGTCGAGCTCGCGATAGGTGATCGCCTTGCCGGTCCCGGCCATCTGGTAGGCGATCTTGTCGGGCGTGGTTTTGGCGTAGACGGACGGATGGGTCATAAGCGTAGGTCCCAAGGCACACGAGATGTCGTCCCGGCGAAAGCCGGGACCCATAACCACAGGGCGTCGTTTGGCAGAGGATTGTCGTTCGGTACTGCGACCAACCACAATCGATAGATTTCGCGGTATGCGTCCCGGCTTTCGCCGGGACGACACCGTTAGTGTGGCAGCAGCAGCTTACAGCCGCTCCACGATCGTTACATTCGCCATGCCGCCGCCTTCGCACATAGTCTGCAGGCCATAGCGCTTGCCGCGCTGGTGCAGGGCGTGGACCAGTGTGGTCATCAACTTGGTGCCGGAGCCGCCGAGCGGATGACCGAGCGCGATGGCGCCGCCATTGACGTTGAGGCGGGCTGGATCGGCGCCGGTGGTCTTGAGCCAGCCGGTCGGCACCGAGGCGAAGGCCTCGTTGACCTCGAACAGGTCGATGTCGTCGATCGTCATGCCGGCCTTCTCCAGCGCGCGCTTGGTGGCGTGCAGCGGAGCATCGAGCATGATGACGGGATCGCCGCCGGTCATGGTCATGTGATGGATGCGCGCCAGCGGTGTGAGTCCGAGCTGCTTGAGGCCGCGCTCGTTCACCACCATGACACCGGAGGCGCCGTCGCAGATCTGGCTGGCGCTCGCCGCCGTCAGCTTGCCGTTCTCGGCAATCAGCTTGACGCCCTTGATGCCGTCGAGCGTGGCGTCGAAGCGGATGCCTTCGTCGATGTGATGGGTGTCCTTGCTGCCGTCGGCGCGGGTGATCTCGAGCGGCACGATCTCCTTCTTGAAGTGGCCGGCTTGCGTCGCTGCGATCGCGCGCTGATGGCTGTTGTAGGAGTATTCGTCGAGATCATTCTTCGACAGGCCGTACTTCTCGGCCATCATCTCCGCGCCGGTGAACTGGCTGAACACGATGTTCGGATATTTGTGCTCGATGCCCGGGCTCTTGTAATTGCCAAAGCCGTTCTTGGCCGGGAGCTGCGAGGACAGGCCCATCGGCACGCGCGTCATCGATTCCACGCCGGCGGCGATCACCACATCCATCGTGCCGGACATCACGGCCTGCGCTGCGAAGTGCAGCGCCTGCTGCGAGGAGCCGCACTGCCGATCGATCGAGGTGCCCGGAACGCTCTCCGGCAGCTTTGAGGCCATGATCGCGTTGCGCGCGACGTTGTTGGACTGCTCACCGACCTGCATCACGCAACCCATGATCACGTCCTCGACCAGGGCGGGATCGACCTTGGTGCGATCGACCAGCTCGTCCAGCACCTTCGCAGCGAGATCGGCCGGATGCCAGCCGGCGAGGCGGCCCCCCTTGCGCCCGCCCGCGGTACGCGCAGCGGCGACGATGTAAGCCTCGGCCATGTCGGTCTCTCCCTGGATTGTTCTCTATCGAGTTGGATTGTCGGCGCGGATTTAATGGGCGCGATATCGTTTAGTCAATCGATCAATTAACTCTTGTGATGAGGCGCTGCTTCGGCTTATCTGCGGCCGCTTCAAGCGGCGAGAACAGGGAATTCCGTGACTACCAGCGTACCGAACAGGCTCCCGAGCGGAAAGAATTCCACGGCAGAGAAATTGCTCGTGGCCGCGAGCGACCTGATGATCGAACGCTCGTCGATCGAGATCTCGCTGTCCGACATCGCCCAGAAGTCGGGCGCCAATGCCGCGCTGGTCAAATATCATTTCGGCAACAAGGACGGCCTCTTGCTGGCGCTGCTCGCGCGCGATGCCGCGACCGAGATGTCCAATCTGGAATATCTGCTGGCGCAACCGATCACATCGACGGCGAAGCTGAAGCTGCATATCGCCGGCATCATCCGCGCCTATTACCGGTTCCCCTACATGAACCGGCTGATTCATTATCTGCTGCATGAGACCAATGCCGGCTCTGCCGACGAAGTCTCAAAATTCTTCGTCGCGCCGCTGCTGGACTTCCACCGGCGCCTGCTCACTGAGGGCGTCAGCCGCGGCGAGTTCCGCGCCACCGATCCGGTGCTGTTCTACACCAGCCTGATCGGCGCCTGCGATCACCTGTTCTTTGGCCGGCACGCGATGTCTCGCGCGACCGGCGTCGGTCCGGTCACCGATGACGTCTGCCGGCAATACATCAAGCACATGGAAACGCTGATCTGCGGTGGCATCCTCACGCAAGCCGAGGAAGCTGCCGCGGCCGGATAATCCGGCCGAGACGTACAAGTCTAGAGAAGAAACGCCCAAGGAAAGGTAGCCTGTCATGGAATTGAAAGACGTAGCCGTTCTCATCACCGGTGGTGGTTCGGGTCTTGGTGAAGCGACCGCGCGCGCCATGGCCGCCAAGGGCGCCAAGATTGGTGTGATCGATCAGAACAAGGACAATGCAGAGAAGGTCGCTGCCGAAGTGAAGGGCGTCGCGCTTCATGCCGACGTCACCAGCGAGGAGCAGATCAAGGCAGCAATCGCGAAGGCGGAAGCCGCGCACGGCGTCGCGCGCGTGCTGATGAACTGCGCCGGCATCGGCGGCTCTCAGCGCATCGTCGGCCGCGACGGCATCTATCCGCTCGAAAAGTTTGCGCGCATCATCAACGTCAATCTGATCGGCACCTTCAACTGCCTGCGTCTGTTCGCCGAGCGCCTAGTCACGATCGAGCCCGTCGGAGAAGAGCGCGGCGTCATCATCAACACGGCTTCGGTTGCTGCCTACGAAGGCCAGATCGGCCAGATCGCCTATTCGGCCTCGAAGGGCGGCGTTGTCGGCCTGACACTGCCGGCCGCGCGCGACCTCGCCAGCCAGAAGATCCGCGTCAACACCATCGCGCCCGGCCTGTTCTTCACGCCGTTGCTGATGGGTCTGAACGAGGAAGCGCGCAAGAGCCTTGGCGCCCAGGTGCCGCATCCCTCGCGCCTCGGCGATGCCAAGGAATACGGCTCGCTCGCGGTGCACATCGTCGAGAACGCGATGCTCAACGGCGAGACCATCCGTCTCGACGGCGCCATCCGCATGGCTCCGCGGTAGTAGATGCGCTCTTCCTTCTCCCCCTGTGGGAGAAGGTGGCATAGGCGGCCTTTGGCCGCCGTCCTTAAAAGGACGCCGATGCTTCGCATCGGCTATGGCGCCGGATGAGGGGTCTCTATCCGCGGAGACAGACCCCTCACCCAAGCGAGTTCTTGGTCAGCGACGTACATGCCCTCTCCCACAAGGGGAGAGGGCGCAATAACCGCCAATCAAAGAGCGGATGCAGGAGCGCCCCATGTCCCAACCGCTGCTGATCGAGCACAACGATGGCGTCGATACGGTGACGCTCAATCGCCCTGAAAGCCTCAATGCCCTCGATCCCGCGCTGATCGATGCGCTCAACGTCTATTTCCAGGGCCTCCAGCGCAACCGCGACACCCGCGTCGTCGTGCTGCGCGGTGCCGGCAAGAATTTTTGCGCCGGCCTCGACCTCAAGGCCGCGATGGCCCGCCGCGCCGGGCAGCAGGAACTACCCGGCGTCACCGAGTCGCTCGACTCGCAGCGCCGCATCGCCGACATCGTGATGCTGATGCGGCGTTGTCCGCAGCCGATCATCGCTCTGGTGCAGGGCGCGGCGGCCGGTGGCGGGTTTGCGCTGGCGCTGGCCTCCGATATCCGCATCGCGACCAAGTCGGCGCGCATGAACTGTGCCTTCATCAAGCTCGGCCTTGGCGGCTGCGACATCGGCACCAGCTACTTTCTGCCGCGGCTCGTCGGCGTCTCAGTCGCATCCGAGCTGATCCTGACCGGACGCTTCATCGGCGCCGAGCGTGCGCTCGCGGTTGGGCTCGTGTCCGAGGTCGTCGATGAAGATAAGCTCGATGCTGCTGCTGCGCCCTACGTCGATGCGATGATGACGGCCTCGCCCGTGGGGCTGCGCCTGTCAAAAGAATGTCTCAACATGAGCGTCGATGCGGGATCGCTGGAAACCGTTATCGCGATAGAGGACCGCAACCAGGTCCTGTGCAGCCGCTCCGAGGAATTTTCGGAAGGCATCAGGGCCTTCCTTGAGAAGCGAAAGCCTGTCTATATCAAGCGCTGAAACGAGAACGATCCGCAAAGGACGATAATTCCGGGAGACGCAAAATGAGTGGAAGTGCGGCGGCCGTAATGACGAAGCCCGCCTTTCGCAAGGTCGAGTGGCTCGCGCGCGATATCAACGTCGAGCGCCGCGACGACGGCACGGTGGTGCTGAAGTCGCGCATTCCGCTGCAAGCCTACGAGACCCATCTTCCGGCCTCGCTGGCGAAATGGGCGAGGCAAGCGCCCGAGCGCATCTGGCTCGCGCAGCGCGGCGGAGCGAACCGCGAATGGCGCAAGGTCTCCTACGGCGAGGCCAAGCGCACCGTGGATGCGCTGACGCAGGCGCTGCTCAATCTCAAGCTCGAGGGACGCCCGGTCACGATCCTCTCCGGCAATTCGATCGAGCACGCGCTGATGACGCAGGCCGCGATGCAGGCGCGCTCGCCGGCGGCCCCGGTGTCGCCGGCCTACTCCTTGATGAGCCATGATCACGTCAAGCTGAAATATCTGTTCGACCTGATCAAGCCGGCCGTGGTGATGGTGCAGGACGGTCCGACCTTCGAGAAGGCGCTGAACGCGCTCGACCTCACCGGCGTCACCGTCGTTCACGTCGTGCGTCCCTGCGACGGCATCAAGAGCGTCAGCTTTGCCGAGCTCGCGGCAACGTCCGTGACCGCCGATGTCGAAGCATCGATCGCGAAGATCACGCCGCAGACCGTGGGCAAGCTGTTGTTCACCTCCGGCTCGACCGGCATGCCCAAGGCGGTCATCAATACGCAAGAGATGATGTGCGCCAATGCGGCGATGATGATGCAGGTGCGACCGCGCGATCCCGGCGGTCCGATCTCGACCATGCTGGACTGGATGCCATGGAACCACACCATGGGCGGCAATGCGGCGTTTCATCCGGTCCTGGTTGACGGCGGCACCCTCTATATCGATGACGGCCGGCCGATGCCGGGCCAGTTCGAGGAGACGCTGCGCAATCTGCGCGAGATCTCGCCGACCTATTATGCCAACGTGCCGGCGGGCTATGCCGCACTCGCGGCGGCCATGGAGAAGGACGATGCGCTGTGCCGCTCGTTTTTCAAGAACCTGTCGATCATGGCCTATGGCGGCGCGCGGCTGCCTGACGATCTCTATGAGCGCATGCAGGCCCTCGCCGTGAAGACGACCGGCGAGCGCATCGTGTTCTACGCCGGCTGGGGCTCGACCGAGACGGCGCCGACCTCGACCGGCACCTATTGGGACACCGAGCGCGTCGGCCTGATCGGCCTGCCGTTCCCCGGCGTCGAATTGAAGATGGTGCCGTGCGGCTCGAAATTCGAATTGCGCCTGCGCGGCGTCAACGTCACGCCCGGCTACTTTGGTCAGCCCGACCTGACGAAGAAGATGTTCGACGAGGAAGGCTTTTACTGCATCGGCGATGCCGGCATTTTTGTTGACGATGCCGATCCGGTGAAGGGCATCATCTTCGCCGGCCGCGTCGTGGAGGACTTCAAGCTCACCACCGGGACCTTCGTGCATGTCGGTTCGCTGCGCACCGATGCGATTGCGGCGGCGACGCCTGTGGTGCATGACGCGCTAGTTGCCGGGCAGGATCAATGCTCGATCGGTCTGCTGGCGTGGCCCAATCTGCACGCCTGTCGCCAGCTCGTCGGCAATGCCGATTTGAGCTTCGAGGATGCTGTAAAACATCCCGAGGTGATCGCCTGCTTCAGACGTGGCCTCGAAGCACACAACACGGAATGTGGCGGCGCTAGCAGCCGCGCTATCGCGCGCGCGATGCTGATGGTCGAGCCGCCCTCGATCGACGGCAACGAGCTCACCGACAAGGGCTACATCAACCAGCGTGCCGGCCTGGAGCGCCGTGCCGCGCTGGTGAAGCGGCTCTATGCGGACAAGCCGGATCAGGACGTGATCGTGCTGCGATGAATGCGCAACTCTCTCAACTCGTCATTCCGGGATGGCCCGAAGGGCCAGGCCCGGAATCCATAACCCCGGCTGGTGGATATGGATTCCGGGCTCGCGCTCCGCGCGCCCCGGAATGACGGCGCAGATAAATGACAACGAATAAGCAGAGGTAGTCCGCCATGAACTTCGATTTCTCCGACGACCAGAAACAGCTCCGCGACCAGGCGCGCAAATTCCTCACCGAAAAATGCTCGCCCAAGGCGGTGCGCGTCGTGCTCGACGGCAAGGTTCCTTACGACAAGGAGCTGTGGAAGGGGCTCGCCGAGATGGGTTTTCTCGGCGTCGCAATCCCGGAAGAATATGGCGGTGCGGGCGCGGGCCATCTCGAGCTCTGCGTGATCGCGGAAGAGATAGGCCGGGCGAATGCGCCGGTGCCGTTCTCCTCGACGGTGTATCTTGCCGCCGAAGCGCTGCTGATCGCGGGCAGTGATGCCCAGAAGAAGAAGTGGCTGCCGGCGATTGCCTCGGGCGAGGCGATCGGCACGCTGGCGCTGTTCGAGGGCAAGGGCAATCCGTCGCCGAAGAACGTCAAGCTCACCGCTGCGAATGGCGTGCTCAACGGCGTCAAGAGGCCGGTCGCGGATGGTGCGATCGCCGACTTCGCTGTCGTCGCCGCGCGCACCGGATCGAGCGGTCGCGACGGCGACATCTCGCTGTTCCTCGTCGACCTCAAGGCCGGTGGCGTCGAGGTGAAGAGCCTCACCAATCTCGATCCGACCCGCGGACAGGCCGAGATCACGTTTAAGGATTGCAAGGCCGAGCCGCTGGGAGCTGCGGGTGAAGGCTGGAGCATTTTGACCCAGGTGCTCGATCGCGCGGCGGTGCTGTGCGCATTCGAGCAGGTCGGCGGCTCCGACCGCGCGCTCGAAATGGGCCGCGACTACGCCCTCGACCGCATCGCCTTCGGCCGCCAGATCGGCTCGTTCCAGGCGGTCAAGCATATGCTGGCCGACATGTATGTCTCGGCGACGCTGGCGCGCTCCAACAGCTATTACGGCGCCTGGGCGCTCTCGACTAACGCGGCTGAGCTGCCGGAAGCGGCAGCCGCCGCACGCATCAGCGCGACGCAGGCGTTCCAGCACTGCGCCAAGAACAACATCCAGGTTCACGGCGGCATGGGCTTCACCTGGGAGTTCGACTGCCACATGTACTACCGCCGCGCCAACGCCATGGCGCTGGGGCTCGGCAGCCTGTCCTATTGGGAAGACCAGTTGATCGACCGCATGCGGAAGAAGAACGCGGCGTAACGACAGGTGATTTGTAGGATGGGTAGAGCGTAGCGAAACCCATCATGACGCGGGTGGTCTGACAGATGGGTTTCGCTTCGCTCTACCCATCCTACGACGCCGGCGAAGGATGACAGACCATGAATTTCGACGACACCCCGCAGGAAGCCGAATTCCGCGCCACCGCCCGCGCCTGGATCGGCGCGAACGCGCCCAGGCAATACGAGGAGGATCTGCGCAAATCCTCGCTCGGCCGCACCCAGCTCAAGAACGCCAATATTCTCGAGGTCGCCAAGGCCTGGCAGAAGAAGAAGGCCGATGCCGGCTGGGCCTGCCTGCACTGGCCGAAGGAGTATGGCGGGCGCGGCTCGTCGCCGATCGAGCGCGTGATCTGGCAGCAGGAAGAGGGGCCGTTCGGCCAGCTGTCCCGCATGTTCATCATCGGCCACGGCATGTGCGGGCCGACCATGATGGCGTTCGCGCGCGAGGAGCATAAGCGCACCTACCTCCCGCCGCTCGCCTCCGGCGAAAAAGTCTGGTGCCAGCTGTTCTCCGAGCCGGCCGGCGGCTCCGACGTCGCTGGGCTGCGCACGCGCGCGGAAAAGGATGGCGACGACTGGGTGATCAACGGCCAGAAGATCTGGACGTCGGGGGCGCATTATTCCGACTACGGCATCCTGCTCACGCGCACCGATCCGACCGTGCCCAAGCACAAGGGTCTGACCATGTTCTTCCTGGACATGAAGAGCCCGGGCGTCGAGGTGCGGCCGATCAAGCAGGCGAGCGGCGCCTCCGACTTCAACGAGGTCTATTTCACCAATGTCCGCATTCCCGACCATCAGCGCCTCGGCGAGGTCGGTGACGGCTGGAACGTCTCGCTGACCACGCTGATGAACGAGCGCAGCGCGATCGGCGCGGCCGTCTCGACCGGTTTCCCGGAGCTGTTCGAGTATTGCTCCAGCCTGATGCTCGACGATGGCCCGGCGATCGAGGATCGCGCGGTGCGTTCGAAGCTTGCGAACTGGGCGGCGAAGGCGAGCGGGCTGAAGTACACCAGCATGCGCGCGATCTCGGCGCTGTCGAAGGGCGAGCGCCCGGGTCCGGAGAATTCCATCGGCAAGCTGGTGGCGGGCTCGATGATCCAGGACGTCGCGACCTACGCGCTGGACCTGCAGGGCGCGAGCGGCGTGATCAGCGGCGAGGATGCCGAACTCGCCGGCCGTTTCCAGGCGATGCTGTTACGCGCGCCCGGCACGCGCGTCGAAGGCGGCACCGACGAGATCATGCGCAACATCATCGCCGAGCGGGTGCTAGGCCTGCCCGGCGATATCCGGGTCGACAAGGACGTGCCGTTCAACAAGATCCCGACGAAGGGAAGAGGTTAGAATCGTAGGGTGGGCAAAGGCGCGTCGCGCCGTGCTCACCAATTCTTTGTCGAGAACGAGGGAAGGTGGTGGGCACGCTTCGCTTTGCCCACCCTACGCACCGAGCAAGAATTGAGAGGTTCGCCATGAATTTCGACGACACCCCGCAGGAAGCCGCTTTCCGCGAGACTGCGCGCAAATGGGTCGAGGCCAATGCGCCTAGGGAGTTGCATGCCGAGCTGTCAAAATCCTCGCTCGGCCGCATCCGGCTGGCCAATCATGACATCGTCGATGTCGGCAAGGCCTGGCAGAAGAAGAAGTTCGAGGGCAATTGGGCCTGCCTGCATTGGCCGAAGGAATATGGCGGCCGTGACGCCACGCCGATCGAGAAGGTGATCTGGCAGCAGGAAGAAGGCGTCTACGGCAAGCTGACGCAGCCGTTCCAGATCGGCGAGGGCATGTGCGGCCCGACCGTGATGGCTTTTGGCAGCGAGGACGCCAAGCGCCGCCATCTGCCGAAGCTCGCCTCCGGCGAGGAGATCTGGTGCCAGCTGTTCTCCGAGCCGTCCGCCGGCTCCGACGTCGCGGGCCTGCGCACGCGCGCGGAGAAGAAGGGCGACAATTGGGTCGTCAATGGCCAGAAGATCTGGACCTCGGGCGCGCATTATTCCGACTTCGGTCTTTTGATCGCGCGGACCGATCCGAATGTGCCCAAGCACAAGGGTCTCACCATGTTCTTCCTGGACATGAAGAGCCCGGGCGTCGAAGTGCGGCCGATCAAGCAGGCCAACGGCATGCAGGAGTTCAACGAGGTCTATTTCACCGATGTGGTGATCCCCGACAGCCAGCGCCTCGGCGCCGTCGGCGAGGGCTGGAGCGTGTCGCTGACGACGCTGATGAACGAGCGGATGTCGATCGGCTCGCGGCTTGCGACCGGCGTCCCTGAAATGTTCGAGTTCTGCTCCAATCTGATGCTGGAGGACGGGCTCGCCATCGACGATCCCGCCGTGCGCTCGAAACTCGCGAGCTGGGCGGTGAAGTCGAGCGGGCTGAAATACACCAGCTACCGCGCGATCTCGGCGCTCTCGAAGGGCGATCGCCCGGGGCCGGAGAATTCGATCGGCAAGCTCGTCTCGGGCATGATGCTCCAGGACATCGCGACCTACGCCATGGATCTTCAGGGCGCGGCTGGTGTTCTCACCGGCGCCGACGAGGAGACGGTGCAGGGCCAGTTCCAGCAGATGCTGCTGTCCTCACCCTCGATGCGCATCGCCGGCGGCACCGACGAGATCTTGCGCAACATCATTGCCGAGCGCGTGCTGGGATTGCCGGGCGACATTCGCGTCGACAAGGACGTGCCGTATAACAAGATCCCGACCAAGGGTCGGTGATCCAGCCTCTCGCTGTATCGCGTAGGGTGGGCAAAGCGAAGCGTGCCCACCATATGCAGATGCGCCGGGGCAAGTCTGTCGGTGGGCACGGCGCTATCGCGCCTTTGCCCACCCTACGAGGAGCGCGAGCTAATTCATGGATGCAAAAGTGAGCCAGACCCAAGACCGCATCGGCGTGCTCGAAGAGCTCCTCAACGAGCGCTACTCCGTCCGCGCCTTCTTGGCCAAGGAGGTCGACCGCGCGACCATCGAGCATGTGCTCGCCACCGCGCAGCGCACCGCGTCCTGGTGCAACAGCCAGCCCTGGCAGGTCATCATCGCCAGTGGCGCGGCCAAGGAGCGCTTCCGCCAGGCGATCTACCAGGAAGCATCAGGCGGATTGGGTGACGATTACGACTTCACGCCACCTCGCGAATATGTCGGTGTCTATCTCGAGCGCCGCCGCGAGAGCGGTTTTCAGCTCTACAACACGCTCGGCATCGCGCGCGGCGACAGAGGCGCCTACGCAAAACAGGCGCTGGAGAACTACAATTTCTTCGGCGCGCCGCATGTTGCGATCATTCACACCAACGAGCCGCTCGGCATCTACGGTGCGATCGATTGCGGCGCCTATGTCTCGAATTTCATGCTGGCCGCGCAGGCGCTCGGGCTCGGCACCATTCCGCAGGCGGCGCTCGCGCGCCATTCCGGGCTGATCCGCCGCCACTTCAATCTGCCCGACGACCGCCGCGTCGTCTGCGGCATCTCGTTCGGCTATGCCGACGACGCCGACAAGGTCAACAGCTACCGCACCTCGCGCGCGAGCGTCGCCGACACCGCCACGTTTGCGGACGAATGATCCCGTCTCGCGCGCGCCATCCGGCTTTCACGCACGCGCAAAGGCGGCCGCAGAAACGGCCGCCTTCACATTCGTCGCGGTCCGGTTGACGCGGCCGTTATCCGCCGCTGCCGCCGATCACGGCGCGCACGGTCTCGTCGGGCCCGAAGTCCTCGGCGCCATCGACATAAAGCAGCGCAGCGAGCTTCGAGCGCGCGCGATTGACGCGGCTTTTGATCGTACCGACTGCACAGCCGCAGATCGAGGCTGCGTCCTCATAGGAGAAGCCGGAGGCGCCGACCAGGATCAAGGCCTCGCGCTGGTCCTGCGGAAGCTTCTCGAGCGCGCCGCGGAACTCCTCGAACTCGAGATGCGCGTTCTGCGACGGCTGCGTCTTCAGCGTCTTGGCATAGTTGCCCTCGGCATCCTCCACCTCCCGCCGCCGCTTGCGATAGTCGGACCGGAACAGGTTGCGCAGGATCGTGAACAGCCATGCCGGCAGGTTTGAGCCGGGCTGGAACGAGTCGATGTTGGCGAGCGCACGCAGAAGCGTTTCCTGCACCAGATCGTCGGCGCGGTCGGCATTGCCGCTCAGCGAGATCGCGAACGCGCGCAGACTTGGCACGGCCGCGAGGATGTCGTCACGAAGGGAGTCCGTGAGAGGCATTAATCCCTCCCATTGTTGTCGTTGGAGCCCCTGTCAGGTTCCACTTGGGGTGCGCCTCCCGGCGCATCAAGCTTCTTGATCAGTTCCGCGAACCGGTCCGGAACCCCCTGCCGCACCACGTCGTCGTACATGGCGCGCAGCTGGTGGCCGATCCGGGACTGAATCTCCGGAGTGAGGCCTCCCTTGCCGGGGGTCGTGCTTTTGCTGGCTTGAGACTTGAGATCTTTCATGACCTGTTCCACGTTTCCCCGAGTTAAGTAACTGTAAAATCGAGAAGTTCTCTCAACCGGGAGCCGTTCCCTGAATAGGCACAATTCCAGGTTCGACAAAAAGTTCCCAGATAAGCGGAACTTTTCTTGGCGTGAGGCGTAGACAGCCCAGCAGGGGAACCCGGGCCTCCCCGCTTGTTGCGTGGTTCGTCAAGGTCGGCCCGAAGAAGAATGGAGTGGGGATGTCCCGTTCGCAGCTTGTTGCTGAACACTTGCCGTTGTTGCGCCGGTACGCGCGCGCCCTGACGGGCAGCCAGGCCTCCGGTGACGCCTATGTCGCAGCCATGTTGGAAGCGATGCTCGGAGATCCGTCCGTGCTCGACGAGAGCCACGGTCCGCGCGCCGGCCTGTTCCGGCTGTTCACCCAGATATGGAATTCGGTCTCCGTCAACGACGATGCCGAGGTGACGACCTTGCCGATGCCGCCGGAGCGGCGGCTGTCGAACATCACGCCGCTGCCGCGGCAGGCATTCCTGCTGCTCTCGCTCGAAGGATTCTCGGAAGAGGAAGTCGGCTACATCCTCGGCACCGACGTCGCCGAGACGCGGCGGCTTGCCGATGCCGCAGGACGCGAGATGGCGGCCGAGATTGCGACCGACGTGCTGATCATCGAGGACGAGACCTTCATCGCCATGGACCTCGAGAGCTTGGTGAAGAATCTCGGTCACAATGTCGTCGGCGTCGCGCGCACCCATGCCGATGCGGTGGCGCTGGCCAAGAACAAGCGGCCGGGCCTGATCCTCGCCGACATCCAGCTTGCCGACGGCTCGTCGGGCCTGGACGCCGTCAACGAGCTGCTCCGCACCTTCGAAGTGCCGGTGGTATTCATCACCGCCTATCCGGAGCGCTTCCTGACCGGCGAGCGCCCTGAGCCCGCGTTCCTGATCTCAAAGCCGTTCCAGCCCGCGATGGTGTCGGCGGTGGCGAGCCAGGCGCTGTTCTTCCAGCGCAACTCGCGCAATCGCGCGCCGAAGGCGCCCGCGGCGTAAGCCAGCTTGAGGGAGAATTCGACACGGCGCGTCGAAAGACGCGCCGTTTTTGTTACCGATACCCTGTTCAACAGCCCCGGCAGACGCTGTTGACCTTGGCCTTTACCTTGGCTTCGTCCGCCCATGCTCCGCCCATCGGCGGCGCCCCGTCATACCTGATGAGGACGGTCATTCTCTGCAGGTCGTCCTTCGCCGCAGCGGGCGGTTTTGGGAACGGCACGGACCGCTCAACCATGGCGAGCGTCGCGGCATCCAGCGGCGCGAAGCCCGTGCTTTCCACCAAAGTATTCGAGATCAATTTACCTGACCGATCGATCACGAACGTGACACCGGCATCGGCTCTCTGACCGATTGCCTCCGGAGGAAACACCCTGTTGCGCCAGACATGCTCGGTGACCGTCTTGCGCCAGGCGGCAATGGTATCGGATTCCGCTACGGCAGGCACTGACGCGCCCAGCGCCAATCCGAAGAGGCCGGCGATCAAGAGATGTTTGATCTGCATCTTTTACCGCGCGCGTGCCCGGGATGTCTCAGCAGCCGCGGCAGATGCTGCGCAGCGTGGAATTCAATCGGGCGTCGTCCTTGTCCGACCTCGGCGCTTTTGCATTCTCTTTGGCCTGGTCCTCGATCCAGGACTGAAGCCTTTTTTCGTTCTCGGGCGATGGCTGCGGGTAGCCCCTGAAGACAATAGGCACGATGAATCCAAGCATGTCTTCCTTCACCTCGGGAGGAGGCTCGGGGAATGGCGCGGCACGCTCGACGATCGCCAAGGCTGCGGCATCGAGCGGCGGGGAGCCGGTGCTCTCAATCAGCACTCGAGAGATCAATTTGCCGGACCGGTCGATGGCAACCCTAACCTTGGCCTCGCCCGTTTGACCTGTCGCCTCGGGCGGAAACACTTTGTTGCTCTCTATGTGCGCTGCCAGTCTTTGTATCCAAGCCTTGGCGGCGGGTTTGTCCGCATACGAGGAGGTTGGCACAAGGATTGTTGCTCGTATCACGCTTGCGCGGCTGTGGGCAATCGAAGGGCCGCGAAGCTTCGCGTGCTTGACGGCAACCAAATTGCCCATTTGATACGTCGGGCCGATGACACCCCCATCGCAGCTTCAAGCCGTCAGGAGATTTCGCATCATGGACCAGCAACTCCTCGACCGCCTCGCCATCCGCGACCTCGTCGAGAACTGGGCGGTGTGGCGCGACGCCGGCGACTGGGAGCGTTTCGCCACGGTCTGGCATGACGAGGGCTGGATGTCCGCCACCTGGTTTCAGGGGCCGGCGCGGGATTTCATGCGGGTCAGTCAGGAGGGGTTTGCCAAGGGCGTGCGCATCCTGCATTTCCTCGGCGGCACCAGCATTGATCTCGCAGGCGCGCGCGCCATTGCGCAAACCAAGATGACGATCTCGCAGCGTGCCCTGGTGCATGACGTGCTCTGCGACGTCGTCTGCACCGGACGCTTCTACGATTTCCTGGAGAAGCGGCATGACCAATCAGGTATTAGCCAATGGGGCATCGTCCGCCGCCAGCCGATCTACGAGAAGGACCGGATCGATCCGGTCGATCCCGCCGCAACACTTCGCCTCGACCAACAGGCGCTCGCCGCACTGCCCGAAGGCTACCGTCACCTCGCCTACATGCAGGAGCTGATCGGCTACAAGGTCAAGCGCGACATGCCGGGCCTGATCGGCACTGAAGTCGAGAAGCTCTATGGCGAGGGGCGGGACTGGCTCGCGGGGAAGCCGAAGTGAGGCTCAGACAAAAGTAAGGCGCGACTGGCATCACCACAGTCGCGCCCTACGTCGCCGGCTTATGGGGCAGGGGGGAATAGCCGGCTGTTGAGACGACTCTCGGGCCTGAGAGTCGTTCCAGGCGGGTGAAAATTTTTTTGTGCGGCCTTTTTATGCGGCCTGCGGTGAATTTCGCACACGGTTAAGTGATCTTAACAGCTGAGAACTGCCGGTCCTCCCATCGCGTTGTTCCCGCGATCGCCATGGGGCGAGGGATCGACAGCCATGTTGCAGATGCAAAAGGTATTTTTGGGTGTTGTCGCGATTGCCGCGACGCTTGGTGCCGTCCAGGTCGGTGCCGTCCAGCTGGCCTCTGGCCATGATCTGGCCGACCGCTGGCAGGCGGTCGCCGACAGGCCCACGCAAGATGCGGGTCACAACGTCAACCGTTCCGGCAAGGCCGACCGGTTCGCCGACGTCAAGCAGGCCCCGGTTCCCACCCGCACCGTGTCGATGCGGCTGAACGATCTGGCCGAGACGTCGGTGCTGCTGCGGGTCCGCGCGGTCATCGAGACCGGCAACGCCAAGCCGCCGGTGCTGCTCCAGAACCGGAAGCAGGGTCCCAAGAGGCCGACGATTGCCTGCGAGCCGATGGTCAGCTCCCTGACCGAGGTCGCAAAGCTGCTCCAGCCCGGCCGCTGTGTGACCTGATTCGTCTTCGCCGCCCTTGGCCGCCACGGACAAATCGCCTTCCCGCCGGGAGGGCGATAGTTCACGTCCACTTGATCCCCTATCCCCTCGCGTTATATCCCGGGTTTCTTTCCCCTTTGATTGACCGGGTAAACGCATGACGACGTCAGATACGGCCACGCATACGCAGCCTTTCCAGGCCGAGGTTTCCGAGCTTTTGCACCTCATGGTGCACTCCGTCTATTCCGAGACCGACATCTTCCTGCGCGAGCTCGTCTCCAACGCATCGGACGCCTGCGACAAACTGCGCTATGAAGCCATCGCCAGCCCGGCGCTGCTGGGCGAGGGCGACGCGCTCAAGATCCGGATCATCCCCAACAAGACGGCCGGAACGCTCACGATCGCCGACAACGGCATCGGCATGGAGCGCCAGGAGCTGATCGACCATCTCGGCACCATTGCCCGCTCCGGCACCAAGGCGTTCGTCTCGAAGCTGAAGGAGGCCAAGGACGGCCTCGGCCTGATCGGCCAGTTCGGGGTCGGCTTCTATTCCGCCTTCATGGTCGCCGAGAAGATCGTCGTCGTCAGCCGGCGTGCCGGCGAGAGCGACATGTGGAGCTGGACGTCCTCCGGCGGCTCCGGCTTCGAGATCGCGCGCGCAAGCGATGAGGACGCGGCGCGCGTGGCGCGCGGCACCGAGATCGTCCTGCACCTGAAGGACGACGCGAAGAAGTATCTCGAGACCTACGAGATCGAGCGCATCGTCAGTGCCTATTCCGACAACATCCTGTTCCCCATCGAGCTGGTGCCGGAAGAGGGTGAGCCGCGCCAGATCAACTCGGCGAGCGCGCTGTGGCAGCGCTCCAAGTCCGAGCTGACGGCCGAGGATTACAAGAAGGCCTATCAGCAGATCGCCTCCGCCTTCGACGATCCCGCGATGACGCTGCAATACCGCGCGGAAGGCCGCTATTCCTACGCCGTGCTGCTGTTCGCGCCGTCGACGAAGCCGTTCGACCTGTTCGAGCCGAACCGCAAGGGCCGGGTGAAGCTTTACGTCCGCCGCGTCTTCATCACCGACGATGCCGATCTGCTGCCCGGCTATCTCCGCTTCATCCGCGGCGTGGTCGACAGCGAAGATCTCCCGCTCAACATCTCGCGCGAGATGCTCCAGAACAATCCGCAACTCGCGCAGATCCGGAAAGCCGTGGCGACCCGAGTCGTGTCCGAGCTGGAAAGCCTTGCCGATAAGGACCCGGAGAATTTTGCCAGGATCTGGGACGCCTTCGGTGCAGTGCTGAAAGAAGGCATCTACGAGGATTTCGAGCGGCGCGAAAAGCTGCTGTCCCTGTCGCGCTTCACCACCACCTCGGGCGAGAAGCGTTCGCTGAAGGACGTCATCGCCGGTTTCAAGCCGAACCAGACCGAGATCTATTATCTCGTCGGCGACAGCATCGAGCGGCTGAAGTCCAATCCGCGGCTGGAAGCCGCGACCGCGCGCGGCATCGAGGTGCTGCTGCTGTCGGATCCGGTCGATGCCTTCTGGACCTCGATGCCATCGGAGTTTGACGGCAAGCCGCTGAAATCGCTGAGCCAGGGCGATCTCAATCTCGACCTGATCCCGCGCACCGACGAGGCCGACGAGGCGAAGAAGGAGGAGCCGCAAGCCGACGAGGCCGCCACCATCGCGGTGATCAAGGCCGCGCTCGGCGAGCGCGTCAGCGACGTCAAGGTCTCGACGCGCCTCACCAGCTCCGCCTCCTGTCTCGTCGCCGACAGCCAGGGCCCGAGCCGCGAGCTCGAGCGCATTCTGTCGCAGCAGAACCGCGGTATGCGCACCAAGCCGATCCTCGAGATCAATCTGCGCCATCCGCTGGTAGCGGCGATCACCAGGGCGCAGGCCGGCTCCAGGGCGGTCGACGATCTCAGCCTGCTCCTGCTCGAACAGGCGCAGATCCTGGACGGCGAATTGCCCGAAGACCCTGCCGCGTTTGCGGCAAGGCTCAACCGGCTGGTCCTGCAGGGGCTGGGCGGGTAGCGCGCGCAGCGCACCCTGCTCACCTTGCCGTCATCCGCCGGAGGAACAGTCGCCTCCGGCGTGGTGTTATGCCATAGGAGGACGTCGGCATCAGATCCGACGCCGCCATCGATTCGAGGATGTCTCCATGCGCCTGCCTGTCCTGACCCTCACCGCGATTGCCACGCTGTTCGTGGCGGCAGATGCCGACGCCCAGACCTATGATCCGCGCTATCCGGTGTGCATGCACGTCTATACTTCGGGCGGCCGGGGCGGTGGCGGCGACTATTACGACTGCTCCTTCACCTCGATCCCGCAGTGCCGGGCCACGGCGTCGGGCCGCGCGGCGAGCTGCGATGTCAATCCCTATTACGCCTACAACGAACCGCCGCCGCCCCCGCGCAAGCGTCACAAGAAGGTGCAGTAGTTGTTCGCGATGCGGCACGCAGCAACATCCCTCATGCGTTTCTCATCCGGCCTGATCATCACCGTTGGCGCGCTGACCGCAGCTGCGCCGTCGCATGCGCAGACCTTTGATCCCAGCTATCCCGTCTGCATGCACGTCTATTCCGGAGCGAACGGCGGCGGCGGGGAGTGGTACGATTGCTCCTTCATCTCGCTGCCGCAGTGCCGCGCTACGGCGTCGGGCCGCGCCGCGACCTGCGATCTCAATCCGTATTATCCGGTCAACGTTGCGCCGCCGCGCCCACGCTACAGGCGAGGCGGCTAGCGCCGATCGCTCGTTCGGCGCCCGATCCAACGGAGCATGCAGAACTAGGTGTCGTGAGGCGTCGCCGCGAAGATCGCGTCGGTCAATTGCCAGGTCATCTTGTCCGTGGTCCAGTCGCTGGCGTGCAGCCTGGTGTCGTCGCCCGGGTCGACCAGACGGTCGAACGAGATCCTTGCGACCTCGTGCCAGGCCTTCATCAGCGCGAAGCGGCGGAAGACGTTGACCTGTTTGTCGTACGCGATCTGGCTGATCGCCTCGACCATGGCGTCTGCTTTCTGGCACTTGGCCGGTGTCAGCACCGCAGGCACATATTGAAGGTCCATCAGGATCACGTCGATCCGCTTCGCGCCGAGCAGCTGGTCGACACCTTCGCGGATGGCCTTCGTGGTGTCCGTAAACGAGGGACCGTCGGCTTGCCACACCGAATTGGTGCCGACCTGCCAGATGACGAGATCGGGATTGAGATCGAAGACGTCGTGCTCGAACCGCTTCAGCTCCAAAGGAGCGTCTTCGCCGCCGACGCCCCGGTTGATCACCTCGATTCCGACATTTGGATATTTGATCCGAAGATCCGCCAGCAGCCGCTGCGGATAGGGCGCGATGCCTCCTTCGCCCGCCGTGGTCGACGAGCCGATCGCAACCACCCTGGCCTGCCCACCCTTCACGCGGTCGGCGAAATTCGTCAGGCGCTGCTCGAACGGCGCGGCCTGGACCGGAAACTCTGACGGATCGAGAGCCACGGACGCCTCCCTTTCGTAGCCATGACAACGCAGGGTAGAAAAGCATAGCCCGTTTACCAGGGGGCGCCTAGCGTCGGCGAGGCCGGATCGCTGCTCCTTCCTGATCCCCGACAACTCGACCAGCTTGCGCCGGCGGTCGGTCGCCGCCGTCTGCATGCCGCCGAACTCGCCCGCGTCGGATGGCCAGAGTTAATCACCTACTAACCTGGCTTTACCTTGTCTCTTAACACCTGGGCAGGGCGCGCGAGCTAAGCTTGGGGAAACAGCAGATACGTTCCGAAAGAATGGACGGCATGACCACCGGCGTCATCGAGCAACCGAAAGTCGCGCGCGCACCTTCGGCTTCAAAGATCTGGCTGAAGGCGATCGAGCTCACCGCACGCATCGAGACGCTGCCGGGCCGGCTGTTCGCCGACGTCGTCGACGATTGGGCGCAGCGTCAGCCCGATCGCACCGCGCTGGTCGCAGATGAGACAACGATCGACTACGCGGGCCTCTCGAAGCGCATCAACCGCTATGCGCGCTGGGCGCGCTCGGCCGGCGTGGCCAAGGGGGATGCCGTCGCGCTGATCATGCCGAACGGCATCGACTATGTTGCCGCGTGGCTCGGCATCAGCCGGGTCGGCGGCGTGGTCGCGCTGATCAACACCAAGCTCGTCGGCCAGTCGCTCGCGCATTGCGTCGATGTAGCCAGGCCGTCGCATGTCATCGTCGCGCACGAGCTCGTAGAGGCGTTGGACGGCGCGTCGCCGCACCTGAAGACAGAAGCAAAAGTCTGGACCCATGGCGATGCCCGCGGCGAGCGCGCGATCGACGTCGCACTTGCCGCGCTCGAGGACGGGCCGCTCTCGCCGGACGAGCATGGCAATGTGACGATCAACGACCGTGCCCTGCTGATCTACACCTCCGGGACCACCGGCCTGCCGAAGGCGGCGAGCATCAGCCACCGCCGCATCCTCAACTGGGGCTTCTGGTTCGCCGGCCTGACCGGCGCCACGCCGCAGGACCGGCTCTATGATTGCCTGCCGCTGTTCCACTCGGTCGGCGGCATCGTCGCGCCGTGCAGCATGCTCGCCGCCGGCGGCTCCGTGGTGATCGCGGAAAAATTCTCGGCCTCGAACTTCTGGCCCGACATCGTGCGGCACGATTGCACGCTGTTCCAGTACATCGGCGAGCTCTGCCGCTACCTTCTGAAGGCGGCGCCGTCCGAATACGAGAACCGTCATCGCCTGCGGCTCGTCTGCGGCAACGGCCTGCGCGGCGACATCTGGGAGGATTTCCAGAACCGCTTCGCCATTCCGCGCATCCTCGAATTCTATGCGGCGACGGAAGGCAATTTCTCGCTGTTCAACGTCGAGGGCCAACCGGGTGCGATCGGCCGCGTTCCGCCGCTGCTCGCGCATCGCTTTCCGGCGGGTCTCGTCAAGCTCGATCCTGATAGCGGCGCGCCGCTGCGCAATGAAGAAGGCTTTTGCGTTGCGTGCGCCCGGGGCGAGGCCGGCGAAGCCATCGGCCGCATCGGCACCGCGGATGAAGGCGGCGGCCGTTTCGAGGGCTATACCGACGCGGGCGAAACCGAGAAGAAGATTTTGCGCGACGTCTTCGCCAAGGGCGATGCCTGGTTCCGCACCGGTGATCTGATGCGGCTCGACGACAAGGGTTTCTTCCATTTCGTCGACCGCATCGGCGACACCTTTCGTTGGAAGGGTGAGAACGTCGCGACATCGGAAGTCAACGACGCCGTGCGCGATTTCACCGGCGTGATCGATGCCACCACCTACGGCGTCAGCATCCCCGGCACCGATGGCCGCGCCGGCATGAGTGCCATCGTCGTCAACGAGGGGTTTGACATCGAGGGGCTGCCCGCCCATCTCGCGCAGCGCTTGCCGGCTTACGCCCGCCCCGTCTTCATCCGTATTTCGCGCGAGCTCGATGCGACCGAGACGTTCAAGCAGAAGAAGGGCGAACTGGCCCGGGAGGGCTTTGATCCGGGGCTGATAGGCGAGCCGCTGTTCATGCTCGACCCGAAATCCGGCGGCTACATCGCCTTGGACGCGGACGTGTACGCAGGGATCATCGATGGCGCGATCAGGTTTTAGCCGCACGAAAATCCGCCAGATAGGTCCAATTTTATCTGAATTGTCCAAGAAGCCATTTACTTCTGTCGGGTAAACAACACGGGCCTTGGGGAGGCGGTCATCAAGAGCCGCTGCAACACGAACCATCAATAACAAGAGTGAGCCAGCCATGTCGGTAAGGTCTAAGGTCATCGAAGCGATCCAGCAGATCGCCAAGGAGCAGCACGTCACGCTTCCTGCACTCTCGGACGATCTGTCCCTGCACGAGACGGGTTTCGATTCCCTCGCCTTCGCGATTCTGGTGGCGCGCCTCGAGGACGAGACCGGCGTCGATCCCTTCACCATTTCCGAGGACGTTGCGTTCCCCGCCACGGTGGGCGATTTCGTGCGGGCCTACGAAAATGTCCCCGCGTGAGATTTTTGCGCTCCGCGACTATCTGAGCCCGGAGCTCAAGGGCCGCACGATCTCCGATGCCCATCATGTGGTGTCGCTGACGGATGTGCTGCCGCATACGGTTCTGGGCGGCCGCCTGCGTGAGCTGGCGGGCCGCTCTGTCCTGCTGAAGCTGTCGGACCAGCTCAAATCGGGCCTCGCCATGATCGAGCTCGATGGTGTCGCGCGGCGCATGCTGCTGTGCCCGCCCGATCTCAATCCGGCGCATCTCGACGCGCTGATCGCGGACGCCGAGATCGATGCCGTCGTCATCGACGAGCCCGCGCAATGGGTCGCAAAGGCGGTCGCGCTCGTCGTCACCGCGCAACTGCCGCTTCAGGCCGCCACGCCGGCCAAGACCGAACGCGCCACGGAATGGCTGATGCTGACGTCCGGCACGTCGGGCGTACCAAAAATCGCCGGCCATACGCTGGAAGCATTGACGGGTGCCATCGTCGCCGAAGGCCCTGCGCGCGGACCCGCGCCGGTCTGGGCGACATTCTACGACATTCGCCGCTATGGCGGCCTGCAGATCTTCCTGCGCGCGGTTCTCTCCGGCGGCTCGATGGTGCTGTCCGATCCGCATGAAGCGCTCGGCGACCACGTCGCGCGGCTGAACGCGCGCCGCGTCACCCATATCTCCGGCACGCCCTCGCACTGGCGTAAGCTCTTGATGAGCGGCTCGGCCGCACAGTTCGCGCCGGGATACGTCCGTCTGTCCGGCGAGATCGCCGACCAGGCGGTGCTCGACGGCCTGAAGGCCGCGTTCCCCAAATCCTCCGTCGGTCACGCCTATGCCTCGACCGAGGCAGGCGTCGGCTTTGCCGTCAATGACGGGCTGGAGGGCTTTCCGGCTGATTATCTCGGCAACCGCAACGGCGTCGAGATGAAGGTCGTGGATGGCTCGCTGCGCATCCGCTCGACGCGCACGGCGCATGCTTACATCGGCCGCAATGCGGCCGCGCTGACCGATGACGACGGGTTCGTCGATAGCGGCGACATCGTGGAGCTGCGCGGTGACCGCTATTATTTCGTCGGCCGCCGCGGCGGCATCATCAATATCGGCGGGCTGAAGGTTCATCCCGAGGAGATCGAGGCGGTCATCAACCGCCATGCCGACGTGCGGATGTCGCGGGCGAAATCGCGCCGCAGCCCGATCACCGGCGGCATCGTCGTCGCCGATGTGATCCTTGCCGACGGCACCGATCAGGCGCGGGTGAAGGAGATCCGCGACCAGATCCTGGATCAGTGCCGCGCGCAGCTCGCGTCCCACAAGGTGCCGGCGGTGATCCGCTTCGTCGAGGCGCTCGACGTCACCCCGGCCGGAAAACTGGCGCGCACCGATGCATAATGTCCTCGTCACCGGCGGCAGCCGCGGCATCGGCCTTGCGATCGGCAGGCGGCTGGCTGATGTCGGTTATAATGTGATTGCGGCGGCACGACGCGAGAGCGAAGAGCTCAGGGCGGCGATCGGCCTCTCCGAAGGGCGCCTGCATTTCCGCGCCTGCGATCTCGCCGTGATCGACGCGATCCCGGCGTTCGCGAAGCTTATCCGCGACGAGTTCGGCCCGATCTACGGCCTCGTCAACAATGCTGGCCTCGGCACCGAAGGCCTGCTCGCCACCATGCACAATTCCGAGATCGAGGCGCTGGTGCAGCTCAACGTGCTGTCGCCGATCATCCTCTCCAAATATGTCGCGCGCCAGATGATGGCCGACGGCGCCGGCCGCATCATCAATATGTCCTCGATCATCGCGACCACGGGCTACAACGGCCTGTCCGTCTACGGCGCGACCAAGGCCGCCGCCACCGGCTTCACCCGCTCGCTCGCGCGCGAGGTCGGCAAGCTCGGCATCACCGTGAATGCGATTGCGCCGGGCTTCATCGACACCGAGCTGACCCACAATCTCTCCGACGAAGGACGCAAGCGCATCGCCGGCCGCAGCGCGCTGCGTCGCCTGCCGGAGACCGATGATGTCGCGCGCATGGTCGAATATCTCCTCGGCGAGGGCGGTCGCAACGTCACCGGCACCGTGTTCACGATCGATGCGGGGAATACGGCGTAAGCGGAACTCCGCCGCCACAATTGAGTTGATCCGGGCGATGACATCAAGCCGGAATTGGTCGTAAGATGCCCCGCAATCGGTTGGGTTATGTCAATCGATCTGCCCCAATCGACAGGGAGCAGTCCATGGCCACTTCAAACATGACCGCTTCAAATCAAGCCCGGATCGAGGAGCCTCGCGCGAAGCCGGACGATGTCCATTGCCCCCCGATGACGCATCAGAATTCCGGCGGACACGGTCATGAAATGTATCCGCAGCAATTCGTGCGCCTGGTCGGCTGCCACGACCTCTCTCTCGACGCCCTGCGCAAGCGCGAGGACGAAAAGCTGCACTAGGCGTTCACGTCCGTTACTTCGGCAGGTCAATCCGCTCGCGTGAAAATTCCGGCGGCCCTTCGGTCAGGCGGCGGATGCGGCGTTCGCGTTCGTCCGTTGGCAATGCGGGGTCGAGCAGCCGCTCGATCTCGTGCACGGCCAGCGCCTCGATCCTGGTGGCGTCGGATGCGACCGGCTGGGCCGACAAGAATGCCGGGGGCGCGACCTTCAGGCCCAGTTCGACCAGCTTGCAGATCGCAGCCGAACGCGACAAGTGATGAGCTTCAGCCCAGGCGTCGACAGCCGCGGTCAGTGCTTCCGGCATCTTCACCGCGCTGAGCGGATCGAGCCCCGTGCGCCGGCGCACCGGAGCCGTCGAGTCCTTGTTGCCGAAGTCGGGCACTTCGATCATCCCATGTAATCTCTGGATATGCCCCGACCATAGCCGCTCTTCCGGCCGGCTGTTTGACGCCGATCAATGACGGATCGCGCCATTCGCGCCGGCGCGATCTTGTTGTCCGGGTGCATTTCGGCCAATGATCGGGAATCGAAAGAGGGGCGCCGGCCGGCGAACCCGGATCGATCCTGCCTCGTATCTTCCTCGGACGCGCTTCCCAACCATCCGGCATCACTCGATGACATCAGGCGAATCCTTCTACGGCAGCATTCCCGTCTTTCGCGGCTTCACCAGCCTGATGGACCCCGCGCTCTATGCGCCGCTGCCGGATGATTGGAACATCGGCGTCGCCGATATCGTCGATTCCACCAAGGCGATTGCGGCGCAGCGCTACAAGGCGGTCAACATGGCCGGTGCGGCCGTGATCGCGGCGGTGACGAACGCATTGGAGGGGCGCGAATTCCCCTTCGTGTTCGGCGGCGACGGCGCGAGCTTTGCGGTCGCGCCTTCTGATGTCGAACGCGCCCGCGAGGCGCTGGCCGCGACCGCAACCTGGGTGCGGGAAGACCTCGATCTGAAGATGCGCGTCGCGCTGGTGCCGGTGAGTGCGATCCGCGCCCAAGGGCTCGACGTGCGCGTCGCGCGCTTCGGTCCGTCGGCCAATCTGTCCTATGCGATGTTTTCCGGCGGCGGGCTCGCCTGGGCCGACGCCGCCATGAAGCGCGGCGAGTTCGCGGTCGCCGAGGCGCCCGCCGGCACGCAGCCCGATCTTTCCGGCTTGTCCTGCCGCTTCGAGGTGATGCCGTCCGCGCGCGGTCTGATCCTGTCGGTGCTGGTGATGCCGGCGCGCGGTGTCGATCCGCATGCTTTCCGCAAGGTGATCGAGGACATCATTCATCTCGTCGAGCGCAGCCCGGATGGCGGCCGCCCGGTGCCGCCGCAGGGGCCGCCGCTGAAATGGCCGCCGCAGGGGCTGGAATTCGAAGCCCGCACCAAACGCGGCGGTCCGCTGGTCGCGCGCCGCGCCCGCGTGCTGGCCTACACGCTGTTCGTCTATCTGATCATGCGTTTCGACCTCAACGTCGGCGGTTTCGTGCCAAACGTCTACAAGCGCCAGGTGGTCGAGAATTCAGACTTCCGCAAATATGACGACGGCCTGCGCATGATCCTCGACTGCACCCCGCAGCTCGAGCGCGCGTTGAGCGACCGTCTCGCGGCTGCGGCGCGCGACGGCATCGTGCGCTACGGCCTCTACCAGCAGGACGCCGCGATGATGACCTGTTTCACGCCGTCGGCGCTGCGCAGCGACCACGTCCATTTCATCGACGGCGCGCGCGGCGGCTACGCGTCGGCGGCGACGGCGTTGAAGGCGATGATGGCCTAACGCCGCTCTCGTGCCCCGGACGCAGCGCAGCACGTAGTGATGCGCTGCAGAGCCGGGGCCAATGTCTCGCTGTGTACTATGCCGCCTTCTGGGTCCCGGCTCTGCGCAGCGTCACTGCGTGCCGCAGCGCGTCCGGGACACGAGAGAGGGTTACCGTCCCGCGCGCGTCCAGGTCTCGCCGCCACAGAGCGCGCCGACGCAGCCTTCGACCCGCAGCGAATCCGCACCAGTCACGGAGACGTTGCTCGCATATGTGCTGCCGTCATCGGCATTGTAGATCTGGCCCGACCATTTGTTCGGCCCTGAGGGCTCCATGCCGCTGAACAGCGGTAAGCCGATCATCGCGCGTTTGGCGAGCGCGGGATTGGGATTCTTGCTGTCGGTCGCAGGCTGGCCGGTCGCGGTGTCATAGGGCTCGCGCAGCCAGACGATATGGCCGCAGATGCCGCCGCCGCATTTGCTGATCTTGACGCGCGCATCGCCGGCCTGGGTCAGCCAGGTCCCATCGGCGCTCTGCGCGTGGGCGGCAGTCGCACCAAACAGCGTAGTCAGGATGACGGAAAGGATGGCGAATCTGCCGAACATAGAGAGCCCCCGAAAATGGAGGCGCCTCAATAGCAGTCCGGCAGGATAGTGCAACGCTGGATGGAATCACATTCCTGCGTTTATCTGCCTGCTTATTTGCCTGCGCTCATTTGCCCCAGCGGGCGAAGGCGACCGAGGCTGCGGTCGAAAGTCCGAACACGACCATGGCGCCGCCGACCAGTGCGAACAACGTCCAGGCCGGCGCCTGCGCCATCATCAGGCCGACGCCGCCGATCGCGACGATCAGAAGCCGCGCCGTGGAGGCGAGCACCGGACCGCCGACGCGCGCCGCGCCTTGCGAGGAAAAATACAGCGACACGCCCATGCCGAAGAACACGAAGGCCGGACCGGCCCAGTGGAAATAGCTGTGCGCCGCCGCGGTGACGCCGGGATCCCCGGTGAAGAGCGATACCCACAGCGCCGGATCAAGCGCGATGACGAGGCCGATCAGGCCGACGGTCAATCCCGAAGCCGCGGCCGCGGTCCAGGCGACACGCCGCGCGCGTTTCACATGTCCGGCGCCCATCGCCATGCCGACCATCGGCACCGAGGCGATGCCGAAGGCGAAGGTGATCGGGATCAGCAGGAATTCCAGCCGCGAGCCGATGCCGTAGCCGGCCAGCATCTCGGTGCCGAAGGTCGCGAGGATTTTTGTGAAGATCAGAATCGTGAGCACGGTCTGGAGCGGCGACAGGCAGGCGACCGCGCCGACCTTGAGGATGTCCAGGAACATCGCGCGTTCGAAATGGAAGGCGCGGACCTTCAGCGGCAGCCGGCTGCGGCCGGACAGGAGATACCAGAGGAAGAAGATCGCCGCGCAGGTGAAGGCGATCAACTGGCCGGCGGCGACACCGGGCATGCCGAATTGCTTCACGCCGAACAGGCCGAGCCCCAGCGTGCCGCCGAGCGCGATCTGGAGCGTGCTCGCCCCGATCAGAATCATCGAAGGCAGGCGCATGTCGCCGGTGCCGCGGATCACCGAGGCCAGCGTGTTGACGAGCCAGATCGCGACCGCGCCGGAGAACAGCATTTGTGAATAGCCGCTGGCTTCCTCGAGCACGCGCTCGCGTCCGCCGAGCAGCGTGAAGAAGCTGCGGCCGAAAGCTAGCATCATCACCGTGAAGAACAGCCCGCCGCAGAGGCCGATGATGGCGGCATGCAGCGCCAGCGTCGCGGCGCGGTCACGATCGCCTGCGCCGAGCGCGCGGCTGATCGCGGACGAAACGCCACCGCCCATTGCGCCCGCGCTCATCATCTGCGTCAGCATCGCGAACGGAAACACCAGCGCGATCGCCGCTAGCGGAATGGTGCCGAGCCGGCCGATATAGGAGGTCTCGGCAATCGCAACCAGCGTGCTGCCGACCATCGCGATCATGTTGGGGATCGCGAGCCGCAGCAGTGTCGGCAGGATCGGCGCCGTCAGCAGGCTCGCAATGGGGGAAGCGACCGGTGCACGTGGCGGCGCGGCGTCTGCGGAGGCGTCGATCGTCATGTCCACCGGGCGGAATATTGGATGATGATCGACATCTTATCGGGCGCAGCATCTTCGCGCCAGTCCTCCCCTCACGCAGGGCTCACCACGGCAGGCCGCATAGGTCGATGGTGCCCAGCGTCGGCGCGCGGACGATGTTGAAGACGTAGGGCGCCATGTAGTCGAAGCGGATCTGACCCTCCGGCTGCTCGCAATAGACCTCGCCCTTGAAGGGCAGCCAGCTGCGGGCCTCGTAGAACGCAAAATTGTTCAGTTCGGAGAACAGCAGCCCGAAACGGACCGCCTCGTTGGCGCGCATGGTGTGGATGGCTGCGTCGATCGCCATGGTCGCGTAGCCGCGGCCGCGCCGGTCCTCGCGGGTGCAGACCCCGCCGATGCCGCCGATGTGAACCTTCTGTCCATTCCAGGTGACGGTACGGAAGTAGATGCCGACGTGGCAGACGAGGCCGTCCTCGGGCGTCTCGATCAGCACGCGAAGGTCGGCATTGGCCCATTTAACGTGGCTCCACGACGGCTTCTCGGCGGCGTCGCGTCCCCAGACCGCGCTGAGCAGGGGCTGTGCGATCCGCCACGAAGCGTCGCCGTTCAGGATGTCGATCTCGATGCTCATTGCTTTCTCTTTTGCGTCTCCCCGCCGTGGTGCGTTCGTTCCGCCATAAGCGCCTCAAAGGCAATGATATTTTACGGCCTGTCGAAGCGCGCCCCACGATGCGTCGATTTTATGCAATCCGGCCAATCGGCCGCATCACGCAATTTCGCAAATTGGCGGTATTTAACGGCGGTGGAACCTTCTATAAGAGTCCCCGTTAAGCCAGTTCCCCATCAGTCGCGGACAACAACCCATGACCTTTACGCTGCCCCCACTCCCTTACGCCTATGACGCCCTCGGCCAGTTCATGTCGAAGGAGACGCTGGAATTCCACCACGACAAGCATCATCAGGCCTACGTCACCAACGGCAACAACGCGCTTAAGGGCACCGAATGGGAAGGCAAGTCCCTTGAGGAGATCGTCAAGGGCTCGTTCGGCAAGAACCCGGCCGTGTTCAACAATGCCGGCCAGCACTACAACCACATCCACTTCTGGAGCTGGATGAAGCCCAATGGCGGCGGCACCAAGCTGCCGGGCAAGCTCGAGAAGAAGATCAACGAGGACCTCGGTGGCTTCGAGAAGTTCAAGACGGACTTCCAGGCGGCCGGCGTTGGCCAGTTCGGCTCCGGCTGGGCCTGGCTCCAGGTCAAGAACGGCAAGCTCGAGATCGCCAAGACCCCGAACGGCGAGAATCCGCTGGTGCACGGCGCCACCCCGATCCTCGGCGTGGACGTCTGGGAGCACTCCTACTACATCGACTATCGCAACCGCCGTCCGGACTATCTGAAGGCGTTCGTCGAGAACCTCGTGAACTGGGAATACGTCGAGTCCCTGTTCGACAAGGCCTGAGCCATCACACTTTCCGGGTGCGGCGTCGCCGCTCCGGGATGACGAACTCGAAAAGGCGGTCGCATGCGCGGCCGCCTTTTTGCTGTGCGGAATTCGGTTGCTGCTTCGCATGGGCCTGCGCGAGGTGCGCATCGCTTCCCGTCCTTGCATCGCGTGGGCGGCGCCCTTAATCAGGATGGGCATCACCCTCGAGCCCACCGAGCCCGTTGTCAGAGCCTTCCCCGAACAATCCTGCGCCTGCCGAGGACGCGGAGTCCGAGCCGCGGCCGGGGCGTGTGCGCAAGCCGATCGGCTGGTCGACCATCATCATCGCGGTGCTGGTGGCGGTGAGCGCGGGCCTGGTCTGGCGGCGTGATGGCACGGTCGGTGTCCTGGAGATTCTTACGCACGACCTCTCGCTGTTCGGCGGCATCCTGCCGCGCGTGCTGGCCGGCTGCCTGCTCGGGGCCTTCATCTCCGAAATCCTGCCGCACGAAAAAGTCTCGCGCTCGCTCGGGCCGAAATCCGGCCTGATGGGCCTTCTGATCGGCACCGCCTTCGGTGCGATCCTGCCGGGCGGACCCTTCACCGCCTATCCCGTGGCGAGCGCGCTGCTCGCCGTCGGCGCCGATTTCGGCGCCACCATCGCCATGGTCGTGAGCTGGACCCTGATCGGCTACGGCCGCGCGGTGGCCTGGGAAATCCCGATTATGGGCACCGACTTCACGCTGTGGCGGATCCTGATCTCGTTGCCGCTGCCGGTGCTCGCCGGCGCGCTCGGCCGCTTCGTCTATGTCCGGATCTATCCGCAGCCGGCCGCGAAGGACGACGAGAATTGAGCGCCGCGCTTCTGATCGACATCCTGCTGTGGGGCTCGGTGTTCGGCGTCGGCCTGATCGCGTTCCGCCGCGGCCCACCGGTGTTCAAGGCCTCGCTCCGCGAAGGCTCCATGGACTTCATCAACATCGTGCCGCGCATTGCGCTCGGAGTGATCGGTTCCGGCTACATCGCCGCCATCATCCCGCAGGAGGTGATCACCGGCTGGCTCGGGCCGGACAGCGGCTGGCTCGGGGGTGCGACCGCCGTGGTCGCCGGCGCCGCCACGCCCGGCGGACCCGTGATCGGCTTCTCCATCGGCACGGTGGCGCTGAAGTCGGGCGGTGGGGTGCCGCAGGTGGTCGCCTATGTCGTCGCCTGGGCCCTGTTCGCCTTCCAGCGGGTGATTTTATGGGAAATCCCGTTCATGCCGGCCCGGTTCGTCTGGTTCCGCTGCGCCGTCTCGGTGCCGTTCCCGTTCGTCGCCGCCGCCATCGCGATGGTGATCGGCAAGCCCTGAGCCGGCCGTGGACAGAGGTAATGTTATAATATAACGTCGTCGGCATGGTTCCCGCCGCGTCCCACGCTCATCACCACGACCGCGTTCATGGCCAGTCCCATGACCATTCTCATGGCGACGGGCATTCGCATGGGCACGACCACACCCACGCCCATGTCCATGATGCGGCCTCGCCCCATCCGGCGCAGGACGCGCCCTGGTCGATCCTGCGCATGACCATGGCCGGCCGCCTCGCGGCCGCGCTTGCCGTCTGCGCCGTGCTCTGGGGCGTGGTCTTCCTGGCGATGAGGTGACCATGGCGGCCGTGCACTTCCATAATGTCACGCTCGGCTACGACCGGCATCCGGCCGTGCATCATCTCAACGGCGAGGTCGCCTCCGGTGCGCTGGTCGCCGTGATCGGCCCGAACGGCGCCGGCAAGTCGACGCTGTTGCGCGGCATCGTCGGCATCCTCCGGCCGCTCGACGGCAGCATCCATCTCGGCGGGCTCGATAGCCGCGATATCGCCTATCTGCCGCAGAGCGCGGAGATCGACCGCAGCTTCCCGATCTCGGTGTTCGACTTCGTCGGCACCGGGCTGTGGCGCGACGCGGGCCTGTTCGGGGGCATCGGCAAGGCTGCGCGGGAGAAGATCCTGCGCGCGATCGCTTCCGTCGGCCTCAACGGCTTCGAGAACCGCCCCATCGGAACGCTCTCGGGCGGGCAGATGCAGCGCATCTTGTTCGCGCGCGTGCTGCTCCAGGACGCGCGCCTGATCGTGCTCGACGAGCCCTTCAACGCCATCGACAGCAAAACCACGGCCGATCTGCTCGCGCTGGTGAAGCACTGGCACGGCGAAGGCCGCACCGTGCTCGCCGCGCTGCACGACATGGAAATGGTGCGCAACCATTTCACCGAAACACTGGTGCTGGCGCGCGGCCCCGTGGCCTGGGGACCGACGGCGGAGGTGCTGACGCCGGAAAACCTGCTGGTCGCGATGCGGATGTGCGAGGCTTTTGACGATAGTGCCACGGCTTGCGCCGAGGACGGACACTCGCGGGCGGCGTGATCGCAGATGATCTATGACGCGCTGATCGGCCCGTTCACCGAATTCGAGTTCATGCGGCGCGCGCTTGCCGCCGTGATCGCGCTGTCGCTGGCGGGCGCACCGATCGGCGTGTTCCTGATGCTGCGGCGGATGAGCCTCGTCGGCGATGCCATGGCGCATGCGATCCTGCCTGGAGCGGCGGTCGGCTTCCTGCTCTCCGGCCTAAATTTGTTCGCGATGACGGCCGGCGGCCTGGTTGCAGGCTTTGCCGTCGCGATCCTCGCCGGCGTGGTCGCACGCTCGACCGGGCTCAAGGAGGACGCTTCGCTTGCGACCTTCTATCTGGCGTCGCTGGCGCTGGGTGTGACCATCGTCTCGATCAAGGGCACCAATATCGACCTCCTGCACGTGCTGTTCGGCAACATCCTCGCGATGGACGACCAGACGCTGCTGGTGGTGGCCTTCAACGCCACGGTGACGCTGCTGGTGCTCGCGGTGATCTATCGCCCGCTGGTGATCGAGAGCGTCGATCCACTATTCCTGCGCACCGTCAGCCGTGCCGGCGGCCCCGCGCATCTCGCCTTCCTCGCGCTCGTCGTGATCAATCTCGTCAATGGCTTTCAGGCGCTCGGCACCTTGCTGGCGGTGGGCTTGATGATCCTGCCGGCCGGCATTGCCCGGTTCTGGTCGCGCGATCTCACGGTCATGATCTGCATCGCCGTCGTCGCTGCCGCCGTCGCGGGCTATTTGGGCCTTGTGCTGTCGTTCCAGACCCGCGTGCCGTCGGGCCCTGCGATCATTCTGGTGGCGACGGTGCTTTACATCGTCTCGGTGCTGTTCGGCCGCGTCGGCGGCATCGTCCGGCAAATGTTTCCCGGTCGGCATCTGGAAGCGTGACGATGCGGCGTCTCCTGCTTTGTGTGCTCCTGCTGATCGCCTCGCCGCTGCATGCGGCCGAGCGGCTCAATGTCGTCGCGAGCTTCTCGATCCTCGGCGATTTCGTCCGGAACGTTGGCGGCGATCGGGTCGACGTCACGACGCTGGTCGGCCCCGACAGCGACGTCCACGTCTACACGCCCGCGCCAAGCGATGCGAAGCGGATTGCGGATGCAAAGCTCGTCATCGTCAACGGGCTCGGCCTCGAAGGCTGGCTGCCCCGTCTGGTGCAGTCGGCAGGAAGCAAGGCGCAGGTGGTCACCGTGAGTGCCGGCATCGCACCGCTGAAGCTCGGCTCGGCCGCGGATCCACATGCCTGGCAGTCCGTCCCCAACGCCAGGATCTACGTGAGCGACATCGCCAATGCGCTGGCCGCGGCCGACCCTGACGACGCCGAGTTCTTCCGCGCCCGGGCCAACGCCTATCTGGACAAGCTCGAAGCGCTCGACCGCGAGGTGCGGGAGGCCGTGGCGAAAATTCCGCCGGAGCGGCGCAAGGTGATCTCCACCCACGACGCCTTCGGCTATTTCGCCGCCGAATACGGTGTCCAGTTCGTGGCCCCCTTGGGGGTCTCCACGGAGACCGAGCCCAGCGCGCGGGACATCGCCGCCATCATCGGCCAGATCAAGACCCAAAAGATCCCGGCTGTGTTCCTGGAAAACATCAGTGATGACCGGCTGATCCGGCGGATTGCGGCCGAGACCGGGTCCAAGGTCGGCGGGACCCTGATTTCGGACGGTTTGACCGGCGAAAAGGGGCTTGCACCCACTTACATTGATATGGTCAGGCACAATATAAAGGCCCTGACCAGCGCGCTTGACCACTAGGGCAGGGGGCCACCCCGCCTCGCGTCGCGCGGAAAAGCCCGACCCGGAGTTGCTATGTCTGAAGCGTCCCAAAAAATTCCCGTGACCGTGCTGACCGGCTATCTCGGCGCCGGCAAGACCACGCTGCTGAACCGCATCCTGTCGGAAAACCACGGCAAGAAATACGCCGTCATCGTCAACGAATTCGGCGAGATCGGCATCGACAACGACCTCATCATCGGCGCCGATGAGGAAGTGTTCGAGATGAACAACGGCTGCATCTGCTGCACCGTGCGCGGCGACCTCGTGCGCATCATGGACGGCCTGATGAAGCGCAAGGGCAAGTTCGACGCCATCATCGTCGAGACCACCGGCCTTGCCGATCCCGCGCCTGTCGCCCAGACCTTCTTCGTCGACGAGGACGTGCAGAAGAACGCGCGGCTCGACGCCGTCGTCACGGTCGCCGACGCCAAATGGCTGTCCGACCGGCTCAAGGATGCACCCGAGGCCAAGAACCAGATCGCGTTCGCCGACGTCATCGTGCTGAACAAGACCGATCTCGTCACCAAGCCGGAGCTTGCCGAGGTCGAGGCCCGCATCCGCGCCATCAACCCCTATGCCAAGCTACATCGCACCGAGCGCTGCTCGGTCGCCCTGGCGGACGTGCTGGATCGCGGCGCCTTCGACCTCGACCGCATCCTCGACATCGAGCCGGATTTCCTGGAGGCCGATGATCATGACCACGACCATGATCATCACCATCATGGCCACGACCATCACCACCATGATCACGGCCACGGCCTGAAGCACTATCACGACGAGGACATGCAGTCGCTGTCGCTCAAGACCGACAAGCCGCTCGATCCGAACGTGTTCATGCCCTGGCTCCAGAACCTGGTGCAGGTGGAGGGCGGCAAGATCCTGCGCTCCAAGGGCATCCTCGCCTTCCACGACGATGATGACCGCTATGTCTTCCAGGGCGTCCACATGATGCTGGAGGGCAACCACCAGCGGAAGTGGAAGGACGGCGAGCCGCGCGAGAGCCGCCTCGTCTTCATCGGTCGCGAATTGCCGGAAAAGGCCATTCGCGAGGGCTTTGAGAGCTGCATCGTCTCGTGATGAAAGAGTTTACGCCGGCCCCCGATTCCGCCTCGATCGTCTCCGTCACCGATCGCGTCAAGCCTGTTACGCTCGGGATGGGCGTGACCTCGGTGTATTTCCTTGGGCCCCGCGCCGCCTTCGTCGGCGGCGAGGAGAATGTCGCGTTCGTCGACGCCAAGGGCGAGATCACGACGGTCGCCGTGCATAGTAGCGGCATTCTGTCGACCGCCTCCGATGGCAAGCGCCTCGTCATGGGCGGCGACGACGGCAAGGTCGTGTCGCTCGACGCCAAGGGTGAGGTGGCGCTGCTCGCGACCGACCCCAAGCGGCGCTGGATCGACGCGGTGGCGCTGCATCCCGACGGTGCCTATGCCTGGTCGGCCGGCAAGACGGCCACCGTCAAGAGCGGCAAGGCCGAGGAGAAGTCGCTCGAGGTGCCCTCGACCGTCGGCGGTCTCGCCTTCGCGCCAAAGGGCCTGCGGCTCGCGATCGCGCATTACAACGGCGCGACGCTGTGGTTTCCGAACATGGAAGGATCGGCCGAATTCCTGCCATGGGCCGGCTCCCATCTCGGCGTCACCTTCAGCCCGGACAACAAGTTCCTGGTGACCACGATGCACGAGGCGGCGCTGCACGGCTGGCGGCTTGCCGACAACAGGCACATGCGCATGACCGGCTATCCCGGCCGCGTCCGTTCGATGTCCTGGAGCGCGGGCGGCAAAGGGTTGGCGACTTCGGGTGCCGACACAGTCATCATCTGGCCGTTCGGCAGCAAGGACGGCCCGATGGGCAAGGAGCCCGCGATGCTCGCGCCGCTGCAGGCGCGCGTGTCGGTGGTCGCCTGCCATCCCAAGAACGACATCCTCGCCGCCGGTTACAGCGATGGCACCGTGCTGATGGTGCGGCTCGAGGACGGCGCCGAGATCCTCGTTCGCCGCAATGGCACGCCTCCGGTCGCCGCGATTGCCTGGAACGCCAAGGGCACGCTGCTGGCCTTCGCCGACGAAAATGGGGACGGCGGTCTACTGGAGCTATGAGGCCGACTATCCACAGCCTCTCCCTGTTATGTTATTTTTGTTATCGTGTAACATAACCGACAAGCAGCCTCTGTAGGGTCGCAGATGTAGAGAGCACGGCGTGCAATTTCGAATTGCTGCCGCGCGATCGAATGTGCCTGGCGCCGGTTTGTCCGGGGCCAGTGTGCATTTCGAATCCTCGCATCAACACGCGCCACCGCAGGGAATTCAGATGCCCGTCATCCCCGATCTTCCGACCATCACCAGCATCACAGCGACCGATCCGACCCAGACCGACGCCGGAACGGTGCACTACACCGTCACGTTCTCGAAGCCTGTTCTTGGCGTCACGATTGATCAGTTCAGCCTTGCAACGAGTGGCAGCATCGGCGGCGCGGGCATCACCGACGTGACACCGGTCGCCGGCAGCAACCTTTCGAGCTATACGGTCACGGTGAATACCGGATTCGGCTCCGGCTCGGTGGCGCTCCAGTTCACGGGAAGCAACGTCCACGATACCAATGGTTACTATGTCGGACCGTACCGATCCGAATCGAAGCTGACCGTAAACAGCCCGACGTCCTTCGCGATCGGCGACGTCAACGGAGACGGGAAGCTGGACGTCGTGATGGGGACAAACTTTTTCATCAACCCGAGCTACGTCAGCGTGGCGCTGAACGACGGCACCGGTCACTTCTCCTCAGCCTCGAACACCTCGAGCCCAGGCCTATTGCCCTTGCTGGCGCTTGCCGATCTGAATGGCGACGGCAAGCTGGACATCGCACAGGTCACCCTCGACGGTACCGTGACTGTTCGTCTCGGCAACGGTAACGGCACGTTCGGGGCCAACACGAGCTATTCCGCCGGCAGCGGCGTCTATCAAACACCTAAAGTGATCGACGTGACCGGCGATGGCGTGCTCGACATCGTCGTCGGCAGCACGGTCCTGCCAGGAAATGGCAACGGTACGTTTGGGACTGCCATCACCACGAATCTCGGCGTCGGCTCCATCGCCTATGGCGACTTCAATAGAGACGGCAAGCTCGACCTCGTGACGAGGAATTCGACCAATCTGGCAATAGCGCTGAGCTTCGGCAATGGTGACGGCACGTTCCAGGCTCCGTCGTCCCCGGTCGGGACGGCGACATCTGTCCTCACCGGCGATTTCAACGGTGACGGCAAGCTCGACATGGCGGCCGTCAGCAGCGCCACAATCTCGATCCTGCTCGGCAACGGCGACGGCACTTTCACCTCGTCCGGGACGACTCTTCAGGCGGCGGGTACGATCGGATCCGGCGCGGTCGCCGACATCAACGGCGATGGCGTGGCTGATCTCGTGGTCGTCGGAACCAACAACACGCTCTCGACCTTCTTCGGTCACGGCGACGGCACGTTCGGGCAAGTGAGGATCTCGCCGCTCGACAAGACCGCCGGGCAGATCGGCGCTGGTGACCTGAACGGCGACGGCAAGGCCGACGTTCTGATCGGATATCAATTCGGCACCAATCCTTTCACTCAAAGTTCGGGCACCGATATCCTGCTGACCGGTTCATCCAGCGAGACGGGACCGGCGTACACGATCGTACGGACGTCGCCGGCTCTGACCATCACCGACGGGGACGTCACCCTCGGCGCCGACGGCAACAATTACATCAACGCGGCGCATTTCCATGGTGGGGCGACGACGTTGGCCGGCACCGGCAATGCCGGCGACACCATCTCGGTCACCGACGCCATGACTCACGCAGTCGTCGGCACGGCCAAGGTCGGCCAGAACGGCACGTGGAGCCTCGGCGTGTCCGGCCTGCAGGACGGCACCACTTACAGCTATGTCGCGGCTGCGACCGACTCCCACGGCAACAGCAGCGTCGGCCCGGCGTTCACCTTCACGGTCGATGCGACCGCATCGCTCGGGATCACGGGCATCAATTTGTCGGCCGACTCGTCGGTGTCAAACCCGAAGGTCACCCTGCAGGGGACGACCGACGTGCCGGCGCAGGTGACCGTCTCGATCGGAGGGACCGACGTGATCGTCTCCAGCGCGACCGGATCGTGGCAGTTCAATAGCCAGGTCGTGCCATACGGAATGACGACGATCGTGGCTAGATTCTCGGATGCCGCAGGCAATGTCGGCGCCTCGCCGACCTATACGCTCATCAGGGGCAACTATACGCTTGTCTCCAGCACGCAGCTCGCCAACGCGGTGGTTGTCGACAGTTTCTTCACCGTGGATTCCAACGCCGCGGAGACCGGCGCGATCGTTCTCTCTGGCGCGGGCGAAATCGTCCGCGGGACCTCGACCGGGGCAACGATATACAATGGTGGGAGCCAAGGGCTCGAATACGGCACGGCGACCGGGACCCTGGTGCAGGCTGGCGCCACTCAGCTCGTGAGCTTCCAGGGGACCGCCAAGGACACGGTGCTTTATGGCACGCAAACGGTCGGCAACACGGCGATCCACACCACGATCAAGTCGGGCGGACTCCAGAACATCTACGTCAACGGCAGCACCTACGGCACCGTCATCGAGGCTCTTGGCACCCAAAGCACGGCCGGCGCCGACCACGATGCGACTGTCTTCGGTACGCAATATGTGACGGGCAGCAGCGCGAATGCCACGATCGGCTCGGGTGGCAATCAATACGATTACGGCACGGCAACCGGTGCGCTGGTCCAGAGCGGCGGCTCCCAACACGTCTATCAGGGCGGCAGTGCCAGCGGCACCACCGTTGCTGCGGGCGGCTATCAGGACGTCTACCAGGGGACGGCCACCAACACCGTGCTCGCCGGCAATCAGCAGGTGCTTGCCGGTGGCCAGGCTGCCCGCACCGTCATCAATGCCGGCGGGCGGCAATATGTCGGCTCCGGTGGCGCGACCACCAATACGACCATCGCGACCGGCGGCTTCCAGTATGTCGACGCCGGCGCCACCGACAGCGGTGCGACCATCGCTGGTGGCCGGCAGTACATCGTCGGCTCGTCGACGAGCGCGACCGTTGGCGCAGGCGGCGTTCAGTACGACTACGGGACGTCTACCGCGGCTCTCGTCGAGAGCGGCGGCATTCAGCATGTCTATCAGGGCGGCAGTGCCGATGGCACGACCGTTGCAGCGGGCGGCTATCAGGACGTTTTCCAGGGGACAGTCACCAACACCGTGCTCGACGGTGAGCAGCAGGTGCTCACAGACGGCCATGCCGCCGGCACCGTCATCAATGCCGGCGGGCGGCAATATGTCGGTTCGGGCGGTGCAACCACCGCCACGACCATCGAAACCGGGGGCTTCCAATATGTGGACTCCGGTGCCACCGACGGCAGTGCCGCGATCAGCGGCGGCTACCAGTTCGTGACGGGCACGGCGACCGGCGCGACCGTCAGCGGCGGCGGCGAGCAGGATGTCGGCGCAACCGGCATGGCTGCGAATACGCATCTCGACGGCGGCAGCGAGCATGTCTACGCCGGCGGCCTGCTCCAGAACGTCGATTTCGGTGGCTCGAACGGCGCAACACTGGTGCTCGACGCGCCGACGGGCCTGTCTGGCGCGATCGCCAATTTCGGCGCTGACGACACCATCGACTTCCGCAACACGGTGGTCAGTAGTGTCGATGTCGACAGCGCGAACAATCTGACGGTCACGACCGACGGCGGCCAGAGCTACTCCTGGGCGCTGCTGGCGCAGTACGCAGCTTCGTCCTTCCTGCTCGCGGCCGACGGCAACGGCGGAACGATGCTGAGCTATGTGCCGCCACAGCAGACCTTGCTCGCGGCCGCTCACTAAGGCAGGCAAAACCAAGACGGACGGGCATTGGCTTCCATAGCGCCGATGCCCGTTCAAATTGACCGCGGCGCAACTCTCGCATGGATCGTCTGTCGATCTTGCGAGGGACCGGTTTCTGCGAGGCACAGGCTCCCTGCGTTATGTTGTTTATCGTTAATGTGTAACATAACCGACAAGCAGTCCCTGTAGGGTCGCAGATGTAGAGAGCACGGCGTGCAATTTCGAATTGCTGCCGCGCGATCAGTTGCGCTTGGCGTCGGCCTGTCCGGAGCCGGCGTGCAATTCGAATCCTCGCATCAAGCGCCACGCCAGGGAATCCCCATGCCACTCATCCCCGTTCTTCCGACGCTCGTCAGCATCACAGGCACCGATCCGTCGTCGACCGACGCGTTCGTCGTGCACTACACCGTCACCTTTTCGAAGCCGGTGTCCGGCGTCACGGTCGATCAGTTCACCCTCGCCACGACGGGGAGCATCAATGGTGCCGGCATCACGGACATCACGCCGGTGGCTGGCAGCAACGGCGCGAGCTACACGGTCACGGTCAACACCGGCTCGGGCAGCGGTTCGCTGGGGCTGCAACTGACCGGCACCAATGTGCACGATTCCAGCGGCTATTATGTCGGGCCGTTCCAGTCCGAAACGCAGATGAGCGGTCCGCGCTTCAGCATCATCAACACGGCGGCGGTCGGCGACGTCAACGGCGATGGCAAGCAGGATATGGTGTACATCCGAACCGTCAGCGCTTCCGCATACTTTCTCGATGTCAGGACCAATGACGGCACGGGCCAGTTCACGCAAACCTCGCTGACCGGCGCCTCGGAGCTGGAATCGTCGATTCGACTCGGCGACGTCAATGGCGACGGCAAGCTGGACGTCCTGATGGGCAACATCTTCACCGGGACCCTGGACGTCAGGCTGGGCAATGGCGACGGCACGTTCGCGGCGGCGACGAAGTATGCGACGGGTGGCAGCACTGGCGGCAATATCAGGGCGTTTGCCGACTTCAACGGCGACGGCAGGGCCGACGTGATCATGTCGAACAACATCGGCACGTCGCTGCTGCTCGGTAACGGCGATGGTTCTTTCGGATCGCCCATTGCCACGAATGCCTCCAACGCCTTCGCGAGCGGAGATTTCAACGGCGATGGAAAGATCGATCTGCTTGTGCAGGACTCGTCAAGTTCGCCGGTTGCCGTGCGGCTTGGCAACGGGGATGGCACGTTCCAATCCCCGATCACGGCCGGCACCTCATCCAGAACGATCAGCGGCGACTTCAACGGCGACGGCAAGCTTGATCTTGCACTCGGAACCAACAACTCGATTGCGATCCTGCTCGGCAACGGCGACGGCACCTTCGCGTCGCCACAGACCTTCCTGACACCGGCGCCCATCTGGAACTTGGCGGCCGCGGACTTCAATGGCGACGGTAAAACGGACCTCGCCGTGGTCGCTAGCAGCAACAATACGCTTTCGACCTTCTACAGTCGCGGTGACGGCACGTTCGGCCCGGCGGTGACGTTGCCGCTCGCTTCGGGCGCCAACGGAATCACCGTCGGTGACCTCAATGGAGACGGAAAAGCCGACGTGGTGGTGGAGTGGACAACGAGCAACTCCTCGACCGGCGAGGATGTTTTCCTCACCGCGCCGAATTCGACCACCACGCAATATACGATCAGCCGCACGCCTCCGGCCCTGACGATCGTCGATGCGGACGTGACGCCGGGTGCGGACGGCAACAATTACATCAACGCGGCGCACTTCCATGGCGGGATGACGACCCTGTCCGGCTCCGGCAATGCCGGAGACACCGTCACGGTCACGAATGCCGGCGACAATTCCGTCGTTGGCGTCACCACGGTTGGCAGCGACGGCAGCTGGAACCTCGGCGTGTCCGGCCTCCAGGACGGCTCGACCTACAGCTACGCCGCGACCGCCACGGATAGCCTGGGCAACCATAGCAACCCCGGGCCCGCATTCACCTTTACGGTCGATGCGACCGCCCCGGTCCTCGCGATCACGAGCATCGAAAATTCCGATGCAACGCCCTTTTCGATCACCGTCCGGGGCACGCTCGACCTGGCTGACGCGACCTCCGCGCTCACCTTGTCGTTTGGTCCAACGGATCACGCAGTCACCAGCGCCGCCGACGGCACCTGGCGGCTGGACAATCTGTCTCCGGCAACCGGACTTTCCTATGTGACGGCCCGTCTGCGCGACGCCGCCGGCAATACCGGCGTGTCGCAATCGATCCCTCTCGCCTTTGGCTACACGCTGGCGAGCGGCGCCTCACTTGAGAACGCGATCGTCGCGGCGGCCTCCTCGTCCTTCAACCCGAGCCTTGTTGTCCGCGGCACCTCGGTCGGGGCGACCGTCTTGCGCAACGGAATCGAAGAAGACTACGGCATCTCGACCGGATCGGTGGTCAAGAACGGCGGCCAGCAGCATGTTTTTGGCACCGGCACGACCGGCGCGATGATCGAAGCCGGCGGCTATCAGGACATCCGCGCCGGTGGGCGTGCGACAGATACCCTGTTGTACGGTTTCGGGCAGGTCTACGCTAACGGCGCCTCGGCCCACACCACGATCAAGGCTGGCGGACTGCAGTCCGTTGCCGCCGGCGGCCGCGACGTCAACTCGACGATCGACGGCGGAACGCAATATCTGAGCGGAACGGCGACGGGCACGACGGTGGGCGCCGGCGGCAATCAATACGATTACGGCACGGCGAACGGCGTCGTGGTCCAGAGTGGCGGCTCCCAGCACGTCTATCAGGGCGGTAGCGCCGCCGGAACGACGGTCGCGGCGGGTGGCTACCAGGATGTTTATCAAGGTACCGTCACCGACACCGTGCTCGACGGCAATCAGCAGGTGCTCGGCAATGGCCACGCTGCCGGCACCGTCATCAATGCCGGTGGGCGGCAATATGTCGGCTCCGGTGGCGCGACAACGGGCACGACGATCGCAGCCGGCGGCTTCCAATACGTGGACGCCGGCGCCACCGACGGCGGCGCGACGATCAATGGCGGCTATCAGTTCGTCGCAGGTGCTGCGACCGCAACGACGGTCAGCGGCGGTGGCGAGCAGGATGTGGGGGCGGGCGGCAACGTCTCGAACGCGCATCTGGATGGCGGCAGCGAGCGTGTCTACGCTGGCGGCCTGCTCCAGAACGTCGATTTCGGCGGCTCCGACGGCGCAACGCTGGTGCTGGACATGCCGGCGGGCCTAACCGGCTCGATCGCCAATTTCGGCGCCGATGACTCCATCGACTTCCGCAACACCGTGATCAGCAGCGTCGATGTCGACGGCTTGAACAATCTGACGGTCACGACCGACGGCGGCCAGAGCTACTCCTGGGCTCTGCTGGCGCAATACTCGGCCTCGTCCTTCGTGCTCTCGGCCGACGGCAATGGCGGCACCGTGCTGAGCTATACGCCGCCCCAGCAGACGTTGCTCGCGGCCGCCCACTAAGGCGGAGAAAACAAGACGACCGGGCATCGGCTTCCACAGCCGGTGCCCGTTCAAATTGACCTCGTCGGCACTCTCGCATAGATCGTTTGCCAACCCGTGCGAGGGACCATGCGGTTTTTGACGACCTTCCAGATTGCTGATTTCGCGGACACGCTGGTCAGCCTGTTCACGGCCTTCGTGCTGGGCACGCTGATCGGCGCCGAGCGGCAGTACCGCCAGCGCACCGCGGGCCTCCGCACCAACGTGCTGGTCGCGGTCGGTGCCGCCGCCTTCGTCGATCTCGCCATGCACCTGACCGGCGCCGACGGCGCGGTCCGCGTGATCTCCTATGTCGTCTCGGGCATCGGCTTCCTCGGCGCCGGTCCATCATGAAGCAGGGCATGGACGTCCGCGGGCTCAACACCGCGGCGACGCTGTGGGCCTCGGCCGCGGTCGGCTCCTGTGCCGGCGCCGACATGGTCGCGCAGGCGGCCGCGCTGACCGTGTTCGTCATCGCCGGCAACACCATGCTGCGCCCGCTGGTCAACGCCATCAACCGCATTCCGCTGAACGAGAAGGCCTCGGAGGCGACCTACTATTTCAAGCTCGCCGTCGCGGCCGACGCCCTGCCCGACATGCGCGACCGCCTCGTTGATAAGCTGGAGGCCGCGAAATATCCGGTGGCCGATATCGACGTGGTCGAGATCGGGGATGACATTCTCGAGGTCGTCGCAAAGCTGGTTGCGACCGCGGTCGATCCGAACGAGCTGAACGCGGTGGCGACCAATCTCCAGCACCTGCCGGGCGTGCGCCACGCCACCTGGGAAGTCAGCACCTCAGACTGAGCGCGGCGTTTTGGCGCGCGAAGGCACGGTTCCCGCCTCGTCCGGCACGGAACCGCAGTCGGGCAAGTTCGTTGATCCCGCGGATAAAGGCGGTGATCGACATGCCCGGCCCAAATGACAAGCGCAGACTGAAACGCGACCTGATGATCGCCTGCTCCCTGTTCGCAGCAGGCGCCGTGGTGTCGGGTCTATCGCTGGCGCAGATCCGGGCCGAGAGCCGGATGCAGACGGCGCAGGCGACGCAACCGCTCCAGGGCACGCCGTCCAGCGATCAGGACAAGACGCCCGCGCAGGCCAAGCCCGGTGGCGACCGGCCGACCACGCCGGCCCCCGAGCCCGCGCGCCCCGACCCGCAGACGCAGGGCGCGGCGACCAAGCCGGCACTGCCGGCGGCGCCCGCGGAGAAGATCGCGCCGCCGATCAAGGAGAAGTAGCCCGGCGGCCGGCGCATTGTGACGCGCATTTGATCTCGCCTCTGCAGACGGCCCGATCCATAATCTGTCGCGCCAACGACAGATGGGGCCTCCCATGAAGATCGAAGACGTCCGCCGCACCGCTTATTCGATGCCGCTTACCAACCCGGCATTCCCGCCGGGGCCATATCGCTTCTTCGACCGCGAATATTTCATCATCACCTACAGGACCGATCCCGAAGCCCTCGCCGCCATCGTGCCCGAGCCGCTCGAGGTGGCGGAGCCGGTGGTGAAATACGAATTCATTCGCATGCCCGACTCGACCGGATTCGGCGATTACACCGAAACCGGGCAGGTGATTCCGGTTCGCTTCAAGGGCGAGGAGGGCGGCTACACCCACGCGATGTATCTGGACGACGAGGCCCCGATCGCCGGTGGCCGCGAGCTGTGGGGCTTTCCGAAGAAGCTCGCAAGGCCCAAGATCGAGATCGAGAGCGACGTCCTGGTCGGTTCGCTGCATTACGGCTCGGTCCTCTGTGCTTCGGCCACGATGGGTTACAAGCACCGCAAGGTCGACCACGACATGGTGCTGAAATCGATGGCGGCGCCGAACTTCATCCTGAAGATCATCCCGCATGTCGACGGCAGCCCGCGGATCTGCGAGCTGGTGCGGTTTCATCTCGACGACGTCGTGCTGAAGGAAGCTTGGACCGGCCCTGCCGCGCTCGGCCTGTTTCCCCACGCACTCTGCGACGTCGCCCGCCTGCCGGTGCGCGAGGTGGTCTCGGCGCTGCATTTCAAAGCGGACCTGACGCTCGGGCTCGGTAGCGTGGCGTTCGATTACTTGGCGAAATAGGTCGGCAAAAAGAAATGCCCGGCACAAGGCCGGGCATCGCTATCAACCGGAAGCGCTGAGAGGTCAACGCACCAGGACATTCCGGAACTGCCAGGGATCGCTCGTGTCGATGTCTTCCGGGAACAATCCCGGACGATCCGTCAGCGGCGTCCAGTCGGTGTAGAAACCCTTCACCGGGCCGAGATACGGCAGCTGGATCTCCAGCAGACGGTCGAAATCCATCTCGTCGGCTTCGACAATGCCTTCGTTCGGGTTTTCCAGCGCCCACACCATGCCGCCGAGCACGGCGGAGGTCACCTGCAGGCCGGTGGCGTTCTGGTAGGGGGCGAGCTTGCGGGTTTCTTCGATGGAGAGCTGCGAGCCGTACCAATAGGCATTGTTGTCGTGGCCGAACAGCAGCACGCCCAGTTCGTCGATGCCGTCGACGATTTCGTTCTCATCGAGGATGTGGTGCTTTTCCTGCATCTTCGCGGCGCGGCCGAACATTTCGTGCAGCGACAACACGGCATCGTCAGCCGGATGGTAGGCGTAGTGGCAGGTCGGCCGGTAGACTGCCGTGCCCGATGCGTCGCGCACCGTGAAGTAATCGGAGATCGAGATCGACTCGTTGTGGGTGACGAGGAAGCCATACTGCGCGCCGCGGGTCGGGCACCAGGTGCGCACGCGCGTGTTGGCGCCGGGCTGCATCAGATAGATGGCGGCGCCGCAGCCGGCTTCGTGGGTCCGCGCATTCTCGGGCATCCATTTTTCATGGGTGCCCCAGCCGAGCTCGGACGGCTGCACGCCTTCCGACAGGAAACCTTCCACCGACCAGGTGTTGACGAAGACGTCCGGCTCTTTCGGTGACTTGGAGCGCTGGGTGTCGCGTTCGGCGATGTGGATGCCCTTGATGCCGGCCTGCCGCATCAAATCGGCCCACTCGGCCTTGGTCTTCGGCTTGGGGGCATTGAGCTTCAGATCGGCGGCGACATTGAGCAGCGCCTGCTTGACGAAAAAGGAGACCATGCCGGGATTGGCGCCACAGCAGGAGACGGCCGTCGTCGAGCCCGCCGGGCGCGCCTTCTTGGCGGCCAGCGTCGCTTCGCGAAGCGCGTAGTTGGAGCGCGCCTCCGGGCCCTTCGAGGAATCGAAATAGAAGCCGAGCCAGGGCTCGTTGACGGTATCGATATAGAGCGCGCCGAGCTCGTTGCAGAGCTCCATGATGTCGGTGGAGCCGGTATCGACCGAGAGATTGACGCAAAAACCCTGGCCGCCGCCTTCGGTGAGCAGCGGGGTCAGCAACTCCCGGTAATTGTCCCGGGTCACGGCCTTCTGGATGAAGCGGACGTTCTGCTTCTCGCAATGCGCCTTGCGACCCTCGTCCTTGGGATCAATCACGGTGACGCGCGACTTGTCATAATCGAGATGCCGCTCGATCATCGGCAGCGTGCCTTTGCCGATGGAGCCGAAGCCGACCATGACGATGGGACCAGTGATCTTCGCGTAGATCTGCGAGGGGTGGCTCATGGGATGGTTTCTCCGGAACGTGCTGGCAGACAAAGGGTGAGGGTGGATCAGGCGCTGCGGCGCTTGTCAGACGCTGCGGCGCTTGGCGGTGACTTCGATCTCGACCTTCATCTCGGGCTTGGCGAGGGCGCTGACGACCAGCAATGTCGCAGCCGGCCTGATATCGCCGAGAACCTCGCCGCAGACGGCGAAGTGGGCATCGATGTAGCTGGCGTCGGTGACGTAGTAGGTCGCACGGACGATATCGGCCATCTCGAATCCGCCCTCCTTCAGGGCGGCTTCGATGGTCTTGAAGCAGTTGCGTACGTGACATCTGATGGCATCGTCATCGTCGTGTAGTCATAGCCGGTGGTTCCGGCGACGAAGGCGAACTCGCCGTCGATCACGGCGCGGCTGTAGCCGACGGTCTTCTCGAGGGGAGAGCCGGTGGAGATCAGGCGACGGGACATGGTCGTGGGCCTCGACTGAAGGGGGTGTTTGGCGGGTTAAAGGGCGTTTCTCAGGCTCGCGCAACCCTAAAGGAATGGGCACGCGCGGGCGTCGCCGCGGAATGCGGCTTAAGTCGTCGCCATCATGGCAATCCCTTAGGCCGCGTGCGCCTGGAGGGCGCGAACTACCCTCCGTTTGGGCAGGGCCGCGCCGGTCGGGACGATCATCCCCTCAACGCCATCCAGCGCACCGGCCTGGAATTCGATCGCCAGCAGGCGATCGCGCTCGAACGGGCCGGGCAGCATCAATGCGCCGGTCTTCTCGGGCGAGAAGCCGAAGCGGGCGTAGTAGGGGGCATCGCCGAGCAGGATCACGGCGGCATGCCCGCGTGCCCGGGCGGCGGCCAGCGCTTGTTGCATCAGCGCGGCGCCGATCCCGAGCTCGCGGAAGGCAGGGTCCACCGCCAGCGGTCCGAGGACCAAAGCGGGTCTGCCTCCGGCGCTGACGTGCCACAGCCGCACGGTTCCCACGAGTGTCCCCTCGCGCACAGCCGACAGGGCAAGGCCTGCGGCAGGTGCACGTCCGTCGCGCAGGCGCTGGCAGGTGCGGTCATGGCGGTTCTCGCCAAAGCTTGCATCCAGCAGCGCTTCACGGGCGGCGACGTCGGCAGCACGTTCCGCACGGATCGCGAACGGAGCGGCTTTCGAAGTGAGGGCGACTTGTGGCTTCCGAAAAGCAGTCATGGCGCGTCAGTCCCCGCTTGAACCCGCGTGCGAGAAGCACGCCGGCTCAAGACGTCGTCAGAATGGCAATGTCAGGAAGGGAGCCGGCGGACCGGCTCCCGGGTTCATCAGGCCTCAGAACGAGAGGCGGGTCAGATGCGGCAAATCAGATGTGGTACGTCTTCAGCGGCGGGATGCCGTTGAACGCCACCGCCGAGTAGGTCGACGTATACGCCCCGGTGCCTTCGATCAGCAGCTTGTCGCCGATCTCGAGCGTGACGGGAAGCGGATACGGGCTCTTCTCGTACAGCACGTCGGCGCTGTCGCAGGTCGGGCCTGCGAGCACGCACGGCGTCATGTCCGCACCGTCATGCGGGGTGCGGATGGCGTAACGGATCGACTCGTCCATGGTCTCGGCGAGACCGCCGAACTTGCCGATGTCCAAATACACCCAGCGTACCTCGTCCTCGTCGCTCTTCTTCGAGATGAGCACGACTTCGGATTCGATGATGCCGGCATTGCCCACCATGCCGCGACCCGGCTCGATGATGGTCTCCGGAATCTGGTTGCCGAAGTGCTTGCGCAGCGCGCGGAAGATCGAGCGGCCGTAGGTGACCACCGGCGGCACGTCCTTCAGGTACTTGGTCGGGAAGCCGCCGCCCATGTTGACCATGGAGAGGTTGATGCCGCGCTCGGCGCAGTCGCGGAACACCTGCGAGGCCATCGCCAGCGCACGGTCCCACGCCTTCACCTTGCGCTGCTGCGAGCCGACATGGAAGGAGATGCCGCACGGCTCCAGGCCCAGGCGCTTGGCAACGTCGAGCACGTCGACAGCCATTTCCGGGTCGCAGCCGAACTTGCGCGACAGCGGCCATTCGGCGCCGGCGCAGTCATAGAGGATGCGGCAGAACACCTTCGCGCCGGGAGCGGCACGGGCGACCTTCTCGACCTCAGGAACGCAGTCGACCGCGAACAGCCGGATGCCGAGCGCGAAGGCGCGCGCGATGTCGCGCTCCTTCTTGATCGTGTTGCCGAAGGAGATGCGGTCGGGCGTCGCACCCGCGGCCAGCGCCATTTCGATCTCGGCGACCGTCGCGGTGTCGAAGCAGGAGCCCATGGACGCCAGCAGCGAGAGCACTTCCGGCGCCGGGTTCGCCTTGACGGCATAGAACACGCGGCTGTCGGGCAGCGCCTTGGCAAAGGTCTGGTAATTGTCGCGCACGACCTCGAGGTCGACCACGAGGCAAGGCTCGGTGTCCCGGCCCTCGCTGCGGCGGTTGCGCAGGAATTCCTGAATACGTTCGGTCATAGCACTCTCCCAAACGGCCCAGCGACGGGGATCCGTTCAAAAAATGTCGTCGGATAAGAGCGCTCCGGCCAGATCACGCGATGGAGGCGTGACGAGCCAAAGACTCACATCAGACTGTGCTGCCGTGGATTGGTTGGGAATTTCCCGCCCGCACACCTGGCAATGAAGGACAAGCCTTTTCAGTAGCCCGCGCCGGCGTTGGACTGCCGGTAGAGACCAAAAAAGCCCGATCCGTCGTTGCTTTAAGTCGCGTCCCCCGTTGAGAGCGGGGTGCGCCGGTTCGCCTCCGGCTGCCAGTCACGGTTGCAAAAAGTGAAGTCACCTTCGACTAGGCATCTCTTTGAGAGAGATGCTGGACGCTCCGGGTTTGCTTCCTCGTCCGACCTTTCGGTCTCGCGACTTCCGCACTTCCGAAGAGCCCCTCGGCTTCTTCACCCCTTGGCGGCTGTCCGGCCTCTTGTCCGGATACCTACCGACTGACACACGACCACAGGCACGTGCGAAATTGGGCAAGAGCGCACATAAGCGTTTTGACTCAGCTTCGCAAGAATTTTTTTAGGCTGAGGACAGAATTGCCTAACATCTGCTTGCGCAGTGTTGCGCGAGCGGCGCGGAAGATGAACGCGCGTTAAGTTTTCTCAGCCGTGCGCGCGTCTTGCGCGCGCGAGGAAGCGTCAGCGGCGCTTCGTGAACGGCTCGACGCGCTGAGCCGCGCGGATGAACGCGGTCATCACGAGCACGCCGAGCGCGAACAGCACAGCCTGGAGGATGTGCGTGCCCTGATCGCCGAGCCCGAACAGGATCGCGAGCGCCCAGCCGCCGGCGAACGCGGCGCCGAATACTTCGGCGCCGATCAGGATGGCCGCGCTGACGACAGTGATGACGCTTGGCCAGACGATCTGACGGGAAGAGGAGGCAGGCGCGTTCATGAGCTCTGGGGTCCGTGGCTTCGAGGGCCGCAATCTCCCCGAAAAGGCGGCCGGGAGCAAGGGCAAATGGCCCAAAAAAGCCCCATCGCGTGCTATAGCTGACCCCAACAATCGAGCCACAAAAACCGGGACTTGCGATGTCAGACCCCCGCCAAACCACGGACCCCGAGACCAACCCGCTGCTGAAGGCCTGGGTGACGCCGTTTGCGACCCCGCCCTTCGACGAGGTCAAGCCCGAGCACTTTCTGCCGGCCTTCGAGCAGGCCTTCGCCGATCACTCCGCGGAGATCGCGGCTATCACCAACGATCCGGCGGCCGCCGACTTCGCCAACACCATCACGGCGCTGGAGCGCTCCGGCAAGCTCCTCACCAAGGTCGCGGCGGTCTTCTACGACCTCGTCTCGGCGCATTCCAACCCGGCCATCCTGGAGATCGACAAGGAGGTCTCCTTGCGGATGGCGCGGCACTGGAATCCGATCATGATGAACGCCGTGCTGTTTGGTCGCATCGCCCATCTGCACGAGAACCGCGCCGCTCTTGGTCTTTCGCCCGAGCAGCTCCGGCTGCTGGAGCGCACCTACACCCGGTTCCACCGTTCCGGTGCCGGCCTCTCCGAAGAGGCGAAGGCGCGGATGGCGGAGATCAACGAGAAGCTCGCCCAACTCGGCACCGGCTTCAGCCACCACCTGCTTGGCGACGAGCAGGAGTGGTTCATGGAGTTGGGGGAGGCCGACCGCGAGGGCCTGCCGGAGAGCTTCGTCGCAGCCGCCAAGGCTGCGGCGGAAGAGCGCGGCATGGACGGCAAGGCCATCGTCACGCTGTCGCGCTCCTCGACCGAGCCGTTCCTGAAGAGCTCGGCCCGCCGCGACCTGCGCGAGAAGGTCTACAAGGCCTTCACGGCGCGCGGCGACAACGGCAATGCCAACGACAACAACGGCACCATCGTCGAGATCCTGCAACTGCGCGAGGAGAGCGCCAAGCTTCTGGGCTATCCGACCTTCGCCGCCTACCGGCTCGAGGATTCCATGGCCAAGACGCCGGATGCGGTGCGCGGCCTGCTGGAGCGGGTCTGGAAGCCGGCGCGTGCGCGTGCGCTCTCCGACCGCGACGAGATGCAGGCGTTGATCACGGAAGAGGGCGGCAATTTCAAGCTCGCGCCCTGGGACTGGCGCTTCTATGCCGAAAAACTCCGCCTCCAGCGCGCCAATTTCGACGACGCCGCGATCAAGCCGTATCTTACGCTCGATCACATGATCGCCGCCGCCTTCGACTGCGCCACCCGCCTGTTCGGCATCACCTTCGAGGAGCGCAAGGACGTGCCGGCCTGGCACCCGGATGTCCGGGTCTGGGAGGTGAAGGGCCCTGACGGCAAGCACAAGGCGCTGTTCTACGGCGACTACTACGCTCGGCCGTCGAAGCGCTCCGGCGCCTGGATGACCTCGCTGCGCGACCAGCAGAAGCTCGACGGCGAGATCGCGCCGCTCGTCATCAATGTCTGCAACTTCGCCAAGGGCGCCAACGGCGAGCCCTCGCTGCTCTCGCCCGACGATGCCCGTACCCTGTTCCACGAGTTCGGCCACGGCCTGCACGGCATGCTCTCCAATGTGACCTATCCGTCACTCTCGGGCACCGCGGTGTTCACCGACTTCGTCGAGCTGCCCTCCCAGCTCTACGAGCACTGGCAGGAGCGGCCGGAGGTGCTGCAGCAGTTCGCCCGCCACTACCAGACCGGCGAGCCGCTGCCGGACGATCTGCTCCAGCGTTTCCTCGCCGCGCGAAAGTTCAACCAGGGCTTTGCCACGGTCGAGTTCGTCTCCTCGGCGCTGGTCGATCTCGAATTCCACACCCAGCCGGCTTCCGCCGCACAGGATGTCCGCGCCTTCGAGAAGAAGGAGCTGGAGAAGATCGGCATGCCCGAGGAGATCTCGCTGCGCCACCGGCCCACGCAGTTCGGCCACATCTTCTCCGGCGACCATTATGCCGCGGGCTATTACAGCTACATGTGGTCGGAGGTGATGGACGCCGACGCCTTCGGCGCCTTCGAGGAGGCCGGCAACATCTTCGATCCTGCGGTGGCAAAGCGCCTGCACGACGACATCTACTCCTCGGGCGGATCGGTCGATCCCGAGGCCGCCTATGAAGCCTTCCGCGGCCGCCCGCCGGAGCCCGACGCGCTGCTCCGCCGGCGCGGCCTGCTCGATGGCGCCAAGGCAGCCTGATGGGCATGCGTGCCCTGTTCGGCCTGTTGCTCGCCGCTGCGATGACGTTCGCAGCCGGCGCGGCGAGGGCGCATCCGCATGTCTGGATCACCGCGACCAGCGAGCTGCTCTATGCCGCGGACGGCTCGATCACCGGCGTGCGCCACGCCTGGACCTTTGATGACATGTTCTCGGCCTATGCCCTGCAGGGGCTCGAGAGCAAGACCAAGGGCGCCTACACCCGTGAAGAGCTGGGGCCGCTGGCGCAGACCAATGTCGAGTCGCTGAAGGAATACGCCTACTTCACCTTCGCGCGAGGCGACGGCAAGAAGGAGCGTTTTAATGAGCCGGTCGACTACTTCCTCGACTACAAGGATACCGTGCTGACCCTGCACTTCACGCTGCCGCTGAAGACCCCGGTCAAGCCCAAGCAGCTGGTGCTCGAAGTGTTCGACCGCTCCTACTTCATCGACTTCCAGATGGCCAAGGACAATCCGGTCAAGCTGGTCGGCGCGCCCGCCGGCTGCCAGATGAAGCTCGATCGTCCCAACGACGGCTCCGCCGCCGCGCAGAAGCTCAACGAGCAGACCTTTCTGAACGGTGAGAACTCGAATTTCGGCATGATGTTCGCCAACAAGATCACGGTGGATTGCCCTTGAAGCCGCAACTCTCCCCGTTCGCACGCGGGCTGCTTGCCTGCGCTGCGGCTGTCGTCGTGCTGGGTGTGGCGGACGCCGCGCTTCACGATCTCCTCGCGCAAAATCCGTTCGGTGCACCACGCCCGGCGCAGGCCGCGGAGCCCGAGGCCAGCGGCGTCATTGGCTGGCTGTTGGCAAAGCAGTCGGAATTCTATCGCCAGATGTCGGCGACCATTCGCGCCGCGAAGTCCGACGGCTCGGCGGTGTGGACGCTGCTCTTCATCTCCTTTGCCTATGGCATCTTCCACGCCGCCGGCCCCGGCCACGGCAAGGCGGTGATCGCCTCCTATCTCGTCGCCAACCGCGAGACCGCGCGGCGCGGCATCGCGCTGTCGTTTGCCTCGGCGCTGATGCAGTCGCTGGTGGCGATCCTGATCGTCGGCATCTCGGCCTGGGTGCTGAACGCCACCGCCAAGACCATGTGCAAGGCGGAAGGCGCGATCGAGATCGCGAGCTACGGCCTGATCGCGCTGTTCGGCCTGCGGCTGGTCTGGGTCAAGGGCCGCACCTTCATCCGCGCGCTGCAGGCGGTCCAGCCGGTGCCGGCGATCGCCGGCGTGCCGCATGACCATCACGATCACGGCCATCACCATGATGCCCATGACCATCATGACCACGATCACGGTCATGATCACCATCATCACGACCATGGTCACGCCCACGCCCATCACCACCATGCGCATGACCACGTCCATGACGAGCATTGCGGCCATTCCCACGGTCCGACGCCGAGCGAGCTCGCCGGCCCCGGCGGCTGGCGGCGCGGGTTCGCTGCGATCCTGACCGTCGGCATTCGGCCCTGCTCGGGTGCGATCCTGGTACTGGTGTTCGCGCTCGCGCAGGGCCTGTTCTGGGCCGGCATCGCCGCGACCTTGCTGATGGGGCTCGGCACCGCCATTACGGTCGCGGCCATCGCCGTCGTCGCCGTCTCCGCCAAGGACATCGCCGCCCGCCTCAGCGCCGGGCGCGACGGCGGCGGTGCGCTGTTCATACGCGGCATCGAATTCGGCGCCGCCGCTCTCGTGCTGCTGTTCGGCGCGGGCCTGCTGTTCGGCTACATCGCCGCCGAGCGGACGACATGTTTCTGAGCCCCGCTCTCGTGCCCCGGACGCAGCGCAGCGTCCCTTCGACGATGCGCTGCAGAGCCGGGGTCCATCTCTCCCTACGGTAGCGTGTGGCTTTCTGGGTCCGGCTCTGCGGAGCAGGGCAATAGCGCTGCACCGCGTCCGGGACACGAGAGCGGCGGCTTTCCGAACTCTCTCCGGTCGGCTATTCAATCGATCAATCAACAAGAATGGTCGGGGGATTCAATGTCGCGCGAAAACTTTCGGTTCTTTCATCCGTTTCGGGTGCGCTATTCCGAGATCGACGGGCAGGGCGTCGTCTTCAACGCGCATTATCTCACCTATTTCGACACCACCATCACCGAATATTTCCGCGCGCTGGGCTTTGACCAATATGCGGACGCGCAGGCGAGCGGCATCGATTTCCACGTCGTCAAATCGCTGATCGAATACAAGGCACCTGTCCGCTTCGACTGGGAGCTCGACGTCGGCGCACGCGTCGCGCGGATCGGCAATTCGAGCCTCGTCTTCGAGCTCGCCATCTTCCTGAAGGACGGCACGGATGCACTGGTGACCGGCGAGATCGTGTGGGTCTACACCAACCAGGAAACCCATCGTCCGGTCACGATCCCGGCATCGATGCGGGCGCTGATTGCGACGCGGGAGCGGCATCTGTCGGAGTGAGGCCGCCTCACACGGGCAAGAACCGCTTCAGCGCCGGCATGAAGAAGATCCCGAGATTGATCGCAAAACCGATGCTCCAGAGGATGGAGCGCAGCGTCGGGCGGTTGCCGAGATAGGTCAGCACGTAGGCGATCCGCACGATCAGGAACAGCACGGCGAGCTCGTCGATCAGCCGCTGCGGCGAATCCCGGAATTCGGCAAGCAGCACCGCGAAGGCGAAGAACGGAAAGGTCTCGATGCCGTTCTGGTGGGCACCAAGCGCGCGCTGCGCCAGCGCATCCTCGAAGAAGGCGGGGTCGCGCGGCCGGGAATTGTCGAAGATGCGAAACCGCGTCCATTTGATCGAGACGATCGTCGCCAGATAAAGCAGCAGCGCTCCCAATACGCAGAATTCCGCGAGTGTCATCAGCCCCTCCCCGCTTGGGCGCGACCCTAGCGAAATCGACCTCATCTTGACAAGTTCGGAGCAACGCGCGACGCAACTGATCATGACGACAATTGCCCCCATCGCAGCGCAAAAGCCCGCCGTCCGGTCCAGCCTGCGGCGCGTCGGCGTGCTCCTGGTCAATCTCGGCACGCCCGATACGGCCGATGCGCCCGGCGTGCGGGTCTATCTCAAGGAATTCCTCTCGGACGCCCGCGTTATCGAGGACCAGGGGCTGGTCTGGCAGTTCGTGCTCAACGGCATCATCCTGCGCAGCCGTCCCCGCACCAAGGCGCTGGACTACCAGAAGATCTGGAACAATGAGCGGAACGAGTCGCCGCTGAAGACCATCACGCGCTCGCAGAGCGACAAGCTTGCGGCTGCACTGTCTGACAGCGACCACGTCGTCGTGGACTGGGCGATGCGCTACGGCAATCCCTCGATCAAGTCCGGCATCGATGCGCTGATCGCGAAGGGGTGCGACCGCATCCTCGCCGTGCCGCTCTATCCGCAATATTCCGCCTCGACCTCGGCGACGGTCTGCGACGAAGTGTTCCGCGTGCTCGCCCGCTTGCGTAACCAGCCGACGCTGCGGGTGACGCCGCCTTATTACGAGGACGAGGCCTATATCGAGGCGCTCGCGATCTCGATCGAGACGCATCTGGCGACGCTGCCGTTCACGCCGGAGCTGATCGTGGCGTCCTTCCACGGCATGCCGAAATCCTATGTCGACAAGGGCGATCCCTACCAAAGCCACTGCGTCGCCACGACCGAGGCGCTGCGCCGCCGGCTCGGCATGGACGAGACGAAACTGCTGCTGACCTTCCAGTCGCGCTTCGGCAATGACGAGTGGCTCCAGCCCTACACCGACAAGACCATGGAGCGCCTGGCCAAGGAAGGCGTGCGCCGCATCGCGGTGGTGACGCCGGGCTTTTCCGCCGACTGCCTGGAGACGCTGGAGGAGATCGCGCAGGAGAATGCCGAGATCTTCAAGCATAATGGCGGCGAGCAGTTTTCGGCGATCCCCTGCCTGAACGACAGCGATCCCGGCATGGACGTGATCCGCACCCTGGTGTTGCGCGAGCTTCAGGGCTGGATCTGATGGTGTGTCCCATGAACCGCCGCGAGACTTTGGCGCTTCTTGGGACGATCGCCGCGCTGCCGGCCTCGGTGCTGGCGCAGCAGCCGAACGCCACGCGGCGGCTCGGCGTGCTCTCGGTCACGGCCGCGGATGACGCGATCGGGCAGGCCCGCAGCACGATCCTGGTCGAGACGCTCGCCGCCCATGGCTGGAAGGAGCACGACAACCTCAGGATCGATTGGCGCAGCGGCGCCGGCGACCGGGCACGCATCGCGCGCCTCGCCGACGAACTCGTGGCGCTCAAGCCGGACATCCTGCTCGCGGTCGGCACGCCCTCGGTCGAGGAGCTGCGCCAGCGCACCACGACGATCCCGATCGTGTTCGCCGTCGTCACCGATCCCGTCAGCCAGGGCTTTGTCAAAAACCTCGCCCATCCCGGCGGCAACATCACCGGCTTCACCGATTACGACGGCCCGGTCGCCGGCAAATGGCTGGAGATGCTGACGCAGGTCACGCCAAAAGTGTCCCGCGTCTTCGTCGTCTACAATCCTGCCACCGCGCCGTTCGCGCCCCTGATGCTGCGCACGATCGAGGACGCCGCACGGACGCTTCATGTGACGGTCGAGGCCGCGCCAGTTCAGGACGCTGGCTCGATCGCCGCGCTGGCTTCGCGGAAGGACGGCGGCCTTTTGGTGCTGCCTGACTTCTTCACCATGGCCAATCGCGCCCAGCTCCTGGCTGCAATCGGTGAAGCCCGCGTGCCGGCGGTGTTCTGGAGCCGCACCTTCGTCGACGAGGGTGGGCTGATGTCCTACAGCACCGACAGCGCCGAGCAGCTTCGCCGCGCCGCCAACTACATCGATCGCATCTTGAAGGGCGCGCTGGCAGCCGACCTGCCGGTCCAGAATCCCACCAAGTTCGAGCTGGCGATTAACCTGAAGACGGCGAGGGCGCTGGGGCTGACCATGTCGCCCTCGCTGCTTGCGCTCGCCAACACCGTGGTTGAATAGGGGCGCCGAAGCTACCTTCAACTGGTGATTCCGGAATTCCTGGGGCAGAATGACGGTGGGGATGTTGCCGCGAGCGATGCGGCTCGAACGGGGCGGGCGCGATTACATGCGGGGATTGTTGCTTGTAGCCGTCGTGGCCTGCGGACTCGCTGGCTGCAACACGACCGGGGACGTTGCGTCGACCATGTATCCGGAAGCGGTGCGGGCCGGCGGTGCCGTCAAGAGTGATACGGCCATTGTCCTGGTCGCAAACGGCGGCAGCGAGACGATCAACTATCTTCAGTTCGTTCACAACGGTTTTCCCGCGATCAATGCGCGAGGGATCAGCGTTGCTCCGGACGGCTTTGTTGCGATTCCGGTCGCGGTCGGAACGACAGGGCTTGAGCTGCAAAACTATACGACGACGGGGCGCCCGGGCACCTATCTCCCGAATGGCGCGTCGATGGGATTCGTGCCGGTGCATACGCCCAAGATCGATCTTCCCGCCCCCGGACTGTATTACGTTGCGACCGTCTTTCCGGGGCAGCAACGCAGTTTCGAGACAAGGCCGACGGCCGTCCAACTGGCGAAGCTGCGAAAGGAGCGGCCCGAGCTCGCCGCGCTGAAGCCGGTGAATTTTACATGGTCCAACTAGGACACCGGCCGTTGCTAGGTTGCCTCCGTGCCCTTTCAAGGGCTTTCTCACAATACTTATCGGCGATCGTTCCGCCTCCGTACTTCTTGTGGAAATGTCGCCCCGCGCCGACGTGAATGGTGACCGCTGAACCGGTAAGGTCGCGTTCCCGACCAATGACAGCGCGGGAAAGGGCTTCCGCCTTGGAGGAAGTATGAGCGGTTTCGATGTTTTCGCGATTGTTCTGGTTTTGCTCGTCATCGTCACGCTGGTTGCCGGCGTGAAGACGGTGCCGCAGGGCTATGACTGGACCATCGAGCGGTTCGGCAAATACACCCAGACGCTGAGCCCCGGGCTCAATCTGATCGTGCCCTATTTCGATCGCGTCGGACGCAAGATCAACATGATGGAGCAGGTGATCGACATTCCCGAGCAGGAGGTCATCACCAAGGACAACGCCACCGTGACGGTGGACGGCGTCGCCTTCTACCAGGTGTTCGATGCCGCCAAGGCGAGCTACGAGGTCTCCAACCTGACCCAGGCCATCACGGTGCTGACCATGACCAACATCCGCTCGGTGATGGGAGCGATGGATCTCGACCAGGTGCTGTCGCATCGCGACGAGATCAACGAGCGCCTGCTTCGCGTCGTCGACGCCGCGGTCTCGCCCTGGGGCCTCAAGGTCAACCGCATCGAGATCAAGGACATCGTGCCGCCCGCCGACCTCGTCGAAGCCATGGGCCGGCAGATGAAGGCCGAGCGCGTCAAGCGCGCCGACATTCTGGCCGCCGAAGGCCAGCGCCAGTCCGAGATCCTGCGCGCCGAGGGCGCCAAGCAGGGCCAGATCCTCCAGGCCGAGGGCCGCAAGGAAGCTGCGTTCCGCGACGCCGAGGCTCGCGAACGTTCCGCGGAGGCCGAGGCCAAGGCGACGCAGATGGTCAGTGAGGCCATCTCCAAGGGAGATGTCGCCGCGCTGAACTATTTCATCGCCGACAAGTATATCAAGGCGTTCGGGCAACTGGCCGACTCGCCGAACCAGAAGGTCATCATGCTTCCGGTCGAAGCGATGAGCATGCTGGGCTCGCTCGCCGGCATCGGCGAGATCGCCAAGGCAACGTTCGGCGAAAGCGCGGCGTCCGCGGCCGCTGCCGCCCGCCGCGGCGGCTCGGTGCCGACGACCGGCCCCACGCCGCCGGCGGTACCGCCGCGGCAGGGGTAATCAAAGCGCATGCACTTTCGAAAAGTGCATGCGGCAATTTAAAGCGCATGCCCCGGAAAAGTGGGGACCGGTTTTCCGATCAGGGCATACGCCAGCATAAAGAGGTCGTGTCATGACCGACATGTTCGTATCGCTCGGCACCTGGAATTGGCTGATCTTCGGTTTCATCCTGATGGCGCTGGAAGTGCTGGCGCCGGGCGTATTCCTGTTCTGGCTCGGGCTCGCCGCGTTGCTGGTCGGCCTGATCTCCTTTGCTGTCGCCGTGTCGTGGCAGATCCAGCTCGTGATGTTCGCAATCTTCGCGGCCGCCGCCGTGCCGGTGTGGCGCCGGCTGGCGCGGCCGAAGCTGGACGCAAGCACCAGCCCCTTCCTGAACAAGCGCAGCGAGGCATTGCTCGGCCGCGAGTTCACACTGGAGAAGCCGATCATCGACGGCAACGGCACCGTGCGCCTCGGCGACACGGTGTGGCGCGTGGCCGGGCCCGATACGCCGGCCGGGACGCGGGTGAAGGTGGTGCAGGTGGACGGTGCGAATCTGACGGTGGCCGCGGCGTAGTTTGTTTCCCTCCCCCCTTGTGGGGGAGGGTGGCTCGCCGCAAAGCGGCGAGACGGGTGAGGGGTATCTCTCCGCGAGTGAATCTCTTGCTTCTGAATTCGCGGAAGCAACCCCTCATCCGGCGCTTCGCGCCACCTTCTCCCACAGGGGGAGAAGGAAGATTGGAGCGCGCGGCTGCGTCCAGATTCTACCTCTTCCACCTCTCCGCAAACCGGTGCAGCGGCATGAACGTCTCGCACAGCTCGCGCCCCAGCACCGTCAGCCCGTAACCTCCACCGTCGCCCAGCTCCACGAACCCCGCGTCGCGCAGCTCCGTCAGCCGCGCCTGCAGCACTGTCGGCGAGGCCTCGTCGCAGGCCGTGCGCAACGCGCGGGAGGTGAGGGCTTGATCGCGCAATTCCCACAGGATCCGCAGGCTCCAGCGTCGGCCGAGGAGGTCGAGCAGCGCCATGATCGGCCGGCCGGTGCGTGAACCGCGGACGGTCCGGCTCCCTGATGCTGCCTGTTTCGCCATCCCGGCCTCTTGCGTGATGCTACAAATAATGTAGCGTGTTGCTACGATAATTGTAGCAACGGAGGCAGCTGATGTCCCAGGCCACGCCGCGCATCGCGCCGCTTGTCCCGCCTTATCCCCCGGAGATCCAGGCGCAGTTCGACCGCATCATGCGCGGCGCGCCGCCGCTGGCGCTGTTCCGGGTGATGGCGGGCCACGCCCGCGCCTGGGACAAGTTCCGCGCCGGCGGCCTGCTCGATCCCGGTCCGCTGTCATTGCGCCAGCGCGAGATCGTCATCGACCGGACCTGCGCGCTGACCGGATGCGAATATGAATGGGGCGTGCATGTCGCGATCTTCGCCGGGCCGGCGCGGCTCAGCGAGGAGGAGGTGCACGCGACCGCGCGGGGCGATGCGACGTCACCGTGCTGGTCGCTGGCCGAGCAGGCGTTGATCGCCGCCGTCGACGCGATGCATCACCGTGCGACGTTGGACGACGCCGAATTCGGCGCGCTGTCGGCGCATTACGACGAGGCCCAGATCCTGGAGATCATGCTGCTGTGCGGCTTCTACCGCACGGTGTCGTATCTGGCGAACGGACTGAAGCTGCCGCTGGAGGAGAAGGCTGCGCGGTTTCCGACGGTCTAACCGCCGTCATTGCGAGCGTAGCAGTGCCGCTCTTGGTTCCTCATCCTGAGGAGCGCGGAACGCGCGTCTCGAAGGATGAAGGCCCGGCCGGTGGCCTCGCCCTTCGAGACGCGCGCCGTTGGCGCGCTCCTCAGGGGGAGGGTCAAGACAGCGCGTCCTAAGCCACGCCCGCCCGCAGCAGATCGTGCAGGTGCACGATGCCCACCACCTTGTCGGCTTCGGTCACCACCAGCGTCGTGATCTTGCTTGTGTTCAGCACCTCGATCATCTCGGTGGCGAGCATCGAGGGCGGCACGGTCTTCGGCTGCCTGGTCATGATGTCGTCGACGGACGCCGTCAGCAGATCCGGCCGCATGTGGCGGCGCAGATCGCCGTCGGTGATGATGCCCGCGATCCCGCCGGCATCATCGACGATGCAGACGCATCCCAGGCCCTTGGCGGACATCTCCATCACCGCGTCCGACATCTTGGTGCCGAGCGGCTTGAGCGGGATCTCCGCGCCCGTGCGCATGTAGTCGCGGACGAATTTCAGCATCGCGCCGAGCTTGCCGCCCGGGTGGAAATGCGCGAACTCCAGCGCGGTGAAGCCGCGGCCTTCGAGCAGCGCGATCGCGATGGCATCGCCAATCGCGACCTGCATCATCGTCGACGTGGTCGGCGCCAGATTGTGCGGGCAGGCCTCGCGCGCCTTCGGCAGCTCGATCACGATGTCGGCCGCTTGGCCCAGCGAGGACGCCGCGTTCGACGTCACCGCGATCATCGGGATCGCGAAGCGCGCCGAATAGTTCACCAGCGTCTTCATCTCCGGCTGCTCGCCGGACCAGGACAGCGCCATGATGACGTCGTCGGTGGTGATCATGCCGAGGTCGCCATGGGCGGCTTCCGCGGTGTGGACGAAGAAGGCCGGCGTGCCGGTCGAGGCCAGCGTCGCCGCGATCTTGCGCGCCATGTGGCCGGACTTGCCGAGGCCGGTGACGATGACGCGGCCCTTGGCGTTGCGGATCAGGTCGACCGCCTTGGCGAATGTCGCGCCCAGCGGACCGCGCAGGGCGGCGGCGAGCGCATTGATGCCGCCGCTCTCCGTCTCCAGTGTGCGGAGCGCGGATTCGACGCTGTCGGGAGTAGGGCCGGATGATGAGGTCATCAGCGGTTTCGAGCTCGGCATTTTCAGGTCCAGGGAGGAGGGGCGCTCGCCCGTTCGCGCCTGCTTAGCATGGCCAGACCGGCGAGGCGACGAGAGCGCCAGGGCCCGAAACGGGTCATTAACCATAATTGTTTTAACTCCATTAACGATGGTTCCCGCCCGCCGGCGGAGGTCGTCGTGGAAGTCTTTGATTTCGTTGGAGTTATTACATCGTGGGGGCGCCTCCAGGCACGAGCCGGAGCAAACGCGGGCATTTCCTGCGCGCGGCTTTGCCGTGCCTCGCGCTGACCGCCCTGCAAAGCGCGCCGGCGGCCGCCCAGAGCCTCACGCCCGACCTGTTCAATCCCAATCGCGGCGGCTTTGCCGCGCCCGACACGCTGCCGACGCGCCGCACGGCGGCCGTGCCGCAGGCGCCGTTGGATGCGCTCCCGGCGCTGCCCGATCCCAATGCCGATCCGCGCAAGCGCCAGCAGGCGCCGGCGACCTCGCGCGTCGGCCAGGTGCCGACCTACGGCCTGCCGGCCGCCAACGGCGCCAGCGGCTCCGGCTACGACTCGCTCAATCGCAAGCGGCAGCAGCCAAAGCTCTATCCCGGGCAGCCGAAGCCGAAGCGCCCGGTCGGACCCGGCTCGCCGGTGCCGCCGGCAACGCCGGACCGGACGCTCGGGCCGCCGCGCATCGCGCCGCCACCGTCGGAAACCGCAAACAAGGCGCCGGTGCCGCGGGCGATGGCAGGCACCGTGCCCGGCCAGCCGCTGCGCCGCCGCCTCAAGGCCGACGACGATGCGTTCGGCGCGGTCGGCGACTATGCCGGCAGCTTCCTGATCAAGGGCGGGCTCGAGCTCTCGGCCGGCTACGACACCAATCCGGCGCGCCTGAACAAGCCGGTCGGCTCGCCGGCCTATGTCGTCGCGCCCGATCTTCTCGTGATGTCCGACTGGGAGCGCCACGCGCTGGTCGCGGATCTGCGCGGCTCGTTCTCCGGCTACACCAACAACATGCCGGCGACGATCGACGGCTTTGCCTCGCCGTCGCCGGTCGAGATCGACCGCCCCGATTTCACCGGCCATGTCGACGGTCGTTTTGACGTCAGTCGCGACCTCAAGCTCACCTCGCAGTTCCGGCTGCGGGTCGCGACCGACAATCCCGGCAGCCCGAACGTGCAGGCGGGCCTGCAGAAATATCCGATCTACGCCAGCTATGGCGGCACCTTCGGCTTCGACCAGACCTTCAATCGCTTCCAGGTGGCCGCCGGCGCCACCGTCGATCGCACCGCCTACACCGATTCCAAGCTGACCGACGGCTCGACCTTCAGCAACGACGACCGCGACTTCAACCAGTATGGCGGCATCGGTCGTTTCTCCTACGACCTCAAGCCGGGGCTGAAGCCGTTCGTCGAGATCGAAGGCGACAGTCGCGTGCACGACCAGCCCGCCGACCGCAACGGCTATTTCCGCGATTCATCGGGTGGCTACGCCAAGGTCGGCTCGAGCTTCGAGTTCTCGCGAATCCTGACCGGTGAGATCTCGGTCGGCTATACCGCGCGCAACTATGTCGACCCGCGCCTCAGCCAGCTCGCGGGCTTCCTCACCGCGGGCTCGCTGATCTGGAATGCGAGCGGCCTGACCACGGTGAAATTCGCCACCGACACGCAGATCGCGGAGTCCACGGTCCCCGGCTCCTCCGGCGTGCTGGTGCACACCTACGGGATCGAGGTCGATCACGACTTCCGCCGCTGGCTTACGGCCGTGGGCAAGTTCACCTACGGCACCTACGACTACCAAAACCAGAATCGCAACGACAAGACCTACTCGCTCGAAGGCAATCTGATCTACAAGCTCAACCGCAACATCTGGATCAAGGGTACGCTGCGCCACGACATCCTGAACTCGAACCAGCCGGGTTCGAGCTCGCAGGGGACGGTGATGTTGGTGGGGGTGAGGTTGCAGAATTAGCGGGCATGGCGGAGCGCGTTTGAGCGTATGCGTGTGCGGCTTAGTTGGCTCCGCTCTCGCCACCTACTCCGCTGTCATGCCCCGGCTTGACCGGGGCATCCAGTACGCCGCGGCCTATCGTTTCAATTTCAACTGTCTCTGGAATGCTGGATCGCCCGGTCAAGCCGGGCGATGACAACGTTTGTTGATATGGCAGCAGAACCAGCCGCGGTTACCGCGGCAGATCCGTCTTCCCCATCAGGAACGTGTCGATCGACCGCGCACACAGCCGGCCCTCGCGGATCGCCCACACCACCAGCGACTGGCCGCGGCGCATGTCGCCGGCGGTGAACACGTTCGGGCGCGAGGTCTGGTAGTCGAGCGTGTTGGCCTTGACGTTGCCGCGCGGGTCGAGATCGACCGAGAGCAGCTTGAGCAGGCCCTCGTGCACGGGATGCACGAAACCCATCGCGAGCAGGATGAGCTCGGCATCGAGCTCGAACTCGGTGCCGGCAATCGGCTTGAACTTGTCGTCGACGCGCACGCAGTGCAGCTTCTTGACCTTGCCGTTCTCGCCGGAAAACTTCTGCGTCAGCACGGCGTATTCGCGGATCGCGCCTTCGGCCTGGCTCGACGAGGTGCGCATCTTCAAGGGCCAGTTCGGCCAGGTCAGGCCCTTGTTCTCGCGCTCGGGCGGGGCGGGCATGATCTCGAGCTGGGTGACCGAGAGCGCACCCTGGCGCAGCGAGGTGCCGATGCAGTCAGAGCCGGTGTCGCCGCCGCCGATGACGACGACATGCTTGCCGCCAGCCAGGATCTCCTGGACGCCGCCGAGCGGCTCCTCGGAGACGCGGCGGTTCTGCTGCGGCAGGAAGTCCATGGCGTAGTGGATGCCTTGAAGATCGCGGCCGGGGATCGGCAGGTCGCGCGGGGCTTCTGCGCCGCCGGTCAGCGCGACGGCATCGTAATCGTTGAGCATCTCGCGCGGGTCGACATTGCCCTCAGCGCCGACATGGCTGTTGTAGTGGAAGGTGACGCCTTCGCCTTCCATCTGCTTGACGCGGCGGTCGATGACGCCCTTCTCCATCTTGAAGTCGGGGATGCCGTAGCGCAGCAGGCCGCCGGCCTTGGCGAACTTCTCGAACAGATGCACGTCGTGGCCGGCGCGCGCGAGCTGCTGCGCGCAGGCCATCCCGGCCGGACCCGAGCCGATCACGGCGACCTTCTTGCCGGTCTGGACGGCCGCCACTTCCGGCTTCAGCCAGCCATTGTCCCAGGCGCGGTCGACGATCGCGCATTCGATGGTCTTGATGGTGACGGGGTTGTCGTCGATGTTGAGCGTGCAGGACGCTTCGCACGGCGCCGGGCAGATGCGCCCCGTGAACTCCGGGAAATTGTTGGTCGAGTGCAGGTTGCGCGAGGCCTCTTCCCAATTGCCCTGATAGACGAGGTCGTTGAAGTCGGGGATCTGGTTGTTGACCGGGCAGCCGGGCGTGCCCGGCGCCACCGAGCCGGTGCCGTGGCAATAGGGGATGCCGCAATTCATGCAGCGCGCGGCCTGGTCGCGCGTTTCCTTCTCGGTCAAGGGAACGACGAACTCGTTGTAATGCTTCACGCGCTCGGCGACCGGGGTGTACTTGCGGTCATGCCGTTCGATTTCGAGAAAACCCGTGATCTTGCCCATTAAACCCGAAGTCCCTGCCGCCTAAATTCGTCTTCTCTCTAGCCAGACCCTCATCCTGAGGAGCGGCGCACTGGCGCCGCGTCGCGAAGGATGAAAGGCCCCGCTGGTGACCTCATGGTTCGAGACGCAGCTATCGCGCTCCTCACCATGAGGGCTTATCGCTCTACGCGCCGATCGCGATTTTCGGCTCGGCGTCCGCGTTGGCGGCCATTTCGCGCAGCGCGCGCCGGTATTCGACCGGCATCACCTTGCGGAATTTGGGCAGCCAGTCCTTCCAGTTGGCAAGGATGTCGGCGGCGCGCTTGGAGCCGGTCGCTTTGGCATGGCGCGAGATCAGGACGTGCAGGCGCTCGACGTCGGAGTCGAGCAGGTTCTTGAACACGTCGACCCGGCCGTGCGCCTCGAGGTCACCCGAGTGGTTATAGGTGCCGGCGTTGATCAGCTCTTCCGACAGCACCGGCTCGAGCTCGACCATCGACATGTTGCAAAGCTTGTCGAAGTCGCCGGTCTCGTCGAGCACATAGGCGATGCCGCCGGACATGCCGGCCGCGAAGTTGCGCCCGGTCTTGCCGAGCACGACCACGATGCCGCCGGTCATGTATTCACAGCAATGATCGCCGGCGCCTTCGACGACCGCCACCGCACCCGAGTTGCGCACGGCGAAACGCTCGCCGGCGACGCCGCGGAAGTAGCACTCGCCCTGGATGGCGCCATACATCACCGTGTTGCCGACGATGATGCTCTCTTCCGGCACGATGCCGCTGTTGGCGGGGGGCTTGACGATGATCTTGCCGCCCGAGAGGCCCTTGCCGACATAGTCGTTGGCTTCGCCTTCGAGCTCGAAGGTGACGCCTTGCGCCAGCCACGCGCCGAACGCCTGGCCGGCGGTGCCCTTGAGGCCGACATGGATCGTGTCGTGCGGCAGGCCGGCATGACCGTAGATCTTGGCGACCGCGCCCGACAGCATCGCACCCGCGGAGCGGTTGGTGCTGTTGATCCTTGCCTCGATCTTCACCGGCGCGCCGCGGTCGAGCGCAGGCGTCGCCTTCTCGATCAGCGTGCGGTCGAGCACCGCCTCCAGATGATGGTTCTGGCGCTCGGAGTGATAGATCTTCTGGCCCTTCTCTTCCTTCTGCTTGACGAAGAGCTTCGAGAAATCGAGGCCCTTGGCCTTCCAGTGCGCGACCAGCCTGGTCTGGTCGAGCAGCTGAACCTGGCCGATCATCTCGTTGAAGGTGCGGAAGCCGAGCGATGCCATGATCTCGCGGACTTCCTCGGCGACGAAGAAGAAGTAGTTGATCACGTGCTCGGGCTGGCCGGTGAAGCGCTTGCGCAGGACGGGGTCCTGGGTCGCGACGCCGACCGGGCAGGTGTTGAGGTGGCACTTGCGCATCATGATGCAGCCGGCCGCGATCAGCGGCGCGGTGGCGAAGCCGAACTCGTCGGCCCCTAAAAGCGCGCCGATCACGACGTCACGGCCGGTGCGGAACCCGCCGTCGACCTGGACCACGATGCGGCTGCGCAGCCGCTCGCGCACCAAGGTCTGGTGGGTTTCGGCAAGGCCGATCTCCCACGGTGAGCCGGCATGCTTGATCGAGGTCAGCGGCGAAGCGCCGGTGCCGCCCTCGAAGCCCGCGATGGTGACATGGTCGGCGCGTGCCTTGGCAACGCCGGCGGCGACCGTGCCGACGCCGATCTCGGAGACCAGTTTGACCGAGACGTCGCCCGTCGGGTTGACGTTCTTGAGGTCGTAGATGAGCTGCGCCAGATCCTCGATCGAGTAGATGTCGTGATGCGGCGGCGGCGAAATCAGGCCGACGCCCGGCGTCGAGTGACGGACCTTGGCGATGGTCGCGTCGACCTTGTGGCCGGGCAGCTGGCCGCCTTCGCCGGGCTTGGCACCCTGCGCCATCTTGATCTGCATCATGTCGGAGTTGACGAGATACTCCGTGGTGACGCCGAAGCGGCCCGAGGCGACCTGCTTGATCGCCGAACGCATGGAATCGCCGTTCGGCATCGGCTTGAAGCGGTCGGCTTCCTCGCCGCCTTCGCCGGTGTTCGACTTGCCGCCGATCCGATTCATGGCGATCGCGAGCGTGGTGTGCGCCTCGCGCGAGATCGAGCCGAAGCTCATCGCACCGGTGGCGAAGCGCTTGACGATGTCCTTGGCCGGCTCGACCTGGTCGATCGGGATCGGCTTGCGCTTCTCCTCGTCCGCGTTCTTGATCCGGAACAGGCCGCGCAGCGTCAGCAGACGCTCGGACTGCTCGTTCAGGATCTTTGCGAAGGCGCGGTAGCGTTCCAGCGAATTGCCGCGGGCGGCGTGCTGGAGCAGCCCGACCGACTCCGCGGTCCATGCATGGTCCTCGCCACGGCTGCGATAGGCATACTCGCCGCCGACGTCGAGCGCGGTCTTGTAGACCTGCGCCTCGCCGAACGCGTCGGCATGACGGCGCACCGCTTCTTCCGCGATCTCGGCAAGGCCGACGCCCTCGACACGGGTGTGGGTGCCGGCGAAGAACTTGCCGACGAAGTCCGCCTTGAGGCCGACGGCGTCGAAGATCTGCGCGCCGCAATAGGATTGGTAGGTCGAGATGCCCATCTTGGACATCACCTTGAGCAGGCCCTTGCCGATCGACTTGATGTAGCGCTTGACGATCTCGTAGTCGTCGAGCGAGCCGGGCAGGCGGTCCTTCATCGCGATGATGGTTTCGAACGCCAGATAGGGATTGATCGCTTCGGCGCCGTAGCCGGCCAGGCAGGCGAAGTGATGCACTTCGCGCGGCTCGCCGGATTCGACGACGAGGCCGACCGAGGTACGCAGTCCGACGCGGATCAGATGATGATGCACGGCGGCGCAGGCCAGCAGTGCCGGGATCGGCACCCGGTCGCTGCCGACCATGCGGTCGGACAGGATGATGATGTTGACGCCCTCGCGGACGGCAGCTTCCGCACGCGCGCAAAGCTCGTCGAGCACCTGGTCCATGCCGGCCGCGCCGAGACCGGCGTGGAAGGTGGTGTCGAGCGTGCGCGACTTGAAGTGCGACTCGGCCACATCGGAGATCGAGCGGATCTTTTCAAGGTCCGCATCGGTCAGGATCGGCTGGCGCGCTTCGAGACGCTTGGTGGTGGCAAGGCCCTGCAGGTCGAACAGGTTCGGCCGCGGTCCGATGATCGAGACGAGGCTCATCACCAGCTCCTCGCGGATCGGATCGATCGGCGGGTTGGTGACCTGCGCGAAGTTCTGCTTGAAGTAGGTGAACAGCGGCTTGGCCTTGTCCGACAGCGCCGAGATCGGCGTGTCGTTGCCCATCGAGCCCGCGGCTTCCTCGCCGGTGGAGGCCATCGGCGTCATCAGGATGGATATGTCTTCCTGGCTGTAGCCGAACGCCTGCTGTCGATCGAGCAGCGACAGGTTGGAGCGCACGCCGGTGGTCGGCACCTTCGGCAGCTCTTCCAGCACGATCTGGGTCCGCTCCAGCCACTCCTTGTAGGGATGGCTCCGGGCGAGCTCGGCCTTGATCTCGTCGTCCGGGATCAGGCGGCCCTGCTCGAGGTCGACCAGCAGCATCTTGCCGGGCTGCAGCCGCCACTTGGTGATGATCTGGTCCTCGGGGATCGTCAGCACGCCCATCTCGGACGCCATCACGATGCGGTCGTCCCTGGTCACGAGATAGCGCGCCGGCCGCAATCCGTTGCGGTCGAGCGTGGCGCCGATCTGGCGGCCGTCGGTGAAGGCGATCGCGGCGGGGCCGTCCCACGGCTCCATCAGCGCGGCATGATATTCGTAGAAGGCGCGGCGCTTCTCATCCATCAGGGGATTGCCGGCCCACGCCTCCGGAATCATCATCATGACGGCGTGCGGCAGCGAGTAGCCGCCCTGCACCAGGAATTCGAGCGCGTTGTCGAAGCAGGCGGTGTCCGACTGGCCTTCGTAGGAGATCGGCCAGAGCCGGTTGATGTCCTTGCCGTAGAGCTCGGAGCTCACGGAAGCCTGGCGCGCCGCCATCCAGTTGGTGTTGCCGCGCAGCGTGTTGATCTCGCCGTTATGCGCGATCATGCGATAGGGATGCGCCAGCGACCACGCCGGGAAGGTGTTGGTCGAGAAGCGCTGATGCACCAGCGCCAGCGCGCTCTCGAAGTCCGCCTCGTGCAGATCGGGATAGTACTTGCCGAGCTGGTCGGCGAGGAACATGCCCTTGTAGATCACGGTGCGGCACGACATCGAGCAGGGGTAATAGCCCGCGAGGCCGCGGTCGCGGCGCTGGTAGATCGCCTGCGAGATCGACTTGCGCAGGATGTACAGCCGGCGCTCGAAATCGTCCTCGGTCTTGGCGGTGCCGTTGCGGCCGATGAACACCTGCATGCAGGCGGGCTCGGTCGGCTTCACGGTGACGCCGAGCGAGGAATTGTCGGTCGGCACGTCGCGCCAGCCGAGCAGGGTCAGGCCCTCTTCCTTGATCTGGTCGGCGATGATGCTCTTGATGACGTTGCGCCAGGCGGTGTCGCGCGGCATGAACAGCGCGCCGATGGCGTATTCGCCCGGAGCCGGCAATGCAAAGCCGAGCTCCTTGGCCTTGCGGCTGAAGAAGGCGTGCGGGATCTGTACCAGGATGCCGGCGCCGTCACCGGCGCGCGGGTCGGCGCCGACGGCGCCGCGATGCTCGAGGTTGCAGAGGATGCTGAGCGCGTCCGCGACGATCTCGTGGGACTTCTTGCCCTTGATGTTGGCGATGAAGCCGACGCCGCAGGAATCCTTCTCCAGGCTCGGATCGTACAGACCTACAGCCGGCGGGCGCGAATTGTGTTCCTGAATCGGATCAGTCGTTTTCGAGGCGACCGTCGCCGACAGTTCTTCTGCCACGATGTTTGCGCGCTCGAATTGCGACCCGTTCATTGTTCCAATCCTCTCCATGCGGCAAGCTGCCTCACCGCTATCTTCGGCGCACCTTGGGCGTTCCGCGGCACCCGCCTCTGGGTCACCGCTCGTCCGCTGCGAGCCGCATTTTCTTAAATTCAGGCCAAGGCGTTCTTCGTCCCCGAGAACGGCTTTGCCTGTTGCCTTCCTGGCGCTCGAAAGCACCGACTTTCGTTCCAATCCGTATGCCGGAACTGCAAGCAAAATTGAGACAGTCTTCCTGTCCTAACCATCACCTTGCCAAATTTTTGTCTATCACACAAGCGCACGGAAGTCCCGATTCCCAGAGTGTCAATCAGCGCTTTCCGCATGGCACGCGGCCCCGGTTTTGAAGCAAACGCGCCCTGATCCCGCCCTGCCGACGCCGAAATCCCGAATGAAGCTTCGGATCAGCCCTTCGAAAGGCGCGCCACGCCGCAAGAAGCGAAAGAGCGCGAGGCATTCGGGGGCCTGACAGGAGCGTGTCGACCATGAAGTTTTTCACAGGATGTGTGGCCGCTGCCACGCTGGCGCTGGTGGCAACGGCCGCCGAGGCACAAGTTCCGGCAAACGGCGCTGCGCGGGGCGCCTATTTCGCGGTCTCGGATTTCGACGGACCCTATGGGCCGCCGGAGGCCGCGCCGCCACCGCCGCCGCGTTACGGTTACGGCTATGGCTACGAGGAGCGCGGCCCGGCGCCGGCGCTGCTGCCGCCGACCGAGGTCTACGCGGTGCTGCGCGACAACGGCTTCTCGCCGCTCGGCATCCCGCGCCTGCGCGGCGGCGTCTACACCATCGCGGTGATCGACCGCCGCGGCGACGACGGCCGGCTGGTGATCGATGCCCGTTACGGGCGAATTCTGCGCTTCATGCCGGCCGCCGACGCCTTCGGCATGGCGCCCAGCGATGAAGTGCCGACGGTTGCACCTTACCGTCCGCAAAGCGCGTTGCCGCCGCCGACCATGGTCCGCAGCGGTCCGCCGCGTCCGCCGGCCTCGATCCCGCATGTCGCCAGCCGCAACGTGCCGCTGCCGAAGGCTGCCCCGCGCCGCGGCGAGGCGCCTGTCGCCGCCGCCAAGCCGGCCGCGCCAGCTGCGCAGCAGGCAGAAGCGCCGCAGGCGCAGCCCGCCCAACAGACCGCTGCGGTGCAGGCAAAGCCCACTGAAGCCGCACCTCAAACCGCCGCGCCAACCGTCGGTCAGGCCAAGCCGGCTCCGACTATCATGCCGACGCAGGAGATGCCGGCGGCGCAGGGGCTGGACTAGCGCGTTGCTGATTTGACGCGACGGTGCGGGTTACAGATTCGGTGTCGTCCCTGCGAACGCAGGGACCCATACCGCGTGATCTATCGACGGGGATGAGGTGCGAGTCCCGAACGACGAGTCTTCGCCAAACTTCTCCCTGGGGTTATGGGTCCCTGCGTTCGCAGGGGCGACATCGGGGAGAGGCCCCTGAGCAAAACAAAAGCGCCCGAGATTCTCGGGCGCTTTTTCATTGCGGCGATCGCGCGCTCAGCTGCGCGGATACCCCGCGGCTTCCAGGATCAGATTCGCCACGTCCTTCGGATGCGACACCAGCGAGAGGTGGCCGGCATCGAGCTCGATCGTGGTTGCGTTCATGCGCTTGGCGAGGAAGCGTTCGAAATCCGGATTGATGGTGCCGTCGTTCTTCGACACCGCGTACCAGCTCGGCTTCGCGTGCCATGCAGCTTCCGTGGTGCGGCCGGCGAAGATCGAGGCGGCCGTCGGCCATTGCACGGCGTAGAGCTCCCTGGCCTGCTCCGGCTTCACGCCATTGGCAAAATACTTCAGGAAGGCGTCTTCCGAGAGCTTTGTGTAGCCGTCGCGCTCGACGATGCCGGCGCGGGCCGGGCCTGCCGGAAACTGCTTCGACAGCGCGACGAAGTCTTCGTTCGCATCGGGCGCGCGTGCGGCGACGTAGACGAGGCCGGTGACCTTCGGGTCGTTGCCGACCTGGCTGATCACGGTGCCGCCCCAGGAATGCGCGACCAGCACGGTCGGACCATCCTGTTCGGCCAGCGCGCGCTTGGTCGCTTCGACGGAGTCCGCAAGCGACGACAGCGGATTTTGCACGGCTGTGACGTGCAGGCCTGCGGCCTGGAGGATCGGGATCACCTCCGACCAGCTCGATCCGTCGGCCCAGGCGCCGTGCACCAGCACGACGTTCTTCGCCTTCACCGTCTGCGGCGTCTGCGCGTGAGCAAGGCCGATGGGGGCCGCCAGCAGGCTCGCTGCGACGAAAAGGCTGCGCCAGAGTGTCACGATCATTCTCCGTATTGTTTTGGTTTCGATGTCCAAAGGACGGAGTGCGGGGTCGCGGCGTTACATGTCCTCACCGTTCTGTGATGCGATGCAAAACGAAAAAAAACGCCCCGGGGCACCGGGGCGTTTTCGCAACTTGGCGGCTGTCGGCGTGCTTAGGCGCAGGCGACCGAGCTCTCGATCACCTGCGCCTTCGGCGTGCCCGCGTTGATGGCGATCTGGCGCGGCTTCTTGGCTTCGGGAATCTCGCGCACGAGGTCGACGTGAAGCAGCCCGTTCTCGAGCGAGGCGTCCTTCACCTGCACGAAGTCGGCAAGCTGGAAGGCGCGCTCGAAGGCACGCGCCGCGATGCCGCGGTAGAGCACTTCGGACTTCGAGTTCTCGTTGGCGACTTTCTCGCCCTTGATCGTCAGCGTGTTTTCCTTCGCGACGAGGGAGAGCTCGTCCTTGGCGAAGCCGGACACCGCAACCGTGATGCGGTAGGTGTTCTCGCCGGTACGCTCGATGTTGTAGGGGGGATAACCGGGGCTGCCGTCCGAACCGGCCTGATCGAGCAGGCTGAAGAGGCGGTCGAAGCCGACGGTGGAACGGTAAAACGGAGTCAGGTCGTAGCTACGCATGGTCTAGTCCTCCATTGAGCGACTGTTGGCAACCCGCCCGCCAATCGGGCCGGGCTTTAGTCTGTGTGCAGCCTGATGTTCCGGTTCCGAAACACTGGTAGCGGCCTGCACCATGGTGATATGGGTTCAGGGGAACGGCGTTCAAGAGGGCGGCAAGTTGCGCCTTTTCGGCGCTCCAGCCCCTTGATTTGCAGCATTTTTCGCCCAATGACGCTGATCTCGATTCCGTCCAATCCCGTTCCCGAAGACGTCGTCAGCGGCACCATCAAGACACCCGATGGCGCCGAGCTGCGCTTTGCGCGCTGGGCGCCGCCGGCGAACCGCAAGGGCACGGTCTGCGTCTTCACCGGACGCAGCGAGCAGATCGAGAAATATTTCGAGACCGTGCGCGACCTGCGCGACCGCGGCTTCGCGGTAGCGATGATCGACTGGCGCGGGCAGGGCCACTCCTCGCGCCGCCTGCGCGATCCGCGCAAGGGCTATGTGCGCGACTTCTCCGATTTCGAGATCGACGTCGAGACCTTCGTGCAGCAAGTGGTGCTGCCGGATTGCCCGCCGCCCTTCTTCGCGCTCGCCCATTCCATGGGCGGCACGGTGATGCTGCGGGTGGCGCACGCGGGCAAGCGCTGGTTCGACCGCATGGTGCTGTCGGCGCCGATGATCGACCTGCCCGGCCGCGCCACCTCGTTTCCGGCGCGGGCGCTGCTGAAGACGATGCGCCTGATGGGGATGGGCGGTCGCTATGTCCCCGGCGGCAGCGACCACATCACCGGGCTCAATCCCTTCATCAACAATCCGCTGACCAGCGATCCCGTGCGCTATGCGCGCAATGCCGCGATCCTGGAGGAGGATCCGACGCTCGGGCTCGCATCACCGACGGTCGCCTGGGCCGATACCGCCTTCCACGCCATGAACACCTTCAAGGGCAAGAACTACCCTTCCCAGATCCGCCAGCCGATCCTGATGCTGGCGGCCTCCAGCGACACCGTGGTCTCGACCGCGGCGATCGAGGAGTTCGCCTATCACCTGCGCGCCGGCTCCCATCTCGTGATCGCCGGTGCCAAGCATGAGATCCTCCAGGAGCAGGACCGCTACCGCTCCCAGTTCTGGGCCGCCTTCGACGCCTTCGTGCCGGGCACGCCGCTGTTCAAGTGAGGTGACGGAAACTTCCTGAGGACGGCTGATCGTTCCACAATCTCCGTCATGCCCGGGCTTGTCCCGGGCATCCACGCCTTGCTGCGCGATCAAAGAACGTGGATGGCCGGGACAAGCCCGGCCATGACGATGAACCTTCCCAGCCTCACAGCGTCTTCAGATACTCGATCAGGTCGTAGCGCTCTTGCTCCTTGAGCACGCGGCCAATGGTGCCGTCCTTGCCGGGGCCCGGCGTGCCATCGAACGAGTGGCCGGCATTGCTGTTGCCGAAGGTCTCGGTGCCATCAGCCGCTCGCGTCGAGAAGCGCGACTGCCCGGTCTTGCAGCTCTCGCCGTCGACGACCGCGAAGCCGACCTGCTTCGGATCGTAGTCGCGACCACCACCCATGCAGAACGATTTGGGGCGCTCGGCCGCGGGGCTCAGCATCCAGTAGAGCGAGGGCACCGATCCGTTGTGCAGGTAAGGCGCGGTGGCCCAGACGCCGTTGAGCGGGCGCGCGCGATACCAGGGCGGCGGCTCCTTCGCCTCGGCCGGCTGCGGACCGGGATTCGGGCAGTTCTTGCGCTCACCCCACCAGGCCTGCTGGACCTTCGGGTCGATCTTCGCATCGTCCATCGCCTTGCGGCTGACGATGTCGACGAGCACCATCAGCCCGAGCGAGTACGGCATGTCGGTCGAAGAGACATCCGGCAGGTTGCAGCTCCACCAGGCATTGAGATTCTGCGTGGGATCGAGCTTGAGAAAGCCCGGGACCTGAACCGTCCGCGTCGCCAGCACGCTGGCCTGAGCGGGATCGGTGCCCATGCCTTTGACGCTTTTCTGGACCTCGTTCAGGAATTTGTCTTTGCCGATGGTCTCCCAGCGCGACGAGGACCAGATGCTCTGGTCCGGAAACTCGGTGTCGAACACGGGATCGTTGACCGGCCCGAGATGGCATTCGACGCAGATCTGCGCGTAGAGCTTGCGGCCGTTCTTGACGCGCTCGCCATCGATCTTCCAGGCGTTATCGCCGAAGATATCCGACGGCCATTTCGGCGATGTCAGTCCGGAGAGCTGCTTTTTCGGATAGGGCGCCGACCCCTTCAGCAGATCCTCGATCCAGTTCAGGTTCTTGATATCCATCGACGAGCGGAACAGCGTGTCCTTGGGGGTATTGTCGGACAGATTGAGCAGCGCCGTCACGCCCAGCGCTTCGCCGGCGTTGCGGATCAGCGGTTGTTCGATGGACGCGTCATATTGCGCGAATTTGAGCCAGGGCACGGTCCAGATCGGCGGGAAGCTGACCGGCGCGTCCTTGGCATGCAGATTCTTTTCGAAGCCGCTGAGGCCGCTGAGCGTCATGTCCTGGGCGAAGACCTGATTGCCGATGCGGTTGAGCGCGTCGAGACGGCCGTATCCTTCCTCGGTGTCCTGCTGCTTCTCTTCCCGCTTCGTCTTCTCATTGAACCTCGTCTTGCCGTCGATGGTTTTCGCGTAGGTCTTCTCCCAGTCGATCAGGAACGTGCTGATCGTGCGCAGCTTCTGCTTCAGCGCATCGCGATCCGCATCGCTGGCGGAGGGGCCGAGCACACGGTCGGCGAAGCGGGTAAAGCGACCCGGCACGAGCAGCGTGTAGGCGATCGACAGACCCGTCGTGACCTCGAGCTTCCTCAGGTCGGTCATCGCCGGGCCGCCGTCGAAACGGATGTCGATGCCTTTGTAGTGAATCTGGCCGGTGTGGCAGGCGGCGCAGGTCAGGCCGATCCGGTCGTCGCCGACCTGGCCGGTCGCAGGATCGGGTACGCCGGTCATGCGCGCAAAGCCGACGGGCAGGCCGTCGACGTTTTCAGCCTGGGCGCCCCAGTTAACCGGCGGATCCCAAAGCCGCGTCGGCACCGGCTTGGTCTTGTCGTAGACGTTGTCATAGCCGAACCGGCGCAGCGTGGCGTCGTCGGTGTTGATCGTCTGCGGGCTCGGGATGAAGCCGAAGCGCTGCAGATGGTCGCTGTCATGCAGCATCCCGGGCTTTGCGAAGAAATGAAGCCGCGGCTGCTCGAGCGCCATGAACCAGCTGTGGGGCACCGGGAAGGTCGCGGTGCCCTGGCTGGCGTGATGAAACCAGTGCCGGTCCTCCAGAGCCCAGTTTTGCTCGAGCCAGTACGCGGCCCGCGGTTCGACAAGCTTCGGCAATGGCGGCGCCACGAGGTCACCGAGGATGCCGGGCAGCATCGGGTGGAATTGATCGGGAAAGCGCAGCGCGACGACGCCAAAGACGAGGAGCGCGGCGACTAACCCGCCGGCAACGCGCAATATGAGTGAGGGCGGTTTGACCGGCTGGCTGACGACCCGCTGCGTGATCCTCTCAGGGAATTTGCGCTCGTTGAACAGCGTACGCACGTCGGCGATGCCGAGGTAGCGGTTCTCGCCTTCGCCCTTGCCCATGATCTTCAGCAGGATGGGCCATTCGAACTGCATCAATATCCGATAGTACCAGCGCGCAGCGCTCCCGGCGCGCTTGAGGTTGTCGCGCATGTAGGTTTGTATTTCCGACGCGTTGATGCCGGGCTCGGTGCCGCCGCCGTTGGGATCGGTATAGTCCCTGCCGAAGCTGGCCAGGCGGGCGATCTGATCCTCGTTGACCTTGCCGTCGACGCCGAGGATGCGCGAACCGGCGCCGCGCTTGTCCAGGGGGCCGCCGCGCAGCGCATCGAGCTGTGCGCCCGAAAAGATGCTCTTCAGGATGTGACCGAAGCCGTTGGCGATCAGCGCGATGCCGCGGGTCTCGACGCGGGCCACCGTCTTCATCAGCCCCTTGTCGCCGCTCGCATTCGCGATCGTCTGCGATAGCTTGCCGATCGGGACGGTCCCGCCGTCGACGAAACCTTCGCCGACGAGGCCGCGCAGGAAGGGGCAGGGATTGTCTGGCGAGACCTGGATCGAGGGATCGAAGGGAGGCTTCGAGGCGGGGTCGTTCATGGCCCAAAATCCTGAAAACAGCGAATCGTGAAATGAAGACGCGCCGATAGAGCGCGGAAAGTCCTAACAAACCGACAGCAGTTTATACTACTTCAGCGTGTAAAGAAGTGTGGCTGAATTCACGGTCGTGTCAATAAAAGCCGGCGCGAGGTTGCGAAGGGACTGGGTCGGGACCGAGAAGGCCCGCCTGTCAGGACTCGGCCGCGCGTTTGATGTCGCTTTGCACCAGGGTCAGCTTGCTGAGCGGCACGCCCGCGTTCAGAAGCCCCTCGCGGTAATGGGCGAGGTCCTCGGGCCGCTTCCAGTGGAAATTGCGCAAGTGACGATCGACATTCAGCGTCGGGTAGTTGCGCATCAGCACGCCGACGGCCTCGCCCGCCTCATCGTCCCGACCCAACTGTGCCAGCGCCGCGGCACGGATCGCCAGCGCCTGCATGTGGTTCGGGTTGATGTAGAGCTGCTCGCGCGCCCAGGACAGGGTCGCGTCGTATTGCCCCAGCAGATAATGGCTGAAGGCGTTCAGCGCGGCCCATTGGTAGCGCGGGTCGCTGTTGTCGCGCTGCGCGGCCATCGAAAACAGCTCGATCGCCTCGCGGTGCTCGCCGATGACGAAATGGCAGATGCCGAGCACGCCGCGTGCGCCGTTGTCGTAGGGGTTGAGCGCGACCGCGCGCTTGGCGGCGTCCATCGCGGCCTCGTAATGCGCCTCCATGGCATGGGCCCAGGACAGGATCGAGAAGGCGAAGGAGGAGCGCGGGTCGAGCCGGACGCTGGTCTCGGCGAGGGCCATCGCCTCGGCCCACATCTCGCGTGTGCCCTTGACCCACCCGAACTGGATGCTCTGGATCTGGATCGTGGCGAGATAGGCGTGCGCGATCGACAGTTTGGGTCGAGGCTGATGGCTTCGCGGAACAGGTCGACGGCGGTGGCCAGGTCCTCCTTGGTCTGCCGGTAGTAGTGCGACAGCCCCTTGAGGAAGCGGTCCCAGGCGGTCACGTCGGTGGAGAGCCGCGCCGGCGCCGAGGCCTCGGCACGGACGATCTCGGTGGCGATGGCGGCGGACAGATTGGTGGTGATCTCGTCCTGCATCGCGAACAGTTCGCCGATGTCGCGGTCGTAGCGGCCGGTCCAGAGCTGCTCGCCGGTCTCCGGCGCGACCAGCTCGGCGGTGACGCGGATCTTGGCTCCGGCGCGCCGCACCGAGCCCTGGATCAGATAGGTGGCATCGATCTCGCGCGCGATCAGGCGGGTGCTGGTGTTCTTGCCCTTGAACGCGAAGGTCGAGTTGCGGCTCAGCACGCGATAGAAGGATTGCAGCGACAGCGCGTGGATCAGATCCTCGGTGAGACCGTCGGAGAAATATTCGTCCTGGGCGTCGCTGAGATTGGCGAAGGGCAGCACGCCGACGATCGCTGTGCGGTACTGCTGCGACAGCGTCGACGCCTCCCGGAGCTCGGGCGCGAGCGCCGGCGCACCCTCGGGCATCCAGGTCCAGACCCCGATCGGGTCCTTGATGTTCTTGAAGCGATGGTTGCCGGCATCGACCAGCAGCGCGGTCAGGTGCTTGCTCGCCTCCCGGTAGGCCTTGGCCGAGATGGCGAAGCCGCCGGGGCTCGCCACCGCTTCGAGGCGGACGGCAATGTTGACGTCGTCACCGAATACCTCGTCCTCGTCGGCGATGACGTCGCCCATGTGGATGCCGAGGCGAAACTGCATGGCGCGCTCGGCAGGCAAGTGGTGGTTGCGCTCCGCCATCAGCGTCTGCATCGCGATCGCGGCCTCGACAGCGCCGACGATGCTCGGGAACTCCAGCAGGAAGCCGTCGCCGGTGTTTTTGACGACGCGGCCGCCATGGTTGAGGATGATGGGATGGATCGCGCTGCGATGGGCCTTAAAGGCGGCATGGGTGCCGGCCTCGTCGCTGCCCATCATGCGCGAATAGCCGGCGACATCGGCGCAGACGATGGCGGCCAGACGTCTTTCCATAGTCCGGAGCTCCAAGGGATCGATGACCGGCCCCCGCGTGGCAGTCGCCTCGAATCCCGCATTTCCAAGAACACTGCCTTTATAGAGCAGATAAGGCCGAGCGAAAGCATGATCCGCATTGCAAATTTGAGGTAAATTCTCCGCAATCCTGGCGGTGGACGGCGGCGGCCGAACCGAATAAGCCCGCCTTTCAAGGCTGACGGGGGCACCTCACATGCTGGGCATTCACGAGATCTGGCTCTTCATCCTGTCGGGCATATTGCTCAACATCACGCCCGGCCCGGACTCGGTCTACGTGATCGGCCGCAGCATGCAGATGGGCTGGCGGGGCGGCGCCGCGGCCGCGCTCGGCATCAGTTTTGGCTGCTTTTTCCACGTCGCGGGCGCGGCAATCGGCCTTTCGGCGCTGCTGATGGCCTCATCGACCGCCTTCTCGATCCTGAAGCTGGTCGGCGCGGCCTATCTCGTCGTGACGGGACTTCAGATGCTGTGGTCGCGCCCGGCGCTGGCCGCAGCCATCGACGAGCCGGAGCGGAGCCCGCTGCGGCGGGTCTTCCTCCAGGGCGTCTTCACCAACGCGCTCAATCCCAAGGTCGCGCTGTTCTTCCTGGCCTTCCTGCCGCAATTCGTCGCAGCCGATTCCCCGCACAAGCCACTCGCCTTCCTGACGCTCGGCCTGATCTTCATCTTTACGGGAACGTTGTGGTGCCTGGTGTTGGCGGCATTCGCGGCAAGGGCGGCCCACCGGCTGCGCAAGTCTGAGGGCGCGATCGCCTGGGTCAACCGCGCGCTCGGCGGCCTCTTCATCTATCTCGGCATCCGCGTCGCCATGCTGGAGACGCGGTAACTCATTCGAACGGATGACTGGTACGGCATGCAGTCGGCCCGATAGAGGCCGCGCGGGGAGGTTTCGATGGTTCGTGGAAGCTGCCTATGCGGCGCCGTGCGTTTCGAGATCGATCAGGTGCGTGCGCTCACGCATTGTCATTGCGCCAATTGCCGCAAGCTGACCGGTGCCGCCTTCGCCACCTACGCCCATGTCGATGCCGACAAGTTTCGCTTTGTTGCCGGCGAGGACATGACGGTGGCTTACGAATCCGCGCCGGGGAGCTTCCGCCATCGCTGCAAGACCTGCGGCTGCCTGACGCCGGGCAAGGCGAGTTATCTGCCGACCGTCAGCATTCCCGCCGGCCTGCTCGATGACGATCCCGATGTCAGGCCCCGCCTCCACGTCTTCACCTCGTCGCGCGCACCGTGGTGGACGATCCAGGACGATCTGCCCCAGCACAAAAAATGGGTGCCGGGATACGAACCCAAATCGTAGGCCTCAGGCGAACTCCTTCAGCAGCGCGCTGCCCGCGAGATAAACGCCGAGCAGGATCATCGCGATCAGGAACCAGCGGCGAAACGCTTCCGCCGGCATCCGCGCCCGCACCGACTGGCCGACGAACATGCCGGCAAAGGCCATGGCCATGCCCACGGCGCCCGGCACGGCATTCGCCGGCGTCAGCAAACCGCCGGCGGTGAGATTGAAGGCGAGCGCCAGCGTCGCGGTCGTGAAGAACACGCCGAGCGCCTGCACCAGCTCGTCCTTCTCCATGCCGATCGCCTGCATGAACGGCATCGAGGGGATCACCTGCACGCCTGTCGAGGCCGAGATCACGCCGGTGATCACGCCGACCACGCCGCCGACCCATTTCTCGTTCTGCGGCGCGACGTGGAACTTAAATTTGCTGAGCCCGATGATCGCGTAGATCACGAGCAGGATTCCGAGCACGATCGTGCCGTAACGGGCATGCGGGCCGGTCAGCGCGCCGGCATTGAGCCAGCATCCGATCACGGTGCCGATCATCAGCGGCCACAGCCGCCTCAGGATGTCGCGCAGATAGGGGCCGGCGAAGGTCTGCCAGATATTAGTGACGATGGCGGGCACGATCACGATGGCGATCGCGCGGCTCGGCGCCATGTTCACCGCGAGCAGGCCCATGGACACGGTCGGCAGGCCGAGCCCGACCACGCCCTTGACGAATCCGGCGATCAGGAAGACGGCGGCGATGAGGATGAGGAGCGGGTCAATCATATCTTGCACATTGACCGAAGCCGCGCGCGGGCACAATCTGGAGGTTACGGAGACAGCCTTCGTTCCTGGCGGAGGCTGAGGAGAATCCAGCCATGCGCTTCGACCTCGTCGACCTCCAGCTGTTCATCGCGGTTGCCGACCAGCGCAGCATTACGCGCGGCGCCGAGCGATCGAATCTCGCCTTGGCCTCTGCCAGCGCGCGCATAAAAGGGCTCGAGGACGCGCTCGGCGTCGCGCTGCTCAAGCGCGGGCGGCGCGGTGTCGAGCTGACTGCGGCGGGCGAGAGCCTGCTCGATCATGCACGGGTCGTGATGCACCAGGTCGACGCCATGCGCGGCGATCTCGCCGGCTTTGCCAGCGGCGTGCGCGCGAGCGTGCATTTTCTTGTCAACACCTCGGGGCTGTCGGAGCATCTGCCGAAGGCGCTGGCGGGCTTCCTGCGCGAGCATCGCGACGTCGCCATCGACATCGAGGAGCGCGAGAGCACCGATATCGCGGCAGCGATCACCGCCGGTGCCGCCGATCTCGGCTTCGCCGCCGAGCACGCGCTGCCCGACCATATCGAGCGCTTCGTCTTCAGCGAGGACCACCTGACGCTGGTGACGTCCAGGCGCGGTCCGTTCGCCGGCCGCCGCCAGATCGATTTCCAGGAGACGGGGGATTGCGAATTCGTCGGGCTCACCAGCGCCACGGCGCTCCAGATGCACATTTCGAAGCACGCCGCCCGGCTCGGCATGCGTCCGCATTACCGTGCGCGTCTGCGCGATTTCGACGCGATCTGCCAGATGGTCGCCGCTGACGTCGGCATCGCCCTGGTGCCGATATCCGCCGCCCGCCGCTGCGCCAAGCTGATGCCGCTGGCCATGGTCCGCCTGCGCGATGCTTTCGCCAACCGCAAGCTCGTGATCTGCGCCCGCAGCTTCAAGGCGCTGCCAAGGCCGGCCAAGATGCTGGTGGAGCATTTGCGGGCGGCGGCGGTGTAAGAGGCCTGTTGATGTGAGCCTGCGCTGCGGCTGTGCGCACAACTGCGCTCCCTCCCCCCTTGCGGGGGAGGGCGGGGGAGAGGGGTGGCCCAGGAAAAGGTATCGCTGTCGCGAAGAAGAGAGATCGATGGAGTCCCCGTGTGGACCCCTCTCCCTGGCCCTCCCCCGCAAGGGGGGAGGGAACGCACCTGTCGCGTTGTGAGTCCGTTCGCCTACCGCGCGCTACTTCGCCGTCTCGACGCCGGCGTCCTTGATCACCTTCGCCCACTTCTTCGTCTCGTCCGCGATGAAGCTGCGAAAATGCTCCGGCTCGTCGCCAACCAGGGTCGCGCCTTGGGCGGCGAGCTTTTCCTTTACGGCCGGATCCGCCATGGCCTTCGTCGCCAGGCCATGCAGCGCGGTGACGATCTCCTTCGGCGTGCCCTTCGGCGCCACCATGCCGTACCAGTTCTCGATGCGAAGATCGGCAAAGCCCGCTTCCGCGGTGGTCGGCACGTCGGGCGCGGTCGCGGAGCGCTCCGCCGAGCCGACCGCGATCGGCTTCAACGCGCCGGCCTTGACCTGCGGCAGCAGCACCGGAAGATCCAGGAAGGTCATCTGCACCTGCTGCCCCAGGAGATCGTTCACCGCGGGAGCTGCGCCGCGATAGGGCACGTGGACGATGTCGATCTTGGCCGTCAGCTTGAACAATTCGCCGGCGAGGTGCGGCAGGCTGCCGGGGCCGGAGGAGGCGAAATTGAGCTTTCCGGGCTGCGCCTTGGCGAGCGCGATCAGCTCGCCGATGTCCTTTGCGGGCACGTTGGTGGCAACCACCAGCATTTCCGGCACGGTCGCAACCAGCGTCACCGGCGTGAGGTCGCTCGCGGTGTCGTAGGCGACCCGCTCCATGCTCGGGCTGATCGCGAGCGCGCCGGCTGAGGAGATGGCGATGGTGTAGCTGTCGGGCGCGGCCTTGGAGACCGCGTCGGTGCCGAGCACGCCGCCCTGGCCGCCGCGGTTGTCGATCAGCACCGGCTGGCCCGATAGTTCCGACATGCGCTGGCCGATCACCCGCGCGATGATGTCGTTGGGACCGCCGGCCGGGAACGGCACGATCAGCTTGATCGGTTTTGCGGGGAAATTCTGCGCGGAGGCGAGGGCGGGAAACAGGAGCAGGAATGCGAGGAGGAGCTTAGGCCAGTTGTTCATGCAGGCTCTTTTCATGCACGCTCCTTGGGGCGCTTATCCGTTGAGCAGTTTCAGTGCTTCTTCGTGAACTCTGGCGTCGCCGGCCGCGATGATGCGGCCGCCGCCCTGGGCCGGCTTGCCTTCCCAGGTGGTGACGACGCCGCCGGCGCCGGTCACGATCGGGATCAGGGCTGCGATGTCGTAAGGCTTCAGCTCGGTCTCGACCACGAGATCGACGTGACCGGCCGCCAGCATGCAATAGGAGTAGCAGTCGCCGCCATAGCGCGACAGCCGCGCGCCCTGTTCGATGCGGCTGAAAATGGCGCGGTCGCGTTCGTTCATCAGCAGCGGGCTGGTGGTATAGCTCGTTGCTTCCGACAGCGAGGCGCAGCGGCGGACCTGGAGCCGGCGCTCGCCGGACGGGCCTTTATAAGTAGCCGAGCCGTTGTCGCCGGAGAAGCGCTCGCCGATGAAGGGCTGGTGCATCATGCCGTACACCGGCGCGCCCTTGTGCAGCAGCGCGATCAGCGTGCCCCAGATCGGAAAGCCGCCGATGAAGGATTTCGTGCCGTCGATGGGGTCGAGCACCCAGACATAATCGGCGTCCTCGCGCTCATTGCCGAATTCCTCGCCGACGATGCCGTGCTGGGGGAAGCTCGCCTTGATCAGCCGGCGCATCACCGCCTCCGCAGCGCGGTCGGCCTCCGTCACGGGGTCGAAATCCTTGGTCTTGCTCTTGTCGTCGATCGACAGCGAGGTGCGGAAGAACGGCAGGATGGTTTCGCCGGAGGCGGTGGCGAGCCGTCCGATGAAGGCTGAGAAGTCGATCACCGTCACGGCGCATCCTCAAAACGAAAGTCGGGTGAAGCTCGCTCCTGCCTAGCTCAATTCGCTTCTCGCGTGCAGCGCTGAGTCGGTTTGCTCCCTGGTATTTTGGATGCCGCAACCGGCTGCCCCATCCCAGTCATATGCTGGCCAAATATCGATCATAGAGTTGAAAACTTAGTTCCGAGTATGCCTCGTTCGTATGCAAACGGTTATCAACCCATTGAATTTCCTTATCAAAGAAACTGAATCTGGGTTTCGCTATAAGCAATTGAGCCATGTGCATATTGCATGGGAAACGGCTCAAAAGCCCTTGCACTTTGTGCGTCGCGGCCGCATATTGTTGCGGTGCGGTAGCGCTCTGCGTTACCGCTGCCCTCCTTGGGCGTTTCCTCCCTAGACTTGGGCCGCTTCTTCATCAGAAGCGGCCCTTTTTTCTTTGAGCCTCGATCTTCACTTCGAGCGCGCGAAAACGCGAAGCGAAGATTCGACGCACGATACGCTGGCAGCTTGATCTGATGTTTGATCGGCGACGCGATCGCGCGGCGACGGCTCGCTATTATTCCGCCGCGGCCTGGAACGGGCCGAGATCGCCGAACGGGATCGTCGTCGCCAGCACGTCGGCGAGCACACCGAAGTCGGTTGCCACTTGCGCAAAGCGCGGACTGCGCTCGCGCCGCCGCTCGTCCATGTAGATCGCGCGGTTGAGCTCGAGCTGCACCGCGTGCAGCCCGCTCGCGGGGTTGCCGTAATGCTCGGTGATGAAGCCGCCGGCATAGGGCTTGTTGCGGCCGATCGAATAACCGAGCCCGCCCATGGTCTCCTCGACCCTGTCCGGAAGCAGCGGCGTGCAGCTCGTGCCGTAGCGGTCGCCGATCACGATGTCGGGCCGCCGCGGCTCGTCCCTGCTGACGCCGACCGAGGGCATCGAGTGGCAATCGACCAGCACCACGGTGCCGAACATCTGGTGCACCTTGTTGATCAGCCGGCGCAGCGCGCGATGATAGGGCTTGTACAGCGTCTCGATCCGCGCCAGCGCATCGTCGACCAGGATGCGTTCGCGGTAGATCTCCTGGCCGTCGCCGACCACGCGCGGGATGGTGCCTAACCCGCCGGCGACCCGCATCGAGCGGGTATTGGCAAAGCTTGGCAGCCGTCCGGTGAACATGCGGGGATCGAGCTCATAGGGCTCACGATTGACGTCGACATAGGAGCGGGGAAAGTTGACCCGCACGGTCGGAAAGCCGCGCTCGCTCAAATGGCCGATCAGCTCGTCCATGAAGGAATCTTCGGATCGCCGCAGTGTCGTCAGGTCGATCCTGGAGGCGCTGAGGAATTCGTCCGGATAGGTCGAGCCGGAATGGGGCGAGTTGAAGATGACAGGCGCGCGCCATTGCGCGGGCTCCACGATCTCGAAGGCGGGCGACACGTCGCCGTCAAACCGGGTCATCTTCTCAGGCTTAGTCCCTTCGCGCCGCGGGATCCGGGTCTCGGATCGAATTGATTCGGCCGGTGGAGCGGCTCTTATGTGTCGTCATTGTCTGGAATCGCAACCATTCTGCCAAGCGAAAAGATGTGATCGGCGCTGGAACATGTCTTAACCGTGTGGGCAGGGAAGCGGGGATGCGCCGGCGCGGCTCGATTGATTCGTGCCGCATTCGGGTTCACAAGGGACCGGCAGCGCAGCCAGCCCAGGGTAAAGATTTTCACCCCAAATTTACCCTCTGTCGGGCTTAGTAACCTCTGCTGATATCCTCTGGGGATTTGACGTTTCCTGCCATGCCCAAAATCCTGCTCGCCGAAGACGACAACGACATGCGCCGTTTCCTGGTCAAGGCGCTGGAAAACGCTGGTTTTCAGGTCTCGTCCCATGACAACGGCATGGCCGCCTATCAGCGGCTCCGGGAAGAGCCGTTCGAGATGCTGCTGACCGACATCGTAATGCCGGAGATGGACGGCATCGAGCTCGCCCGCCGGGCCGCGGAACTCGACCCCGACATCAAGATCATGTTCATCACCGGCTTCGCCGCGGTCGCCCTGAACTCGGATTCGGACGCCCCCAAGAACGCCAAGGTGCTGTCCAAGCCCGTGCATCTGCGCGAATTGGTCAGCGAAGTGAACAAGATGCTGGCGGCCTAAATCGGCCCCCTTCGGTCCTTGCACCGGCTCCCCTGAGCCGTTATAGGGACCCGACCCGATCTAGAGACATCTAGGGCGCGTAGCTCAGCGGGAGAGCACTACCTTGACATGGTAGGGGTCACAGGTTCGATCCCTGTCGCGCCCACCACCCACTCTCTGTAGTTGTATAGAGAGTGGGACGCTCGCAGTAGCGCCGCAATTTCAAAGACATGTCTGCCGAAATCTCTGGCTAGCACAGTCTCTGCTCCTGCAATCGAGCCGAATGAGCCCATTTCGCCAGCCTGTCTCCGCAGCAAAAAATTCCGTTCCTGGCCCGAGTTTCAAAGACTGGTTCGATGACTGCGTGGGGAGCATGCAGTTTGGTCCAGATAGTCTCAACCATTCTATCTTCGTCGAAGCGGACGTCTTTGACCGGACGAAAAGCGCGTTTCTGTTAGCTTTCCGAGGGACAGGTTCCGGAATTCCGGTCTCTGTCGCGTAGCTCGCCCGTCGCAGGGCGATATCCGGCCTCTGGTCTCTGCACCAAGAAATTCCGTTCCCGGCGGGTTTGGAGTGGGATAGAGGCGGCCGGTGGGACTCGGATGCCGATTTCTGATTCCGCGGCGGTTATTGCGGATTGAGTCCGAGCACTTCGAACTGCCGGCGCCACTCCGCGGGCGCCTCGCGCAGCCGTTCCACACCGATGCCGCGGGGCATGCGACCCTCGACGGCGGCCTTGACCAGATCCGGGGCGAGGAAGGCGAGCGAGATCGTCATGTTGACCTGACGGACGCTGCAGCGTTCACGCGACGCGATCTGGTCGACGCCGGTGATTGAACCGGAGACAATTTCGGCGAGCCAGCGCCGGCCACGCGCAATCGCGGCCACAAGCCGGGCGCGGCGCTCGGCGCGTTCCGGCCGCACTGCATTGCGAGAGACGCCGTGCGGCAGCAGGATCTGTCGCGGCCTTTTGGATGGCGGCTTCTGCCATGGGATCGAGAGATGATGCCCATCGCGGGAGCTGGCGTCGGCAAGGTCTGCTGGATGATCGGATTTGAGCCGCACTAGCAGTCGATCGCGGTAGACATCGATGCGCTCGACCCATTCGAGAATTGTTTGGCGATCAGAGGCGCGCGCAACATCGGGTGCGAAGGCCCCATTTTCTGTGGACCGATGTTCCTTTAGCGATTTGACCACAAGCTCTTCAATATTGGCCGCTGGAACGCGGGAGACCGATCCGAGCGTTGCCGACTTGGATTCGCCATGAAGATGCGGCGACGAGACATAGTAGCGATAGCGGATGCTAGCCTTGGTCGCGTGGGTTGACACCATGCGGTAGCCGGCATCGTCGAATAACAGGCCGGCCAGCAAAGGATCGGAAGCGTTGCGTATCGCCGAGCGGGTCGACCATTGATCGGTCAGCTTCTGCTGGACGGCATCGAACGTGAGGCGGTCCATGATCGGCGGCTGCTCCCCCGGCAGGATCTCGCCCTTGTATTTGACTTCCCCGATGTAGAAGCGGTTCCTCAGGAGGTAGAACAGCGTCCCGCGCCCAAACGGAATGCCGCCCCTGGTGGCACCGGTGGCGAGGCCTGGTCTTGGTCCGGATATCCCGCTGCCTGAGATCCCGAACCAGCGCGTTGACGCCGCTGAGCTCGCGATAGCGTTTGAAGATAAACCTGACCCGTTCGGCTTCCTCCTCAACGACGATGACCTTGCCGTCCTTCATCTCGTAGCCGAGCGGCAGCGGGCCGCCAACCCACAGCCCCTTCCGCTTGGAGGCGGCAATCTTGTCTCGAATCCGCTCCGAGGTGACCTCGCGCTCGAACTGGGCGAAGGACAACAGCACGTTGAGGGTCAATCGGCCCATCGAGGTCGTGGTGTTGAACTGCTGGGTTACCGAGACAAACGACACCGCGTGGGCATCGAACAATTCCACAAGCTTGGCGAAGTCGGCCAACGACCGCGTCAGGCGATCGACCTTGTAAACGACGATGACGTCGATCTTGTGCGCGCGGACGTCATCAAGCAATTTCTGCAGATTGGGACGGTCGGTCGATCCACCCGAGTAGCCGCCGTCGTCGTAGCGTGATCGGATCTGCGTCCAGCCGGCATGAGCCTGGCTCTTGATATAGGCGGATGCCGCCTCGTGCTGGGCATCCAAGGAGTTGAACTCCTGGTCGAGCCCATGCTCGGTCGAGACGCGCGTGTAGATCGCACAGCGGACCGCCTTGCGTAAGCCCGCCTTCACGGCCGGGCCTCCACCGTCGAAGGTGTTTTGTCCCGCAAGCCAAAGAAGCGCGGCCCGTTCCATTTGGTGCCGGTGATGGCGAACGCGACCTTCGACAGGCTGTCATAAGTCTGCCCGTTCCAAGTAAACCCGTCCGCCATCACCATCACCCGCTGCGGCCTGCGGTCCCACTCCCGCACGAGGACAGTGCCAGGCGTCAGCACTGTGCGCTTCTGGTCCAGGCCTGCCAGCTGCGTGGCGATTGAGACGCCCGGTTGCGACGCCCCGGTACGGCCCCAATCTTGTTCAAAGCCCAACGGCGAAGACTGAACGCGGGTGATATCCGGCCATCGCTTCAGCGGATGTTTCTGCAGTTGTGATTTCGTCTAATTCCAGGGGATCTTCGATCGGCGATTAATCCGCGGGCGTATCGCCGGACCCAGCTTTAGGAAGCCAAAAAGCGCGCCGTGAACGTTCAAGAGCTATTTCGCGCGGCGCTCAAGGCAACCGTAAGAACCCCGGATGGATGGCAAACGCGCGTAAATGGTGCTGGGATCGTTGATGCTCATGCACTGCTTCGGCTTCCCCTTTCAGACATCCAGCTTTTGCCCGGTGTCGTCGAGATGGCTGCTCCGGCGGCGCTAGATGAAGGCGATCGAGACATCGAGGAAATTTTCAAGCTCGCTGAAACTCGCTTGAATCAGGATGGTTTCGATTGGGCACGATTTGGTGCCGAGGCGTCATTCCTTGCCGCCGACGAGCGCCGCAGAACCGACCCCAAGAAAGCCGGCCTGGTTGAGTCTCGCATTCGACCCAAGCCTTCTCGCGCTGTCGCGGCTTCGGCACCGCCCGTACTGAATCGGGTGCTTCTGCGTGCCCGCTCCGGACCAGAATTGGTCCGCCCCATCGAACTCCCTCTGCTCGCTGCTCGGCACAGGCTGAAACTGCTTGGCAAGCGCCGCGGCAAAAACGAAGCTTCGGTCGCAGCCGCGCAAGCGTATTTGACCAAGGGCGGACGGGCCGAGATCCTGCGCCAGGCCGAGAGTTTATTCAACTCGATCGATGCAAAGCCGGGAGTATCGCCGGAAAGCACGAAGGCGCGGCGAAGAGTCCTCGGCGACGCCGACCGAATCTTACTGGACCTTGCAAACAACAACGGCTCCGGTATCAGTGGCCCTATTGATGTCGTCAATCTTGAGGCGCTCGTCATGCTGAAGGGAAGACCCGCTATCAAGATTACAGACGGCGTCTTCGATCCAGACTCGCTGATGGGGAGTGATTGGGAAGGCCCTTTCGCCATTGCTCCTGACGAACTAAAGGAGATGGCTGGTCGGGTCGGTGGGTCGATATCGATGGCGACCATGTCGGAACGGGGTTCGTCGTCGGTGACGGCCTGATCATGACCAACCGCCATGTTGCCGAGGCCGTTGCTGATCAAGTTGGAAATAAATGGATCCTGCAGGACGACGTCACGATCAATTTCGATGATCGGGGCGAGGGTGATGAGAAGCGGTTCAAGGTCAAATCGCTCGTCTACGCGGGAGCGGATCCCATTGTTGATGTCGTCAACTTTGCACATCTCGATCTCGCAATCTTTGAGGTCGAGACATCGAACGCATCGAAAAGCAAGTTTCCGTCTCCCATGCAGTTGTCGAAGAGCACAAAGAAGCCGACGACAAAGGATGTGATCGTCGTGGGCTATCCCGCCAAGCCCGACATAGCCGCCCTCGAGGACCCGACCACGCACGAGGTCAATATGGATATTGCTAAGCGGCTCGGCGAAATATTCGGTCTCGACTATGGGCGAAAATATCTGGCGCCAGGACGGATCGACAAGATGGTCGGTACCGTACCCACTGACACGGCCATGTGGGTCTTCACGCACGATTGCACGACCCTTGCCGGCAATTCCGGGTCGATGGTCTCAAGTTTCACGGACGATTTCCCGGTGATGGGACTTCACTTCGCAGGACGAACGCTCACGGCAAATTTCGCCCATGCAATGTCGGCGGTACGGGCCTCTGAGAAAATGCCGCTGGAGTTGGTCGAGAGGTTGTCCTGGACCTAGCGAATGGCGAATTCTTCCACGAACCGTATCAAGCCTGCCGCCCTCGCGTCTCGAGTAAAGGCAACGCGGAGCTTCTTTAGGCAATGTTACGACCAAGTCGCCGAAACGCGCGGCGCCTTGCTTTTTTATCCACTGGCACAGCGTCGGCAGAGGAGGCAGCCTCTGCAAGCGGGTCCCGAACAGGACGCTGCGGACTTCCAGGCAGCATTTGAGGAAGCACAAAAGTATGGCTTCCTTGAACTTCTAATTGAGACCAGCGGCGACCGAATCCTGCATACGTCGCAAAAACGCAAAAATAAGCCGGTTCCGGCCAAGGCAATCATTCCTGCACTTGCGGCGCGAAATCCGATTAGCCGGCAAATGATTGTCGCCACCTTTCAGAAGGTGATGTCCGATCGGAAATTTCAGAAGCCGGACGAAGTAACGAGCGGCCTGATGCGAGCCCAGCGCAGTACATGCAAGATCCGCGTGGGCGAGGACGAGGGAGAGGGGGAAGCAGGAACCGGATTTTTGATCGGGCCAAGATTGGTCCTGACCTGCTGGCACGTCGTTCAGTCGTTACTTGATCCGGCACCGAGCGGCTTGCCGCTGGACCATCCCGGCAAGGAGAAGCAAGGATCTCGAGCCAAATTGCGTGTCGAGTTCGATTTCTTATCGCGTGTTGCGCCGGACGGCAGCGATGCATCGTGTGGCGTCACTGAGAACTGGCTCGTCGCCGGGAGTCGTGCGGCTCCACCTGAGCATCGGATAGATCAAGGCCAACACAAACGGCTTGCCTGGCCGACAGAGCAGCAGGATCTGAAGCAGTATCTGGATTTTGCGGTTATCGAGCTTGATGCGTATGCAGGTCTGGATCGGATCTACTACGACATCACTTCAACGCCGGTGAAAGAGCCCACAGGAAGCGTGATCGTTCTTCAGCATCCTGCTGACTTTCCGATGCGTATGACATCGGGCACATTTGACGTTTCCCAAGTCGTGAAGACTGATTTTGCCGCCGTGGCGGGCAGTCCGTTTCGGGTGCTGCACGACGCCAGCACGATCGCCGGCTCGTCGGGAGGATTGTGTCTCAATTACGAAATGGAGCCGGTCGCTATACACCAAGCGGGTCTGGAGACGATCGTGATGGCCAACGGTGAGGCGTCACGCGAAAGCAAAGTCAACGTCTCGATCCCCCTCTCTGTGATCGTTGCTCGCGCGGGCGGAGCTATCAGGGATCGCATAGGCGATTTCAAGTCGAGCCGGTGTCGGCTATCGAATGGCCGAGCTCTGATTGGGCGAATTCCTCTACAAGAAGCTGTAGCGTCAGCTCGCGCTGGACTCAGCAAGATACTGGTCGTGCAGATTGGATACGATCGGCAAAACAATCCGCCTCGGCAAATCGGAAAGACTTTTTCGACTGAAATCCTGATGGACTCTCTCAACTTCTCAGTCGATCAAGTCGCGCGCGTGGGTGCCGAGAAAGTAAAAGAGAGTGCGTACAGTACCGCAATTTCGATGCTGGAAGCTGTCTCCACCGGTCTTTCATCAAAGCTTCCGACCGAGAAGCAACTTGCTGATGAAAGTCAATCGACGGATCTGAATGATAGGATCAAGAAACTTGCCAGCAAAGTTGGCGATATCCTCGATCAAGCTGCAACCCGTCGGAAGCTCTGGATCGTGATTGATGAGCTGGACAAGCATCCACTGACGGAAGGCTCTACGCGCTCGTTCTTCGATGCGTTGTATCCAGAAATTGCAGCGCGTCAAAATCTGAGGCTGGTTCTCATCGGGCTGTCTGACCCCGATATGCCGGCCCTTCAGAAGGTCGATCCAAAAAAAGTTGATGAATTGAAGGACCATCTTGGCAAGCTGGATATCAAGAACTGGGTCGCAAACAGGCTCCAAGGAGCAGTCTCCGACGAAGCGTTAACGAGCTTTGCTAACATCGCCGTGGCGCTCGCCGAGCGTGACGAAAAGCCTGCGCGCAGTGCCGCTGTCGGCCGCATCATCAACGAGTTTTTCGAGCCGTCGTTTCCGCGGAGGCCAGTCGCATGACCGGAGACGAAGCTTCATTAGGCCAGGGACGCATCGATCTCGTAAGGGCGCGAGCCGCGATCACTGGTGCATTCGATCCATTTGACCTGCTTGACCGGAATCTGGATGAGAAAACAGAAGCGAGCCTCCTGAATGCGCTCGCGAGCGATATCGACGAAGTGGTTGTCGGAACAAAGACGCTTTGGCGCTTGTCAGCGCATGCGAGGCACCGAGAGTTGCCACGCGCAATGGCGAGAGGCGATTTTTCAAAATTGCTTAAAGACGCGAAACCCCAGCCTGAGGATCTGTTTGCGCTGCATCTGATCAGGTTGCTGAAGGGGCCGCGTCCGCCCAGTTACGACAGATTTAGTCCTCCTGAATTGCTTAATATTGCCGTCGCGCAGGATTTCGTCAATCACGCGAAAGGCGCACCGGCTCCTGCGGGGACCGAGGATCCAAGATGGGTCCTCGGCCGCATAGACGAAAAGCAACGTCTCGACCATGTCGCTCCGAGATTGGTAGGTCGCAAGTCGCAACTCACCGCGCTACGAAAGTACGCGATGGCGGGTGAGATTGTAATGCCGCTGATTAAACTAGCCGAGCCGACAGTCGAATCAGGCAAGCTGCCCTGGCTAAGGCCCGTGCTTGTGACAGGCATCGGAGGCAGCGGTAAGTCGGCCCTCATCGCGGAGACCGTTAAATCTCTTCGGAGGGATGATTGGAGTGGTCCAATTACGGTTCTCCTTGACTTCGACGAGACTAACCTTTCGTTCGGCCTCGAGCGGGAGTGGACCGCCGAACTTACGCGGCAAATTGGACGAGCGCGCGCCGATCTCGATGGTCAGATGGATACATTGCGGCGCGAAATGGCGCGTGAAGCCCGGCGTCCAGATAGCGAACTGAAGGCGATAGACAGTGCGATGCTGGGTCTCGCCAAGGTTGTTTCTGAAAAGAGGAGGCAGCATCATCTCGTAATTGTCGTCGATACGTTTGAGGAAGTTCTAGTTCAATGTGCCATGAGGCGGCCGCAGGACGTCACTGTACAAGAACACGATGAAATGCTCGAGCTTACTCCATTCGGGCTGCTTCTTGGTTGGATCGATTCGATCAAATCGCTCACCGGACCAAATGGGAGGCCGGCGTTTGAGAGCGTACGGGTCATTGTAGCTGGCCGCGCAGCGCCTTTCCCGGACGAGCAAGAGCGGCTTGCCACTTGGTTCGGCGCAAAGATGGAAATCGAGGGCTTTTCATCAAGTGAGGCGGCCGAATTCCTCCGAGATCGACGGCGCGACGCCAAGGTCTTGTCGAATAGGCGGATTGAGAGAATAGCGGCTGTCGCTGGGGTCACATGGTACCCGCTACTTCTCTTGATCCTAATCCTCTACGCGCGCGGTCGATCGGGCGAAGAAATTGATGATCTTATTGCTGATTTTGGACGATCGGATCTCTATCGCTCCAAGTTTGCGATCTCCGTGCTCTACTCGCGCTTCCTTGACCGCATCAAGGATCACAAAATTGTTGCTGAGGGCGGGGAGACCAGGGAAGTCAAGGCCAGCGAGATAAAGAGCCTCGCTCATCCGGGGGTGGCGCTGCGCAGCGTCACTCCCACGCTTATCCGCGAGGTCTTGGCTGCGCCTTGCGGACTCGGGCCAATTAGCGGCGAGAAGGCTCGAGATCTATTTTCGGCGCTGGCAAAGGAAGTGTGGCTCGTTGAGTACGTGGGGCCTGACGAAGTGCGCCACGTGAAGAATCTGCGCAGAGTCATGCTGCCTATGCTTCGCGGCGACGGCACGAGAGAAGGGGGTGGCCGCAGTTTAAAGGAGATTGTTGCCGTCGTTCATGCTCGCGCCGCAGAGTGGTTTTCAGGGCAAGATTCAAACGATCCACGTAATCGGCAGATGGAGGCCTACTATCGTGCTTTTCTTGGGCAAACAGAGATGCTCGAGAATGACACAACATTGCGTCAACAGGTTGCCCTTCTCGCTGGTGAGGATGCGCACGCGATGCCGATCGAGGCCGCTTCTCTTCTGGTGCAGGGCAATCTCTCGGAAGACGAGAAGGCTGCTCTACCCGATCCGCTGCGCAAGAAGGTCAGGAGCGACATCAGAGCGAGAAAGGCAAGATCCGGCGTGGTTCACGCCTCACGGGTCCGTGTCCTTAAAGAAGACTACGATGATGAGGAGAAGATCGGTAGCTCGGCGCCGCCCACGCGCAGGCATTTGTCCAGAGTCCTTCAGGATCGTGACCTCGAATCGCGCGTAGGAGACTTATTCAATCAGGCAGACTTTTTCGGAGTACAGCGTCTCACTCGGTCAAAGCTGTTGAATATTAGCGCCGAGGATCTGGATCCCAAACCAGCCGGATGGCTTACCGGACATTGGATATGGAAGTGGGCGCTGGCAAATCTTGCCGTAGATCGTTCTCATGACGTCGTCGCGACATGGATGCTAGACGACCTGAGGGTATTTCGTCGCTACGGCGGGATGATACTCGCTGCGGTGGCGACCGTGGCAACCGGTGGGCAGGAGTGGGCAAGTCGAGGGCGCGTGCGTCGGCTAGACGTTGTGCGGGAGCGACTCGAACCTGACATCATGCGTATGATGGCGCTCGGCTTGACAATACTGCCCAAGGCGGCGGATCTGCCGACGGTTTACAGCCAGATCCTGCGCGGGGATAGCAACGCGCACGAGGGGCGTCCCCCGATACCCGTTAATCCTGCGATCGCGAGGCGACTTGCGGCTCTCCGTCGAAGCAAGCAAATCAATTATTTGCAGTTGGATGAGGTTATCAGCGCGCGCGAATCCGTCCGAATCGAGTTCCACGGTGACGATCAGGAGATGCGATGGCTAGTGCGTGGGCGCACTCACGAACTCTATGCGCCTGCTCGCGCAGCGTTGATCGATGCAGCAAAGTACGAACCCGGAAATTTTCGATCAGGGCTGGAGTATGTGAAGTCTCGTGCACCGCTCTGGCCAGTTGAATTGGAGCCGTCACGTTTGATTATTGAGCTGCAGAAGACACGACAAGCCGATTTCCTCCTTCAGCGGCTCATTGAGATATTGGACGCCGCTGGCTTGCTGGGGAAAATACTCGAAACGCTGGACTCAAGTTCGGCCCTTGAACGCGTCCACGGTGTTGCGCGATTGTTCTCCCTTTACGATGAATTGCTTTTGCACGGCGCGATTAGTGATGAGCCGGATGGGCGGAGGAAGAAGAAATGAAGTTGGACTTGTCCATTAGACCATTGCTGGCTGATCTTGAATATCTTCTGCCGCCAGACGCAACTCTCGAGAGTACTGGTTCGCTGGAGGCGGTCCGCCGGCCAAGGCGTTCACTACCAGAGCGATTTACGGGCCGTCAGGGCTTCAGCAGCGATTTCCTGGGCTTCGACGTCCCGCTCCCCGTTCCGCTTGGCCTGCGCAAAAGCGATGTGCTGAAGATCGACGGTGTTGAGGGTATCCGACCAACACTTTTCCAGACACTATTCAGGGCGTCATCAATCAGAAGTCCCAATTTTCTGCAATCAACGATCTCGGCACATGGGAGCGCCTGCCCAAGGCTCCAGACGCGCATTTTCAGATGGTGCTTGATTACATCCAGGGGCGCGCACAGGGCGGGAAAAGCGAGATCAAGGGCGCCACTCATTTCTTTAACCCGGATACGTCCGATCCAAGCTGGGGTGCGCCGATCAGGAAAAATCCAACTGCCCGCTTCGGCAGACCGCGGAATTCCCATATCCACGGCTTTCCGGACGGTTTTCATCCTCCCGAGGGCTATGCGATCCAGCTCGGCAAGCACTCATCGGTGTTTACAGGGGATGGGCAACCTCGGGGGCAGCTCATCAGTCCGGACAAGTCCGTTCCGTCGATTATCGCCGCCGCCAGCAAGGAATGGCAATTCTGGGGACAATCGACGCCGGGCCGCATTGCGCACTCGGACAACGAACAGGATTTTGCCATGTACGTCCGGGACAGGTATTGCAGCCCCCTGGGCGCTAGCCCTTCGCTGGCTGACATCGAGAATGATAAGTACGCGTGGTCGGCCGTTGCTATATCCTACTTCCTCCGGCAGGCCGGTTTGTCGAGTTCCGAATTCACGTTTTCGCAGCGCCATTCCACCTACATCCGCGAAGCCGTCAAGGCCCGCAATGACCGGGATAGGAGCAAAGCTTTCTGGGGATTCCGGCTCAGTGAGTCCGATGCTGTCGTGGCACCAGGCGACATTATTGGGCGGGCGCGTGAAGGAAGCATGAGCTTCGATCAGGCGCAGGCTCTTTTTGACAAGCACGAGGACTATGAAAGTCACAGCGATGTCGTCGTTGCCGTGAGAGCCGGCGTGGCTGAATTGATCGGTGGCAACGTCTCGGATTCGGTGACGAAGCGGACGATTGCCTTGGACCGCCGCGGCAAAGTCTCGGACAAGAGGTCGCTTGCATTTGTGGTGATGAAGAAGAACTGACGCTGCATCCTAGCCTGCTGCCAGCCGTCTTTCTTGCACGGGCCATAACACCGGCAGCGCGCACCGGCTGTTGTGCGGCGTGGGGTCCCGACGCCGATCGGCATCATAAGTCGGTGCTCCACATGACATTGGAGGGGTCATGCTTCGAGTCTGACTCATTTCTGATGAAGTTTGCCGGGCGACTGTGGTTCTCAAACGGAGAATCAGCGCCATGCGGACGGGCTTTCAAATCTCATCGCTCGTACCGAGTGGTTTGGTGTTTGATGGTGTAAGTGACTCAATGGATTCGCTTATTCTGGCGGTTAGGTCGGAAGCTGCGGAGGCTCGGTGCCCTTTGTGCGCAACAGCGTCGAGCCGCATCCATAGCCGGTACGTCCGGCATGTTGCCGATTTGCCATCAGCGGGCAGAAAGGTGCGCCTCCGGTTGCTGACGCGGCGCTTCACATGCGAGGCGCCGCATTGCCGCCGACGGATCTTCGCGGAGCGGTTCGGAGAAGACGCGGAATTCTGCTTGTCCCAGCAAGTGCCAACGCACGTGATCCGACGACTTACGTTAATCATAAAGTCGAGGAAATGTGCAAGGCGGCCAAGGGTATCGACACCCCGCTGGGCAAGGCCGTATTGGCCTTCCATAAGCGCTGGGGCTAGTCATTCGCCGGTGCGGATCGCCGCTTCAGTTAACTTAGGTCCGTATTGGCCGAGATGTCCTTGATGCCCTCACGTCAAAATCTTTATGACCTCTATGGGTCGACAAGCCTGCTGAACCTCGAGAGGCGCATTGCCGAGGGCAAAATTCCGACCGCTGAGGAACTCGCCGCAGTGCTGGAGGCTAATTCCGCGGAGCCACTGCCGGCATGGTTTTCGGCATTGGTCGTCAAAAGCCTGCGCGGTGAGCTAAAGAAGCGCGGTCGTCCACCAAAGGATGACGCACTTTTCAGCATCCGATTCCAACTCGCCCGGGCGAAATATCGCCAGTATCTGACGTGGCTGCAAAAGCGTGAGCGCGCTGTCGGCCTGAAAGGATGGCCTGCAGTTCGCGATCAAAAGTGGTGGACAGGCCCGCCCCACGAACGTGCGGCCCGAATGGCCTCTGCGCGCTGGCTTCGCCACATGGACTGGAGAGCTTTTTTGAATCGCGTCTCGTCTTCATAATAATTCAGTTGATTTATCGTGAATGATTGCTGCGGTTGCCGGCCCTAAGACCTCCTCATTTCCCAAAGGAGGTTACAGTGTCCCTATCAGAATCAAACCAACCCACCCTCTCGATCGTCTATCAGCCGGTAAGCTCGCTCAAACCGCGCGCCACCAATCCTCGAACTCACTCGAAGAAGCAGATCAGCCAAATCGCCAGCGCTATCCGTCGATTTGGCTTTACCAACCCCGTGCTGGTCGATGACGCTAACGGGATCGTGGCCGGGCACGGCCGGGTCGAAGCCGCGAAAGCCGTTGGCCTCGACCAGGTTCCGACCGTGCGTCTGTCCGCGATGAGCGAAGCCGAGATTCGCGCCTATGTGATCGCCGATAACCGCCTGGCCGAAAATGCGGGCTGGGATCGTGAACTACTGGCGCTTGAGCTAAAGTACCTTACCGACCTCGATATCGATTTCGACGTTACCCTTACCGGCTTCGAGCTGCCGGAGATCGATGTGCTGATTGGCGAGCTGTCGCTGGCAGACGATAATGATCCGGCCGATGCAGTGGTGGAGGTCGCAGCCGGGGCGCCTGTTACTCGGCTGGGCGATATTTGGCGTATCGGCGGCCACCGGCTGATTTGCGGCGATTCGACCCGATCCGAGACCTATCAGGCCTTACTTGGCGAGCAGCGCGCCCAGCTCGTGTTCACCGATCCGCCTTATAACGTGCCCATTTCCGGGCACGTTGGCGGCCTTGGCGCGGTCCAGCACCGCGAATTCGCCATGGCATCGGGTGAGATGTCGTCGGCCGAATTTACAGCGTTCCTGCGGACCGTATTTGGCCATCTTGCGACCTACTCTACTGACGGATCGGTTCATTTTCAGTGCATGGACTGGCGCCATCTCCGGGAAATGTTAGCCGCCGGTAGTGCCGCATACACCGACCTGAAGAATCTCTGCGTCTGGGTCAAGAACAACGGCGGCATGGGTTCGCTGTACCGGTCGCAGCATGAACTTGTGTTCGTTTTCAAGTCGGGCACCGCGCCCCACGTTAACAATGTGGAGCTCGGCAAGCACGGCCGATATCGCACAAACGTCTGGAGCTATGCTGGCGTTAACAGCTTTGGCGGCGACCGTGATGATCTGAGCCTGCATCCGACGGTCAAGCCGATGGCGATGGTTGCCGATGCTATCCGGGATTGCTCGCATCGGAAGGCCATCGTCCTGGACGCCTTTATCGGCTCCGGCACGACGCTAATCGCGGCTGAGAAGACCGGACGCCGGCGCTATGGCATCGAGATAGATCCGGCCTATTGCGACGTCACGATTCGCAGGCTGCTCGCTGTATGCGGTTTGGACGCTGTTCTGGAAGCCAGTGGACAGAACTTTGCCGAGGTCGATGCCGAGAGGGCGCCTGCAGCCCCGGCGCTCGTAGAAGCCGCGCCGAGGTTGGAGGGCCCAGCATGAAAGGTCAATCGGCCCGAGTTGTAGGTCCCCGCCCCCGCCAATCGCGGCTGTTAATCCGCGTGGGGTCTCGACGCCGATCGGCACGACAACTCTTTGATTCTTTTGACATTGGAGGGGTCATGCTTCGGCTCTGACGCATATTCGATGATCATGTTTGTTTTTATGGCGCGCCAATCAGCCTAGCCTGAAGGAGATCGAGCTTAGCGCGCCCGTACATCTGCCGTTTGACCAGCTTGAGTTTGGTGATCTGAGCTTCCACTTGGCCATTGGACCATGGTTGCGTGATAGCCGCGTGCACCGCGCCCTTATCTTTGGCTCTTTGGCGATGCCATTCGCAAACGAGCCAATGAGGCTCCGCTTGGATTCATCTATCCAAGGTTCGAGCTCGATCTCGGCCCTCTTTCGGATCATCGCGTGGAAGCGGCCAACGAGAGCGTGGGCATCGGCCAGCATAGGAACGCTTTGCGGCAACCGTTACGGTCTCGGCCTTGCTTAGGTGGTCGCGCTTTGTCGTCAGCAGCTGCGCTATCGTCCTGGCGGCGGGGACCTTCTGCAATTGTTGACGGCTGATAGTCTCGGCGCGCCGCCGTCGCGTGGCCCATTCCGCCACCACCCGCAGCGATCCCTTAAAGCCTTGCCCCCTCAAACGGCGCCAGAGTTCGGCGCCGTTGCGACAGCCGCCTGACCACTGCGCGTCCAGGAACGGCAGGTACCCATCCAGAGTGCTTTGACGGCTGCGGAACATATCCGTACCGCCGCCGCGGCTAATTTGGCGAACCAGATTGCGACTATGTCCTGTGCGGCGGACGATCTCCTTGAGCGGCACACCGTCGCTGACAAGAGCCGCAATTGCGGCATGGCTGTCCTGGCGCCGCAGATAGCCCTGATAGCGAAGCTTTTCCGCGCAGGTCAGCAGTTTAGGATCGATCGTCGTCGCCCCGATTGCGGTTCGGATTTGGCTCATGGAGCGGCGCACCGCATCAAGGAAGGCCGCGCTCGCGTTTCCATCAGATGCCAGCGGTCGGCGACCTGGATGGCGTTCGGGAGCGCCTTGGCTGCTGCCTCGCCATATCCACCACCGCGATCTCGCGACACAATGTTGATGCCCGGGTGCTTCGACAGCCACGCCTGAACGGTCGCCGTTTCCCGGTCGGGCAGCAAGGCAACGATCCGCCGACGCTCCAAATCGCACACGATGGTGCCGTACCGACGGTTTCTCCGGAACGCCCAGTCATCGATACCCACAACAAGCAATGGATCCGTCGGTATCGCCGTCCGCCGGCGGACCACCCGCAGCAAGGTATCGTTGCTGACAGGCAGCATGAGCCGCTTGGCGAAGCTTGCTGCCGGCCGGCCGCCGAGCGCCAACCCCAGGTGATGGACGATGTGTTCGAGCCGTGCCGTCCGACGCCGTCGAAGCGGAACGACGTCTTCTCCGAACCGCTCCGCGAAGATCCGTCGGCGGCAATGCGGCGCCTCGCATGTGAAGCGCCGCGTCAGCAACCGGAGGCGCACCTTTCTGCCCGCTGATGGCAAATCGGCAACATGCCGGACGTACCGGCTATGGATGCGGCTCGACGCTGTTGCGCACAAAGGGCACCGAGCCTCCGCAGCTTCCGACCTAACCGCCAGAATAAGCGAATCCATTGAGTCACTTACACCATCAAACACCAAACCACTCGGTACGAGCGATGAGATTTGAAAGCCCGTCCGCATGGCGCTGATTCTCCGTTTGAGAACCACAGTCGCCCGGCAAACTTCATCAGAAATGAGTCAGATGGGGTATTCGGCCTGTTGCTGAGCCCCGCGTTAGCAGGGTGCTGCGCTTCAGGTTGATGATAAACGTGGTCTGTTTTCGAACAGCCACAAGCATCAGACGGAGAAGCGCAGCATGAAACATTACGCTGGACTGGACGTGTCGGTCAAAGAGACGTCCCTGTGCATTGTCGACGAAACGGGCCGCATTTGCCGGGAAGCGAAGTTGGTGAGTCACCCGGACGATCTTCTTGCTGCACTCAACGATCCGATTTGGCGGTTTGATCGGATTGGGCTCGAGGCTGGACCGCTGTCGCAATGGCTGTTCAGCGGGCTGGCGGAGGCTGGCCTGCCGGTAATCTGCATCGAGACGCGACATGCCAAGGCGTTCCTCAAGGCGCAGGTGAACAAGAGCGACCGCAATGATGCGCGTGGCATTGCGCAGATGATGCGCGTCGGCTTGTTCCGGCCTGTCCACGTCAAGACCCTGATCAGCCAAAAGCGACGGGTCCTGCTTGCCGGTCGCAAGCTGCTTCAGGAGAAGGCCATTGCCATCGAGAATGACATTCGTGGGCTGTTACGCAACTTCGGCTTGAAGGTCGGAATTGTGGGGGTGATCGGCTTTGAACAACGTATCCACGAACTCGTCGGCGGTCAGCCGGAGCTGGCCGAACTCATGGAACCGCTTCTCGTCGCCCGACGCGTTTTACGCGAACAGTTCACACAACTGCATCGCAAAGTGCTTCTACTTGCCCGGGAAAGCGAGGTCTGTCGTCGGTTGATGACGATCCCTGGTGTCGGCCCCGTCACGTCGCTGGCCTTTATCAGCACGATCGACGTTCCCGCCCGCTTCAAGAGTTCGAAAGCCGTCGGGCCGTCCCTTGGATTGACGCCAGTTCTCAACCAGTCCGGCGAAAGCCACCGCATCGGCCGGATTTCGCTGTGCGGTGATGAAACCATGCGAGCGCTACTCTATGAGGCCGCACAGGTCATGCTGACGCGGGTGCAGAAATGGTCCTGGCTCAAGGCGTGGGCCATGCAGATCGCCAAACGACGCGGGCAGCAGAAGGCGATCGTCGCTTTGGCGCGGCGGCTCGCCGTCATCATGCACCGCATGTGGAGCGACGGAACGGAATTCCGCTGGACACGGGAGGCCACGCCCGCGGCACAATAGTGCGACGCGCGGTCCACGCACCCGTTGTTTAGCGGGAGGAGGTCCCTCGCGGGACGATGGACGAGATGAGTTCGCTTTGGGCTCTTGTACGGTCGCGTCCTTGCGATCAGCACGCGAGTCAGATTGTTCCGTCTCGTTCTACTGATCCCATGCTGGGAGAGCCATACGGCTGATCCCGAAGAGAAGCACGGCCCCGCGAGCGGTACCGAACCCAAGGAGGCGCCCAATCAAGCCCTTGACTAAATCCGGCCGAATAGAGAAGGGCCCGAAGGGGCTATTCCGGAATTGGCTGCGCAGCCGCCAAGAACCAACGTGCACGCAAGCGCTATCGCAATCCGCATGTGCTTTCCCCAGCATCACAGCGCGGCGTCCAAATCGCGGGGGCCCCGCCATAGCCCGCAAAACTGCAAGAGCCTCTCGTGTATCTTCGCGGAACAATTCTGTCAACAAGTTGTTGACAGGTGTCGCTAGGCCGCTTACATCGAACTCATGATCAAGTCGTTCCGGAACAAAGGCCTTGACAAACTCTGGTCTACCGGAGCGTCCAAGATTGATAGGAGAATGCACGAACGCATCGGGCGCCGTCTCGATACGCTCAACGAAGCCATCGAGACTTCCGAACTGAACCTGCCGGGCTACAATTTCCACAAGCTGGCCGGAAAGCCCGCGCGCTACACGATCCACATCAACGGCCCGTGGTGCATCACATTCGAATTTGAAGGAGGCGATGCATCTAACGTTGACTTTGAACAGTACCACTGAATCCACAATACCGAATGAGCGAATATGGAGCCCCAAGGGCTCCGACATTGGAGAGCATCAATGGCACAGCAGAGAGCTAAGCGCGACCCTAACCGCTGCCCGTCTCATCCTGGCGCCGTCCTTGATGACATTCTGCAGGACATCAGGAAGTCCAAGACCGAGATTGCAGAAGCGCTGGGCATTTCCCGGCAGCATCTGCACGATATCCTCGCGGAGAAGAAGCCGGTTAGTCCGAATGTGGCGGCCCGGATTGGAAAGCTGGTCGGCAACGGCCCGGCCATCTGGCTTCGTTTGCAGGCAGCCTACGATGCGTGGCACGCCGAACGCGAAGTTGATGTCAGCGAGATCAAGACGCTAGAACCGGCCTAGGGCGACGAGCCCGGACGATGAAATCCGGCGGCCGTTAACGCACTACGGAACGCGCTGCCACTCGGACAGGTCTTCCGGAATGCCCATCTTCGTGGGGTCGCCAGCCGACGGCCAATGGCATATCCCGTTCGCTAGTTCGCCTGCGGCTACAATCGGTGAGATGTATTGGCCTAACACCTGACCGTCAAACAAGAGCGCGCAGCCACCCGGGACGCTAACGATCTCAGCTAACCCCGCGCGTGTTTCGTACGTCCACTTCATAACTTAGCTACTCCGGTGACCGGAAGCAGCGCGAGCGCGACTCGGCGTCGGAATGCGTAACCGCCGCTGTCCCTGCCACACCCGCGCTGCCCAGTGAAGTTAGCAGCGACGTGACTCGGCGCTCGGCGGGGGGGGGCGCTGAAGCGCTGTCCCTGCCATGCGCCACCAACTTCGGCGGCCAGCCTTGCAATAACACGCTGACCGCCCTTCCCGCGGGTGCCAGGCTAGCCCGCGGGGCGCCGCCAAGTTGTATCGGCGAGAAGCCTCCCAGGCACCTACCAGGATTGGTTGGGCTGCCTGGGCCGCCACTGAACGCTAAACTGGTCACCCAGCCCTTGCATACGAAGGAGAGAGCCCTGTGGCTAAACTCGCACGCGTTCGGTGCATCAATAAGACCGACAGGATGAATCCCCACGAGAGGATTGAAAGTGCCGGAGGTGAATATTCAAACGGAAGTCAATGGAAGCAGTCTGTCGTTCAGACGATCAGAGACATCGAAAGCGGCGAATGGGAGTTCTATGTCGAAGAAGACCGACTCATGGCTGGCGTGGTCGTGGCCGAACACAACGGGCGCAAGTACATCAAGACGACGGCGGACGGCGTTCAGCCAGACAATCTTCTTTCACTGGCTGAGTGTCCGTGATCCCCACTAGCGAAGGCCTCCACAGCGAAGACCTCCACCTTATCGGGCTGAAGGCGAAGAGGGAAATGAGATGAAGATAGCGGTTGGACTTCTCGCGCTTTTGTTCGTATCAAGCGCGTTCGCTCAGACCCCACCGAAAGTGAGCAAAAAGCCAGCAGTACAGGCAAAGCCGCACGCGCCGATGGGTTGCAAACTAGTCGGCACCGTCAGGGGCACCAAGATTTGGGCTGGCGACTGTGCAGCTACACCGGAAACCGGCGCCGCTCCTGCTGGAGAACCCGAGTCGCCTACAGCTGCTCCCACCGACAAGCAATAGCCCCCGCGCGGTCAAGGCGCCCCTTGCCGCACTGTGGACTGAAATTTATCCCTGGATAATAGCCGGCTTCGGCGGATTCATCGGTTGCGCACTGCTGCTGCCAACGAAGCTCGGTGAAGCCGTGATTCAGTTCAGAACCAACAAGCTCCTCGCCTTCCCAAAGGGCTAACGCTTCCATTGATCAATCGGTTGCGAGACCGGACCGTGGCCCACAAGCCGCACCGGCTGGCCCCCTGCTCGACTCGCTCGCACCTATCGCCATGACCAAGGCAGAGAACAGAGCGGCCGCGATCGCGAGTTCGTTGATGTCGCCCCATGCGGGCGGCGGCGCCGGCGCATTCAGGGATCTTCTCAAAAAGCTACAGCCCGCATCTCCACCGGCGCTCGCAACCAGGTCGAGCGGTACTTCAACAGGGTCGAACAATGTCGTCGGGTGGCGACGCGCTATGACACTTCCTTGAAAGCAGCGACTGACGCGCTTTCTCCGCGGAAACAGCGAGAGCCCGAGACAACTCAAGCGCCTGCTCCACTGTCACTTGGAAGTGAACGCCGACAATGCTTGCAATGACGAGCGTGATTTCGTCGTCCATCTGCTCAACACAGATCGCCGCCGATTCATTTAGTTCGATCTCAGCAATACGTCCGATGAGATCATCCGGTTCATTCGTCATGGCTACACTCCATCCGGCGATTGGGCTCGCGACTGGCATAGGGTCCGCTCGACAGCGATTCAAGCCCAGAGAACACGAACTGGTCAACTACAAGAATTTGTAGTCGCACACCTACCGCAGTGACCGGCATGATTGCGGACCGTCGCAGCGGAGGCCGCAGGCGCAATTTCGGAGGGGGATGTGCCTGCGGCCTAGGGGGGAACTGATGAGCGAAAGCTTTAGGGTTGGTTTCGCGATAGCCATCACGGCAGCCATAGCCATCACGGCAGCCATAGTCACAGGGGCGTTTTTTGCTATCCGTTTTTTGATTTGATTTTACGGATAGGGTCTCACCGCCCTACTTCCAGCCGAACCGATCACAAATGGAGGCGATGATTTTGTCGATCGCTATCGCGATGTTCTCATCAGCATATTTTCTGGCCAGGGCGGCAAGTGCGACTATCTGAATCGGAAAAATGCAGATGACGGCCACAAATCCTAAGTGGGGAAATGTGGCCAAATCAATTATCGTGATGAACGCGCATATCCAGTAGAATCGTTCCTCGCGGCGCTCGTCGGCCTGCCCACCCTGTGAGGCACCGCGCGTTGCGTCACACTGCCCGCGGGATGATCCTCAGTCTCAGTGACAGCGCGGGCGCGCCGCGCTGGCGAAAGTCTCACAGGCATCCCACCCGAACCGGTTGGCACACACGCGGCTCTCCTAGAAGAGCGCGTATGCGTCCAGCGATCTTCCGCGCCTCCTTCGGCCCGAGGTTGGGTTTCAAGCTGTCGAGTATGCCTAGCACTGCCTGAGCCTCCTCGGCATTAAACGTCGCGACTTGGCGATCTGCTTGGCTCAAAGACTGATCGGCCGCGCTGGCCTGATTGGCTGCAAACACCGCAAGCGCTTGCGACCGCAGGGACGTGATTTGCTGCTCGAATATGTGCATCCATTGGCCTGTAGCTACCCGGTGGAGATCGCGTCGCAAGCGATGGTGGCCAGCCCGTCCTCGAAGACTGGGGCTGGCCACATTGCCCCTGAGAGGGTCACATTCTCAAGGGGCCCCAGATAATGGCGCAGACAAGTAACCGGGGCACCTACCAGAATCGGCCGGTCCCTCCTCCTCGACCAGTCTCTAAGCTGGTCCAACAGCTTGCACAGATGGGAGACACCCGCATGCCCAAACGCGTGCGCATTCGTTGCATAAACAAGACTGACAGGCGAAACGCACACGAGAGAATCAAGAATGTCGGCGGGGTAAATTCAGACGGAACGCGATGGAAGCTATCCGTTAAGAAGACTATCCGAGATCTCGAAAGCCGCGAGTGGGAGTACTACGTCGAAGAATCTGGCGTCACTGTCGAGGTCATCGTCGCCACAGACGGCCGAAACAAGTACATCAAGACAACAGTGGACGGAATTCAACCGGACAATCTCCTTTCCCTCCCTGAGTGTCCGTGATTGTCGCAGGGATTAATTTCATTGGCGATTGCGGCGGAGCAGTAGTACAATCTTTGAAAAAGAGCGCCTGTCGTTCCGCTTCGACGGCGTCGGACGGCACGGCTCGAACACATCGTCCATCACCTGGGGTTGGCGCTCGGCGGCCGGCCGGCAGCAAGCTTCGCCAAGCGGCTCATGCTGCCTGTCAGCAACGATACCTTGCTGCGGGTGGTCCGCCGGCGGACGGCGATACCGACGGATCCATTGCTTGTTGTGGGTATCGATGACTGGGCGTTCCGGAGAAACCGTCGGTACGGCACCATCGTGTGCGATTTGGAGCGTCGGCGGATCGTTGCCTTGCTGCCCGACCGGGAAACGGCGACCGTTCAGGCGTGGCTGTCGAAGCACCCGGGCATCAACATTGTGTCGCGAGATCGCGGTGGTGGATATGGCGAGGCAGCAGCCAAGGCGCTCCCGAACGCCATCCAGGTCGCCGACCGCTGGCATCTGATGGAAACGCGAGCGCGGCCTTCCTTGATGCGGTGCGCCGCTCCATGAGCCAAATCCGAACCGCAATCGGGGCGACGACGATCGATCCTAAACTGCTGACCTGCGCGGAAAAGCTTCGCTATCAGGGCTATCTGCGGCGCCAGGACAGCCATGCCGCAATTGCGGCTCTTGTCAGCGACGGTGTGCCGCTCAAGGAGATCGTCCGCCGCACAGGACATAGTCGCAATCTGGTTCGCCAAATTAGCCGCGGCGGCGGTACGGATATGTTCCGCAGCCGTCAAAGCACTCTGGATGGGTACCTGCCGTTCCTGGACGCGCAGTGGTCAGGCGGCTGTCGCAACGGCGCCGAACTCTGGCGCCGTTTGAGGGGGCAAGGCTTTAAGGGATCGCTGCGGGTGGTGGCGGAATGGGCCACGCGACGGCGGCGCGCCGAGACTATCAGCCGTCAACAATTGCAGAAGGTCCCCGCCGCCAGGACGATAGCGCAGCTGCTGACGACAAAGCGCGACCACCTAAGCAAGGCCGAGACCGTAACGGTTGCCGCTATTGAACAAAGCGTTCCTATGCTGGCCGATGCCCACGCTCTCGTTGGCCGCTTCCACGCGATGATCCGAAAGAGGGCCGAGATCGAGCTCGAACCTTGGATAGATGAATCCAAGCGGAGCCTCATTGGCTCGTTTGCGAATGGCATCGCCAAAGAGCCAAAGATAAGGGCGCGGTGCACGCGGCTATCACGCAACCATGGTCCAATGGCCAAGTGGAAGCTCAGATCACCAAACTCAAGCTGGTCAAACGGCAGATGTACGGGCGCGCTAAGCTCGATCTCCTTCAGGCTAGGCTGATTGGCGCGCCATAAAAACAAACATGATCATCGAATATGCGTCAGAGCGCATTGCCTCACCCAGAATGTTACTGGACAACTTCTCGCCGATGATTGGGTCGGTGCCATCGAATTGGTTCGGTGGCGTCTATGGCGGGAAAGATCAGCATGGGCGCGCGGCGCGAGGTGGTGTCGGTGGTAACGGAGCGTTACCGATCGGCCAAACGAGCGGAGAAGGGACGGATCCTCGACGAGCTGTGCGCGACGACTGGCTGGCATCGCAAGCATGCGGTGCGCGCGCTCAGGCGACGCGAGGCGGTTGGACCGGGCGAGGTCGAGGCAACAAGAAAGCGAAGACGCAGATATGGCGCGACGATCAAGGACGCGCTGACTGCGCTGTGGGAGGCGTCGGATCGGGTGTGCGGCAAGCGGCTCAAGGTGATGATCCCGACCTTGCTGCCTGCCCTTGAGCGACATGGCCGATTGCAGCTTGGCCAGTCGGACCGTGACCGTGTTCTGGCTATCAGCGCCGCCACCATCGATCGCCTGCTCGTCGATGTGAAGATCGCGGCGAGCGGCGGCAGGCGGCGCCGTGCCGGGTTCCATTCGGCAATCCGGCGCGAGGTCCCGATCCGCACCTTCAATGACTGGAACAGCCCGCCGCCGGGCTTCTGCGAGGTCGACATGGTAGCCCATGGCGGCACGTCGGTGGCTGGCTCGTTCATCCAGACCCTGACGATGGTCGATATCGCCACGGGCTGGACGGAGTGCCTGCCGTTGCTGACGCGGGATGGCTCGCTGGTTGCCGAGGCGATCAACCGCGCACAGAGCCTGTTCCCCTGGCTCTTGCGCGGCGTGGACTTCGACAACGACAGCGCCTTCATGAACGATGTCGTCGTGCCATGGTGTCGCCAACAGAAGCTCGAGGTGACGCGCTCGCGTGCCTATAAGAAGAACGATCAGGCGTTCGTCGAGCAGAAGAATGGTGCCGTCGTCCGCCGCCTCATGGGCTATGGCCGCTTCGATGGCGTCGAGACGGCGCGTATGATGGGCCGCCTTTATGCTGCGGCACGGCTCTACGTCAACTTCTTCCAGCCGTCGTTCAAGCTGAAGGAGAAGCGTCGCGAAGGGGCTAAAGTGATCAAGCGTTATCATGCTCCGTTGACGCCCTATCAGCGCGCGCTGGCCCATCCCAAGGTGACCGCGGCTGTAAAGCGGCGGCTACGCGATCAGTATCGCTCGCTCGATCCGGTCGCGCTGTTGGCCGAGATTCGCGCAACGCAGGACGAACTCGGCAATCGCGTCGATCGTCGTGCCGGACAGGCGCGCTGCCTGCAACGCGCTTGCACGAGCACCGCGCCGGCGACCGCGGCGACGTTTGCGAAGACGCTCGGCAAGACGGTGACGGCCGGCGAGCCGCGTGCCACGCACCGGCGAAGCCGTCGGCCCTATAAGACCAGGGTTCGCATGCCGTCCAAGCTCGACCCGCATCTTGCTGCGATCGAAGTCTGGCTCGCAGAGCAGCCGCAGCCGCAGCTGACTGCACTCGCCATCGTCGGCCGGCTGAGCGAGAAACACCCCGAGGAGTTCGGGACGAGACAGCATTCGATCGTGCAGCGTCTGCTGAGGGCGCTTAGACGGAGGGCTGCCGAGCAGTTGGTCGCGGAGGAGTCGCTCGGCGACGCCACCACCGCTGCCCCATTGTCCGGGGTTGTGGACGGCTCGGGCTATGTAGGGCCCGACCCGCCCACAGCCCCTCCCACCGAGCAAGCTTGGAAAGCAACCTGGCGCGGCCAATCAGTCGACATCGCATCGACCGCTGCAACGGCGCCATCAGGGTAACATTCGCAGATGCGGCAATACGAGAGCCATGCTTCGGCGCCGATTTACAGCGATGGGGGCGCAAAGGGCGCGGCGGCTCGCGGGTCAGGTGGCGCCCGCCGCGCCCGACGCAACCCCATGGAGGGCTTCCGCGGCCCGCTCGGCCTCGACAAAGCGCTGCCCGGTAGCCTCCAGAACTGCATCCAAGCCGCATACCGCGCGCAGCCTCCGAATCGTGACATCGCAGTAGGCCGGATCGATCTCAATGCCATATACGCCGGACAGTTCGTCGTCAATCTTATCGGTGCGATCATTGCCATCATTCAATGTTCTTTCATGGCGGCAATCAGCGGGTCCTCCTTCAGCTCAGGGTTGGTCCGAAAGCGGCTCAAGAACATCTGCTGCGCGATATATTGTTCGTCAGGCATAGTTTCAGGCACAACCAAGAACCCGACGTTGCTTTCCTGGGGCAGCTGCCGCTCTCGGTATTCGCCGAGCCATTTCGCGGCCTGCAAATGTCCGGTCATGGCGAGATTACGCATCGAAAGCAGCAAGAGCTCGACCGTGTTGAGCTCAATTTGCCGGCCGCTGTGCTGAACCTGATGCCGTTCGCTCGCAATTTTCCGTGTGATCGCCTTCTCGCCGAAAGCTCCCTTTGGGCGGCCGGCAGCGCGCTTTTGCCCGCGCCCGAACTGCGTCCCCGATGGGCGGCTGCGCCCCGTTTTTGAATCCTCGCTCATGGCGGCATCACTCCCGCTTCGTCGCAGAGGCGCTCAAGCTCGGTCCTGGTCTCCTCGTACTGTTTGCGGCCCCAGGCGATGTGGCGCTTGGTCCAGTTCTCGGGAACGCCGTACTTCTCCAAGAGCAGCCACGCCATTCGCGATGGCATACGGCTCGTCGGAAGATTGACCACGCCGCAAACGCGTTCAGTTGCAAAGCAATTATGCTTTTGGAAAAGGCCGAGCAGATGAGCGGTCGCTCTGAAGTCCTTTTTCTCCAGCGCACGCTTCAAGATCTGCCGGATCTCAACTTCCTTGGCCGACATCGCCTGCACACGGCCGGCAACACTGACCTGAAACGTCTCATTGAGAATACTCTCTAGATCAACGTGAACAGGCCCCGACTTTTTCCGGCGACCACCAGGGTTGCCGGATTGGCCTTTCTTGAACTGGCTTTGCTTAGGCGGGCGCTTGTAACCGATCGAGTAGTCCTTCTGTTTATGATCCATGACGCCTCACAAGGCTGCCTTCCCGCTTGAGCAGGGCACAGCTGATGGATGTAAGAATGTGGGAAGCGTACGAAAACGCACGGGTCCGGTTTACCGAAACCACGCAATCTGCCCATGCAGCGTCGAGGTACCCTAAGATCAGCTCCGGCCCATGCCGGCTCTCTGTCACGACGGGAAAGAACATCACGGCCCATGCCGCAGCTCCATCTCCCATCTCAGGCAATAGGTATCTAGCGTGATCGGCCGAGAAATTCAACTGCTGCATCCATGATCGTGCCCAACCGGGCGCGAAGCTTTCCCTGCATGCCCTGCCAAAATTCCCTGCTAACTCAGCATCCCGATTCCTGGATAAATGACTGAATCACCGCAGGAATCGCGGCATGGGCAGCCGTTTGCGGGCTCCAAATCGGCTTTTTTCCCAGTAAATTCCCTGATTTCAGGGAAATTGCGCCCGAGACCGGTTCGCAGCAGACTGCCTGCACCACCATCCTTCGCTCGCGATAGCGAGAGAAGGATGCCACGCCGAAGCCCAGAGGGCGCAGGCGGGCTGCAGCTGCGAGCTTCGGCCAGCCAAGCCCAAACAACCTGCCATTGCGAAGCGTGCGTGTAGCCCGGATGGAGCGAAGCGCAGTCCGGGGTGTATCCTCTCCGACGCTGTCCCGGATTGCGCTGCGCTCCATCCGGGCTACGATTCTGGATCGCGGCTATTTCAGTTCCGTGTTCGCGACCGGCAGGACGGAGGCGACGGACCAGCCGTTCGCATCCCGCACGTAGGTCTGGCTGATCAGAAACGTATTCTGTTGAGCTGGCTTGCCGGGAAGGCCGCGCGTGAAGACGATGGGAACGAGGACCTGCATGACCTCGTTCGAGATCACGGCGACGTGGAATTTCGACATGTCGGGTTCGAGGTGCCAGGTGCCCTCGTAGTAGCCCTTGAAGCGGTCCGCGACCGCATCTCGTCCTCTCGTCTCGATACCTCTCGCAAACAACAGCACGCCGGGCGAATTCCACAGCATGGCCTTCACATCGTTCGCGTTGTGCGCGTTCTGCGCGGCAATGAACTTTTCGAAGATGGTTCGCGCCTCGGCATCATCTGCCGCGGCCAGCGCCGGCCCGGTGGACCAGGCTGTCGCGGCGAGAAACAGCGCTGCGGCAATTGCCGCAACATGACCGCGCCGTGCAACTCGTCGTAGCCTGATGGAGCCGCGGGACATCTTGGAAGGGGGCATGATCATCTCTCTTTTGGATGACAATGATCATACCATTGATCGCCGCGCCGGCTTTTCAGGATCGCGCGAGCGGCGGTCACCGTTGCATCACGGATGCGTTGGTTCACGCCACGTCCGATGCCGCGGACGTGGCGCATCGTCGTCACACCGCCACTCGCCTCACGTCAGCGGCAACAGATGATCCGGGATCGGCACGGGTGCTGCCGGCACGAGCGATGCGACCGAGACGTGCGGCCAGGTCAGCCCGGCGAAATCCAGCATGACCTTCTGTGAATACTGGATCTGCGTCGTCGCCACCCTGACGTGGCCGCCCTTGAATCCCTTGTTGGGCACGAACGGGATCGCGGCGACGAAGCTCGGAACCAGCGGCACGTTGCTCCTCTGGCGCGGTTGCAGGATCACCGGCGGCGTTCCCGGCGGCAGGGCCGGCACGTCGATGTCGTAAACCACCGTCTCGATCCAGAACACTGCGTCCATCTGGAAGGCGTTGGCGTTCGAGCCATTGCCGCCCGGCGTCGGAACGGGCAAGCCCTGAAGGAACGCGATGTTCGCGGCGCCGCCGGCAAAGCTCGGCGCCTGCGGATGCGGGCCGGGCGAGGGGATGGCCGGCAAGGGGCCGCCGGACAGCGGCGTGCCGGGCTTCGTGGATGTCTCGATGACGATGGTCTGCGTGATGGTCTGATGCGCGATCTGATTGCGCAGCACCGTGTTCGGGTCGGTGATCATCGCCTGGGTGAGCTTGCCGGAGGCCATCAGTGCGGTCAGATCCTGAGGTAACCTGCGGGTCGTGTTGTTGGCCGCGGTCTGATTTTGGAAGAGGATCTTGTTGCCCGGATTGCCGCCGATGAACGGGGTGATGTCGATTGCCGCGATGGTCGGTTTGCCGGCAACCGGAGGCAGCGCGGTGCCTTGCGCGACGATCGTCGTGCCGTGCGGGATCGACGCCATGCGCGCAACGGTGAACGGCTCGTGCGGAATGGTGGTGGCCGGCACCGCCAGCCAGATGCCGGGTTCGAAGTGAATGCCCACGGGCGTTCCCGTGGTGATGTCGTTGATGGTCTGGAGGTATGGCACGCCGTTGAGGAATGCATCCGCCTGCTGCAGCGAGCCGCGATTGGGAATCGAGCCGAGATTGTTCGAGAACGACATCGTCTCGTCGGTGAGATTCAGCTCCAGCACGTTGTCGTCGGGGTCGGTGGTGTTGATCGGCCCCGGCATCGGCGTCGGCGTGATCTTGCTGTCGGGCCGGAAGATCGTATTGAACCCCTGTCCTGTGAAGGTGCCCGCGAAGGCCGACAGCGGACCGAGGATGGGCGGCAAGGTGACCGGCGGACGCGCAGCTCGGGCGGCGGCCCCCGCGGCGGGCTGCGCGGCGTCCCTGAACACCTCGTCGACCTCGTGGATGGAGAAATTCGCGGTCTTGGTGAATGCACTGGTGAGTGGTTTGGGCTCGTCCATGGTGATTCCTCGCGATGCTGCAGCTGTCGATGCCGGCATTTCCCCGGGCCGGCTGTCCGGGCAGGTGAATCCTGCGCTATTGCGCCTCGTGATCCCGATCGCGTCTCGTGATCCGCCCGATGCCGGGCATGACAACATCGTTCACGCGCGCTCATGCGCGCGGGCCGACTACGAACATCGATCGGCCCTACGTTGTCGGCCGGGCCGGATACTGTACGGATCTGCGTGAATCGATCGTGATTTTCAACTTGCGGTTCGGGCAAATGTGCGGTCGGGAAATAGCCGGGCCCTGCGAACTGAGCGAAGCATTGCTTCCTTCTCCGTGCTCGAAAATGAGATCATCAAAATGGATGTCGGGCGCCTGGCCGGCTTCGGTTATGCTGGGCTATCATACAACCTTAAGATGGTCGCAAATGTGTGCCAGGTCACAGGGCCAAAGAGTCGCAGCAACGAGAGACGAGCGAGGCTGCCCATGAGCGTTTCCGTCATCGAGCAAGCAAAAATCCAGGCGCAGGTGCTGGTGCCGCTGGTCAAGGCATTGCAGGCCGAGCTCGGCGAGGCGCGCGCCAACGCGCTGGTGCGCAAGGCGCTCGGCGATCTCTATCGCGGCTTCGGTGAGGAGTTCTGGAAAACGAAGAACGAGACCGATCTCGGCAACGCTGTATCGTCGGCGTTCAAGACCTATGCCCGCGACGACGCGCTCGCCTATGACGTCGTCGAGCAGACGGCGGACACCTTCGCGTTCGACGTGACGCGATGCGCCTATGCCGAGTTCTACAAGGCGCTGGGCGAACCGGAGTTAGGCTTCCTCCTGGTCTGCACCGCCGATTTCGCGACCGCGGAAGGGTTTGGTCCCGACGTCAGGCTCACGCGCACGCAGACGATCATGCAGGGCGCCAGCCATTGCGATTTTCGCTACCGGCGCGACGCCGGGAGATCACAGTGAAGGGAATGCAAATGATGCGGGCAAGCTGCCTTGCCATGGCTGCGCTGGCGCTGATGGCATCACGCGCCGATGCGGCGATCATCGACTGGCAGGCCGAGCTCCAGCGCTGCCGCGTGCTGCGGCAGAACGTGGCGCCGCTGCTTCAGGCCGGCGAGGGGATATCCGCCGTCGGCCGCTCCAACAGATCCGTCCGTCGCTGCATCTGGATCCAGCGCATGGCGGTGCGCAAGAAAATCCCTGGCGCGGAGGTGTGGTAGCAGGCGCCCGTCAGGTGGACTGGCTCTTCTGCCGGAGCAGCAGGTCCTTCAGTCCTGTCGGATAGAGGCTCGGTCCGCCCTGCGGAGCGGCGTCTTGCGTCGATCGACAGTCTTGCGGGCGTCGCCTCAGCCGGCGGACACGCCCGGCTTGAACAGGGCTCCGACCGGCAGCTTTTCCTGGAGGTCATACGAACTCGGCCGGTTCTCCTTGACCCATCTTTTTTCGGCGTGGGATTCGAATGGCGGCGGAATTTGCCCCTGAATCGACCAAAGGTCGGCCGGTAGCTCGTCGATGGTGACCTCCCAGTCGTATCCCCGGTCCTTGACGTAGGGCGCGATCAACTTGTCGACGGCTTTCACCCACCATTCCCTGATGACGGGGCCGGGCATTGTCCTCGCCATGTGGTCGATCTTGAAGCGGACGAATTTCTCGTGCGAAGCTCCGCCGACATAGACCGAACCTGCGGCGACTTCCTAGAAGATCATCACGGCGTAGAATTTCGAGATGGGAATCCTCGCATACATTGCGGTGACCTTCTCTGCGAATTCCTTCTTGTCATGAGCCGAGTAGGCCCCGACGGGGTGATAGACTTTCCACAACGGCACTCGAGTTCTCCTTGACGTTGGCTGGTTCTTAGGGAAGCCCGCGCAGCATTTGGTATGATGGGGATAATATCACTGACTGCGCCGTCGGCTCTTCAGGATCTGGCGATCCGCGGTAACCGCTGAATCACGTCTGCGTTGGCTCAGCCTTGTTGGGGCCGCCACAGCTGGGCGAGCCGGAGCTCGGCTTTTCTCCTTTGTCTGCACTTCCGACTTCGCGACTGCGGAAGGGTCCGGCCCCGACGTCAAGCTGACGCGGGCGCAGACCATCATGCAAGGCGCGCGAGCCATTGCGACTTCCGCTACCGGCGCGACGCGGGGGGATCACAGTGAAAGGAATGCGAACGATGCGGGCGACCTGTCTTGCAATGGCTGTGCTGGCGCTGATGGCGTCACGCGCGGATGCAGCGGTGATCGACTGGCAGGCCGAGCTCCAGCGCTGCCGGGCGCTGCGCACGAACATCGCGCCGCTGCTTCAGGCCGGCGAGGGGATATCCGCCGTCGGCCGCTCCAACAGGTCCGTCCGTCGCTGCATCTGGATCCAGCGCATGGCGGTGCGCAAGAAGATCCCCGGCGCGGAGGTTTGGTAGCCAGGCGCCCGTCAGGCGGACTGGCGCTTCCGTCGGAGCAGCACATCCTTCAACCCGTTCGGATAAAGGCTCGGCCCGCCCTCGACGTCGAGCTCCGCAAGATCGAACCAGCGTGCGACGATCTCTTCGCCGTTATCCTCGCGGAAGTCGATGCGATCCCGGCCGCTGAACGCGCCGTCTGGAAGCGCGACCTCCGCAATGAACATCACCTCGTGCCCGGTCGATCCCTCGTGCAAAAAAATGTTCTCCATCACCAGCGGCTCGCCGATGATCGTGATGTCGATGCCGAGCTCTTCGTGGAATTCGCGCAACAGCGCAGTTCGCCAGCTCTCGCCAAACTCGATCTCGCCGCCGAGCGGCCTGACGCCCTTGATCCGCCCCGCATCGTCACGCACCTCGGCCGCGAGCAGGCGCCCGTCCCGCCAGTGCAGGCCGAGCGCGACGACGCGGATGTGAGGGTGGGGCCGCCATGTGGACATGGGGGCATCGTTATCGTGCCCGCCGCCGCTGCGCAATGCGCGGTGGCGAGGCCTTGTCGGGCCGGATGCGCACTGCCTTCGGCATGCAGATGCTTCGCAGCCTTGATCCGTGACTCGCCGCCTGCCATTGTCCGGTCATCCATGACGGCGACGAGCCTGGTGAGATACAATTTGCGGCGTTCGGCGAAACGTGTCGCTTCGCCGGACGTGAGCAGAAGGCAGGTTTCCGAGATGAGCAGCGTGAACAAGCCCGGCGGCAACTATTTGCCGGTGATCATCCATGGTGGAATTGCGTATGTCAGTGGTCAGCTGCCGCGTCGCGGTGAGGACCTGCTGTATGCGGGCAAGGTCGGCGCAAATGTCGATATCGCGGCCGCGCAGGAGGCCGCTGCTCTCTGCGCCGATCTCTGCATTTCGGCCATCAACCACGCAACAGGCGGAGAGGACAGGATCGTCCAGGTCCTGCAGCTCGTTGGATACATTGCTTCAGCGCCTGGATTTACCCAGCAGTCGCAAGTCATGAATGGGGCCTCCGACCGGCTGATCGAGCGCTTGGGCGATCGCGGTCGTCACACGCGCACGTCTGTCGGCGTCGCCGAGTTGCCGCGGGGCGCTCCCGTCGAGCTGAGTATGATTGCCGCTGTTCGGTCGTAAGAGGCGGTCTTATCAGACGAGATACTTCTTCACCGCCGCCTCGTCCCAGGCAATCCCGTTACCCGGCTCCTCGCCCGGCAGGGCAAAGCCGTCCTTGATCTGCAATCGTGTCGCCAGCACCGCGTCGGCCCAGTCGACATATTCCAGCCAGTGCGCGGTCGGCGTCACGCAGAGCAGGTGCGCGCTCACTTCCGAGAACAGGTGCGTCGACATCTCGATGCCGGCGGCATGTGCGAGCGCGGCGGCGCGGAGCCACCCGGTGACGCCGCCGATGCGCTGGACATCGGGCATCACGTAATCGCAGGCCTCCGCGGACAGCGCTGATTGCATCGAGAAGGCGCTGTCAAAATTCTCGCCGATCTGGACCGGCGTGCGGAGCGCATCCGCAATGCGCGCGTTACCAGCGTAATCGTCGTGGCGGACCGGCTCCTCGATCCAGGTCAGCCCCTCGTCGTCGAGCATCTCGCCGCGGCGGATGGCCTCGGTGACCGTCAGGGCCTGGTTGTAGTCGCACATCAGCGTGACCTGATCGCCGACGGCCTTGCGCACCGCGCGCACCACGGCGAGATCCTCCCGCGCATCGGGCCGGCCGACGCGGATCTTTGCGGCGTGAAAACCTTCGGCCAGCAGCTTGTGGGCTTCGTCCACGGCGGCGCCCGCCGGCATGATGCCGAGCCCCTTCGAATTGTAGGCCCTGACCGGCTTCGGCGCGCCGCCGAGCAGGCGCGCGAGTGGCAAGCCCTTGCTGCGCGCCAGCGCGTCCCACGCCGCCATGTCGATGCCGGATTGCGCCAGCCGCTGCAGGCCGGCGAGGCCGAGCAGGGTGAAGCGCTGGGTCAGCTTGCGCTCGATCTCGAACGGCAGCAGCTCGTCGCCGGCAATGAGCTCCGACATTTCCGTGACCATCGCCGTCAGCGGCTTCAAGGCCGAAGGCGTGATCGAGAACAGATAGGCATGCCCCACCGCGCCCTGGTCGGTCTCGCAGTCGATCAGCACCAGCGGCGCCTTTGCGACCGCGCCGGTCGAGGTCTTGAGCGGCAAATTCATCGGCACGATCACGGGGCGCGCATTGAAGCGCCTGATGCGGACGGTCTCGGTCATATGGAGGATCTCCCGGCGGAGTGAATGCAGGTTCATACCGATCTTAAACAATCGCCATGAAACGAAAAGCCATTTGCTGCGACCCACCATGAAATGGGGTTGCGCGGCCTCGCATTTGCGGGCTCTGTGCCGCCGCAAGCTCTTGCCGCGAATTCCAGGGATTTGCGACAAGATCGCACACGACGGAGCCACAGGGTGAAACAAGAGATCTCCGAAGAACAGCGCAAGAGCGGCATCCTCACGGGGGCCGTGATCGCCTTGCTCCTGCTCGCTTTGCCGGTCGCGGTGTGGCTGGACCTGACCGACCTCAGCAAGACCGCGCTGCGCCGGCAGGCCGCCGACCTCAACTCGGTGATCACGAGCGTGCGCAGCTACTATGCGTCCAACGTCGTCGGCCGCATCCTGGCCAATCCTGATGGCACCACCAGGGTCGTGCACAATTACGAATCCGTCCCCGGTGCGATCCCGATCCCGGCGACGCTGTCGCTGGAGCTCGGACGGGTGATCGGCGCGCAGCAGGAGAACATCACCTACCGCTTCGTCTCGGATTTCCCGTTCCAGAACCGCGCCGCGCACCAGCTCGACAAGTTCGAGAAGGACGCGCTCGACGCGCTTCGCAAGGACCCCGAGCAGAAGATCGTCGAGACCGAGACCTCGCTGTTCTCCGACAAGGTCCGGCTGGTCGCGCCCGTCACGATGGGCCCGGCCTGCGTCAGCTGCCACAACAGCCACCCCGAGAGCCCGAAGAAGGACTGGAAGGTCAGTGACATCAGAGGCATCCAGGAGGTGATCATCGCGCAGCCGATCGCCGCCAACATCTTCTCGTTCAAGTTCCTGCTGGCCTATTTCCTGATCGCCGCGGGCTGCGGCCTGTCGTTCCTCTCGCTCCAGCGCCGACAGGCCGGCCGTATCAAGGGCATGAACAAGGAGCTCGAATCCGCCAACGACTTCCTGGCTTCGTTGTCGATGAAGATCTCGCGCTACATCCCGCCCCAGGTCTACAAGAGCATCTTCAGCGGCCAGAAGGACGTCACCATCCACACCGAGCGCAAGAAGCTCACGATCTTCTTCTCCGACATCCAGAATTTTACGGCGACCGCGGAGCGGCTGCAGCCGGAATTGTTGACCCAGCTCCTCAACGAGTATTTCACCGAGATGTCGGCGATCGCCCATGAATATGGCGGCACCATCGACAAGTTCATCGGCGATGCCATGCTGATCTTCTTCGGCGACCCCGAGACCAGAGGCGACCGTGCGGACGCTGAGGCCTGCCTCCAGATGGCCTGGCGCATGCAGCAGCGTCTTGCCGAGCTCAATGCGAAGTGGCGCGCCTCCGGCATCGAGCAGCCGTTCCGCTCGCGGATGGGCATCAATTCCGGCTATTGCAATGTCGGCAATTTCGGCAGCAGCGACCGCATGGACTACACCATCATCGGTGCCGAAGCGAACCTCGCCGCGCGCCTGCAATCGATCGCCGAGCCCGGCGGCATCGTGCTGAGCTACGAGACCTTTGCGCTGGTCAGCGACATCGTCCGCGCGCACGCGCTGCCCGCGATCACGATGAAGGGCATCAGCCGCGAAATCATTCCCTATTCGGTCGACGCGCTCAACGACGCGGCGGCGGAGCGGAGCGGGGTCATCACCGAGCGCGCGCCCGGCCTCGAGCTGTATCTCGACCCTGCCGTGGTGAAGTCAGGCGATGCCGCGCGCGTCCGCTCGCTGCTGGAAAACGCGCTGGCTTCGCTGAAGCCGGCGTGAAGGTGCGCGCAGACTTGCGTAGCCGCGTTTCTGATTGAGAGAGTCCCCGTGCGGACCCCTCTCCCTAACCCTCCCCCGCAAGGGGGGAGGGAACGCATTTGCGCGTGCGGTTGGATTGAGGTGCTGACAATTGGCTTTGGTCCTGTGAACTCATTGAGCTTGTGAGCCCAGCCTTCGCCGCGCGGCACACTGCGCTCCCTCCCCCCTTGCGGGGGAGGGCGGGGGAGAGGGGTGGCCCAGCAAAAGGTGCGTGCCTGAACGCCGCGCTGCACCAACCAGCGTCGACGCGAGACTCACCGCGCCGCCCCTTCCGTGAACGCGGTCTCGATCACATCGCCAAAAGGTTGCCAGGAACGGCCGTCGAACTGGACAAGCCGCATCTGCTTGATCGGCAGGTAGCTGTTGGGCGAGGTGCTCATCCTGATGTTGGGCAAGGCAACGGAGGGCTGCTGATCCCTCAGCGAAGCCGCCTGACGCATGATGTTCTCGCGCGACAGGTCGTCGCCGCATTGCTTCAGCACCTGCGTCAGCGCCTCGGCGGCGCCGTAGCCGTAGACCGCGGCGCTGTTGTTGGTGCTTTCGACGTGGTGGTACTTGTCCATGAAGGCGAACCAGTCCTTCATGGCGGGGTCGTTCTTCCATGCGGGGTCGCTCGGATCCTTCAGGAAAGCCGCCGAGATCACGCCGGCCGAATTCTCCAGGCCCGCGGGCGCCATCGCGTTAGCGATCGAGGCGGAGGCGTCGTTGACGATGATGACCGGGCGCCATTTGAGCGAGGCCGCCAGCTTGATCACCTTGGACGCCGTCGACGGCACGCCGAGGAAGACGAAGATGTCGGCGCCGGCGCGCTTGAGGATCGAGACGTGTCCTTCGAGATGCTCATCGGCAATGTCGAAGGCGATGTCGACGAGGACGAGGCGGTTCAGGTCGCCGAGACCTTCCTGGATGCCCCTGTAGAGCATGCGTCCGAACTGGTCGTTCTGCCAGAGCACCACGATCTTCTTCTTGGGGTAATAGGCCTGGATATAGTTGGCATAGATGCGCCCCTCCGACCGGAACGACGGCTGCCAGCCCATGGTCCAGGGAAACGCCTTGGCCTGGCTCAGCTCCTCGTCGCCGGATGCGACGAACAGCTGCGGGATTCTCTTCTCGTTCAGGTACCAGCGCGTGGCGATATTGCCGGGCGTGCCGAACGAGCCGAACATCAGGTGCACGTCGTCCTTCTCGACCAGATTGCGCGTCAGCTCCAGCGCGGTGGCCGGATCGGAATTGTCGTCGCGCGTGATGAAGCGGATCTTGCGGCCGTTGATGCCGCCGCGCGCGTTGACCATGTCGAAATAGGCGGCTTACGCCTGGCCGATGGCGCCGAATTCCGAGAGCGGTCCCGAATACGGCATGACGTTGCCGATGCGGATTTCATCGCCGCTCGCGGGTTGTTCGGCGTGTTGCTGGGACATCGCGCCAAGCGACGCGATAGCGATCATCGAAACGAACAGCATCCTGCCGATGACGCGCATGCTCGATACCTTGATATTGGCCCCTCCAAGAGGTCGGCTCAATCCGCACCAAGTCCGCTTGATCTACGTCAAGCGTTTGTCAAAGCTGTGGCTTGATCGCCCGCTTCAAGGCGACGCATCGCGAACGAAACGACAGCCGTGTTGACGGGCCATCAATCGACAGAGCGTGCCGTGTGGCACCCCTCTCCCTAACCCTCCCCCGCAAGGGGGGAGGGAACGCATCTTTCGTTTGGCGAGTGACTCCATTCATTAGCGCGTCGGCGATGAGGGCACAGCGTGGCCACGTGCTCCGCTGCGCTCCCTCCCCCCTTGCGGGGGAGGGCGGGGGAGAGGGGTGGCCCAGCAAAAGGTGAAAGTCGTCGCGCCGCCCGCAACGCGCCGCTACGGCAGCTCCCGCGCCTCGAGCTGATGCACCAGCAGCAGCGTCGGTTCGGCGAGGCTGTCGCCGGAGCCGTCGAGGCCGAAGGCGGCGGCGATGCCGTCGCGGCTGCGCATCAGCGTGCTGCGCGGGCAGTGGCCGGCGCCGCAGAGGGTCTTCTTCAAGGTCTCGCCCTGCGCCACGAGGTTCGCGGGATCGTTCGCGGCCCAGGCCAGCACGATCGGCGCGTCGACGTTGAGGATGCCGGGGAAGACCGACCGCTTGTCGTATTGGGTGGGGTCAGTGCCAAGATAGGCCTTCTCGCTGTCGCTCGCGTCCTTGCCCGCGCGGTAGATCCCGGACACCAGCACGACGGCGGCGACATCGGCGCGGTCGGTCTGGAATTCGGGATGCGCCAGCAAGGTGGCGACATGGAAGGCGCCGGCGCCGTAGCCGACCGCGACGATCTCGCGGGCATCGCCATTGAACAGGTCGATATTGCCGTGGACCCAGGATAGCGCCGCCGCGACGTCGGTTGCACCCATCGGCCAGGTCGCCGCAGGCGCAAAGCGATAGTTGACGCGCACGCCGATCATGCCGTTGCGCGCGGCAAAGCACATCGCCTGGTCCTGGACCTCGCGGGACAGGTCCGGCGCGCCGCGATCGCCGGTAAAGGTGTCGCCCCCCACGAACAGCAGCACGGGCCGGGGCGTATCCGCCTTGGTCTCGCTGCTGGTGGCGACGTCGAGCACATTGGCCTCGCTGTCGCCGTAGCGCAGCCCGCGCGAGAAGGAGATCTGCTCGCACAGCCGCGCGGTGCCACCGGCGGTCGTGTCGTTGTCGGTGAGGCCCACCCGGACGAGATTGGACGGCCCCGTGAGCCGCGCCGGCAACGGACCGTGTGCGGAGGCTGCCGTCATGCCCAGGATGAGAAAGAAAGCGAGATAATTCTTCATGTTGGTATGTTGGTGCCGGCCCTGCGTGCCCGATATGGGTTCGCGCGTTTGGCCCGTCTTTTCAATTCGCCTTATTAGTTAGTTGGTCTTGAGGCGATTTCACGGCACCCGGTTTCTTGCCCATGTTCTTGCCCATGCGCGGTTCAATTCCCCGGCTGGAAGGTGCAGTCGGCTCCGCTCCCGTCCTTGCGGCGGATGGCATTGGGGTCGATCGTGCAGCTCAGCTTGCTCAGGCTCTCGAAGTTCGATCCCGCCGCACCATCGGGCGGAATGCCGGCGAGCGCTTCGGTCGCGAAAATTTCATTGGCCGTCGAGCCGTTCACGGTCCTGCTCTTCTTGCCGAAGGTCAGCTCGCAATTGCGTAGCGTGATGTCGACATTGCCGGTGCGGCAGACGATTCTGTCCACGGTCACCACGATTGGCTTCTTGTAGGGAATCTCGGCATTGGCGGCGAACAGCATCGCCACCGCCTTCCTCTCGGCGCCGGTCAGGTCCGGCGACAGCGGCGCGATCACGCCCGCGAGCGCCAGCGCCGTCGAGCCCGAGACTTTTGCAGGCGTCGCCCCCGAGGCTCCGGCGGCGTTGAAGGCGCCGGCAAAAGCGAGCGCGGCGACGATGCGGGCCCAAATCCTGGATCGGGCCCTTGTCGTGAATGTCATTCGCGTCGCTTCCTCTCCGGTCACGGCTTCGCCGCCGCAAGGCGCCCCGAGCCTATGACAGAATTGCTAGTCCGGGCAGTGCCAAGCGCTTCAGGCTGCTTGTCGATCGCCTTGATGATCGCAGCCGCCGCCGTCTGGCCGGACTGGAGAGCGCCTTCCATGTAACCGAAATAGGCAAAGCAGGTGTGCTCACCGGCAAAGAACAGGCGGTCCTCGAAGCCCCTGGCGAGCAGCGGCCCGGCGCGGCAGACCTCGCCGGGGGCGGGACAGGAATAGCCGGCGGCGGTCCATTCGTCGCGCGGCCAGGCCATGAACTCCGGTTGATCGGCCAGATGCGCGACATAGCCCTTGTAGACGCTGCCGATCTGCTGCGCGTAGAACGCGTCGACCTGCGTCTGGTCACCGGGCCGGTAGTGCTTGAGAGCTTCCGCCGCGACGTCGGCGCCGGCGAACAGGCTGAGCTCGACCGGGTGCTCCGGCGGGGCGATCTGGTTGTCCGTCCCTTCCCAGGTGACACCGAACTGGTTCGAGATGGCGGTTGGGGCGAGGCCCTCGCCGATCCAGAAGCGCTTCTTGAGCGGGCTGAGATATTTCACCGCCGTCCCCATCGTGACGTAGTAGTCGTGCGGCAGGTGGGGCGTGATCGTGATCTTGGCGTTGGGTGAGTCCGGCCACAGGCTCGGGGGTATCGCGAGCACGGCATAATCGGCGGCGAAGGGCGCGCGTGCCGTTCCGTTGCCGCAGGGGCTGAATTCCAGGGTCACTCCTTCGCTGTCGATGCGGATGGCGCGCACCGGCGTCGACAGGTTGGTGCTGGCGCCCTTGTCCTCGATGTCCTGCGCGAGACGAATGGCGAGCTCCTGATTACCTTCCGAGCAGCGCAAAGTCTCGGTCTGGGTGAAGAAGGCGTCGATCTGGTCCTTCATCCGTCCGCCCGCGACGACGGCCAGATTAGCAAGAAGGCTCTGCTTGGTGGTCGGCTGGCCGGCGTCGTTGGAGAACTGCTCCTCCATGGCGTGCTTGGTGAGCTTCGAGCAGTCGAGGCTGGCGATCCACTCCGCAATCGTCCTGGCGTCGAGCTTCCTTGCACCCTTGGCGCGCCAGGGCTTGTCAGGCTTGACCCGGCCGGCCCACCGGCTGAGCTTGCCGAAAGCGTCGTCCATCTCGTGATAGACCCGCTTCATCTGGCCGTCGGAGAGCTTGTGGCCGTCGAGAAACACCGGCATGTCGAGCTCGAGCGCGTCGAAATTGGTGTCCGAGGTGATGACGGAGAGGCCGAGCTCGAACCGCTTGGCATATTTCAGCCAGAGCGGATGGTTGTAGCCGATCAGCTCGCCGCCGGCCTCGACGATCCCGCTCGGCTTCTTCTTGCTGAGAACGCGGCCGCCGAAGCGGTCGCGGGCCTCGAACAGCGTCACCTCGCAATGCGCGACGAGCTCGGAGGCCGCCATCAGGCCGGCGAAGCCGCCGCCGATGATCGCGACTTTCGGGCGTCGCACCGCCAGCGCGCGGAGCGCGGTGGGTGAGCGGATCGTGGGTGGGGTGGGTTGAAGGGCGAGCTTGTCCTTGACCCGCCGCTGGCGCTCCGCCCCCGAAATCCTGGGCCCGTAACGCCGGTGCAGCCGCGCAAACAGCGAACGCATCGCGAGCTTCCCTTGAAAATGTCTTCTGCCGGGACGGCGCCGTGCCGCGCCCTGAAATGCTGCAACATCGGTTAAAAATAGACCGGCTGATAGAAGCGAGATTAACTTACAATCTTGCGGAGAGTCGAGTGGCGGCTTCTCTTCCGCCCGAAATCTTGCCCCAGGCCCGCAATTGAAGGGAAAATCCGCGAACCGCGCGGCGATTGCGTGGCGCGGCTGTTTTGGTCCGACGTGTCAAACATTTGGGGCGCGCGACCGCGGCCGCATGCCGGCCGCGCGTTCTACTGTGCATGGGGTTGTTTTCGCAATTTTAGTTTTGGACCGGCCGTTACACCCGCTGCATCGTCCGGAAGGTGATGGAATAGCGGCGTGCCTCGACCGGCGGGATGCTGTGCTCCCATTGCGAGCGCGCCTCGCGGTCCATCAGGTAGAGCGAGCGCGGCAGGGCTTCGAGCGCGTGGCGCTCCCATTTGTCGCCGCTGCGGCGGCGGAAGCGGAATCTGCACGGTGAGCCCAGCGACAGGCCGAGGATCTCCTTGAAATGCGGCTTGTCGCGGTGCCAGCCGATGCCGACGCCGGTGTCATATTCGGTGCAGAGCACCTGCCGGACGCTGCCGGCGGCGAGGCCCGCCCAGGCCTCGACCTGCCGCGCGACGGGCAGGACCCAGTCCGGGATCGGCTCGGCCTCGGCCAGCCGTTGCAGCGAATAGTCATAGCGATAGCCGAACGACGCCACCCGGCGGTTGCCCTCGAAGGCGCCGAACTGGAAGCGCTGCAGCGGCAATGCTGCGATGCGGCCGATCAAGTCCTGCTCGACGGCGGCCTCGACGAAGTCATCGGTATAGCGAAGCCCGGCAGGACCGGCTTGCGGTTCGGCGAACAGACCAAGTTGCGTCATTCCTCGCATTTCCGTGATGGAACCTATTGGCGGCTGAAGCGACTTACATAGGACACGGAAAAAAACGTGCGAGGCTGTCATGGCAGAGAAGCATACCGCCGATCCGGCAGAGATCATGCGGGCGACTGGTCATCCTGAGCTGGAATATGCCGCCGGCTGGACCATCGCCGGTCTGGTCACCATCGGCACCATCGTCGCCGCCTGGGTGTTCGCGATCTAGGCGATCGGAAACTGGAGCTCGAAGGCCGCGCCCTCGTCGGTCGGCTTCAGCTTGATCGAGCCGCCATGGCTCGCCATCACCGCGCGCGCGATCGCCAGCCCCATCCCGGTGCCACCCTGGTCGCGGCGGGTCGTGAAGAACGCATCAAAGATCCTGTCGCGGTTCGGCGCCGAAATCGGCTCGCCGTCATTGCTGACCGTCACAAGCAGGGTCGTCCGCTCGTCCACCGCCTCCAGCCTGATGGTCCTCGCCCTGTGCCGCATCGCGTTGTCGGCGAGATGCGACAGCACGATCAGCGCCTTCTCGCCGGACATGCCGATCGTCCGGTCGAGGCGGCCGCTGGCCTCGATTGAGCTGGCTGGAAACCGGCTCCGGAGGTCGGCGATCACGGGCGCAAGCTCAGTGCGCTCGTTCTGCGGCAGGCTCTCGGCGCGGGCGAGCTCGCGCAGCCGCTGCGCCATCGCCTCCAGCCGCTGCGTGTCCGACAGGATGTTGGCGATGAACGTCTTCTGCTCGGCCGGCGTCAGGCCTTCCGGCTTTCCTTGAAACGAATCCTGCAACAGCTCGGCCGCGCCCTTGATCGAGGTCAGCGGCGATTTCAGCTCGTGAGTGAGGTGGGCCGAGAACGTCGCGATATAGTCGGAGCGCCGCGCCAACTGCTCGGCCATGCCGAGAAAGCTGTGCGAGAGCTGGGCGAACTCCCGGGTTCCGTAATGCCGGAGCGGCCGAAACGCCTCGCCGTCGCCGCGGCCGATCCGCGCGGCGCGGTCGATCAACTCGCGCATCGGCAGCGTGATGGTGCGCGAGAATACGAGGCCGATCGCGATGGTGCCCAGGATCACGGCGAGCCCCGCCAGCACGAACTTGGCCCGCTCCTGGTAGAGATGGTCAAAGATGTTGCTCGGCGTCCGCGTGGTGTAGATCACCCCGGCGACGCGGTTGTTGACGATGACGGGCATTGCCGAGAACACGTGCACGCCGAGGCCGCGGCTGAACGAATAGATTGGGGGCGGCGGCCGATCCGGGACGCGGTTGCGCAGCGTGGCGCGGTACTGCCCGTGCAGCGCGTCCGCGACCTCCTCGATATGGGCGAGCGATTGCCCGACCTCGTAGCGCCCGGCGATCACCACGCCCTGCGGATCGAGGATGCGAAAGCCCGCCAGCGTCACCTTCTGGGTCTCGCGGATGATCGGCGTCAGTCTTGCGCCGATCTCGACATAGGCTGGCTGCGCCGGCTGCGGAGCAGCTTGCGCATCGGGCCGCCGCCGCAAGAGATCGTTGGCGGTGAGGTCGAGCGCGGGACGGATCGGGGTGACCTGGTCGCCGGGGTCGGGCAGCACGTTGGGCGGCACCTCGGCGCCGAGCGTCAGGCCGCTGTCGAGCCGCGCCGTGACCTCCTGCGCATAGATCGTCGCCAGCACGCGGCTCTGCGCAATCAGCTCGGCCTGGGTCTGGCGGATCAGCTGGTTGTCGTAGAGGCGGAAGAAGAACAAGCCGACCAGCGGCAGCACGCCGACGGTCGCCAGCACCGTGAAAATCACGAGGGTGAGCGACGGCCGCCATTTGTCGGGCGCCGCGCTCATGCCTCTTTCTCGCAGCGGCCGAGCTTGAATCCGACGCCGTGGATGGTCTCGATCACGTTCTCGCAATCGTGCGCCGCGAGCTTGGCGCGGATGTTGCGGATGTGGCTGTCGATGGTGCGGTCGGAGACCTGGATGTTGAGCTGATAGGCCGCGCGCATCAGCTGCTCGCGGTTGAACACCGAGGTCGGCCGGGTCAGGAAGGCGCGCAAGATGCCGAACTCGATGGCGGTCAGTTTCAGCGGCGTGCCGGCAAAGGTCGCGACATGCTGCTCGGGATCGATCAGGAGGCCGCCTTGCGACAGTGCGGCCGGCCCCGCCTTGGCCTCGCCATTGCGCGGGCTGAGGCGGCGCAGGATGACGTTGACCCGCGCCACCAGCTCGCGCGGGCTGAACGGCTTGGTCACGTAATCGTCGCCGCCGATCTCGAGGCCAAGGATGCGGTCGATCTCCTCGTCGCGCGCCGACAGGAACAGGATCGGCACGTCGGAGGTCTTGCGCACCTCGCGGCAGACATCGAGCCCGTCGAATTCGGGCATTCCGATGTCGAGCACGATCAGGTCGGGCCTGTCGGCGGCAAAGCGGGCGAGTGCCTCCTTGCCGTCGCGCGCCTCGACCACGTCCATGCCGGCCTTCTTCAGGGCGACGCGGATGACCTCGCGGATGTGGCCCTCGTCGTCGACGATGAGAATGCGATGCGCCAAGAACCTCTCCGCTTCCTCAGCCTGCCTGCTGATCCTTCGCCGGCGCGTCCAGCCTGCGCTGGAGCCGCCAGCTCCGAAAGCCCCAGCTCCGCCAGGCCAGATCCTGGCGCTGCTGTTCTACAAGGCGGTCGCGGCGCGACACAAGGCAGCTCTCGGGGGCGCCGGGCCGGAGCAGAAGCGCCTTGTCGATGGCGGGCAGCGCCTGCGGCCCGAGCGTCAGGAGATAGTTGATGTCGATCTGCACGCCCTTGCCCGATGCTTCCCGGCTGTGGACGACATTGTAGTCGGCAATGAACGCATCGAAGTTCACGAGCGAGCAGCTATAGAGCACGACCGTCAGCGCGATCAGATTGGCACCGACGAGCCATTGGTTGGACCGGTTGAGCGCGATGCGCGCCACGATCAGGACCAATCCGAGCGCCACCAGCCCCATCCAGATGAAGGCCGCGATCCGCCAATAGGTCAGCATGTAAATGTCGACATAGAGGTCGAGGCGGAGGATGGAGGAGGCGACGAGCAGCACGTTCTGCCCGACCCAGAGATAGACCAGCGGCCGGATCACTTTCGATTTCTCGGCCGCCCCGCCCGGGCGCATCGCCACCAGCACGAAGGCGGCGGCGAGCAACGCGGTCGCTATCAGCGGATAGGCGCCGCGATGGGCGTAGGCCGCATAGGTCAAATTGTCGGGCAGCGCCACATGGCCCCAGAGATAGATGCCGTCGAGGATGGATTGCGCGGCGAACAGCAGGTTGAACAGGATCAGCGAGCGCAGAATGGTGGAGGGGTTCAGAAATTCGGCCGAGACCAAGGGCGGGAGCGGGGGCGGCACAGGGCCATCGGCAACGGCGGTGGTGACAATCGTCTGGCGCCGCCAGCGCACATGAATGAACGGCCAAACCAGCGCCAGCATCATGGCCCAGAACAGCAGGCGTGGGATGCTGATATATTCGAGGATGAGCTTTGGATTGAGCAGCGACACCCACTGCTCGATCACCGGATTGGCCGCAGCGAACAGTGCGACGAAGACGGTGCTGAGCGCGGCAGGCATCAGCCAGAGTGCAATGCCGCGGGTGAACGCCGACATGTTGAAGATCTGGAGCGCCTCGAGGAAGAACCTGAAGGGCCCGAACAGGACAAAGTTGCGCAGCGCGCGGGCACGCTCAGCGAACCCGGTCGTTTCAGGATTGGTCGCGATCAGAAGCGCAATGGTCAGCGCCATGGTGAGGATCAGGAAGGACAGCATGTTCAGCTCCTCGACGGCCGGAACGAGGCCGGCGACGAGTATGGCCCCGCCGATCATGGCGCGCCGCAGATCCAGGGCCGCATGATTGAAGAGCACCGACACGCAGGCCGTCGCGATCGCAAAGAGCGTCAGCGACAGCCCGATCCGCTGGCCGTAGAACAGCCAGTCGGCGAGCGCGGCCAGCACCAGCGCGAGGCCGACCTTGGCCGGGATCGAGGAATGTCTGATCGGCTGGATTTCCGCTGCTATCGTCGAAGCCAGGCTCGTCATGTCCAAATGACCTTTCGTGATGGGTGGCATCACGAAGTCTGAACGGCGCTTGTGCAGAAGGCGGGACCATCGTCTGCACGGTTTCAGGAGTCTTTTGCAGTTTTCGTGCAGGGGCGCGTTTGCCGCTCGCACAGCGTGATTCGCTTTGATAGGTGCGAAGCATTCGCCACTCATAGCGTGTGACGCATCATGCAATTCTTCGGTCGTATTGGTCTCATCCTGCTCTGGCTGGCCGCGCCGCTCGTCGCATTCGCGGCCGCCAACAAGAACGATCCCTATCTGGTCCCACTGCGCGGCGCGGGAAACCTCGCGCTTGTCGTCGCAAGCCTCGCGATCGTCATCCTGCTGCTACGCAGAGGGCGTTGGCGTACCGTCGCGGGCAAGCTGCTCGTCGTGCTCTGGTGCCTGCCGCCGGTCCTGATGTCCGCGGCGCATCTGAAGTTCGAGCTGCGCAAGCACCACGTGCTTGCCGCGAGCGCCACCGAGGCGCGTCAGCTCGGGCCTCACTTCATGGTGGGCTATTCCTCCTTTCCCGAGGTTGCGCGCCTTGCCGAGCAGGGCTTGATCGGCGGCGTCTACGTGACCCGGCGCAACATCCGCGGCCGGACCGTCGAGACGTTGCGCACCGAGATTGCGGCGCTCCAGGACAAGCGGCGCGTCGCCGGCCTGCCGCCGCTGGTCGTTGCGGCAGACCAGGAGGGCGGCATCGTCGGACATCTCGCGCCGCCGCTGACGAAGGTACCGGCGCTGGCGACGCTCAGCGGGCTCGCTCCCGACGACCAGCAGGCCAGGGCCGAAGAGTTCGGCCGCATCCACGGCCGCGAGCTCGCCGGGCTCGGCGTCAACCTCAACCTCGCGCCGGTGCTCGACCTCAAGCCGCCGGTCCGGCGCAATCGCCTCGACTTCCATACACTGATCGGCCAGCGCGCGATTGCGACCGACCCTGCCGTCGTCAGCACGATCGCGAGCGCCTATGTGCGCAGGCTGGAAGAGTCAGGCGTCGGTGCTACGCTGAAGCATTTTCCCGGCATCGGCCGCGTCCGCACCGACACGCATCATTTCAGCGCCAATCTCGATACGCCGGTTAGGGAATTGGAGGCAACCGACTGGCTGCCGTTCCGCGAGGTGCTGTCGCATTCGCGCAGCGCGCTCATGGTTGGGCATGTGACGCTCACGACCGTCGATCCCGATCGTGCGGCCTCGCATTCGAAACGCGTCGTCGAAGGGATCATCCGCGACAAGTGGGGTTACCAGGGCATGGTGATGACCGACGACCTCGTGATGGGTGCGATCTACCAGCACGACGTCTGCAAAGCCGTGGTCGAGGCGATCAACGCCGGCGTCGATCTGCTGCTGGTTGCCTACGACGGCGCACAATTCTACCGGATCTTCGCCTGCGCGCTGGATGGGGCGCGGCAGGGCAAGCTCGACGCCGCGATGCTGCGCACGAGCGCGGCACGGTTGGCGCGGGGCTTCCCGACCCAGCAGGCGCGAGCCGCCTCGGACGTCATCCGCGTTGTCGACCGGCATCAGCCCTTCGCGAACTGGCGGTAGTCGGGTTCGCGGTGAAACCAGAACTCGTAGCCGGTGATGGCCTTCTGCATGGCGACGTCGTGGATTGGCTGGTTGAGCGGAACGACGGGAACGTCGCGCATGCAGAGCGCGATGAAATCCTTCACGCACCGGTCGTATTCCGCCGCATCCGCCGTGAAGCGCGCCTTGTCGATCAGCGCGTCCATCGCCTTGTTCTGGTATGACGAGATGTTGAAGATCGAATTGTTGCCGTGGAAATTCCAGTAGAAATAGTACTCGGGATAATCGAGCCAACCGCTGAAGCGGTTGAGCGCGAGCGGCAGCTCCTTCTTGTTCAGCGTCGTGCGCCAGTTCGCGCCGGGGATTTTTTCGATCGACGCCTTGATGCCGATCTTGGCCAGACTCTCCTGGATCAGGATGGCGGTGGGCTCGCCGACGGTCGCAGTCCCCGTGTCGAGCGACAAGGTCGTCTCCAGGCCGGACTCGAACCCTGCTTCCTTCATCAGTGCTTGGCTTTGTCGAGATCGGTGACATAGGGAGAGGGCTGCGGCCACACCGGTTTTGAAACGTCCGCCGCTCCGCCGTACATCGGAACCGCGCGTCCAAAGAACGCGCTGCTCTGGATTTGCTCATACGGCATCGCCCAGGCGACGGCTTGGCGCAGCTTCACATTGTCGAACGGCGGCTTCGCCGTGTTCAGCGCGACGTACCAGAGCGCGTTCGGGATCGGCACGCCTGATACCTTGACCTTGCTTTCCCGAATGATCTGCTCGAAATCACGCGGCGCAAAGCCGCTTGAGATGTCCGCATCGCCCCGCTCCAGCATCGCGCGGCGGGTGCCGGCCGAGGGGACGTCGCGCGCGATCACGCGCTTGATCTTCGGTAGCGGACCACTTTTCCAATCATCGAAACGCGCCAGCACGGTTTCGCTGCCGGGCTTCCAGCTTTCGATCCTGTAGGCGCCGCCGCCGGCCTCGTTGGTCCTGAGCCAGGCGAGCGCCCATGGGTCTTCCGCCGTCGCGTTCTTCTTCGCGAGCTCGGAATTGATGATGAAGGGCACGACGACGGCGACATTGAACAGCAGCATCTTGTCCTTGCGGACATAGTCGATGCGGAAGGTGTGATCGTCGACCACCACGAACTGCTCGGGCTTCTCCAGCGAACCCGCCGACATCTGGAAGGTCGGAAAGCCGCCGACCCTCACCGCGCGGTCGAACGACCATTTGACGTCCTTGGCGGTAACAGGCGTGCCGTCGTGGAATTTCGCGTCCTTGCGAAGCTTGAAGGTGCAGGACATGCCGTCGGCGGCGACTTCCCAGCTCTCGGCGAGTTCGGGCGCGAGCTTTTCGCGATCATAGGACACGGTCCCGTCGGGCAGCGTCTTGGAGGCGTAAGTGAGCAGGCGGTCGTAACAGTTCCAGGACAGGCCGTTCACGGTCTGGTTGGAGCCGACGCCCTGCATGTCGAGCGAGTTCGGCCCGAGCTCCTGCACCACCAGCAGCGTCTCGCTACGCCCTTGGGCAGTGGCGAAGCGAGGTGCGATGGCGGTCAATCCAGCTGCGCCAAGGCCTCCCAGCAACACATTGCGGCGGCTGATGTCGAAAGACGATGCATTCATCGATGCCTCCTTGAGCCAATTGCGACCAAAGGAAGCAAGCGCCATGCCAGTAAATGCGACGCATGGTGTCGCAGCCCGCTGTGCCCGCGGAACGGTCCGGCGCGTCGCTCATGGCGTCTGCTTCATGTCGGTCGCGAGATAGTCCACCAGAGCGCGCACCTTGGTCGAGGGGCGGCGGCCACCCGGGAAGACGGCGTAGACGTCGATGGGCGAAAGCTTGTAGCTCTTCAACAGGGGGACCAGCGTGCCGGCGGCGATCTCGGGTCCGGCCATGATTGGCGATGTGATCGCGATGCCGAGCCCCGCCTGCACACAGGCGAATACGCCGGGGCCGGAATCGGTGGTGATGCGGCCGCGGACATCGACCGATGTCTCCGTTCCGTTCCGCGTGAACGACCAACTGGTGCGGCCGGACTGGCCTGGTCCGAAAATGCAATCGTGGGACGCGAGGTCCGCCGGCGTTTTCGGTGTGCCACAGATGGCAAGATAAGACGGCGATGCCACCACGAGGCGCGGCAATATCCCGAGACTTCGCGCGCCAAAGCCGGAGTCGTTGAGCAGGCCGAGCCGAATGGCGACATCGGTCCCCTCGGCGACGAGGTCCTGGCGTTCGTCGACCACGGATAGCTCGACGCGCAGCAGCGTATGCGCAGCCAGGAATTTCGGCAGGCGCGGGATGATGTTCCGGGCGCCGTACATGACGGGCATCGTGATGCGGATCGTGCCACGCAGCGAGTCGATGCCGCGCGCGGCGTCCTCGGCGTCCTCGATATCGGCCAGCACTTCGCGTGCGCGGGTGAGGAACAGCGCGCCGGCGTCGGTGACGGTGATGCGGCGCGTGGTTCGCAGCAGCAGCTTGACGCCCAGCCGGGCCTCCAGCTCGCCGATGATGCGGGACACCGAGGGTTGCGACAGGCCGAGCTCGCGTGCGGCCTTCGAAAAGCTGCCACTCTCGGCCGCGCGGACGAAGACGGCCAATTCCTGGAGCCGGTCACTCATTTGAAATCCAGATAAATGTTCTCCGTATCGACCGTATACCCCTTCATTTTCGAATGATCCAGATAGGACGGGCCAACAGCAAAAGATGGAGCTACCCATGGCCCTTCAAGACAAACTCGATGCCTTCAAAGCCGACTTCGAAGCCGGCCGCTTTCCGCTCAAGCCCAGCAAGGAGGCGCTCGACACCATGCAACGCGCCACCGCCGAACTGATCGCGAGCGGCCAGGCGCAGCGCGCCAAGAAGGCCGGCGACGCAGCGCCGGAATTCGTCCTCAGGGATCCCGACGGCAAGCAGGTCGCGTCGCGCGACCTGCTCGCGAAGGGTCCGCTGGTCGTGTCGTTCTATCGCGGCGTCTGGTGTCCGTATTGTAACCTCGAGCTCCAGGCGCTCCAGGAAGCGCTGCCGGAGATCGCCGCGCGTGGTGCGAGCCTTGTTGCGATCTCGCCGCAGACAGCGCCGAACAGCCGCAAGTCGGAGCGCGAGAACAAGCTGTCGTTCCCGATCCTGAGCGACGTCGCGAGCGGCCTCGCCGACGCCTTCGGCATCCGCTTCGCGCTGCCGGCCGATCTCGTCTCGCTCTACAAGTCCTTCAAGAACGACCTGCCGACGTTCAACGACAATCCGGCCTGGGTGCTGCCGATGCCCGCGCGCTACGTCATCGGCCGCGACGGCATCATCGCCTATGCGGAGGTGAACCCGGACTACACGCAACGCCCCGATCCATCCGAATTGCTGCCGGTGCTCGACCGGTTGCGGGCCGGCAAGGCGGCCTGATCAAGAACCGGCCGGCTCACGGGCCGGTCACTCTCTCTTCCTCAAATGGTCAACGGCGTGCGCGTGCCGAACGCCCGCGCACGCCCAAACCAAAGGACTGTGTCATGTCAAAGCTCGAAGGAAAGATTGCCGTCATCACCGGCGGCTCCAGTGGTATCGGTCTCGCTGCGGCGAAGACCTTTGTGACCGAAGGCGCTTATGTTTTCATCGTTGGACGGCGTCAGGGCGAGCTCGACAAGGCCAAGGCCGAGATCGGGCGCAATGTCTCCGCGATCCAGGCCGACGTCGCCAATCTCGACGATCTCGACCGGCTCTACGCCCGGGTGAAGGATGAAAAGGGTGCGCTCGATATCATCGTCGCCAGTGCCGCGTTCGTCGAGCGCAAGCTCACGGTGGACGTCACTCCGGCGCATTTCGACACGACATTCGGTATCAATGCGCGTGGTGCCTATTTCACGGTACAGAAGGCGCTGCCGCTGATGCGCAAAGGTGGCTCGATCGTGCTGGTGTCGTCTGGCCTGCACCTGAAAGGCCTTCCCGAGCACGGCACCTACGCCGCCACCAAGGCCGCGCTGCGCTCGTTCTCGCGGACCTGGGCGATGGAGCTGAAGGATCGCGGCATCCGCGTGAACACGTTGTCACCGGGCGCCATCGATACGCCGATCATCGACGGCCAGTTCAAGACCTCTGAGGAGGCCGAAGGTGCCCGCGCGATCTTCGCTTCGATTACCCCGCTCGGTCGGATTGGTCGCCCGGAGGAAATGGCCTCCGCCATTTTATTTCTGGCGTCGGACGACAGCAGCTACAGCACGGGCATCGATCTCGCGGCCGATGGCGGTATTACGCAGGTTTGAGGTAACCCTACGGCGTCACCGCTCCGCGTGCGACCGCACGCGGGGCGGTCAGTTGCTTCCACGTCGAGTTGGCGACGTGCACCGGCGAGAACGCCGGACGTTCGATGTAGTGGCCGTCGCCGGCCTCGGCGCGCAGATCGCCAGCCTTCCAGACGACGCGGCCACGCGAGAGCGTCGCGGCCGGTCCGCCGGTGCAGGCGAAGCCTTCGAACACGTTGTAATCGATCCGGCTCATCTGCCGCTTCGCGCTGATGGTCTTGCTCGCCCTGGGGTCCCACACCACGACATCGGCATCCGAACCGACGGCGACCGCGCCCTTGCGCGGGTAGATGTTGAGGATGCGCGCGATGTTCGCCGAGGTCACCGCGACGAATTCTTCCTTCGTGAGCCGTCCCGTGGCGACGCCTGCGGTCCAAAGAAGTGCGAGCCGATCTTCGAGGCCGCCGGTGCCGTTCGGGATCTTCCTGAAATCGCCGAGCCCGAACCGCTTCTGCTCCGTGGTGAAGGCGCAATGGTCGGTGGCGACCACCTGGAGCGAGCCTGATTGCAGGCCGGCCCAAAGACTATCCTGATGCGATCTGTCGCGAAACGGCGGCGACATCACGCGTTGCGCGGAATGATCCCAGTCCCTGTTCTGGTACTCGCCGACATCCAGCAGCAGATGCTGGATCAGCGGCTCGCCGTAGACACGTTTCCCCGCAGCCCGCGCGCGGGCGATCGCCTCATGCGCTTCGCGGCAACTCGTGTGGACGATGTAGACGGGCGTGCCCGTCATGTCGGCGATCATGATGGCGCGGTTGGTGGCTTCGCCCTCGACCTCCGGCGGCCGTGAGTAGGCGTGGCCTTCGGGGCCGGCGACGCCGCGCGCGATCAGCGCTTCCTGCATCAAGGCGACGACGTCGCCGTTTTCCGCATGGACCACAGGCATGGCGCCGAGATGGGCGCAGCGCGCGAACGAGTTGTAGAGCTCGTCATCGTTCACCATCAGCGCGCCCTTGTAGGCCATGAAATGCTTGAAGGTGTTGATGCCGTAGGTTTTGACCACGGTCTCCATCTCGTCATAGATCTGCTTCGACCACGACGTCACCGCCATGTGGAAGCCGTAGTCGGTCGCCGCCTTCTCGGATTTGTGCCGCCACTCCTGATAGGCCGCGAGCATCGACTGGCCGGGATCGGGCAGGCAGAAATCCACCACCATGGTGGTGCCGCCGGTCAGCGCCGCCTTCGTTCCGGATTCGAAATCGTCGGCAGTCACCGTGCCCATGAACGGCATTTCGAGATGGGTGTGCGGATCGATCCCGCCCGGGATGACATAGGCGCCGCCGGCATCGACGATCTCCGCGCCCGTCGGTGCATCGAGCGATGTTCCGATCGCGACGATGGTCTCGCCGTCGATCAGCACGTCCGCACGGCGCGAATGATCATGATTGACGACGGTGCCGCCGCGGATGAGGAGGGGCATGGGAGACTCCGGAGAGAGGACGAGACGCGGCGAAAGCTAAGCGTGCTGCCAGCGATGCGACAGGCGAAATTTTAGTCAGGCGTCGCCGCCGGTTTCGCTGCGCTCTCTCGGCTTCTACGCCGCCCGCGCGATCAAGCCGTCGATCATCGCCCGCACCAGGCCCGCGATTTCCTTCCGCAGCGCCGGCAGCGGCACGGCGACCAGCCTCTGCTCGAGCCCCAGCGCCACCATGCCATGCACGGCCGAGAACAGGCTGCGTGCGGTGATGCCGAGCTCCTCGGTCCCTCTGTCCGGAAACAACGCTGCCAGTGGCGCGTAGATGTGGCGGAACAGCTGCAACTGGTCGTCGACGGACCAGTCGGGGACTTCCTTGCCGGGCTCCATGCGATGCTCGAACATTGCGCGCCAGAGCTCGAGATTTTCTGCGGCGAAATCGCAATAGGCGATCGCGATGCGGACCAGCGTCTCCTGCGGCGACGGATTGCCCGCGCTCACCGCCGCGCTGAGCACCTTGTCGAGCCGGAGCAGCGTGCGCGAGCCGACGCGCAGGACCAGCTCGTCGACATCGGCGACGAGATTGTAGACCGCGCCATTGGCGCAGCCGATCTCGCGGGCGAGATCGCGGGTTTTGAGACCCGCCAACCCTCGCTCAGCGATCATCCGCTCGGCCGCCTGGATCAGGTCGGCCCGCAGTTTCTCTCGACGTTCCAAGGCTTTAGTCATTTATTAATCAAATTCTTGAGCGATGCTCAAATATTTATTGAACGATGTTCAAGGTCTCTGCTACAAACCATCTGTGAGCAACGCTCATAACAGGGAGCAGCAAATGTTCAAGACCGTAGTGACACTTTTCCGCGGCAGCGTGGCGGCCGCGGGCGAGGAACTGGAAGACCGTACGGCCCTCCTGATCCTCGACCAGCAGATGCGCGACGCGGCCGCCGCCGTCGAGCGCAGCAAGCGGACGCTGGCGCTGGCGATCGCCCAGGACCAGCAGGAAGGCCGCAAGCTCGAGGCGACCGTCGCCCGCATCGCCGACCTCGAGACCCGCGCGGTTGCGGCGCTCGACGGTGGCCGCGAGGACCTCGCCAAGGATGCCGCCGAAGCCATCGCGGGCCTGGAGGCCGATCGCGATGCGGCGATGACCGCACGCGCATTGTTCGCGACCGAGATCATCAGGCTGAAGCGCCATGTCGCGAGCGCGCAGGCCCGCATCACCGAGCTCGATCGCGGCCGCCGCGTCGCCCGCGCCTCGGAAGCGGTGCGCTCGCTTCGCCGCAGCGGCATCGAGGCGGCACGCCCTTACGAATCCACGCTGCCGGAAGCGGAGAGCACCTTGAGGCGCCTGCGCGACCGGCAAATGGAAGCCCAGGCCGCTGACGACGCGCTGGTCGAGCTCGATACGGCCAGCGGTCCGCTCGCCACTGCGGAAAGACTCGCCGAGCAGGGCTTTGGCCCCCGGCTCAAGACGACCGCGGACGACGTGCTGGCGCGGTTGAAGTCCAAGCGCATGCCGACTGCCTGACCCCAAACCCCATCATCATTCGAACCGACAGGAGACCATCATGAACCAGAACGGCCAGCCCCACAGCAGCGCCTGGGTGACCTTCACTTACGCGTCCTTCGCAGCCTCCGCGTTCCTCGTCGCCATCGGCATCTTCTTCCTGCCGATCGATCTCTGGATGAAGGGCTATCTCACGATGGGCATCGTGATGCTGATCCAGACCTGCATCACCCTGACCAAGACAGTGCGCGACAATCACGAGAGCAGCCGGCTGGTGAACCGGATCGAGGATGCAAAGGCCGAGCGCCTGCTGATGGAAGTGTCCAAGGCGGCTTGAGGCGAGAGCGCATATAAGCGCAAAGCTACCTGCAATATGGAGCGGAGGATGCCGTCGCATCCACCGCTCGCGCCGTGAGACCATCCATCCTCGAGCGGTCGCCCCGTGCGGCGATCGCGGAGCTTCGTATCGCGCCTGCGAAATGCAACCGAGCCATGACGGATCGCGCGGGCGGGCGACCTTGCGCGCCAGCGCGGGCAGGGGCACTCTGCGCAAGCGGCGCACAAGAACGCCGCCAACAAGATGTGCTTACAAGATCCCGGCGAGGAAGCTTCATGGCGGTGACGCGGATCGACTGCGATATCCACCCGGCCGTTGGTGGCACGCGCACGACGCTGCTTCCCTATCTCAGCGATCACTGGAAAGAGCAGGTCGTGAGCCGTGCCATCGACGGGCTCGATCTCACCTCCTATCCGCCGAGCATGCCGCTGACCGGCCGTGCCGACTGGCGGCCGGCCAATGGCGCCAAGCCCGGCTCCGACCTCGCCATGGTGCAGAAGGGCGCCTTTGATCAATTGGGCGCCAGCCACGCGATCCTCAACGTGCTCTATGGCGCGCAGGCCGTGTTCGACGCCTATATGGCGGCAGACTTCTGCAAGGCGATCAACGACTGGATCGCCGCCGAATGGCTGTCGCGCGATCCTCGCCTGCGGGTTTCCATCGTGGTGCCGATGCAGGACCCTGATTTGGCGATCGAGGAGATCGAGCGCCGCGCCGGCGACAACCGTTTCGTCTCTATCCTGGTCCTGGCGCAGGGCGAGACGCTGCTGGGCCGGCGGCATTACTGGCCGGTGTACCGGCTCGCCGAGAAGTACAAGCTGCCGCTGGCGATCCACGCCGGCACGCAATATCGCCAGGCGCCGAGCTCCGCCGGCTGGCCGTCGCACCGCTACGAATATTACTTCGTCGAGGCGCAGGCGTTTCAGGCGCAGATCCTGAGCCTCATTTATGAAGGCGTTTTCGGCAAGTTTCCCAACCTGAAGGTCGTGCTGATGGAATCCGGCGTGAGCTGGCTGCCGGCCTTCATGTGGCGCGCCAACAAGACCTGGCGCGGCGTCCGCGTCGAGGTTCCCTGGGTCGAACGCGAGCCGGCCGCGATCATCCGCGATAATTTCCGCGTCACCATGCAGCCCTTCGACGCGCCGACTGATGCAAGAAGCGTCGAGGAGATCATCGACCAGATCGGCTCGGCAAAGATGTTTCTGTTCGCGTCCGACTATCCGCACTGGCAGTTCGACGGCGACGATCCGATCCCGCCGAACCTGCCGAAGAGCATCATCGCGAAGATGTGCGTCGACAATCCGCTGGAGACGTTTCCGCGGTTGTCGCTGAATTGACGCATGATCCGGAAAAGTGGGTACCGGTTTTCCGATAAGATCATGCGCAAACAAAAAGTTTGGAGGATCGCATGAGTGACGTCATCGACCGCCCGCTGCTCGACGAAGAAAAGCCCGCCGCCTCGCGGCTGCGCATCGTCGATTGCGACGTGCACCCGAGCCTGCGCTCGACCGACGATCTCAACGAGTTCCTGCCGAAACGCTGGCAGCAGCATCTGAAGGAATATGGCAGCCATTTGCGCACGCCCTATCTCTTCACCACGCCCTATCCGCGTTCCTCGCCACTGATCGCGCGCCGCGATGCCTGGCCGCCGACCGGCGGGCCGCCCGGCTCCGATCTCGCTTTCATGCAGAAGCAGCATCTCGACCCGTTCGACGTCGAGTTCGGGATTCTGCAGGTGCTCGATCTCTTCATCTTCTCGCAGCAGAACCTGGAATTCGGCGCCGCGATCCAGCGCGCCATCAACGATTGGCAACTGGCGTTCTGGTCGCATCGCGATCCGCGCCTGAAGGCGTCGATCCTGGTCGGGCAGGACGGCGTGGATCTCGCCATCGCCGAGATCGAGCGCTGCGCCAAAATCGGCGAATACATCCAGATCAACGTCTCGCCGCGCGCCAACGAGCCGCTCGGCCGCCGTCGCTACTGGCCGATCTACGAGCGCGCCGAGGCGCTGGACCTGCCGCTCGGCATCCATGTTGGCGGCTATGGCGGCCATGCGCCGACCGGTGGCGGCTGGCCGTCTTATTATGTCGAGGAGCATCAGTCCAACGCGCACACGATCGCGGCGCAGCTTGCGAGCCTCGTCATCGAAGGCGTGCCGGAGCGCTTTCCGAAGCTGAAGATCGTCTTCATCGAGGGCGGCTTCGGCTGGATCCCCTCGGCGGTGTGGCGGATGGACCAGCATTTCGAGCGCTTCCGCAGCGAGGTGCCGCATCTCAAGCGCAAGCCGTCCGAATATGTGCGCGAGCATTTCTGGTTCACGACGCAGCCGATCGACGAGCCCGACGAGGCGCGGCATCTGCGGTCGCTGATCGAATGGGTCGGCATCGACAGGCTGCTGTTCTCGTCGGACTATCCGCACTGGGATTTCGACGATCCGCGCTTCGCCTTCAAAACGCCGCTGACGGACGCCGAGCGCAAGAAGATCTTCAGCACCAATGCCCGCGCGGTCTACAAGTTCTGAGCAAAGAGGTTCCGAAGGGTTATGGCCCGTCACATCGTCGCGCGCACCTCGGAGATCCCGCCCGGCGGCAACAAGGTCGTCGATATCGCGGGCCGCGACATCGTCGTGTTCCACGTCAACGGCGAGTTCTTCGCGCTGTTGAACCGCTGCCCGCACGAGGGCGCGCCGCTGGAGAAGGCGGCCTGCGTAGCGCGGCTGACCTCGCCCGAGCCCGGAATCTATGAGCGCTCGCGCGTCGGCGAAATGCTGCGCTGTCCCTGGCACGGCTGGGAATTCGACATGCGCAACGGCCAGTCCTGGTTCGATCCGAAACGGGTCAAGATCCGGTCCTATCCAGTCGCGGTGGAACGTGGCGAAGAGTTGCAGAAGGGCCCGTATGTCGCCGAGACGTTTCCGGTGCATGTCGAAGACAGCTATGTGATTGTCGAGGTCTGAGCCGGCATTGCCGATTGAGATTCCAACGCAGGTGCGTTATGGCTCTCGCGCTTTCCAGAGGCGGAGATGAGCTTTGTCGAAACAATCCCTGCGTGAGGAGGCCGAGCGCCTGATCCGCGAATCGATGGAAAAGAAGACCATCGTCGTCAAGCAGGGCTCGACCCGCATCGAGGCCGTCTGCGGCAAGTGCGGCGCGCCGAACCGGGTGCAGGCTGAAAAAGGCCAGAGCCGGGTCAAGTTCGCGTGCAAGAATTGCGGGCATCAGCAGGAGACGCTGTAGGGCGCTTGCGCGGTATTGCCGCGCCGCGAGGCTCTAGCTCCTCATCCTGAGGAGCCCGCTGAAAGCGGGCGTCTCGAAGGATAGAGGCCGAGCTGTCGCAGCGGGGCCTTCATGGTTCGAGACGCGCGTTCCGCGCTCCTCACCATGAGGGTCTGATAGTCACTCCCCCTTCACGAACTTCGCGAACGCGTCCGTATAGTCCGGGTGCCAGCGCGACAGCGGCGGGCGGTTCTCGACGATGTCTCCGGCGGCCCACAGCATCCGCTTCTCGTCGAGCGCGCGCGGCACGTCGTTGTCCGGGCAGAGGATGTAGAAGTCGCCGGCCTCCAGCCGCGCCAGCATGAAATCCACGGTCTGCTCAGCCGTCCAGGCCCCGGCCGGCTTTTCGATGCGGCCCTTTGCGGTCAGGCCGGTGAAGACGAAGCCGGGGATCAGCAGATGCGCGGTGATGCGGCAGTCCTTCGTGTTGCGCAGCTCGTGCTGGAGCGCTTCCGTAAACGCCTTCACGCCGGCCTTGGAGACGTTGTAGGCGGGATCGCCGGGCGGCGTGGTGATGCCCTGCTTCGAGCCGGTTTTGATGATCAGCCCAGCATTGCCGCGCGCGATCATGCCGGGTGCGAAGATGCGCGAGCCGTTGATGATGCCCCACATGTTGACGCCGATGATCCGCTGCCAGTTGTCGGGCTCGCCGAACAGCGTGCTGCCGGGCTGGATGCCGGCATTGTTCATGAGGATGTCGGTGCCGCCGAAGCGCTCGCGCACGGCGCGTTCCAGTTCCGTCACGCTCTCGGCCTTGCTGACATCGACCGCGAACGTCATCACATGTGTGGCAGGCGTGACGGATGACAGTTTTGTTGCAGCTTCCGCCAGCCGCGCCTGATCCACATCTGCGATGCACACCTTCAAGCCGGCGCGCGCGAAGGCCAGCGCGGCAGCCAATCCGATGCCGGATGCGCCGCCCGTGATCACGGCGACATTGTCTTTGACGATGGCGGAATGTGGCATGGTTGGTCTCCGGGGAAGGGCTCGGTCGAGCTATAACATGGCACTCGCGCGACCCTGCACAAGTCGGCATGGGAGGTCTTCGTTCCACGCCGCCTTTACGCCTTTCCGGCGGCGCTGTATTCTATTCGACTTAACGATCCCGCCCAGATCGAACCAATCAATCATTTGACAGGGAGTGCAGCCATGGCTGTGTCGCAGGCTATTCCGATCACGCGCCATCCGTTCGCCAACGGGTCCTACAAGCAGATGCTGATCGACGGGAAGTGGGTCGATGCTGCCTCAGGCAAGCGCTTCGAGACCCACAACCCCGCCACCGGCGAATTGCTGGCGACGGTCGCCGAGGGCGACAAGGAAGACATCGACCGTGCGGTCGCCGCCGCCCGCCGCGCCTTCGAAGGCCCCTGGAGCAAAGTAAAACCGTTCGAGCGGCAGAACCTGCTGCTCAAGCTCGCCGACCTCGTCGAGAAGAATTTCGACGAATTGTCGCAGCTCGACACGCTCGACATGGGCGCGCCGCTCAGCCGCACCCGCGCCTATCGCCTGCGCGCCGTCGGCATGCTGCGCTATTACGCCGGCCAGACCACCGCGATCCACGGCGAGACCATTGAGAACTCGCTGCCCGGCGAAATCTTCTCCTACACGCTGAAGGAACCGATCGGCGTCGTCGGCGCCATCATTCCCTGGAACGGCCCGCTCACCGCGACGATCTGGAAGATCGGTCCGGCCATCGCGACCGGCTGCACCGTGGTGCTGAAGCCTGCCGAAGAGGCGCCGCTCACCTCGCTGCGCATCGCCGAGCTGGCGATGGAGGCGGGTGTACCGCCCGGCGTCATCAACGTCGTGCCCGGTTATGGCGAGACCGCGGGCGCTGCGCTCGCCTCGCATCACGACGTCGACAAGGTCGCCTTCACCGGCTCGCACGTCACGGGTCAGTCGATCATCCGCGCCTCGGCCGGCAACCTCAAGCGTGTCTCGCTCGAGCTCGGCGGCAAGTCGCCGGACATCGTGTTTGCCGATGCAGATCTCGATGCCGCCGTCCCCGGCGCCGCGATGGCGGTGTTCGCCAATTCCGGCCAGATCTGCAGCGCCGGCACGCGCCTGTTCGTCGAGCAGTCGGTCTACGAAGAGTTCGTCGGCCGCGTCGCCGAGTTCGGCAAGAAGCTGCAGGTCGGCAACGGCCTTGATCCCAATGTGCAGATCGGCCCGCTCGTGTCCGAGGAGCAACTCAAGCGCGTCACCGGCTATCTCGACATCGGCCAGAAGGAAGGCGCGCGTGCGCTCGCCGGCGGTGGCCGTGTCACCGAAGGCGCGCTGTCGAAGGGCTTCTTCGTCTCGCCGACCGTGTTCGCGGGCGTGCAGGACAACATGCGCATCGCGCAGGAGGAGATTTTTGGTCCCGTCATCTCCGCGATCGCGTTCAAGGACATGGACGAGCTGGTCAAGCGCGCCAACAACACCACCTTCGGCCTCGGCTCGGGCCTGTGGACGCGCGACGTCACCAAGGCGCATGCGGTCGCGAAGAGCCTGCGCGCCGGCTCGGTGTGGGTGAACTGCTACCAGGCGATGGACCCGGCCGTGCCCTTCGGCGGCTACAAGATGAGCGGCTATGGCCGCGAGTCCGGCAAGCAGCACGTCGAGGAATATCTCAACGTGAAGGCCGTCTGGATCAAGACGGCGTAGGGCCTGCTCTCTCCGGCGTTCCGCGAGAGGGAATATCTGCTTTTAATGGGGCGGCGCCTTTTCCAGGGGCCGCCCCTCGCTATATGATCCGCATCCTTCCATAGCCGTCTGAGGCCCACATGAAATTCGAGGCGTTGTTCAAACCGTTGCAGGTCGGTCCGTACAAGCTCGCGCATCGCGTCGCGTTGGCGCCGCTGACGCGCATGCGCGCCGAGCGCGAGAGTTTTTCGCCGCGGCCGCTCAACGCCGAATATTACGGTCAGCGCGCCACGCAAGGCGGCTTGATCATCGCTGAAGCGTCCCCCGTGCTCTCGCATGGCCGCGGCAACCCCGCGACGCCCGGCATCTATTCGGAGGCGCAGATCGCCGGCTGGCGCAAGGTGACGGATGCCGTGCACGCCAAGGGCGGCATCATCTTTCTTCAGCTCTGGCATGTCGGCCGCGTCTCGCATTCGTCCTTCCACGGCGGTGAGCCGCCGGTCTCGGCTTCGGCGATTGCGATCAAGGCCGAAGGCATGAAGGCGATGACCGCCGACGGCAAGATTTCTGATTACGAGACCCCGCGCGCGCTGGAGACCGACGAGGTCAAGGGCATCGTCGAGGCCTTCCGGCAGGGCGCCAAGAACGCGCTCGCAGCCGGCTTCGACGGCGTCGAGATCCACGGCGCCAACGGCTATCTGCTCGAGCAGTTCCTGCAGTCGCGCAGCAACCAGCGCACCGACCAATATGGCGGCGGAATCGAGAACCGCGCGCGGCTTCTGCTCGAAGTCACGCAGGCCGCCATCGACGTCTGGGGCGCGAACCGCGTCGGCGTGCGGCTGTCGCCCCACGGCATCGCCAATGATTCCGGTGAGCCCGATCCGATGCCGCTTTACACGCACGTCGTGAAAGCGATCGACAAGCTCGGCCTTGCCTATCTTCACTTCATCGAGCCGCGCTCCAGCGGCGCCGGCCGTGCCGACGTCCACTGGGAGAACGTGCCGTCGGCGATGGTACTGTTCCGCCCGCTCTACAGCGGCGTGCTGATGACCGCCGGCGGCTTCACCGGCGAGACCGCAAATGCGGCGATCGCCGACGGCCACGCCGACATCATCGCCTTCGGCCGCATCTTCATCTCCAACCCCGATCTGCCGCGCCGCCTTCGGCACGACTATCCGATCACGCCGTATAATCGCGCGACGTTCTACGGCGGCGAGGAGAAGGGGTATACGGATTACCCGGTGTATGACGAGCTCGCGACGGCGTAGAGACCTTCGTAGCCCGGATGGAGCGCAGCGAAATCCGGGTTTCTCACCTCGCCGATAGACTTCCCCGGATTGCGCTTCGCTCCATCCGGGCTAAAGGTCTATATTCGTAGCTCCGACGAGCCCACAAACTCCGTCATTGCGAGCGTAGCGAAGCAATCCAGAGTCTTTCCGCAGAGGCAGTCTGGATTGCTTCGCTGCGCTCGCAATGACGACGGAAGGACCTACCATGGCCAAAGCCGCAGTCGCCGCAGGAACCGCCACCGGCCAATGCCTCTGCGGCAAGGTCACCTTCGAGATCGACGTCCCCGCGCGTTGGGCCTGGCATGATCATTCGGCCGCTAGCCGCCGTGCCCACGGCGCGGCCTATGCGACCTATGTCGGAAGCTGGAAGAAGCGCTTTCGCATCACCTCGGGGAAAACCGTGCTCGCCCGCTACGAGGACAAGGCCACCAAGACCGCGCGCAGCTTCTGCGCCCATTGCGGCACGCCGATCGCGTACGAGCGGCCGCGCGGACCGCACATGGTCAACATCCCCCGCGCACTATTCAACGAGCGCACCGGCCGCCAGCCGCTCTATCACATCGCGATCGAAGAGCTTCAGGAATGGGCCTATACCGGCGAGCCGCTGGTGCCGCTGAAGGGCTTTCCGGGCGTGGTCTGGCAGCGCTCGAAAAAGAAGAAGCGCGCTAGCGGCGAAGACCCTTTCGAGCTCGGCCGCGAGGAGGTGCTTTAGCCTTGGCGGCGACGTTGGTCTTCGCCGCAACAGCCTTCCGCGGCGCCGCTTTGCGTCCCGCCGCATTCGCCGCCACGAAGTCGAGCCCGCGCTTGACCCATTTTTTCAGATCGGCATCGCTCTGATAGCCGTCCGGCGCGACGCGCACAAAGCCGGTCATGATGCGCCCGCGCATTTCCATCGGGCTGGTGTGCGGCTCCTGCAGCATGCGGGCATGCGCGTCCGGGCCGACACGGATCAGCATGCCGCCGCGCCCGCTGACGGTGCAGCACATGGTGTTGTTCACCATGAAGCAGAGGCCGCCCATCATCTTCTTTTCCGCGACGTCTCGCTGACCCGCCAGCAATTTGCGCACCCGCGCCGCGGTGTTCTCGTCATAGGCCATCGCGTCTCCCCGTGCAGGTTTACGCCCGAGCATGTTCCCAGCTTGCCCGCGCCGACGCAAGATGTGATGGCCATGCAGGAGAGCCTGGTGGTCGCGATCGCCGATGGCTACAGCCGCGCCTCCGGCAAGCTCGTCGCCTGCAACGTCCATGTCGCGCCGGGGCTCGGCAACGCGATGGGCTCGCTCTACAACGCCCAGTTCACGGGCACGCCGATGATCCTGACCGCCGGCCAGCAGGAGCAGGGCCACGGCCTGATGGAGCCGGTGCTTTATGGCCCGCTGGTGCGGATGGCCGAGCCGCTGGTGAAATGGGCGGTCGAGGTGACGCGGCTGGAAGATCTGCCGCGCATCGTCCGCCGCGCCGCCAAGGTCGCGATGACGCCACCGACCGGGCCGGTGTTCATCTCGCTGCCGGGCGACATCCTCAACAGCGAGGCCGGCATCGATCTCGGCCGCTCCACCCGGATCGACGCCCGCGTAAAGCCGTCGGACGAGGCGCTGAAGGCGTTTGCCGCGCGGCTGCTCAAGGCCGAACGTCCCGTCATCGTCACCATGGACGAGGTGGTCAAGAGCGATGCACTGAAGGAGGCCGCCGAACTCGCCGAGCTGCTTGGTGCTGCCGCCTATCAATCCTCGACGCCCTACGGCTCGCATTTCCTCTCGGAAAGCCCGAGCTTCGTCGGCGCGCTGGCGCGCGTGCAGAAGGTCGCGCGCGACGCGCTTGCGCCGTATGACCTCCTGATCGCACTCGGCGGCGATCCCCTGCGGATGTCGGTCTATAGCGAGGTCGATGCGCTGCCTGATGGACTCGGCATCGTGCAGATCGGCCTCGTCGATTGGGAGATCGCCAAGAACTACGGGGCTGAAATCGCGCTCAAAGCGGATCTGAAGGAAACGCTGCGGGCGCTGATCCCGGTGCTGAAGGAGAGGGGCGGCGCCGCGCTGGCAAGCCGTGCAAAGCAGCGCCTTGCCGAGCTCGCGCCGAAGAACTGGACCGCGCGGCGTGCCGCGCTGGTCGAGCAGATCGGCAAGAGCGCCGGCCGCAGCCCGATCGATCCGGATTTCCTGGTGCTGCAAATGGTCGAGGCCATGCCCGACCATGCGATCCTCGTCGACGAAGGGCTCACCTCGAGCCGCCAGATCACGGCGTTGCGTCCGCACCGCGACCGCTTCGGCTATCATGGGCTTGCCTCCGGCGGCATCGGCTGGGGCCTGCCGGCCTCCGTCGGCGCCAGCATCGCCAATCCGGATCGCCCGGTGGTGTGCTTCTCCGGCGACGGCAGCGCGATGTATTCGATCCAGTCGTTGTGGACGGCGGCACATCACAAGCTGCCGCTCAACGTCGTCATTGCCAACAATGGCGGCTACCGCATCATCAAGCAGCGCCTGCTCGCTTTCCATGGTGACGACAATTACGTCGGCATGGATTTCGTCGATCCGCCGGTGGATTTCGCAGGGATTGCGAAGGCGCTCGGCTGCGAGGCGATCAAGGTGAGTGATCCCCGTGAGCTGAAGGCGACGCTGTCGTCGGCGTTCAACCGCCCCGGAACGAAGCTGATCGAGGTAATGGTGGACGGGAAGGTGTAGCGCAGCGCGCCATCGCGTCGGTGCTCGCCACGTTCTCAGCTGTCATCGCCCGACTTGATCGGGCGATCCAGTATTCCAGAGACGGCTGTGATTCCTCGATAGGCCGCGGCGTACTGGATGCCCCGGTCCCGGCTCCGCCAAGGCTACGCCGGGGCCACAAGGGTGCTCGGCCGCCGAAGCCTTTTGGCGAAGGCGGCAAGCCGGGGCATGACAGCGTACCTCGCGGCTACCCCTTCTTCCCCACCCGATATCCAGCAGCCGGATGCGGTGCGTCGAGCCTTGCGCGGCCGTCGCCGAACAGCTTCTCCCGCAATGTGCCCTTTGCGTATTCCGGCTTGTAGCGGCCGCGCTTGGTCAACTCCGGCACCAGCATGTCGGCGATGTCCTCGAAATCGCCGGGCGAGATCGCGAACGCGACATTCAGCCCGTCGACGTCAGTCTTCTCGAACCAATCCTCGATCTTGTCAGCGACGCTCTCCGGCGTGCCGACCACGACCGGGCCGGCGCCGCCGATACCGACATGCTCGATGACGTCGCGGACGGTCCAGACGCGGTCGGGGTCGCCGCGGGTGACGTTGTCGAGTGCGCTGCGGCCGGCATCGTTCTGGACGTGACGCACCTGCTGGTCGAGCTCGTAGCCGGAGAAGTCGATGCCGGTCCATCCCGACATCAGGGCCAGCGCGCCTTCCGGACTGATATGCGACCGGTAGTCGGCATACTTGGCCGCCGCTTCGGCTTCCGTGTTGCCGAGGATGATCGTCATCATGTTGAACATCAGGATCTCCGCCGGATTGCGGCCGAGCGCGGCGGCTTCCTGGCGGATCGCGGAGACGCGCGGCGCAATGATCTTGGCCGATGGTCCCGACATGAACACGCATTCGGCATGCTTCGCCGCGAACTGCCGCCCGCGCGGCGAGGTGCCGGCCTGGTACAGCACCGGCGTCCGCTGCGGCGACGGCTCGCTGAGATGGATGGTGTTGTTGATGCGATAATTCGCGCTCTCATGATCGATGCGATGAACCTTGCTCGGATCGGTGAAGATGCCGCGCTTGCGGTCGCGCAGCACGGCGTCGTCCTCCCAGCTGCCTTCCCAGAGCTTGTAGACGACCTCCATATATTCGTCGGCGATGTCGTAGCGATCGTCGTGTCCGGTCTGCTTGTCCTTGCCGGCGCCGCGCGCGGCGCTGTCGAGATAGCCGGTGACGACATTCCAGCCGATCCGTCCCTCGGTGAGATGGTCGAGCGTCGACATCCGCCGCGCGAACGGGTAGGGCGGTTCGAAGGACAGATTGCTGGTGACGCCGAAGCCGAGATTTTTGGTCACCGCCGCCATCGCCGAGAGCAGCAGCAGCGGCTCGTTCGACGGCGTCTGCGCTGCGTTGCGCAAGGCCGCGTCAGGGCTGCTGCCATAGACGTCGTAGACCCCGAGCACGTCGGCCAGGAACAACCCGTCGAAACGGCCGCGTTCCAGTGTCCTGGCGAGATCGATCCAGTAGGGCAGGCGGTTATATTCGGCGGTGCGATCGCGCGGATGGGTCCACAGCCCGGGTGATTGATGCGCGACGCAATTCATCGCAAAGGCGTTGAGCCTGATCTGCTTGGCCATGATGATCCCCCGGCGCCCTGTACCGAGCGCTCTTCGAATGATAAACGTGCGCCTCAACTTGGCGAAGTTCTTGCATATTCTTGGCCCTTGGCAAGGGCCAAGAATAGAAAGGCTTGCGCTTGGCAAGGCCAAAATCAGCGGCGCTCCCGCTCTTGGCAAGCCAATCTCAAGAGAGCAAGAACGAAATCGCAAGAGAACTACAAGAACTGTCCAAGTCCCCGCCACTTTCGAAGGCCACCCTGTCTCGGGTAGGGTCCTTCGCCTCGAAGTCCGAAAAGCAAATCATGACCAGAGCCGACGCCATCTCCCGCGCCCGTGAGGATTTCAAATCCGGCGCGTTCCTCGCTGAACTCGACCGCCGCGTCGCCTTCAAGACTGAGAGCCAGAATCCGTCGCGCGGCGCCGAACTGCGTTCCTATCTGGAACAGGAGATGATCCCCTCCTTTGCTGCGCTCGACTTTACCAGCCACATCGTCGAATCTCCGAGCGGCAAGGCGCCGTTCCTGTTCGCCGAGCATCACGAGAGCGCGTCAGCGCCGACCGTGCTGATCTACGGCCATGGTGACGTCGTCGACGGCATGGAGGGGGAGTGGCGCGACGGCCGCGATCCCTGGCGCACGACGGTTGCGGGCACGCGGCTCTATGGCCGTGGCACCGCCGACAACAAGGGCCAACACAGCATCAACATGGCGGCACTCCGCGCGGTGCGCGAGGCCCGCGGCGGCAAGCTCGGCTTCAACGCAAAATTCATCGTCGAAATGGGCGAGGAGATCGGCTCGCCCGATCTCGGCAAGGTCTGCGACCTCAATCGCGATGCGCTCAAGGCCGATTTGTTCATGGCCTCCGACGGACCGCGCCTGTCGGCCGACCGGCCGACCTTGTTCCTGGGCTGCCGCGGCGGCATCCGCATTCATCTCGACGTCAATCTGCGCGACGGCGGCCATCATTCCGGCAATTGGGGCGGCGTGCTCGCCAACCCCGCGACCATTCTCCTCAACGCGATCTCGACGCTGGTCGACGGCCATGGCCGGCTTCAGCTCGACACGCTGAAGCCGCCGCGGCTCACCAACCAGATCCGCAGCTATCTTGCCGACGTGCAGGTGGTGCCGACCGAGGACGAGCCGGCGCTCGCGGAGAACTGGGGCGAGGAAGGGCTGTCGGCCGCCGAGCGGCTCTATGCCTGGAACACGCTCGAAGTGCTGGCGATGTCGTCCGGTAATATCGAGAAGCCCGCGAATGCCATCCCCGGCCACGCCAATGCCGTGCTGCAACTGCGTTTCGTGGTCGGCACCAAGGTCGATGGCCTGATCGATGCGGTCCGCGCGCATCTGGTGCAAAAGGGCTTTCCGATGGTCGAGGTGCGGGCCGCCCAGAGCTTTGCGGCGTCGCGCACCGATTTCGACAGCCCCTGGATCACGTGGGCGGCGGATTCGGTTAAGGAGACCACCGGCAAGGCGCCGGCCGTTTTGCCGAATTTCGGCGGCTCGCTGCCCAACGACGTGTTTTCCGAGATCCTGGGCCTGCCGACGATCTGGGTCCCGCACTCCTATCCCGGCTGCTCCCAGCATGCGCCCAATGAGCACATCCTGCTGCCATTGACCGAAGAGGCCTTGACGGTGATGGCCGGGCTGTTCTGGGATCTAGGGGAATTGCCCAAGCCATTAAGCTGTGCCATTAACCTGAGCCGCAATCCAGCCGAAAGTCACATTCTAATCCGGCCCAATCTGTGCTTGCATCCGGGCCGCATCATCCTGGCCGCATCATCCTGAAAGGGGAATAAAAAAGTGAGACATTTCCGTAGCATCGGCCTCGCGCTCGCCGCGACCTTCGCCGTCAGCCAGGCCGGGGCCCAGGAGCTGACCGGCACGCTGAAGAACATCAAGGACACCGGCGCCATCACGCTCGGCTTCCGCGATTCCTCGATCCCGTTCTCCTATCTCGACGACAACCAGAAGCCCGTCGGGTTCGCGATGGACATCTGCTACAAGATCGTCGACGCCGTGAAGAAGGAGCTCAAGCTCGACAAGCTCGAGGTCAAGCTCAATCCGGTGACTTCGGCGACCCGTATTCCGCTGATGGCCAACGGCACGATCGACCTCGAATGCGGCTCGACCACCAACAATGCCGACCGCCAGAAGCAGGTGGCCTTCACCAACACGCACTATCTGACTGCCAGCCGCTACGTCTTCAAGAAGTCGAGCGGCCTGAAGTCGATCGACGATCTCAAGGGCAAGACGGTGGTCTCCACCGCCGGCACCACCAACATCAAGCAGCTCACCGAGGCCAATGTCGCGAAGAGCCTGGGTGCCAATATCATCCCGGCCAAAGACCATGCCGAGGCCTTCCTGATGGTCGAGACCGACCGCGCGGTCGCCTTCGTGATGGACGACGTTCTGCTCGCGAGCCTCGTTGCCGGCTCGAAGACGCCGGACGACTATGTCATCTCCAAGGACGCGTTCTCCAAGCCTGAGCCCTACGGCATCATGCTGCGCAAGGACGACGCGCCGTTCAAGAAGGTGGTCGATGCAGCAACCGCTGCGCTCTACACCTCCGGCGAGGGCCTGAAAATCTACGATAAGTGGTTCACGGCCAAGATCCCGCCGAAGGGCCTCAACCTCAACACCCCGATCTCGGCCGAGCTGAAGAACGAGTTCGCGAAACCTTCGGACTCGCCGAACCCGGACGACTACAAGTAAGATATAACCTCGGTCTCCGGATCGGGATCATGTCCGGCCACTCTTGACACCAGAGTGGCCGGACATTTGCATAGGCGCCGGGACATCCATAGCTGGCGCGTTCGCGCGGGGGACACGTGAACTACCACTGGAACTGGGGAATTTTCTTCGAGCCGAACCCGATGGGGACCGGCACCTATCTCGATATGCTGCTGTCGGGACTGGTGTTGACCCTCAAGACGGCGGCGCTCGCCTGGATCATCGCGCTGATCTTCGGCTCGCTCGTCGGCGTCATGCGCACGCTGCCGTCCAAGGGCGCATACTGGTTCGGCTTCTGCTGGGTCGAGTTCTTCCGCAACATGCCGCTGCTGGTGCAGCTGTTCCTGTGGTTCTTCGTGCTGCCGGAATTGCTGCCGAAGGCCGCCGGCCTCTGGCTGAAGCAGCTGCCGAACGCGCCGTTCTGGACGGCCGCGATCGGCATCGGCTTCTTCATGTCGGCCCGCGTCGCGATACAATTGCAGGCCGGTATCGGCTCGCTGCCGCGCGGCCAAAAAATGGCGGCGACCGCGCTCGGGCTCACCACCGTGCAGTCCTATCGTTACATTTTGCTGCCGATGGCGTTCCGCATCATCCTGCCGCCGCTGACCTCCGAGTTCCTCAACACCATCAAGAACACCGCTGTCGCCATCACGATCGGCCTGATCGAGCTGACTGGTCAGGCGCGCTCGATGCAGGAATTCTCGTTCCAGGTGTTCGAGGCTTTCACGGCCGCGACCTTGCTCTATCTCCTTGTCAACGCCATTGTCGTGACGGCGATGCGCTTCCTCGAGCGCTGGGTCGCGATCCCCGGCTACATCACGGGGAAATAGCACCATGTTCAGCAATCTCGATTTCGAGGTCATCCGCCGCTCGCTGCCCTATCTGTTCTACGAGGGCATGACCTTCACGGTGACGCTGACGGCGCTCGCCGCCCTCGGCGGCCTGATCTTCGGCACGGCGATCGCCCTGATGCGGCTGTCCGGCTACAAGACACTCGGGCGCATCGCGGGTGTCTATGTCGACTTCATGCGCTCGCTGCCGCTGGTGCTGGTGATCTTCTGGTTCTATTTCCTGGTGCCCTATATCGGGCAGTGGGTGACCGGCGCCTCGCGTCCAATCAGCGTCGGCGCGTTCGCATCCTCGCTCATCACCTTCATCATGTTCGAGGCGGCGTACTTCTCCGAGATCATGCGCGCCGGGATCCAGTCGATCTCGCGCGGCCAGCCGGCCGCCGCCAACGCGCTCGGCCTGACTTACGCGCAGACCATGCGCTACGTCGTGCTGCCGCAGGCGTTCCGCAACATGCTGCCGGTGTTGCTGACGCAGACCATCGTGCTGTTCCAGGACACCTCGCTGGTCTACGTGCTGTCGATCCCGGACTTCCTCGGCGCGGCCAGCAAGGTCGCGCAGCGCGATGGCCGTCTGGTCGAGATGTATCTGTTTGCCGCCGTCGTCTACTTCACCATTTCCTGCATCGCGTCTTTCGGCGTTCGCCGCCTCCAGTCGCGCATCGCCATCATTCGATAGAGCGCATCGGTCATGATCGAAATCAGCCACGTCAACAAATGGTACACCCCGACCTTCCAGGTGCTGACCGACTGCACCACCAGCGTGACCAAGGGCGAGGTCGTCGTGGTCTGCGGCCCCTCGGGCTCGGGCAAGTCGACGCTGATCAAATGCGTCAATGCGCTGGAGCCGTTCCAGGAGGGCGACATCAGCGTCGACGGCACCAAGGTCAATGACCCCAAGACCAATCTGCCGAAACTGCGTTCGCGCGTCGGCATGGTGTTCCAGCACTTCGAGCTGTTCCCGCATCTGAAGATCATCGACAACCTCTGCCTCGCGCAGCAGAAGGTGCTAGGACGGTCGTCCGACACGGCTGTGGCAAAGGGTATGCAGCTCCTGGACCGCGTCGGCTTGAAGGAGCAGGCGCAGAAATTTCCGGCGCAGCTCTCCGGCGGCCAGCAGCAGCGCGTCGCGATCGCCCGCGCGCTTGCCATGGACCCGATCGTCATGCTGTTCGACGAGCCGACCTCGGCGCTCGACCCCGAGATGGTGAGCGAGGTGCTCGACGTCATGGTCGATCTCGCCCGCGAAGGCATGACCATGATGGTCGTCACCCACGAGATGGGCTTTGCCCGCAAGGTCGCCAACCGCGTCATCTTCATGGACCGCGGCGAGATCGTCGAGGACGCGGCGAAGGAGGACTTCTTCGGCAAGCCGCGCAGCGACCGCGCGCAGAAGTTCCTGTCGAAGATCTTGTCGCATTAACCTCTGCTGTCATTCCGGGACGCGCCTCTTGGCGCGGGTCCGGAATCCATAATCACCATCGGGGGTATGGATCCCGGGCTCGCGCTACGCGCGCCCCGGGATGACGAAGAGTGGGGTTTATCGGGCCCGCCAAATCTCCTATACCGGTGGCCAAATTCCCCACTCCCGCCAGGAGACCTGCCTTGGACTCGATCGCCTACGTCAACGGCTCATTCGTCCCGCTCTCGGACGCCAAGATCTCGGTGCTTGATCGCGGCTTCCTGTTCGCCGACGGCATCTACGAGGTCTCGGCGGTGCTCGACGGCAAGCTGGTCGACAACGCTTCGCACCTGACGCGCCTGGAGCGCTCGGTCGGCGAGATCAAGCTGAAGTTGCCGGAGACGGTCGAGCGCATCACCGAGCTCCAGAAGGAGCTGATCGCGCGCAACAAGGTCGAGAACGGCCTCGTCTATCTGCAGGTCACGCGCGGCGCCGACAAGGGCCGCGACTTCGCCTTTCCCAAGGGCGACGTCAAGTCGAGCCTGGTGATGTTCACCTCCGAGAAGGACATCATCAACGCCGCCTCGGCCAAGACCGGCATCAACGTGATCACCGTGCCCGACATCCGCTGGGAGCGGCGCGACATCAAGAGCGTGGCACTGCTCGCGCAGGTTCTGGCGAAGCAGGCCGCGGCCGAAGCCGGCGCCGGCGAGGCCTGGATGCTGGAAGACGGCTACGTCACCGAGGGCGGCTCGTCCTCGGCGTTCATCCTGACCAAGGACGACGTCATCGTGACCCGCAAGAACTCCAACGCGATCCTGCCGGGCTGCACCCGCAAGGCCGTTGTGGCGCTCGCCGAAGAGCGTCAGCTCCGCGTCGAGGAACGTTCCTTCACGGTCGCCGAGGCGCTCGCCGCCAAGGAAGCCTTCGCCACCTCGGCGTCGCTGTTCGTCCAGCCGGTGGTTGCGATCGACGGCAACAAGGTCGCCGACGGCAAGCCCGGCCCGATGGCCACGCGGCTGCGGGAGATTTATATCGAGTTCGCCAAGGCGACGGCGGTCTGAGCCGCAAACTCCGCTGTCGTAGGGTGGGCAAAGCGAAGCGTGCCCACCGTTCCTTCAGCGAAGGCGTCAGAAGACGTGGGCACGGCGCAAGTGCGCCTTTGCCCACCCTACGAGATTTGCGCGCGAGGCGGCGTTGCGGCCTACGCCACCGACGCCTTCACCTTGACCGGATGGACCGCGCGGAACGCGATCGCGATCCGGTTCCAGGCATTGATCGCCCCGATCAGCATCGTCAGGTTCACCGCCTCCGCATCGGAGAATTGCGCGCGGACCTGCTCGTAGACGTCGTCCGGCGCGTGGGTCTCGGAGATCAGCGTCACTGATTCCGTCCAGGCCAGCGCGGCACGCTCGCGATCGGTATAGAGCGGGGATTCCCGCCAGGCGTTGAGCAGATAGATGCGCTGTTCGGTCTCGCCGCGCTTGCGGGCGTCCTCGGTGTGCATGTTGATGCAGAAGGCGCAGCCGTTGATCTGCGACGCCCGGATCTTGACGAGCTCGATCAGCGATTTCTCGAGTCCCGTGGACTGGATCTGCTCCTCCAGCGCCATCAGCGCCTTCATCGTGTCGGGGGCGGCCTGGTAGAAGTTCATGCGGGGCTTCATGGTCGTTCTCCTTTGCTTGAGTTAGTCTCTTGGGTTGATCTCAGTGAGCTCCACCGGCCGAGGTCTGGCCGGGTTTCTTCAGGAAGAATACGGCGATCAGGGCCACGATCAGTGCCATGCCGAGCAGATAGAAGGTGTCGCTGAAGGCGAAGATGTAAGCCTGCTTCTGCACGGTATGGCCGATCGCGACATAGGCGCGATGCGCGGCGTCGGCGCGGTCGAGCACGCCGTGATTGATGAAATACTGGGTGAGCTGCTCCAGCCGCGTCCGCGTCGCCTGCTCGAACACCGAGACCGACTGCGTCAGCACGTTGGAGTGATATTGCTCGCGCTTGGTCAGCAACGTCTGAAGCAGCGCGATGCCGACGGCGCCGCCGAGATTACGCATCATGTTGAACAGGCCCGAGGCCGAGCCCGCATTCTCCGCTTCGATGCCGGCGGTTGCCACAGCCGACAACGGCGCCATCACGAGCGCTTGGCCGATCGCACGGACGACATTGGGCCACAACAGCTGGTCGGCAGCGTAATCGTTGGTCATATAAATGTTCAGGAAGTTCGAGGCCGCGAACAGGACGAAGCCGACGCCGATGATGATCCGCGCGTCGAACTTCTGCATCAGGCGCGGCACCAGCGGGATCAGCACGAGTTGCGGCAGTCCGGTCCAGGCCAGCACCATGCCGATCTGCTCGGCATTGTAGCCCTGGATGCGCGCCAGATATTGCGGCAGGATGAACACCGAGCCGTAGAGCGCGACACCGAGCAGGAAGTTCGCGAGCATGCCGAAGCCGAAATTGCGGCGCACCAGCAGGCGCAAATTGAGCAGCGGCTTCTTCGCCGTGAGCTCGATGATCAGGAAGGCGGTCAGCGCGGTGGCGGCGATGACCGACAGCTTGACGATGAAGGGCGAGCCGAACCAGTCGTCCTTGTTGCCCTCTTCCAGCACGGTCTGAAGCGCCGACAGGCCGATCGCCATGGTGATGATGCCGGCCCAATCGCCCTCGCGCAGCAGCGCAAGCTTCATGGGCTTGGCGTCGAGCGCGTACCAGAGCATGCCGACCATGATCGCGCCGGGCACGAGGTTGACGTAGAAGATGTACTGCCAGCCGAAATTCTCGGTGAGATAGCCGCCGATGGTCGGGCCGATCGCCGGTGCGAACGTCGCCGACAGCGCGAACAGCGCAAGGCCGACGGGCTGCTTGGCGCGAGGCAACAGCGTGATGATCAGCGTGAAGGCCATCGGGATCAGCACGCCGCCGGTGAAACCCTGCACCGCGCGCAGCACGATCATTTGCGGCAGGTCCTGCGCCAGTGCGCAGTCCGCGGACAGAACCAGGAACAGGACTGCATTGGTGAGCAGATAGATGCGGATCGAGAACACCTGCGCAAGCCAGCCGGAGAGCGGGATCACCACGATCTCGGCGATCAGATAAGAGGTCGAGATCCAGCCGCCATCGTCGATACCGGCGCCGATCGCGCCCTGGATGTCGGCGAGCGAAGCGTTGACGATCTGGATGTTCAACACCGCCATGAAGGCGCCGAGGGTCGCGCCGATCACCGCGATCCAGGTTTTTGCGGAAACCGCCGGCGTGGCGGGCGCAGCAGGGGCTGGAATGCTGGCAGCGGAGGCGGTGTCGGCGGTCGGTTGGGGCGTGCTCATGGAAGCCTCGTCTCGGTCACGGAGACAGGATGCATTAGGCGGTTGGTTTTGATAATCGAGGAAGCGTGGGAAGGATCATCCGGCAGGATTTGATAATCCTGCCGGCCTTCCCGGCTTCAGCCGCCGTTCGGGCGGGAGGCGTTGTCGGCTAGTCGCTTGGCCGTCTCGCGCTCGGTCAGCACAGTCGCCTTGGTGTCGATGGTCGGCACCGCCGACATGCCGGGCCTGAGCAGGCCGGTCAGGCTGTGGTCGTCGAGCACGATCTTCACCGGCACGCGTTGCACGATCTTGGTGAAATTTCCGGTGGCGTTATCGGGTGGCAGCAGCGCGAATTCAAGTCCGCTGGCCGGCGAAAGGCTGTCGACATGACCGCGCAGCGTGCGATTGCGAAAACTGTCGACCTGCAGCTCGACCGGCTGGCCCGCACGCACATGCGTGAGCTGCGTCTCCTTGAAGTTCGCGACGACATAGACCGCATCGAGCGGCACCACCGCCATCAATTGCGTGCCGGCCTGCACATACTGGCCGACGCGTAATGAGCGTGCGCCGACCGTGCCGTCCACCGGTGCGGTAATCTCGGTGTAGGACAGGTTCAGCTCTGCCTGCTGTGCGACCGCGCGGGCGCGGTCGAGCTGCGCCGTGGCCTGGGCGCGCTGGGTGGTGAGCACATCGACCTTGCGCTGTGCGGCCACCAGGCCCGACTTGGCGTGCTGCAATTGGGCGTTGCTGGCGCGCAGCGCCGCATCGGTCTGTTGCGCACGCTGGATCGTGCCGGAGCCCGACTTCATCAGGTCGTCGTAGCGGGCGCGTTCTTCCTGCGCGAATTTCAGATTGGCGTCGGCCGCGGCCACGTCGGCCGTGCTCTGCTCGATGATCGGCTGCTGCAGCTCGAGCTGGGCATCGATGTTGCGCACCGAGGCTTCGCCGGCGGCGACATCGGCGCGGGCCTGGTCGAGCGCGGCCTTGAAGTCGCGGTCGTCGATCTTCGCGAGGAGCTGGCCGGCCCGGACCTTCTCGTTGTCGCCAACCAGCACCTTCGCGATGTAGCCGGAAACCTTGGGGGCGATGATGGTGGAATCCGCCTTCACATAGGCGTCGTCGGTGGATTCGAGGTAACGGCCGGTGCTCAGGTAGTTGTAGCCGAAGTCGCCGGCCGCGGCGATTCCGAGGGCCAGTGCCAAGCCGATGGCCGCCCGCTTGATCGCCTGCCGGGATGGACGAAAGCTGATTTTCTGATTGGTTTCAGTAGCATAAGAAGCGTTCGACATGGCATCCTCGGAATTCCCAACCGCCCCGGTCCGAACGGTGCGCCGTTGATGCCGGCAAGATGCGCTGTCTTCCCGCTTGTGATAATCCCGGAAGAAATGGAAGCATTATCCACCCATAGCGGATAATCCGGAGCCAGACCGATGGACCGCTTCACCAGTCTCACCGCCTTCGTCCGGGTGGTCGAAAATGGCGGATTTTCCGCCGCCGCCCGCCGGCTCAACATGTCCACGACCATGGTGAGCAACCACGTCCAGGCGCTGGAGGACCGGCTCGGGGTTCGGCTGCTCAACCGCACCACGCGAAAAGTGAGCCTCACCGAAATCGGCAAGGCCTATTACGACCGCTCGACGCAGATCCTCGCCGATCTAGAACAAGCCGATGACATCGCCGGCGCGCTGCAATCGACGCCCCGCGGCACGCTGCGCATTCACACCGCCACCCACATGGTGCCGTTCGTCGCGCCCGTGATGGCCGAATTCCTCGCGACCTATCCGGAGGTCAAGGTCGATCTGCGCATGGGCGAGACCAATGTCGATCTGATCGAGGAGGGCTTTGATCTCGCGCTGCGCATGGTCGCGCCGCCGGACTCCAGCCTGATCGTGCGGAGCCTGGCGACCTGGCGACACGTGCTTTGCTGCTCGCACGGCTATATCGAGGCGCATGGGCGCGTGCAGACGCTCGAGGAACTCGCCGGGCACAATTGCGTGCGCCACATCAACTATCCCTTCGACGAGTGGCGCTTCTTCGATCGCAAGGGCACGCCGGCCTCGGTCCGCGTCTCCGGCAATTTGATCACCAACAGCGGCGAAGCGCTGCGCGAGGCCGCGTTGCAGGGCGCCGGCATCAGTCTTGCGGCCGGCTTTCTGGTGGGGGATGACCTCGATGCGGGCCGGCTGGTGCGCCTCCTGCCGGAGTACCGGCCGGTCGAGATGTCGATGAACGCGGTCTATCCGCATCGGCATCATCTGTCGGCGAAGGTCAGGACCTTCATCGACATGCTCGTCCAGCACAGCGCCGAGCAGCAGAAGCTGATCAATCCGTATGCGTGAGCGGCGCGGCGGTGGCAGAACTGTAGGGTGGGCAAAGGCGCGAAGCGCTGTGCCCACCATCTTTTCTAATCGGCACCAATGGTGGGCACGCTTCCGCCTTCGCTCTGCGAGCTACGGCGGACAAGTCGCTTTGCCCACCCTACAATAGCGTTAGTGTGGCGCGGGCAGCCGCCCGAACACGCTGTCGAGCGCCATGCCGATCCCAAGCAGGCGGCGATCGCTGCCCGCCGGGCCATCCAGCTCAAGTCCAATCGGCAATTTGCTCGTCGCGCCAAGCGCGATCGGAATCTGGACGCCGGGAATGCCGGCATTGCTGCCGGGATCGGTGTTCTGGATGATCAGGCCGAAATTCTCGAGACTGCTGGCGTCCGGGTTGGAGGCAATTGCAACGCGCGGCGTGGTCGGGAAGGCGACGGCGTCGAGCTTGTTGCTGGCAAACGTATCGCTGTAGAGCGCCTGAAGCGCGGGGCGGGCGGTCGTGATCGCGGCGTCATAGATCGGCCTCGCGTCGAACAGCGCGTTGTCGGGTCCGGGCAGTTTTCGCGGGATCACCATGCCATCATAGATGCCTTTCACGTCGGCGCTGGAGATCTTCTCTGCCAGCGCCTCGACGCTGAGGCCGGTCCCGGTGTGCTTGAGATAGGCGACCATGTCGTCATAGGCCTCATACAGCGCGACGGGAAAGCTGACCTGGCCGTTGAGCTCGGCGAGCTCAGGCATCTCGATCTCGACGACCGTGACGCCCTGCGCCTTCACTTTTGCGATCGCCGCGTGGAACGCGGCTTCCGTGTCAGCGTCGAGATTGGTCAGCATCGCCTTCGCGATGCCGATCCGCACCTGCTTCAGATCAGCCGGCGTAACCTCGTCGCCGCCGGCGATCACGCGATCGAGCAGCGCGACATCTGCCATCGTCGCGGCCATGGGCCCCGCGGTGTCGCGGGTGTGCGAGATCGGCGCAATACCCTCTTGCGGATAGCGCCCGACCGTCGGGCGCAACGCGGCGCATCCGTTCAACGCGGCGGGGACACGGACCGATCCGCCGGTGTCGGTGCCGAGCCCGCCCGCGACGATCCGCGCGCCGAGCGCGGCGCCCGTGCCGGACGAGGAGCCGCCGGCGATCAGCGTGCGGTCATAAGCGTTGCGCACGCCGAACTCCGCGCCGGTCTTGAACGCGGTGTTGTAGCCGGAGATGCCGAAGGCGAGCTCGTGCATGCTGGTCTTGCCGATGATGACGGCGCCTGCAGCCCGCAGCTTCGCGACTACGGGCGCGTCAGCCTTCGGAACGTAGTCCTTCAGTGCCGGTGTGCCGGCGCTGCAGGGCAGTCCCGCGACCTCGATATTGTCCTTGATCACGATGGGCACGCCGCCGAGCGGCTTTGTCCTGTCGCCCGTCGCGTCGAACGCAGCCGCGGCCTTCAGGGCGCCGGCCTCGTCCAGCGTGACGAAGGCATTGAGCTCGGCATGGGCTTTGGCGCGGCTCAGTGCTTCCGTCGTGAGTGCGGTACTCGTGACTTTCCCGGCGCGCAGGTCGGCGACGGCCTGACTCAGGGTCAACTGGTCCAAATCCATGATGCGTCATCCGATTGCAGGGGCGCCAACAGGGTGCCGCCTAAAGTCCGGAGGCTGAGGCCTCACTGGTGCCGCGTCAACCGTGGGCGTGCATCTTTTGCGTTACCGACGTCGTCAAATTCGTGAGCAGCCGCTCGACCTCGGGCTTCACCTTGGCGATCGCGGTGTCCTTCACTGGTCCGTAGCCGCGGATCTCCATCGGCGCCTTTGCGACGGCAACGAGGTCGGGTAGATGCGCTGCGTCGAGCTGGCCGAGCATGCGTTCGATCAGGCCTTCATACCAGGCGATCAATTCCCGTTCAGTGCGCCGCTCATCCGTGTAGCCGAACGGATCGAATGGCGTTCCGCGCAATCCCTTCAACCGCGCCAGCATCGCGAGCGGCATCTGGATCCACTGACCGAAAGCGCGCTTGCGCGGACGGCCGCGTGCGTCGGGTTTTGACGGCAGGAACGGCGGCGCGAGGTGATATTGGATGCGAAAACCGTCCTCGAACTCGCGCTTCAGCTCGCCGAGGAAACCGCTCTGCATGTGCAGGCGCGCCACCTCGTGTTCGTCCTTGTAGGCCATCAGCTTGAACAGGGCGCGCGCGATCGCCTCGGTCAGCGCCTCGCTGTTCAGGTTGGCTTCGGCACGGCGGACCTTCGCGACGCTCGTCCGGTAACGCGCCGCATAGGCCCTGTCCTGATAGGCGGCGAGGAAATCGGCGCGGCGATCGATGATCTGATCGAGCGTCTCGGCTTCGGGCGCCTCGTATGCCTTCGGTAAAAACTCCGGATCGGCCGCGGCGATCCGGCCCCAGGCAAGGGCCTGCTTGTTGCGCTCGACCGCGACGCCGTTGAGCTCGATCGCACGCAGCAGCGCCGACAGCGCGACCGGAATAAGCCCGCGCTGCCAGGCAAAGCCGAGCATGATGATGTTGGCATAGACGGCATCGCCGAGCAGCCGCTCGGCGAGCGCGTTGGCGTTGATGGTGTCGAGATTGTCGTTGCCAATGACTTGTCGGATCGCGCGCAGGCGGGCGGGTGAGGCGAGATCGGCGTCGCGGAAGCGGACGACGTCGCCGGTTGGCATCTCCGCGGTATTGACCGCTGCGCGTGTGCCGCGGTGATAGGTGCCGGACGCCTTAGGTGAGGAGCTGACGACGAGGTCGCAGCCGATCAGCGCGTCGGCCGCGCCCTGGTCGATGCGGACCTGATGCAGCGCGTCCGGACTTGATGCAAGGCGGATGAAGCTCAGCACGGGACCAAATTTCTGAGCAAAGCCGGTGAAATCCAGCACGGAGACGCCACGCCGCTCCAGATGCGCGGCCATGCCGATCAGCGCGCCGACCGTGATCACGCCGGTGCCGCCGACGCCGGTCACGAGCAAATCGTAGGGACGATCGAGCGTGGCGGGAGCGGGCAGGGGAAGCGTAGCCGCGCGACCGACTACGTCGATCTCGCTCGCGCTCTTCTTCCGGCGCGTCGCGCCTTCGACGGTGACAAAGCTCGGGCAGAAGCCGTTGAGGCAGGAGAAATCCTTGTTGCAGGACGAGAGATTGATCTGGCGCTTGCGACCGAACGGCGTCTCCCTCGGCTCGACACTGAGGCAGTTGGATTCGACCGAGCAGTCGCCGCAGCCTTCGCAGACGAGATCGTTGATATAGGCAAAGCGCCTTGGGTCGGCCATCTGTCCGCGTTTGCGCCGGCGACGCTTCTCGGTGGCGCAGGTCTGTTGATAGATCAGGACAGAGACGCCGGAAATGTCTCGCAGCTCGCGCTGCACGGCGTCCATTTCCTCGCGAGGATGGATGGTCACGCCGATCGGCAGGTCTGCCGGCAAGAACTGCGCGGGATCGTCCGACACCAGCGCGATGCGCCCCACGCCTTCGGCGCGAACGCTGTGGGCGATAGCATGCACGCTGATGGGACCGTCGACCGGCTGGCCGCCGGTCATCGCCACCGCATCGTTGAACAGGATCTTGTAGGTGATGTTGGCCCTGGCGGCGATCGCCTGCCGGATCGCCATCGAGCCGGAGTGATAGTAGGTGCCTTCACCGAGATTCTGGAACACGTGCTTGTGGCCGGTGAAGCGTGACGACGCCGCCCAGTTGACGCCTTCGCCGCCCATCTGGATCAGCGAGGAGGTCTCGCGGTCCATCCAGCTCGCCATGAAATGGCAGCCGATGCCGGCCAGTGCCTTGGAGCCTTCCGGCACCTTCGTCGACGTGTTGTGCGGACATCCGGAGCAGAAATACGGCGTGCGCGTCGCACCGCTGACGTTGATCGTGCGCGCGGCCTCGGGCATCAAGCCGGCCGCGCGTGCGGCGAGATTGAGGCCTGGGAACATCGGATCGAGCCGGCGTGCGAGCACGCCAGCAAGCGCACGCGGCGACAATTCGCCGATCCAGGAGATCAGCCGCGCCCCTCGCTCGTCGTGCTTGCCGACCATGCGCTCGGGCTTTGAGCCTGGATAGTCGTAAAAATATTCCTTGAACTGGCTCTCGATGATGCCGCGCTTTTCCTCGACCACGAGGATCTCGCGCTTGCCTTTCACGAAGTCCATCGCGTCGTGCAGCGCCAGCGGCCAGACCATGCCGACCTTGTAGACGTCGATGCCGATGTTGCGGCAGGCCGCTTCATCGAGGCCCATCAGCCGCAGGGCCTCCATCAGGTCGAGATGCGCCTTGCCCGTCGTGACAATGCCGTAAGTGGCATTGGGAATATCGTAGATGTGGCGATCGATCGGATTGGCTTTTGCAAAGGCGTAAACCGCGTGCTTCTTCGCCTCCAGCCGCTCCTCGATCTGGGGGCCCGGCAGGTCGGGCCAGCGATAGTGCAGTCCGCCCGGCGGCGGCGTGAAGTCAGGCGTCTGGAAGGCGCGCGGCGGGTGCAGCGCGACGGATGCACCTGACTCGACAATCTCCGAGATCGCCTTGAAGCCGACCCACATGCCGGAGAAGCGGCTCAGCGCGTAGCCGTATTCGCCGAACTCGAGATATTCGCTGACGCTTGCGGGGTGCAGCGTCGGCATGAACCAGCTCATGAAGGCGACATCGGACTGATGCGGCATCGAGGAGGATACGCAGCCATGGTCGTCGCCGGCGACCACCAGCACGCCGCCACGCGGCGAGGAGCCATAGGCGTTGCCGTGCTTGAGGGCATCGCCGGAGCGATCGACGCCTGGGCCTTTGCCGTACCAGAGCCCGAACACGCCATCGACTTCGCGATCTGCCTGCGTCTCGACCTGCTGCGAGCCGAGCACTGCCGTTGCCGCGAGGTCCTCGTTCACCGCAGGGAGAAATTCGATGCGATCCCGCTTGAGCCGCTCCTGGATGCGCCAGAGCTCGAGATCGACGCCGCCGAGCGGCGAGCCACGGTAGCCGGAGATGAAGCCGGCGGTGTTCAGCCCGGCGGCGCGGTCGCGCCGCGCCTGGTCGAGCGCGATGCGGACGATGGCCTGCGTGCCCGTGAGGAAGACACGGCCCTCTTCGCGGTCGTAGCGGTCTGAGAGCTCGTAGCTGTCGAGTGATGGAACGGCGTCCATGGCGGACCTCGTGCGGCATCCTGCCTGATGACGGAAGGGTATGCCGGGGAGGCTGGTAGGTCTTGCCTATTCACCCTGTCTTGATCGATAATTCGGTAAAATTTTGCGGAAGATGGCATAATTCGGTAGAAGTTACCGAATCGGGGGCTTCCATGATTGAAGAGCAGGACGCGCGGATTCTCGCCCATCTCCAGACGGACGGCCGCGCCACCAACCAGCAGCTCGCCGACGAGGTCGGCATGTCCACCTCGGCGTGCTGGCGCCGGGTGCGTGCGCTGGAGGAGGCCGGCGTCATCCAGGGCTATGCCGCGCTGATCGCGCGCGAGCAGGCGGGCTTTGCGATGTCGGCCATCCTGCATGTCTCGCTGGAGCGGCACGATGCCAAATTCGTCGACGAGTTCGTCGCGCGGGTGACCACGCGGCGCGAAGTGCTGGAGTGTTTCGCGACCACGGGCGACGCCGACTATCATTTGCGCGTCGTCGTGCAGGACATGGCGGCCTACAACAGGTTCCTCGACGAGTTCATGTTCCGCATTCCCGGCATCCGCTACGTCCGCAGCAACGTGGTGCTGAAGGAGATCAAGACGAGTGTGGCGCTGCCGTTTTGATTGCGCGGGAAGTGCCGTGGTGCCGTAGGGTGGGCAAAGGCGCGCTTGCGCCGTGCCCGCCATCTCGCCTCGATTTGCGAAGGTGGTGGGCACGCTTCGCTTTGCCCACCCTACGGCACCTCTACTACCGCTGCTCCCGCACAAACCTGTTCCGCAATGTCCCCACGCCCGTGATGTCGATCTCCACCACGTCGCCGTGCCCGATGTCAGGCGAGGCGCCGTCCGTGCCCATCCAGATCACGTCGCCGGGCCACAGCGTGAAGTACTTGGTCAGCTCGACCAGGAACGGCACCACGCCGAAGATCATGTCGTTGGTGTAGAAGCGGTTGGTCTCCTTGCCGTTGACCCGGACGACGGTTTCCATTTTCGCCAGATTGGCCTCGGTTTCGATCCACGGGCCCATCGGCTTGAACGTGTCGGCGTTCTTCGAGCGCCACAGGCTGCGGTCGGCCTTCTGCCAGCTGCGTTCGCTGACGTCGTTGCCGATGGTGTAGCCGAACACGCAATCCATCGCATTCTGCTTGGTGAGATGCTTCACCTTCTTGCCGATCACGACGACGAGCTCGCCTTCATAGTGGATCTTGTCCGTCGCAAAGGACGGGATCACGACGTCCTCGTCATGCGCGATCAGCGCGTTCTGGGCGCGGTAGCCGATCTCGGGTCTATCAGGGACGGCCGGCACCTCGCCGCGCTTGTCGGCGGCTTCCTTCAGGTGCTTCAGATAGTTCAAGCCGACGCAATAGAAGGTGCGCGGGATCAGCGGCAGCTCGATCCGAACCTGCGCCAGCGGATGCGTGCGCGAGGTGCGCTGCCATTCGCCAAAGGGATCGCCGTCGACCGCGATCACCTGGTCGCCCTCGACAATTCCCCAGGAGGTCTTGTCCGAGACAGTGAATTTCAGCCAGCGCATGCTCTGTCCTCGTTGTTATTCCGCGGCATCGCGCGGCTGCACCTTCCAGGCGCCGGCCGTGGGCCGCTTCAGCCCGAGATTTTCGCGGAGTGTCTTGCCCCGATACTCCTTCTGGAACAAGCCGCGCCGTTGTAGCTCCGGCACGACGTGTTGCACGAAGTCCGCATAGGAGCCGGGCACATAGGTCGCGGCGATGACAAAGCCGTCGCAGCCACGCTCGACGAACATCTCTTCCAGCCTGTCCGCGATCTCCTTGGGACCGCCGACCATGGCGTCGTGGACCTGGCCGCGGCCGGAGAAGGTGACGAAGTCGCGCGCGCTCGGATTGCTCTTGCCGGAATTCTTCAGCACGCCGTCGCGGAGGCCCAGAATGCCCTGCATGCTCTTCAGATCGTCCGTCGTCAACGGCTCGTCGAGGTCCTTGGAGGCGAAGTCGTAATTGAGCGCTTCGGCAAGCAGCGACAGCGCGTCGATCTCGAGCGGCAGCTTGTTGATCAGCGCCATCTTGTCCTCGGCCTCCGCCTTGGTCGCGGCGCAGACCGGCGTCGTCAAATTGCAAAGGCGCATCTGATCGGGATCGCGGCCAGCCTTGGCTGCCTCGTTTCGAACGGCGGCATAACCTTCCTTGGCACCAGCGAGATTGCGCGCAGCCGTGAAGATCACCTCGCCCCAATGGCCGGCAAAGCGTTGGCCGCGGCCGGATGCGCCGGCCTGGATGATGACGGGATGGCCCTGGTCCGAGCGCGGCACGGTGAAGGGGCCACGGGACTTGAAGGCCGCCCCCTTGTGATCGAGCCGCTTCACCTTGGCCGGATCGGCAAAGCGGCCGCTCTTCTTGTCCATGATGAGCGCGCCGTCTTCCCAGGTGTCCCAATGCCCGAGCACGACCTCCATGAATTCGTCGGCGCGGTCGTAGCGCGAATCATTTTCGGGATGGGAGTCGCGGCCCATGTTGAGGGCCTCGCCGTCATTGAGCGAGGTGACGACGTTCCAGCCCGCGCGCCCGCCGGACATCAAATCGAGGGTCGCGAAACGGCGGGCAACGTCGAACGGCTCGTAATAGGTGGTCGAGCAAGTGGCGCCGAGGCCGAGCTTGTCGGTGACCATGCCCATCGTGGTCAGCACGATCAGCGGATCCATCTTCACGCAGCGGATGCCGTATTCGACGGTGTGGGCATGATCGTTGCCGTAACGGTCGGGCATCGCCAGCCGATCGTCGAAGAACGCCATGTGGAACTTGCCGGCTTCGAGGATTTTCGCGATCTCTTGATAATAGTCCGCCGACATCGAATCGTCGCGCGAGTCCGGATGCCGCCACGAGCTCGGCAAATTCGTGCAGTTCTGCGCCTGGAGGAAGCCGACCAGTACCATCTGCCGCGTCATACTGTTCTCCCAAATTCCGTCAGGCCAGATCGAGGACGGTATCGAGCCGGTACTCGCCCGCCAGCGCGCGCAGTTTTTCCCAGGTCGCATCCTCGATCTCGATGCCGTCGCGCAAGCGTTGCTGCTCGCGCAACCCCTCGATCTCGCCGGGATAGTACACGCCCTTGCTCCCTTCGGAGGGTGGCGTCGATTTCAGATAGCGCGCGAATTCGGCGACCTCGCGCTTGAAATCCTTCAGCGGACGGAACGCGGCGACGTTGAACACCGCCATGAAGCATCCGTCATTGTGACGGCCGGTCGGTTCGACGCCGAAGCCGAGACCGGTCAGCAGGCCGCACAGCACCTCGACCATGGCGGCGAGGCCGCTGCCCTTGTAGCCCTCGGTGCCGCCGAGCGGCAGCAGCGCGCCGCCCTTGCGATATTGCGTGGGGTCGGTGGTGTGCCGTCCCTCGGCATCGATGATCCACCCGGTCGGAATCTCCTCGCCGCGGGCGACCGCGAGCTGGATCTTGCCGGCCGCAACCGCCGAGGTTGCCATGTCCAGATAGAACGGCGCGTCGAGATCGGACGGCACCGCGATCGAGATCGGGTTGGTGCCGAGCCGCGCCTCCTTGCCCCCGAACGGCGCCACGTGCTTCGGCGAGCGGCCGGAATCCGCCGTCGCAATCCCGATCATGTCTTCGCGCATCGCCATCAGAGGATAGGCGGCGAGGCGGCCGACATGGCTTTGCCGGAATACGGTGCAGGCGGCAACGTTCGCCGTCTTCGCCTTCTCGATCGTCAGCGCCATCGCCTTGGCGTTGACGTGGAAGCCGAACCCCCACTGGCCGTCGATCACGGTCGTGGTCGGCGATTCCTGGACGATGGTCCATTTGGCGCCGGGCACGATGTGGCCGGCCTTGATGCGGTCGATGTAGGTCGGAACCGCGATCACGCCGTGGGAGTCGTGACCGGCGAGGTTGGCGTTGACGCAGCCCGTGGCCACCGCATCGGCCTCTTCGTCGGAAGCTCCGGCGGCGCGGAGCAGCGCGGCGCTGATGAGCGTGAGGCGGTCGGCCTTGACGATGGGCATGGTGTTCCCTCGGTATTGTGCCCTTAACGGGCTGCTTGTTGGGAGCCATCGTCTCAAAGCGTGGGAGCGATATCAATCTCCCGTAAACCAATACAGGGCTGCAAATTCGTGACGAGAGCGCGCCTTTGGCCGGAGAATCCTCCCGTGCGGCGGCATTCCCGACAGTTTGGCGCCGGCCGTTCGCAGCTCGTTCACTTTGATCGAGGGTTTGCAGCGCGCAATAACGACCACTTAGGCCGTCGCCGTTCATAAAGCACCCGGGAGAATTAGGCAGAAATGCCCGGGAGCTGAGACCGTGCAGACGACCCTCGCGCGCACCTTTGCAGCGTTGAGCGCCATCAACGAAGCGATCCTTTACGCGAAATCGCCGGACGAGCTGTACCAGAAGGTCTGCGACGCCGGGTTTTCGAGCGGAGACTTTTTGGCCGTTGCGGTTTTCCTGGTGGGGCCGGATGGCCGGCGGCTGTGCTTTGCGGCCGGTTGCGGCGATGACGTTGCGCGGCTGCGTTCGCTCGAGATCACGACTGACTCCGTCACGCCCGAGGGAGCGGGTGTCGGCGGCGAAGCCTTTCGCAATCAGAAGCTGAGCATCAGCAACGATTACCTGAATGATCCTCGCTCGCTGGCGTGGCGCGAGGGCGCAGCCAAGGCCCACATCGGCGCGGCGGCTGCGCTGCCGCTGCTCTGCAACGGCAAGAGCGTCGGCGTGCTGTATGTGACCCGCAGGGAAGCCGGCTCGCTGAACGAGCAGATGGTGTCGCTGTTCGAGCGCATGTCGGCCAACATCTCCTATGCGCTGGACAATTTCGCGCGCGAGACCGCGCGGCAGACCAGCGAGCTTGCGACGCGGCGGCTCAACCGCATGTTTGGCGCGCTCAGCGCGACCAACGAAGCCATCCTGCGTGCGAAGACCGAGCGGGAATTGTATCAGCTCGTGTGCGACGCCTCGGTGCACGGCGGCAAGTCGCTAGCGACCTTCGTTCTCCTGAAGGAGCCGGACTCGCATTGGCTGAAGCCTGTCGCCGGCACCGGCGAGAATCTGGAGATCGTGGCCCGGACCCACTACTCCGTCGACCCCGAGAATCCCTATGGTCGCGGCATTTCCGGCGAGGTGTTTCGAACCCAGAAGCCCCATGTCGAACGCGATCTCGCGCGTCGCACCAGGGGAACGCCGTGGGAGCAGGCCAATCTCAACACGGGTGTTGCCGCCTGCATCGCGGCCCCCCTGATCCGGAACGGCGAGAGCATCGGCGTCATCCTGTCCTTCCTCAGCAAGTCCTGGGCGAAGGACGAGGGGGTCGTCGCACTCATGCTGCGCATTGCCGAGAACGTCTGCTTCGCGATCGACAATTTCGACCGGGAGGCCGAGAAGGCGCGGATCGCCGAGGAGGAAGACCGCCTGGCGCGCATGTACGCGGCGCTGAGCGCGACCAATGAGGCGATCCTGCGCGCACGCTCGCGGGCCGAGCTGTTCGACCTCGTTTGCGAAGCGACGGCGAAAGGCGCCAAGTTCACCTCGGCCAACATCGCGCTCGTCGATCGCGATGCCGAGCTGCTTCGCGTCGTTGCTTGCTACGGGCCGAACGCGGATATGGTCCGAAATTTCAAATTCTCCACGTCCGACCAGGTGCCTGAAGGCCGAGGGCTGACGGGAACCGCTTTCCGCACGCGCCAGCCTTGCATCAGCAATGATGTGCAGTCCGACGACCGGATCGCGCCCTGGGCGGCCAACGCTCGTCGGAACGGCATCGGCTCCTCCGCGGCGCTGCCGCTGTTCAATGGCGACAGCGTCGAAGGCGTCTTCCTCTTCAACTCGCCGGAACGCGGCACGTTCACGCCCGAATTCGTCGAGCTGCTGCAACGGCTCCAGGCCAATGTCGCCTTCGCGCTCGAGAACTTCGATCGCGCCGACGAGAAGGCGAAGGCCGAGATGCAGCGCAACCGTCTTCGGGGCATGTTGGAGGCGCTGAGCGCGACCAACGAAGCGATCATGCGCGTGAAGTCCCGCGCCGAGTTGTTCGAAGCCGTGTGCGAGGCCGCCGTGCTCGGCGGCACGTTCACGTCTGCCACCATCGCCCTGGTCGATCCGACGGGGCGCTATCTCGACATCGCCGTCACCAAGGGCGAGTGCCGCAGTCACGTCGAGAACTGGCGGTTCGCGACGTCCGCCGATGAGCCCGAAGGACGCGGGCTCGCCGGCACCGCATTTCGCACCAAGGCCCCCTGCGTCGCGAACGAGCTCCTCACGGACGTTCGTGCGACGCATTGGCGTCGAATCGCGCGGGATCAAGGGACGAAATCCGGCGGCTGCTTCCCGCTGCTGAAGAACGGCACCAATGCCGTCGGCGTCCTTCTGTTCCTTTCGCCGGACGAAGGCACCTTCACGCCCGACCTCATCCAGTTGCTGGGGCGCCTCGCGGAGAACGTCTCTTTTGCGCTCGACAATTTCGCCCGGGCCGAGGAGCGGTCACGGGCCGAGGCGCAGAAGGAGCGCCTGACGCGCATGTTCGCCGCGCTGAGCGCCACCAATGAGGCGATCGTGCGGGCCAAGTCCCGCACCGAGCTGTTCGAGCTGGTGTGTCAGGCCGCGTCCACCGGCGGCAAGTTCACCTCGACGACCATTGCGCTCGCCAAGGCCGACAGCGACCAGCTCGCGATCGTCGCGGCCGCAGGGCCGTCCGCCGAGACCACGAGGAATGTTCGTCTCTCCATCGACGCCGACCGGCCCGAGGGGCGCGGCATGAGCGGCACCGCGTTCCGCACCCGGCAGCCCTGTGTCAGCAACGACTATGTCAACGACAGCCGTGTGAGCGCTTTCCATGCCGTCCTGCAAGGTGACGGCACGCGCTCGGGCGCGGCGTTCCCGCTGATCACGCACGGCCAGCCCGTCGGCGTCATGATCTACATGTCGACCGAGCAGGAGACTTTCACGGCCGAGTTCGTCGAGCTGTTGCAGCGCCTCGCCGACAACGTCTCCTTCGCGATGGAGAATTTCGATCGCGCCGACGAGAAGAACGAGGCCGACGAGCGGATCGAATACCTCGCCTCGCATGACAGCCTGACCGACCTGCCGAACCGCGAGACCTTCAACGGGCTGTTGCGGGAGGCGATCGACGAAGCTCAGCGCCACGATCATCGTTTCGCGGTGTTGTTCATCGATCTCGACCGCTTCAAGGTCATCAACGATTCGCTCGGCCATGAGGCCGGCGATCTGCTCCTGCTCGAAGTGGGGAGCCGGCTGCGCGGCGCGCTGCGGGAAACCGACGTGGTCGCACGCCTCGGCGGCGACGAGTTCGTGGTGATCCTCGACCAGTGCGGTGAGATCGACGACGTCCAGCGCATCGCGACCGGGCTGCTCGTGGCGCTCGCCGAGCCCATGGAGTTGGCCGGCCACGAATGCCACACCACAGCCTCGATCGGGATCGCGATGTATCCGGCCAACGGCTCCGACGTTCAGACGCTGACCAAGAACGCCGACATGGCGATGTATCTCGCCAAGGAAGACGGCAAGAACGGCTATCGCTTCTTCTCCAAGGAGGTGAAGACGCAGTCGATCGAGCGGCTGTCGCTCGAGAGCGCGCTGCGCCGGGCGCTGGAGCGCGAGCAGTTCTCGCTGAACTACCAGCCCAAGGTGGACATGGAGACCGGCCAGATCACCGGCGTGGAAGCGCTGCTGCGCTGGACGCACCCGGATCTCGGCAGCATCTCGCCGGCGCAGTTCATTCCGCTTGCGGAAGAGACCGGGTTGATCGTGCCGATCGGCCGCTGGGTGGTGAAGGAGGCCTGCGCGCAGGCCATGGCCTGGCAGCGCCGCGGCCTGTTGCCGGTGTCGATGGCGGTCAACCTGTCGCCGCGGCAGTTTGTCGACGAACATCTGTTGCAGGACGTCGACGAGGCGCTGGCGGCCTCCGGCATGTCGCCGGTGCTGCTCCAACTCGAGGTCACCGAGAGCATGATGATGCGCAATGTCGGTCGCGCGCTGAAAGTGCTGGACGCCATCCAGAGCCGCGGCATCCGCCTCGCCATCGACGATTTCGGCACCGGCTATTCGTCCATGTCGCTGATGAAGCATTTTCCGATCGACACCATCAAGATCGACCGCTCCTTCGTGCGCGACCTGCCGCAGGATTCGGAGGACCAGGCGATCGCGCAGGCGATCATCAGCATGGGCAAGGCGCTCGGCATGACCGTGGTCGCCGAAGGCGTCGAGAACGCCGAGCAGGAGGCGTTCCTGCGCGCCCATGGCTGCGACGAGATGCAGGGCTTCCTCATCTCCAAGCCGGTGCCGGCGCGGCAGATGGCCGAGCTGCTGCGGCCGATCGAGCTGCCTGTCGCGCCGCCGCTCCAGCCGGAGCCGGACCTCGCTGCGACCGAAGCCGCGGCGTTACGGCTGAAACGCGCTGTCATCTGACGGCTGCGGGTGCAGCTCGCGGACGTTGTCTTGCTTGATGTCCGCTTTGCGCGGAAAATCATCCGGCCAGGGCTGCGAGGTTTGCTCGGCGAACAGCTCGAGGAGGGCATGCGCACCTTCGGCAAAGCTTGAGCCCTCGCCGAGGCCTAGCTCACAACACCACACCTGTCGCATCGGCTCGTGCGCGTCGACCACCGCCATCGCCGGTCCCCACCACCAGGCCGGTGCCGGCGAGCGTTCATCCTCCGGCACGGCGTGCCATAGGACGAGCTCGTCCATCACGCGTTCGAATTGCAGGCTTGCGGCCTGATGCATTCGCTCCGTGCTCCCTGGGCCGCGCCTGAAAGCAGGCCGATGCCCGGACTCGATCGTGGCCTTCGCTGTGAAGAACAGGCTCGCGCTATTGGCGGAGCCTCACATGCCGCTTCCATTGGCGGCCATAAGAGCAACATGCGGCGGTCGGGACATGCGCCGCCGCCGGCTGTGATCATCTCTTTAGCCGCTCGGGGGCCCGACCGGCAAGCCGTAATACGGGTGTCTAGCGCGACCTGAGCGGATGCGCCGTCTGGTGCCAGGCCCAGGCAGTCCGGATCACCGTCTTTAGATCGGAATGGCGCGGCACGAAGTTCAGCACCTTTCGCGCGGCGGAGGCATCGGCGACCAGATAGGTGGGATCGCCGGCGCGACGCGGCTTCATGGTGTGCGGCACCTCGCGCCCGGTCTCCTGCCTGATGGCGTTCAGGATCTCGCGGACCGAAAAGCCTGAGCCGGTGCCCAGATTGAAGCTGCCGCCGGCATGCCCCGTTTCCAGGAGCTTCAGTGCTGCGACATGCGCCGCAGCGAGGTCGGTGACGTGGATGTAGTCGCGGATCGCGGTGCCGTCGGGCGTGTCGTAATCGTCGCCGAACACGGCGAAGTCGACATGGCCCTGCAGCGCCATCATGGCGCGCGGAATGAGATGCGTTTCGTTGTCACGCAACTCGCCGATGCCGCCGGCCGGGTCGGCGCCGCTGGCGTTGAAATAGCGCAGGCAGAACGCGCCGAAGCCATAGGCTGCGCGATAATCGGCGAGCATGCGCTCGATCATCCATTTCGACGCGCCGTAGGGATTGATCGGTGCGCAGGGGAAGTCCTCCGGCAGCTCCTTGGAATCGGCGTTGCCGTAGACGGCGCCGGTCGAGGAGAACACGATGCGCTGGCAGCCTGCGTTGCGCATCGCCTGCAGCAGCGACAGCGTGCCCTGGACGTTGTTGATGTAGTATTTCTGCGGGTCGGTCATGGACTCGCCGACGAGGCTTGCCGCCGCGAAATGCATCACCGCCGTGACCTTGTGGTCGGCGAAGGCGCGCGCCAGCGCGGCGCCGTCGAGCAGGTCGCCTGTCACCAGCGGGCCGGCGACGAAGCTGCGATGACCTGTCGAGAGATTGTCATAAACGACGGGCTGATAGCCGGCGGCAGACAGTGCGCGGCAGGCATGCGAGCCAATATAGCCCGCGCCCCCTGTGACGAGGACGGTCGGTCGGTCGGTCATGTCGTCTTCTACTCTTCTCTCAGCGATTGGAAGGCCGTTTGCGGCTGAAGAGAAGATAGAGCGCGCGAGGGTTGGTGGTCAAATAGCGCCAGAGCAGGCGGCGCGGCTCGAGCCATGTGCGCCAGGCCCATTCGAGTCCGATCTTCTGCATCCATTGCGGCGCGCGGGATCGGCTGCCCGATAAAAAGTTGAACAAGCCGCCGGATGTCTTGATAACGCCAACATTGGTCAGCAGCGGCGTGTATTGCTCGACGAATGCCTGCTCGTTGGGCACGCCGAGCGCGACCCAGAGGTAATCCGGGGCGAGCGCGTTGATCTCCTCGACTTTCGCGCGCAGGGCGTCGCCGCGCAGATAGCCGTGGCTGTACCCGACGATCTTGAGGTTTGGATACAACTGCTGGACATTCGCGACCGCCGCGGCGTTCTCTTCCTCGCTGGCACCGAACATGTAGAAAGTGCGGCCGACGGCTTCGGCCTTGCGCGCGACCACGTGGAACAAATCGGTGGTGGCGACGCGCTCCGGCAGCGGAAACCAGGATTGCAGCTTTGACGCCGCGACCAGCGGCTGGCCATCGGCGTTGATGAGGTCGGCGCCGCGGAACAGGCGTTCGGTCTCTGGTTCGGTCGAGCAGCGCGCCAACACCTCGCCATTGGCCGAGGTCAGGTGCAGCGGACGGCCGATGCGATTGTCGGGATCGGTCGCCTCGATCATGAAATCAGCGGTTGCTTCCAGGTCGAGCGCGGCCATGCGAAGGCCGCCGATAGCGATCCGCGGCACGTCGGCGGTTGCGGCCCGGCCGTCCAGATTGACGCGGCGCTCAAGCATATTGTCTGCCTCGCTGGCGCGCTTGAGTTGCGGGGGTGAGCTCGTCGAGCACGACACCGACGAGCTTGCGCTCGGCGCGACCGAGCGTGTTCAGGATTTCTTCCAGGCCGTCGTTGATGTCGAGGCTGGTCGGCAGCACCGCCACCAGCGCGTCGGCGTCGTCGAGCAGCTTGCGGCTGGCCGCACCAAGCGGCGTCACGGGGCCGTCGAGGATCACGAGATCGTAGCCGCCGGCGGCGCGCGCCTGCTCGATGGCCTTGCGGATGCCCGCAGTCGCCTTGCCGGCATCGCCATCGGCGGCAGGCAGCACCGAGACGCCGTTGACCGTCTTGATCTCGCGCGCGGCCTTGCTGCCGATCGAGAGCCAGCCGAGTCGGCTCGGCTCGCTCTTGCCGGGGCGGCTCACCTTGTTGGAGAGCGAGTGTGCCTGATGATCGGCATCGATCATCAGCACGCGGGCGCCGTCGCGCGCGGCCGCGAGTGCGAAATTCAGCGCGGTCACGCTGCGCCCGGTGGTCTCGCCCGCGCCGACGAGCGCGATGACCGGCATGGCCTTGCCGCCGGCACGCCGGGCCACGGCAGTGCGCATGTCGCGCCAGGCGTTGAGCAGCGTCGTCAGCGGAAAGCCGGGGCGCAGCGTCGGCCAGCCCAGCCGGGTCAGATCGACGCCGCCGCCGGTGGCGAGGATGGCGCCGAGCGTGTGAATGACGTCTGCCTCCTGGAGGCGCGCGATCAGCGGCTTTCCGATCAGCGTGTTTTCGTCCATCTCCGGCTGCAGCGATGGCGCGGCGAGCTTCGGTAGAGATTGCGCAATTTCCGGAGCTCGCGGAGCCGGCTGCGGCTGGGCTACCTCCGGTGTCCGTGAAACCTCCGGCGCGCGCGGAGGCCGCGGTGCCGGCGTGCGCTCACGACGGGCCGGTGTGGGCGCTGCCGGCGCGGTCGCACCGGCGGACAGCAGCTCGGCCGCGACGAACCAGCTTGCAGCAGCGAGCGCGCCGAAGATGAAGCCGATCATGGCGAACATGCTCATCGCCGGCGGGAACGAGCGCCGCTGCGGCACGGTGGCTTCGCCGATGACGCGGGCCGCCGAGGTGTTCAGGGTCTCCTGCTCCTCGGTCTCGCGCGAGCGCTTGAGGAAGGATTGATAGACGTCGCGGCTGGCATCGGCCTCGCGTTCGAGCTCGCGCAGGCGCACGGCGGCCTGGCTCAGCTGGACGCTCTGCCGCTTCTGCGCTTCCAGCGCCCGGTTGAGCGAGGCTTCAAAGTCGCGGGCGCGCGTCAGATCGTTCTTGGCGGACTGCGCGAAGCGATCGATCTCTTCGTTGATGGTGCGCTTGAGATCCTCGACCTGCTTCTCGGTCTGGCGCAGCGCCGGATGCCGCGGGCCGAGCTCGCCGGCCTGCTCCGCATATTTCTTGCGCGCGTCGGCATATTGCGCGCGCAGGTTCGCGATGGTCGGCGATTGCAGCGCTTCCGAATTCGCGCCGGCATCGGCAGCGGTGCGCCGGCTCGCCTCGATCTGGTCGAGCCGCGCCTGTGCGTCCATCGTCGCCGCGCGGGCCGCGGAAAGCCGCTGGTTGCTGGCGGAGAGCTGCTGGTCGCTGATCAGCGCGTCCTGGGTGCCGACGAAATTGTTCTGGGCCTTGTAGGTGGCGAGCGCGGTCTCGGCACTGCGCAGCCGCTCGCGCAGCTCCTTGAGGCGGCCGGAGAGATCGTTGGTGGCGCGTCGAGCGGCCGAAGCCTGCGAGTTGCGGGATTCGGCGAGGTAGGCATTTGTCAGCGTGTTGGCGAGCATCGCCGCCTTCGCCGGATCGGTCGACCAGACCTCGATGTCGACGATGAAGCTCTTCTCGGTCTTGCGGACCGTGATGTGCCTGTTCAGCGCGTCGAGTGCCGCGAGCTGCACTTCCTTCGTCTCCGCGGCGGAGGGCGCGCGGGGCTGAAGGCCGATCAGGCCGAGCAGCGACGACATCAGGCTCCTGGCATCACCGCCGCCGCCGAATTCGGGATCCTTGTCCAGATTGGCCTGCTGGATCACCTGGAGCAGCACGCTGTTCGAGGTAATCAGGCGCGCCTGGCTCTCCACCACCATGGCCATGCCGGAGACGTCCTGGGCGCGCGGCGTGAGCTCGCATCGACGAGCTGAAGCTCGCGCGGGTCGACGTAGAGCTGGGCGGTGGCGGTGTAGCGGGGCGTCACGCTCTTGCCCGCGGTGACGGCAAGCGTCGCGCCGAGGAGCGCGGCAGCGGCAATCGCGATCTTTCGCCGCCAGAGCAGATTGACGAGCTCCAGCACGTTGAAGCCGGTCTGAGGCCTCTGCTGCGGGGCCTCCGGTCCGGCCCGATCTATCGGCTGGTTGTAGTCAAGCATAGTCCCCAGCTTTCATTCCAACGACCGCGGGCTGAGGGGTTACTCTTCGCTTTACGCCACGCACCCGGGATATAGGTGCCCAATCAACGCAACAGGGAAAATTAACCATACTCATTGAGGGACTATTCACCGAAATGGCAAACAAAGCGTTTAAGCGCATGCCACTCTTCGACGCGTCGCGATGACGCTGAGGTCCCCAAGGGATTAACGGTTCGTTACCGCGCGCAGCGAGGCCGCAAGGCTTCGCTCGTCCTGCGATGGACCGCGCGCGTGTCATGATTGTCAGCGCTTCCGCAGGATGACGTGGTAATCACCGCGGCGAACGTCGATCCCGCCCGGCAGCACGGCGTTCATCACGGCGGCGGCGGCATCGACCAGAGCGGCGAACAGCGGCTTCCGCCGGCGCATCTCGGGATAGCGCGGACTCTCGACCTCGCGGCGGTAGATCATCTCGAGGCCGTTGGCCGCGGCGAATGCTTCGAGCCGCGGCAGCGTCACCAGCGGATGGAAGAAGGTCGGGAACGGCGGCTCGCCGGGCAGGCCGGCATCCTTGATGCCGCGGATATTCCGGTAGAACCAGACGTGAAACCAGTGCGGCGAGTATTTGGTGACGACGCCCGACAGCGAGCGCGGATTGGGTGCACCGATCAGGATCATTCCACCGGGCTTGAGCGCGTCGCGGAAATTCAGGAGCGCGGCATCGACATGGGGCAGATGCTCGATCACGTTGTAGCAGATCACCAGATCGAAGGTTTCGCGTCCAAAGCTGTAAGTCTGCACGTCGCCGAGGATCGCCTCGTCCGCGTAAGTGTTGTTGCGGACCTGGTCCTCGTCGATGTCGACGACGGTGACCTTGCTGCGGTTGAGCAGCTCCGGTGGCAGAACACTGCACGAGCCGCCGCCGGCTTCGTAGGTGGCGAGCTGGCCCTGCGGCAGCTCGCGGCGGAGCACGTCGTGGACGGCGAGCAGGCTGTCGCGGGCTTCGCCGGGGACCAGATCGTGCAGCGCCTGGGTGCGTGCCGTGGCCGTTGGGATTTGGATCGCCGTGGCTGTCGCGAAATCGATCGAGGCTGGCTTGTTCATTTTTTCTGACCGCGCTTGTTCGACTCAAATTTACAGGAAAAATCTCGCATGCCCGAAGAGCAAATCCGGTGCCGCGCCGCTTCACCGGTCGCGGTGCTTACGGTCGGGTTAATGCGGGCAGGCGTTAACTACGGCATCGTCCATGTTGGGCTGTTGTCCGCGTGATGGACTGCGAATTGCACTATCACGTATGCAGGCACTTGCAGGAGAAACGCGCAAAAGCGGTTAAGTGTATGGAGGGCGGGAGATCGGCGGCGTTGCGCCGTCGCGAGCCTCGGGCCCGCCGTTCATTTTGGGGCTGATATGTCCCGCGGCGATGTGCCGTCGCAGGACAGCGCCGATTACTGCGCGATTGACGCAGGGCTTTTTCAATACATATCGGACATCTAGGATGCCATGACGCTGATCCCGACAGACCTTTCCGCCAGCCGGATCTCGGATGCCGTGCGCGATCCCAACCGGGAGATCGCGGCGAGCTCCTGCGTCATCGACCTGTCGGTCGGCATCGTCGTCTGTATTCCCTGCTTCCGTCGCCCCCACCATCTGCGGCTGACACTGGACTCGCTCGTGAGCCAGCGCACGCCGCGCTCCTTCGCGGTGGTCATGGTCGAGAACGACGCGGCGGGGCGCGAAAGCGCGCCGGTTGCCGCGGAGTATCTGGCCGACGGCCGGCTCCAGGGCGTTTGCCTGGTCGAGAAGCGGCAGGGCAATTGCCAGGCGATCAACGCCGCCTTCGAGACGGCCCAGGCGCTGTTTCCCGCCGCGACCCGCTTCCTGATGATCGACGACGACGAGATCGCTTCGCCCGACTGGCTCGAGCTGATGGTTCGCACCGCGGAGGCGACCGGCGCCGACGTGGTCGGCGGGCCGGTGCTGCCGGTCTTCGACGATGACAGCAAGCCCTGGCTCGCACGTCATCCCGCCTTCTGCCCCGCCTATGATTACAGCGGCGCGGTGCCGCTGATCTATGGCTGTGGCAACTGCCTGATCACGCGTGCGGCGTTCGAGCGGTTCGATCGTCCCGCGTTCGACCTGCGCTTCAATTTCCTCGGCGGCGGCGATTGCGATTTCTTCGTGCAGTGCCGCGATGCCGGCATGATCTTCCACTGGACGGCTGAGGCGATCATCACCGAGACCGTGCCGCAAAGCCGCACCAGCCTCGGCTGGATCGCCAAGCGTGGCCTGCGTATTGGCGCCATCAATTATCGCGTGCAGTACAAGGCCGCACAAAGCGCGCCCGCGCGGGCGCGGGTGTTCGCGCAGATGCTCGGACGGCTGCCGCTGTCGCTGGTGCGTTCCGCCCGTCTGCTCGCGACATCGAAGGCCGTCGTCGCCATGCATCCCGCGCTGGTCGCGCTTGGCTCTATGCTCGCAGCGTTCGGCTTCGCACCGAAGCCTTATGAAGCGTCGAAAATCGTATCGTGACGCGGGTCAGATGCCCAAACGGGCGAGGGCGACCCTGACCGCGGCGCGGGGCAGCGATTTGAGCGAGCGCCGGCCGACCATCCCGAGATAAGCCAAGGCGTCGCGATATCTGCCGAAGCGGACGGCCTGCATCGCCGAATAGGTGACGAGATGGACCTCGGCGGCCTGGCGCAGCCCGGCCGCCGTGCCCTCGGGCAGTCTCGCCAGGATCAAGCCATCGTCGAACACCCGCGCGATCGCAGGGAAGAAGTCCTTCGGCGTCCGCACGGCCGCATTCATGGTGTTGGCGGTGTGCAGGCGATAGTCCAGCAGAAGCTTTGGTGCGAACTCGAACTCGCCGATAGCGGCGAGGCGGCACCAGCAATGCCAGTCCTCGCAATATCTGAGGGAGGTGTCGAAGCCACCGATGGCGCGGAAGGCCTCCGCACGTGCGAGCGCGATACCGCCATTGACGATGAAATTGCCGGCCGCGAGCCGCGCCAGCACATCGCCTGACGGCTTGCGGCGTCCCTTCAGCAGGCCCCGCCGGCCGATCTGCCGTCCCTCGCTGTCGATCGTGTTGTAGTCGCCGTAGACGAGAACCGCGCGTGGAGCATTGCGGGCCGCCACCAGCAGCGCGGCCACCGCGCCGGGACGCAGGCGGTCGTCGGCATCGAGGAAGAGCAGCCATTCGCCGCTCGCATATCGTGCGCCGAGATTGCGCGCGGCGGATACGCCGGCGGAGTCGTTGGTCATCAGGCGCAGCCGCGGGTCACGAATGGCGCGGACAATGGCCGTGGTGGTGTCGCTCGATCCGTCGTCGACGACGATCACTTCGGTGATCTCGCCTTGCGCCAGTGCGCTGGCGAGGGTTTCGCCGATATAGGCTGCAACGTTCTTGGCGGGAATGACGACCGACACCGATGTGGACGAGCTGGCCGGCAGCGGGAGACGCGGCGCCGGAACGACGCGCGAGGTAGCCGGTAAATCGAGAACATCTTCGGCGGTGATCAGAGCCACGGCTCGCCTTTAAGGGTCTGTTAACCAGGGCGCATCTGCCGACTGACATGGCGATCAATCGCAACATTGGCCCGCCGCGAATGATGCCAAATCGTTGTCGCGAAGGCCTGCGTGTTTCTGGTTTCGTAGATTAGCGTTAAGCCGCGGGCATTAAGCCTGTCGCAAATTTGGAAGAGTGCGACAGCGGGTCCCATGCGAGAATGCGGACCTGTTTGCCGCGGATGGATCTAGTGCCCGCAAAGACGTTCGAACACGACCCCGATGCCATGGTCCTCAACCTCTTCTACGAGGACAAGGACGATCGCTGGTTTCCCGGCGATCGGCATCTGCGGCGCATGGCGCGCCGGATGCTGCTCGGCGAGCCGCGCATGAGCGGGCAGCTTCGCGTGTTCCTCAATCTCCGCGCGGGGCTCGACCGGCTCGGCATCCGTTACCGCGTCAACGACTACGGCTACATCGCGCAGCATCCCGACGAACTCGCCTGCATCATCGGTCGCACCTTCCTGCTCGACAAGTTCGCGTGGAAGAATCCGATCCTGCTCGGTGTCGCCGCCCACAATCATCCGCTGGACGATCCTGATCTGTTCAAGCGGCTGCCGGTGAAGAAGGTCGTGGTGCCCGGCCCTTGGTACGTCGACATGTACCGGCCGTACTGGCCCGACACGGAGGCCTGGCCGATCGGAATCGACACGGATCTCTGGGCGCCGTCGGCGCCGACGCAAAAGACCGTCGACGTCCTGATCTACGACAAGGTCCATTGGGACCGCGAGCGCTATGCACCGGAGCTGATCGAGCCCGTTCGCGCCCGCCTCCTCAAGGAGGGCCGCTCGTTCACGGAATTGCGCTACGGCAGCTACAAGGAAGAAGACTATCAGGCCGCGCTGGCGCGCTCGCGCGCGATGATCTTCCTGTGCCAGAACGAAAGCCAGGGCATCGCCTATCAGCAGGCTCTGTCCTGCGGCGTGCCGGTGTTCGCATGGGATCCCGGCGGCCCGTGGCGCGACCCGGATTATTATCCGCACCGCGTCCAGTTCGAACCGGTGTCGTCGGTGCCGTATTGGGACGACCGCTGCGGTGCCAAGTTCATCGACATCGCGGGGTTCGAGGCGGGCTTGGACAGTTTCTGGGCCGGGTGCACCGCTGATGCGTTCGATCCGCGCGGCTTCGTGCTCGACAATCTCACGCTGGAGCAGCGCGCGCTGCAATATTACGAGATCGCGCGCAGCATCGTGCGGCCGCAGGCGGCAACGCAGGCCTCCGGCCTATTGGTTGACGGATGCTTAACAAGGATGGGCTAGACCCAAAGCTTCCCCGGCTTCATCACCTGCCTTGAGCCATGGATCGCAGCGCCGCTGACATGACCGACGTGGAGACCCGAACGCTGGGCCGCGTCCTGCACGATGGGCTCGCGGGGCTGAATGCCGCGCAGGCGGCGCGCTGCCTCGTCGCGGTTGCGGCGCTGCTGCTGGTGCTGATCACGCTCGATCCGTTTCCCGACCTTCGCAACGAGGATGTGACCACGGTCGTCGGCGGGCGCATGGCGCTCACCTATATATCCTGGGGTCTGCTGGCTGCGGTCGCGATGTTGTTCGTCGCCGCCACCGATGCGCCCGCGCTGAAGAGCCTGGTGACGCCGCTGCATCTTTGCCTCGTCGGCTGGCTGTTGATCAACATCGTCCTCTCCGAGAGTCGTGGCGTTTCGATCCAGCGCTTCGTGCTGGCGGTCAGCGTGACGTCGCTCGCCATGCTGTTGCCATTGCTGCCGCCGACACAGCGGACTTTCAATCTGTGCCTAGGCGGAGCCGCGCTCGTGCTGCTGGTGCTGTGCTATCTCGGCGTCTTCCTCGCGCCGCAATATTCGATGCACACCGCGCTCGATCTCACCGAGCCGCAGCTTGCCGGCGACTGGCGCGGCAGCTTCGGCCACAAGAACATCGCTTCGCCCGTGATGACCATCCTGGTCTATGTCGGCATTTACCTCTGCGGCGTCGGGTCGTTCGTGATGGGTCCCGCGATCGCTGCGCTGGCCGGCATCTTCCTGATCTTCACCGGCGGCAAGACGTCGACGGTGCTGTGCCTTGCGATCTACGCGCTCGCCTCGCTGGTCTATGTCACGCCAGGCCTGTGGCTGAAGCGGCTCATCTGCTTCGTGCCGCTGATCGTGATGAACCTGCTGACGGTCGGCAGCGTCCTGAGCCCGACGCTCGGGGCGCTGACGCGGCTGCTTCCCCTCGATCCCACCTTCACCGGCCGGTCCGCCATATGGGAATTCGCGCTCGCGGCCGTCGCCGAGAAGCCGATCATCGGTCACGGCTATGCGGCGTTCTGGGACGACGTGACCGCGCGGCAGACCGCTCAGGGGTCCGAATGGGCGACGTCCGCCGCGCACAGCCACAACAGCTATCTCGACCTCGCGGTCACCATCGGCCTGCCGGGGCTGATGCTCGTGATCCTCGTCTTCGTGCTCGCACCGCTCGGCAATTTCCAGTCGGCCCAGGCTCACAACCGTAGTCGCGCGCTGGCAAAACTGTTCCTCACCGTATGGCTGTTCGGCTTGTATTACGGGGCCACCGAGACCTTCCAGCTCGAACGGCAGAACCCGATCTGGTTCATGTTCGCGCTTGCAGTGGCTGGCCTGCATTTCCTCGCCAGGTTCCAATGCGTCGAACAGACGGAACCGGAGCGCTGACAGCTTGTCGCAGCCGGAGCGATAGTGATGTTGGCTTAACGATAAGCCGTTACGTCACTTGTGGTCTGCGACAAACATAATCTATCTGGAAACATTCAGTAATCGCATGTCCCGCGGATGACGTTTCTCAGCGTCGAGCAATCAGATGGTCTTGTGTCCAGCACGTCGGGAATCGCTGTCGATTTCGTGCGTGACTGGCGGCAGGCCGCATCGCGCCTGAGCGTGGGGCATCGCACCGCATTCCAGCACGGTTACTGGCTCGGCGCATGGTACGAGGCGTTTCACGGCTTTGCACCGCTGATCGCATTGATCTCCGATGCCGCGACCGGCAAGGACATCGCGGTGGTGCCGATGATCAGCCACATCAGGCGCGGCATCCGCATCGTCGAATTCGCCGACCTCGGCGTCTCCGACAACAACGCGCCGATCCTGGCGCTCGATGCCGCGTTGGACGCTGCGGCGACGGATGCGATCGGCAGGGCGCTGGTCGACGCTGTGCGCGCCTTGCCCGACTGCTTCGATCTGCTGCGGCTGAAGAAGATGCCGGCCCATGTCGGCGGCAAGCCGAACCCGCTGGTGTCGCTCGGACGGATCGGATCCTGCTCGCTCAACGGCAATCTCGTGCTGACGGGCGACGACTATGAAGCCTACCGGGCCTCGATCAAGCGCATGCAGATGCCACGCTGCTGGCGGGTCTTCAGCCGTCATGCCGGCGCGCGGCTCGAGATCGCCGTGGATGTCGCGCGTGCGCGGGAGCTGCTGGACATAATGGATGTCCAGCAGCAGGCCCGCATGCGAAAGCTCGGCTCGCGCTTCGTCCTCAACGACGACGCTCATGCCCGATTCTATCGCGAGGTCGCCCGTCAGGGTATCGCGGAGGGCTATGCCGTCATCTCGGCGCTGGTCTGCGACGAGGCCGTCGTCGCCACCACGTTCGGCGTCAGGTTTGGTGCGAGCTATTTCCTCCTGCGCATCAGCCACGCCGGCGATTCATGGTCGAACTGCTCGCCGGGGCTGCTCGTCACCGAGCGTACCATGGCGGCGCTGCATGCAGAGGGCGTGCGCCGTTTCGATCTCAGCATCGGCAACCAGGACTACAAGCGCCGCTTCGGCGCCGCGAAGGTCGCATTGACCGATGTCAGCATCGCGCTGTCCTGGCGCGGCGCTCCCTATGCATGGCGCGACCATGCCGCGCAGAACCTGCGTCGCTATCCCAGGCTCGCCGCCTTCGCCAGCCGGGCGATACGCAAGATGCGGTGACGGAGGCCGTCCGTACCCGCGTCATCTCGAAAGGCCGGCACTGAAGGCGTCCAGCAGCGCGCGACCCTGCGGCCAGTCGCCGAGCCCGCTCGACGCATTGATGTGGCCAAGGGCGCCCAGTCCGATCAGACCGGACTTCCAGGCACGCGCCCGCTGCTGCGTCTTATCGAGCCTGCCAAAGGGATCGTCGGTGCTGGCGATGATGAGTGAGGGGAAGCGCAGCGTACGGTCCGGCACCGGCTTGAACGCAGCCGCCTCCGCGGGAAAATTGGCGCCATCGGGATCGGGCACCGCGACCAGAAAAGCACCCGCGATCGTGGATGGGAAGCGCGTGGCCCAGTGCGCCACCAGCAGGCAAGCGAGGCTGTGTGCGACCAGCACCGGCGGTTTCGCGCAGCGCCCGACCGCCTGCTCCAGGGATTGCTCCCAATCGGCGAGCTCCGGCCGGTCCCAGCTCGCCGGCTGAAACCGCGTGAAACGTGTATCGTTGCGCTCCCAGAGTGTCTGCCAATGAGCTTCTGCGGAGCCGCCGAGGCCGGGCAAGGTGATGATGTCGTGCATGATCGTCCCGTGATATCTGAGATGCACGTGCAGTGTGGCCGGTCTTGGTGCTGCGTCACATGGCAAGTCATCGGCGAAAGAGATCATCTGCCGATGATCTCAAGGTGGAATGGAGAATTGTCTTGGATCGCTTCGGAAGCATTGACACCAAGGATCTCAAGACCTGGAGGCATTGCAGGCCAATGCGCGCGTGCCGCTGTCCGAGCTCGGCCGTTCCGTCGGGCTGTCTCAGCCGGCCATCTCCGAGCGCGTGAAGCGGCTCGAGGAAGCCGGGATTATCGAAGGCTACGGCGCCCGCATCAATCCGCGCGCGCTAGGGCTCGGCCTGATGGCGCTGGTCCGCCTGCGCACGTCGCATGAGCACATCAAGACCTGCCTCAAACGGTTCAGCGAGATTCCGCACATCGTTGAAGTCCATCGCGTGACCGGCGATGATTGCTTCGTGCTCAAGGTGCTGGTTCCGGCGCCGGAAGATCTGGAGACGATCGTGGATCGTATCGCCGGCTTCGGCGCTGTGACGACCTCGCTCGTGCTGCGGAGCGAGCCGGCGCGACCGATCGGTAAAGACCTCATCAGGAAGAAGACCGAACGCGGTTGAGGCGTGGCCCGCGCGATCGACACGTCACCGGGCTGTCACAAAGCCTTCGATTGCGCCGAGCTTCGATGATCGCGCGCGTTGTGCTATCGTCACTTCCGCTTTCCGGAGGCGACATGGAAGATCGTTCGGCGAAATATCGCGCATTCTATGCGCAGTTGATCTGCGCTGCGGCCAAGACGACAGATCCCCGTATCGAGCAGGCCTTTCGCACGGTCAGGCGCGAACCCTTCGCCGGACCCGGACCGTGGTCGATCTCCGTCGGTGGCCATCCCTATGTCGTGACGCCCGACGATGACCCCGCCTTCCTCTATCAAAACACGCTTCTGGCGCTGGATCCGGCGCGCGGCCTCAATATCGGGATGCCCGGCGCGCACGCCTATTGGCTCAGCGGCTGCGGCGTGCGGGAAGGCGAGACGGTGATCCAGATCGGTGCCGGCAGCGGCTACTACACCGCCATTCTCGCCGAGCTCGCGGGACCTTCGGGCCGTGTCCATGCCTATGAGATCGACGAACGCCTGGCGGCATTCGCGCGCGAAAATCTGAAGGACATCCCGCATGTCGAGCTGGAAGATCGCTCGGGCATCGCGTCCGATTTACCGGGCGCGGATGTGATCTATGTCTGTGCGGGCGCGGCGCAGCCGGCCACGCAATGGCTCGATGCGCTGCGGCCCGGCGGCCGGCTGGTGTTTCCGCTGGCGCCGGAGGGCATGCTCGGTGGCATGTTGATGATCACGCGCCCGGACGAGGGCGCGGTCTGGCCGGCGAAATTCCTGAGTCGTGCCCAATTCATCGGCTGCGCGGGACTGCAGGACGCGGATGCCGGCCGGCGATTGGCCGAGGCGTTCGCGAAAGGATGGGAGAGCGTACAGTCGCTGCGCAGAGGCGGCGCTCCGGACGAGACGTGCTGGTTTGCCGGTGAGGGCTGGTGGCTTTCGACGGCGGCGGCGCCCGTCCCGACGGATTCAATCAAGCCCCACGCCGACCTCACGCAGGCGTAACGGATCGCTCACGCCTTACGATTTGGCGCACCCGGCGCAATGCAGCCGGCCGCGTGAGGCGCGGAACAGGCTGCGGCAATACCAGCGCCGCGCCAATGCTTGCGCAGGCCTGCGGATCATCTGCGCGATCAACAAGAGTTCGAAAGCCATTCGTATCGCTTTGGTCAAATATCCTGACCACGTAGATGGGGCGGCGCTCCCGAATGAGAACGCCGCCCCCGTCGCATCAGCCATGCAGTCGTTCGTACGTAAAGCCTAACTGCGCTCAGCCATGAAGTTCAGCCATGAAGTTTCTTGGCGGTCTCCGCGATCTGGCGGCCCTGGTAGCGTGCGCCGGCGAGCTCGTTGGCGCTGGGCTGGCGGCTGCCGTCGCCGCCGGTGATCGTGGTGGCGCCGTAGGGGGCGCCGCCGGTGACCTCGTCGAGCTTCATCTGACCGGCAAAGCCATAGTTCAGACCGACCACGACCATGCCGAAATGCAGCAAATTGGTGATGATCGAGAACAGCGTCGTCTCCTGGCCGCCATGCTGGGTCGCGCTCGCGGTGAAGGCGCCGCCGACCTTGCCGTGCAGAGCGCCCTTGGCCCAGAGTCCACCGGCCTGGTCCAAAAAGTTCGCCATCTGCGAGGCCATGCGGCCGAAACGGGTGCCGGTGCCGACGATGATTGCGTCGTAATTGACGAGGTCCTCAATCTTGGCGACGGGTGCTGCCTGATCGACCTTGTAATAGGACGCCTTGGCGACTTCGGCCGGCACCAGCTCGGGCACGCGCTTGATGTCGACGGTGGCGCCGGCCTCGCGCGCGCCTTCGGCAACAGCGTTGGCCATCGCTTCGATGTGGCCATAGGCGGAATAATAGAGGACGAGAACTTTGGTCATGGTGGTCTCCGTTGGGATCGATGTTGACTGTTTGTGGGGACGTCATGCCCGGGCAGAAGCGCGAAGCGCGTCTTCGCGCTAGATGTCCCGGGCATCCAGGTTCTTGTGCGCCCATGATGGGGCGTGGATGGCCGGGACAAGCCCGGCCATGACGAAGCGCGTTGTTAGGCCGCGTCGACGAGCACGAGCTCGGAATCTTCCAGCGCCGTGATCTTCAGCTTGTCCTCGTCGCGGATCGCGGCGCCGTCGCGGGCGTTGACGCGCACGCCGTTGATTTCGACCGCGCCTGCCGCCGGCACGAGATAAAGGTGGCGCGACTTCTGAGCTGAATACTCAGCCGTTTCGCCGGCCTTCAGTGTGGTCGCCAGCACCCGCGCATCGGCGCGGATCGGCAAGGCGTCCTTGTCGTTCTCGTCGCCGCTGGCGATGGTGACGAGCTTGCCGGTGCGGTCCGCCTTCGGAAACGGCTTCGAGCCCCAGGTCGGCTGGCCGCCACGCGCGGTCGGTTCGATCCAGATCTGGAAGATCCGGGTCTTGGTCGGCTCGAGATTGTACTCGGAGTGGCGAACACCGCTGCCGGCGCTCATCACCTGCACGTCGCCCGCTTCGGTGCGGCCCTCGTTGCCGAGGCTGTCCTGATGGGTGATCGCGCCCTCGCGCACATAGGTGATGATTTCCATGTTGGCGTGAGGATGGGCGGGAAAGCCGGTGTTCGGCGCGATCTCGTCGTCGTTCCACACCCGCAAGGCGCCATGACCCATGTTGTTCGGGTCGTAGTGGCTGGCGAAGGAGAAATGGTGCTTGGCCTTGAGCCAGCCGTGATCGGCACCGCCGAGCTTTCCGAAAGGTCTGAGTTCGATCATCTGCGTAATTCCTTTGTGTGATCCTTTGGGTTGAACGGCTGGCGCCTTGATCAGGCGCCGAACCCGCCGTCGACGTTGAGCACTGTGCCGGTGACGAAGGAGGCTTCCGGGCTTGCGAGGAACACGACTCCGGCGGCGACTTCCTCGGGGCGGCCGAAGCGCTGCAACGCGTGCTGCTTGCGCTGCGTCTCGGCGAACTCGCCGCCGTCCTTCGGGTTCATGTCGGTGTCGATCGAGCCGGGCTGCACCACGTTCACGGTGATGCCGCGCGGGCCGAGGTCGCGTGCCGCGCCCTTGGTGTAGCCGACGACGGCCGCCTTGGTGGCGACGTAGTCGGCAAGCCCCGGGAACGAGGCGCGGTCGGCGAGCATGGAGCCGACGGTGACGATGCGGCCGCCTTCGCCCATCAATTGCGAGGCAGCGCGGATCGCCGCGATCACGCCGTGTACGTTGATGGAATCCTGCCGTTCAAGCGCGGCCGTGTCAGCCTTCGCATCGTCGATCGCGCCGCCCGCGGCAACGCCGGCATTGTTGACGAGGATGTCGAGATGGCCGAATTCCCTGGCGACGTCATTGACGAGCTGCGTTACGTCCTTGGCCGAGGCCTGGTCTGCCTTGAAAGCGCGGGCCTTGACGCCGCGGGCCTTCAGTTCGGTGACGACCGCCTCGGCCTTTTCGGGCGAGGCGACATAGCTGATGGCGACATCCGCGCCTTCATCGGCGAGTGCGCGGGCCGATGCCGCGCCGATGCCGCGCGAGCCGCCGGTGACGAGGGCAACCTTGCCTGAGAGCTTCTTGGTCATTGGATTTCTCCATTCCTGAATGTCTGATGACCCTTGGATAAGCCTCCGCCTATGGTATAGAAATAGAAACTGTCGAAACACATTGTTTCCCGAAATACCCCAATTGGACCTGCGCACATGGCAAAACTCCCCGATTTCGAGGCGCTCGCGATTTTCGCAAAAGTCGTGGAATTACGGTCGTTTGCAGGGGCCGCGAGCGAACTTGCGATGTCCAAGGCAACGGTGTCCAAGGCGGTCACGCGGCTGGAGGAACGGCTCGGTGCCCGGCTGTTCAACCGCACCTCGCGGCGGCTGGCGCTGACCGATGCCGGGCACAAGCTCGCCGAACGCGCCACGCGTCTGCTCGTCGACGGCGAGGCGGCCGAGAACGAGGCGCTGGCGCAATCGGTGGCGCCGCGCGGCCTGGTCCGGCTCGCCGTGCCCATGACGTTCGGGATCAAGGCGGTGGCGCCGTTGCTGCCGGAGTTCTTCGAAACCTATCCGGAGGTCTCGGTCGATCTGCATCTGAGCGATGCGACGATCGATCTGATCGGCGAGGGTTTTGACATGGCGGTGCGGATCGCGCGTCTGCCGGACTCTTCGCTGATCGCACGGCGGCTCTTCACCATGCCGCGCTTCACGGTGGCCGCGCCGTCCTACCTCAAGAAACATGGCCGGCCGACGCATCCGATGCATCTCGCCGAACACAAATGCTTCAGCTACGCCTATCTCTCCACGCCCAATGTCTGGAACTACACCAATTCGGCAGGCGAGCAGGCCAGCGTCCGTCCGGGCGGACAGCTTCGCGTCAACAACGGTGAGGCGGTGATGCCGGCGCTGATCGCCGGCCTCGGCATCGCCGAGCTGCCCGAGTTCATCGTCGGCGAGGCGATTTCGTCCGGCGAGGTCGAGGTGATCCTGAAAGACTGGAAGCAGGCCGAAGGCGCCGTGCATCTGGTGACCCCACCCGGCGGCCCGCGCCCCGCACGCGTCGAGGCGCTCGGCGATTTTCTCGCGGCGAAGCTGCCGGGCACCTGCAAGCGGCGGCCTCGCGGGAAAGCAAAGACGTCGTAGAGCGAGCCGCCTCAACAATTCGTCATTGCTTCTCGCAATGACTGGACCTGACTACGACACTTTCACGCCGTTGATCGCGACAATGCGCAAGGCTGGCTTCAGCGTCCCCTCCAGCTGCGTCTTCAATTCGTGAACGCGCGGGTCGTTCGAGCGTGCCGCGCAGGCGGTGTATTGATGGACCGATTGCGCCAGGGCGCGCCGCGCTTCCGGCGTTCGCGTCAATTCGGGCTTTGAAAGCCGCAGGACGATCGCTGCGAGATTCACCAGCATCTCGTCCAGGGCGACGTCGATGGTCGCAAGATTCCGCATCACTCACTCCCTCAAGAGGGCAACAGCGGGTTCAGGGAAGCGTTCCGGGCCGGGCCGAACATGGTCAATACTTCGTAAACGCCTTGTTCTTGCCGCTCGGCCGGTTAGGCTGCCAGCGAAACAAAGATAATCGGGGGCGAGGGGACCATGATGGATCGACGCGATCTCTTGCGCGCCGCTGCGGCATTGCCGTTGTTGCGGGCTGCTTTACCTGACAAGGCCTTCGCGCAAACCTATCCGGTGCGCAACATCACCATGATCGTGCCGTTTCCAGCCGGCGGTCAGGCTGATCTTGCCGCGCGTCCCGTCGCGATGGCACTGGAGCGGATCCTCGGCAAGCCCGTCATCGTCGACAACCGCGCCGGTGGCGCCGGCGGATCGGTCGGCAATGCCGCGGCGGCGCGCGCAGAGCCCGACGGCTACACGCTGCTGATCACGCTGTCCTCGCTCGCGGTGCTTCCCGAGGCCGACCGTCTGTTCGACCGACCCGTTGCCTACGAAGTCTCGCAGTTCATGCCGATCGCGCGCGTCCTCGCCGATCCCACGCTGCTCGCGGTGCCGGCCTCGGCGCCGTGGAAGACGGCGCAGGATTTTGTCGAGGATGCGAAGAAGCGGCCGGGCCAGATCACTTACGGCTCGTCCGGTCCTTACGGGACGCTGCATGTCGCGATGGAGATGTTCGCGAGCAGCGCCGATATCAAATTGCTGCATGTTCCGTTCCGCGGCGCGGGCCCGGCGCTGACCGCGCTGCTCAGCGGCACCGTGCAGGCGATAGCAGCCGCGCCCGGCACGCTGAAGCCGCAGGTCGACGACGGCAAGCTGCGCGTGCTCGGCAATTGCGGCGCACAGCGCATCTCGAGCTTCCCCGACGTTCCGACCTTCCAGGAGCTCGGCTACAAGGACGTCGAGATGTACATCTGGGCCGGGCTCTTTGCACAGAGTGCGCTTCCTGCGCCGGTCGCGAGCCGCCTGCGCGAAGCGATGGCGCAGGTGATGACGAGCCCGGATGTGCTCAGGAGCTTCGAGGCCTCGGGCAGTCTGGCCGCCTATCAGGACGCGCCGGCATTCTCGCAATTCGTGGCGACGGACAGCGCGCGGCTGATCACGGCGGTGAAGAAGATCGGCCGGGTGGAATAGGTTCCCGTCGCACTTTCACATTATTTTGTTGGTTCAGAACCTGACCGCGTCTCATTGATTGAAGACAAATCAAGGAAAGCGAGAAGGATCGGGACATGCGAACAGAGCGAATTGCGCTGGGTCTGGCGCTTGCAGTCAGCGGCATCGTCGCGCAGGGCGCGGCATCAGCCCAGGACTATCGCGGCACAATGGAACAGCAGATGGCGTGCACGCCGGATGTCTGGCGCCTGTGCAGCGACCAGATTCCGGATACGAACCGCATTGTGGCCTGCCTGCAGCAGAACACGCCGCAGCTTTCGAGCGCATGCCGGGCGGTGTTCCAGTCGAACAACCAGGCTCAGCCTCAGCAGCCTGTCCCGCGCGGCCGGGCTGTGCCGCCGCCGCGCTACAACAATGCGCCGCCGGCTGTCGCCGCGCCACCACGTCCCCATGATGATGACAACGACTAGAGCATGATCCGGAAAAGTGTGATGCGATTTTCCGAAGAAGTCATGCTCAAGTCATAACCTGAAGCGACCGTCTCACTCCCGACTCGTTTGGCGCTCCCGCTTGCTGTTCGGCTCGGGTCGCTGCCGGAGCGCTGTCCGCAAGAGGGCACCGAAGAGCAATGCTGCGACTGGCCAATGGAACCAGATCTTGTGCATGCCGGTGAAAACGTTGATCAGAATCAGAAAGCCCGAAACCGTGAGGGCCACTGCGACCGGGCGGGGCAGCTTCGCCAGCCAATCCGAGACGAAGCCCATCCAGGTGGATGGCTCGTGCCTGCTGTCAATCCATCGCGCGCCAGTTTCCGAATCTGCAACTGCCCGCCCCTGCGGAGGGAGGCTTTCGTCAACCGGGAAGCTCCGTCGCCCAGCGCTTTGGCCGCTCATGGCCACGCGATAGCTGGTCATGGGAGCAACGTTCTTCATTGGTCGCTGGCCGAGACAGTCGAAGCCAACGGACAATTTGTTGTGCACCTGATCGTAGACGGAGCTTGAGATCACGACGCCGCCGGGTTCGGCGAGCTCTTGCAGCCGTGACGCGATATTGACCCCGTCGCCATAGATGTCGGACCCGTCCACCATCACATCGCCGAGGTTGATGCCGATGCGAAACCGCATCGGGTTCGCGTGAGGTGGGTCCGAATCCTGGTTGGAAATTTCCTGCTGAATTTCGACCGCGCATTGCACGGCCTCGACGACGCTGGCGAACTCGGCGATCACAGCATCGCCCCAGGTATTCACGATCCGGCCGTCATGGCGCTCCACCAGTCCCGCAAAGGCAGTGCGGTAGCGGCGCAGCGTCTCCAACGTTCCGGTCTCGTCTGCTTCCATGAGGCGAGAATAGCCCTGCACATCAGCGCACAGGACGGTGGTCAATCGTCGTTTCACCTTGTCGTCGGCCATGGTCCGTATGGTAGCCTTCCTGACCGGCAATTGCATCAGGCATCGCATCTGGCGCCATCGCGGTTCAACGACCGGTCGTCCAGTCCCGAAACCGTCATAACCGTGCAACGAATGCGGTCAGCCAAGTGCCAAAGCCGACCTGAGGCCGTCCTCCGCGCCCCGGTTCATGAGTGCAGGCCAGAGTCGCCTTAAGGCCTGTGCTCGCAGACGTCGACCCATTCGGCCGCGGTGAGCTCCGCCATCCGCTCGGGCGTGATGCGTACGGCACTGTGGGTCGAGCCTGCGGCGGGCACCACCACGTCGAACGCCTTCAGCGACACGTCGCAATAAATCGGCAGCGGCGACTTCAGTCCGAACGGGCAGACGCCGCCGACCTCGTGGCCGGTGATCTCGGCGACCTCTTCCAGCCCCAGCATCTTCGGCTTGCCGCCGAACGCAGCCTTGACCTTCTTGTTGTCCATGCGCGAGGTGCCGGCGGCGACGATCAGGATCACGCGTTCCCCGATGCGCAACGACAGGGTCTTGGCGATCCGGCCGGGCTCGACGCCATAGGCTTCGGCGGCCAGCGGCACCGTGGCCGAGCTGATCGGGGATTCGATGACGGAGATGTCGGGGGCTTTCTCGGCGAAGAAGGCGCGAACGGATTGAAGGCTCATTCCAAACAGCTCATTCCAGACTCATGGGCGGGCGGCGATGCTTAGGCGACCGTTGGCAGTTCCGAGAGCGCGCGGACACGATGATCCGGCGCGAACCCAAGCTCGTCCATCTGGGTCCGGATCGCCTTGTACATCGTCAGCGGTGCCACGAGTTCGTTCTCGACGCAAGCCAGCGCCATCGCCTCGGGCGTCACACGTTCGATCCAGGCGACGTTCAGCCCGAACGACTTCGCGCCGGCGACATCCCAGGGATTGGACGAGACGAACAGAACCTCATCCGGCCTGGTGCCGAACGTCTCGCCGATCAGCGTGTAGGCCTCTGGAGATGGCTTGAAGACCTTCTTCGCATCCACGCTGATGGTGGCATCGAGCAGACGGTCGAGCCCGGAATTGCGCACGAGCGCATTCAGCATGTCCGGACTGCCATTCGAGAGGATGGCGAGCTTTCGCGGCTTCAGCGCGGCAAGCGCGGCGGCTGCATCCGGATAGAGATCGAGATCCAGATATTTCTCGATCACCCGCTCGAACGCTTCGCCTTCGTAGGCGAGGCCGAGCAGGCGCAGCGTATAGGCGAGCGAGTCGCGCGTGACGGCGGAAAAATCCTGGTAGCGCCGCATCAGCGAGCGCAACCAGGTGTATTCGAGCTGCTTGATCCGCCAGATTTGCGTGATGATCTCGCCATAGCCCGGAAAAGCATCCTCGGTGATCTCTGCGACCGACTGGATTTCGTACAGCGTTCCGTAAGCGTCGAAGACGACGGCCTTGATGCTCATGGCTCGCTCCTTTGGGACTTTGCGGTGGCGCACGGACAATACCGAAACGGCCCGGTACTCGACAAGGTCGGAACCTTCTTCAAACAATCGTCACCCCGTCGACCTCGCGCAGCAGATTGACACTGCCGCCGGCAGGCGTTTAATTCAGGGTACGGGGATTTGCGATCTCCCCGCGAGGCGACATGCCCAAGTATCGCGTCCTGGTCACCAAGGACGCCGCATGTCTTCTTTCATCTCGATCTCATCAGAGAAATTGTCCCGTCAATTGGTGCCGCCAGCGCGCCGACCCTCGTCGATGTCCGTATCGACAAGGGCCGCGCGGTCTATTTGCGCACTCGACAAGACGGCGAGCACCAAGAGCTAGCGAGCACGCGGGGCAAGTCGGGGACAACGATGAAGTGGAGGACTCCATGACGACGAATACCGACCGCCGAGACTTCATCAGGGGCGTGGGGGCCACCGCGGCATCGACTGCAATACTCGCGGGGACGCAAGCCCTTGCGCAAGCCAACCAGCCAACAGGAGCCAGGCCAATGCCATACCAGCCCAAGCCGATGCCGTTCGATCCGAAATCCATTGCCGGCATCTCGGAGAAGGTGCTCGTCAGCCACTACGAGAACAACTATGTCGGTGCCGTAAAGCGACTCAACGCGATCGGACGCAACTCGCCGAGCTCGACTTCGCAAAAGCTCCGAACTTCGTCATCAACGGCCTGAAGCGCGAGGAACTCGTCGCGTCAAACTCGATGATCCTCCACGAAATCTATTTCGACGGGCTCGGCGGTGCCGGCAAGCCGAGCACACCACTTGCCGACGCGATCGCGCGCGATTTCGGCAGCATGGAGCGGTGGCGCGCGGAGTTCTCCGCCATGGGCAAGGCCGAAGGCGGCGGCTCCGGCTGGGTGATTCTTTCCTACTCACCACGCGACAAGCGGCTGGTCAATCAGTGGGCCGCCGACCACACGACGACGCTGGCCGGCGGACGCCCCGTGCTGGTGCTCGACATGTATGAGCACGCCTATCACATGGATTATGGCGCGGCGGCCGCGAAGTATGTCGATATCTACATGGAAGCGATCAAATGGGACAACGCTGCAACACTGTACGATCAATACAGGCGGGAAGCTTAGACGTTGTGCAAAAAATGAGCGTAGCGCTGTTGGGGGCGGCGTTGTTCCTATTGTTGGTGGGAGGAAACGCGATGGCAGAAACTGTAAATTTTGACAACGCAGCAACCGGCGCAGCGCCCGAAGGCTGGACTCTGACGATGACGGGTCGTGGCCAGCCCAAATGGACGGTCGAGGTGGAGTCGACGGCGCCAAGCAAGCCGAACGTCCTGAAACAATCCGGTCAGGCGACGTTTCCAGTGGCGCTCAGGAACGGTACCAGCATCATAGACGGGTTTGTCGAGGTCAAGTTCAAGGCGATCGCAGGCTCCGAGGATCGTGCGGCCGGTATTGTCTGGCGCGCAAAGGATGCCGACAATTACTATGTCGTGCGGGCCAACGCGCTTGAAGACAATGTTGTGCTCTATAAGACGATCAAGGGTGTTCGCAGCGCGCTCGATATCGTCGGCCGGAAAGGCGGCTATGGCGTCAAGGTATCGGTGCCGTCAGGTCAATGGCATTCCCTACGTTGCGAATTCGCGGGAAAGCTATTCAAGGTGACGTATGACGGCAAGCCGATGTTCGAGGTCGAGGACGAATCGATCAGGGAGGCCGGCATGATCGGCTTGTGGACCAAGGCCGACAGTGTCACCGTATTCGACGACCTGACATACGGTGTGCTGAACTAGGTTAACATCGGCGTCGACCCGCTCACGTCGGAGAAACCATGCTCGCTCGAACCCTGCTTGCGGCCACCGTCCTGTTGATGCTCGCGCACCCGGCAATGGCGCAGGAGCCGCTCGCGACCTACAAATCCCTGAGTCCCGAGCTGGCGCTTGATCTGGCCCGGGCATCGCTTGATGACTGCCGATCACGCGGGTACCAGGTAGCCGTCGCGGTCGTCGATCGCTTCGGGGGGACACAGGTGATCCTTCGTGACAGGTTCGCAGGTGCTCACACCGTTTCAACGGCCTCGGGCAAGGCGTGGACCGCAGCAACATTCCGTACCAGCACCACCGAACTGAATGCCGTCAGCCAACCTGGCATGATGCAGGCCGGTATCCGCAATCTCCCCGGCGCGGTCATTATAGGTGGCGGATTGATTGTCGAAGCGGGCGGTTCGCTGGTCGGAGCCGTCGGTGTGTCTGGGGCGCCCGGCGGTGATGCTGACGAAGCCTGCGCCAGGGCCGGAATCGACGCCATCCGCGACAAGCTCGAGTTTTAGGGCCGCCTTGCCCGCCTCAGCGAGGCCTTGAGCGCCTGAGCGTGAGGGCTTCGGCAACCGGTCGAAGCCCTCAATGCGCCGTGGCGATGAGTGCGCGACTAGATCCCCAGCAGTTTTCGCGCGTTGGCCTTCAGCACCTTCGGCCGGATCTCGTCGCGGATCTCGATCTTGGCGAAATCCGACAGCCAGCGGTCCGGCGTGATCACCGGCCAGTCCGAGCCGAACAGCATCTTGTCCTGAAGGATCGAGTTGATGTAGCGCACCAGGATCGGCGGGAAATACTTTGGCGACCAGCCCGAGAGGTCGATGTAGACGTTCGGCTTGTGGGTCGCGACCGACAGCGCTTCCTCCTGCCAGGGGAAGGAGGGATGGGCGAGGATGATCTTGAGGTCGGGGAAATCTGCCGCGACGTCGTCCATGTACATCGGGTTCGAATATTTCAGCCGCATGCCCATGCCGCCGGGCATGCCCGAGCCGACGCCGGTCTGGCCGGTGTGGAACAGCGCGATCGCGCCGCCATTGTTGATCTCTTCGTAGAGCGGATAGGCCATGCGGTCGTTGGCGTAGAAGCCCTGCATGGTCGGATGGAATTTGAAGCCGCGGACGCCGTATTCCTCGATCAGCTTGCGCGCCTCGCGCACACCGAGCTTGCCCTTGTGCGGGTCGATCGAGACGAAGGGGATGAGGACGTCGAGATGGTCGGAGGCGATCTCCAGCATCTCCTCATTTTTGTAGCGGCGGAAGCCGGTCTCGCGCTCGGCATCGACCGGAAAGATCACCGCGGCGATATTCTTGGAGCGGTAGTAGGCCGCGGTCTCCGGCACGGTCGGCGGATGCTTGTGCGGCGACTTGAAATAGTCCGCCATCTGCGCCTGGAAATCGTCATAGCCGTCGTCGGGATGGGTGCCGCAAGGCTCCTCGGCGTGGGTGTGGATGTCGATGGCGACGACATCGTCGATGTTGGGCAGCTTCAGCTTCGGCATTGGTTTCCTCCCGACGGGTTGTCGAATTGATTATATGATATAACGAATTTGGCAAGGCACGTCGTCGAAGCGAAGCCCCAAGTCGACAAATGTGTAGATCGGGCCGATCCGGCCGTTTCTACTTGCTTTCTACTTTGCATGGGGTTGTTTTCCAGAATTTGCTGGTCCGGAACCGGGCAGTTAACATTGACATCCGGTCCTCCCATGCCTTAAGAACCGCCCCGTCCCGGGCGGTCGGTCCGCCAGCGGGAAAGATCTCATTTTGCCACATTCGCGCGTGCCGAAACGGTAGTGCCGAACACGGCCTTTCGAACGTTCAGGATTCTGCCATGAAGGTCCGTAACTCGTTGAAGTCGCTGCGCGGTCGCCATCGCGCCAACCGCCTGGTCCGCCGCAAGGGTCGGGTCTATGTGATCAATAAGGTGCAGCGCCGCTTCAAGGCTCGCCAGGGCTGATATTGCCCTCGCGGTCGCCGCGCGCGCGCCCCGCAAGACCACGGCTCACACGAGTTTGACGCCGCCTTTGCTTTGCAAGGGCGGCTTTGCGCGTTTAGACTTTGCGCATGGCAGTGAGATTCCTGGCAGTGAGCTTCCCTTTCGCGCGCACCCTGTGTCTGGCCCTTGTGCTGGGCGCCACTGGCCTTACGCCAGCCCTGGCGCAGAAAGAGCTGCCTGCCCCTCCCGGCAAGGAACAGAAGAAGCTGCCGGAGGCGCCGGCCAAGCTGCCCAAGGTCGACCGCAGCAAGAATCTCGATTTCCTGTTCGGCGCGCTGAAGGCCGCGCCCGACGAGGCCAGCGCCAAGCATGTCGAGGCGCGGATCTGGGCGATCTGGATCCAGACCCCGAGCGACACCGCATCGCTGTTGATGGCGCGGGCCAAGACCGCGGTCGACGCGCAGAAGATCGACATCGCGATCAAGCTGCTGGATTCGGTCATCAAGCTCAGGCCCGACTACATCGAGGCCTGGAACCGGCGCGCCACGCTCTACTACATGCAGAATGACTACGGCCGCTCGCTTGCCGACATCCGCGAGGTGCTGATCCGGGAGCCTCGCCATTTCGGCGCGCTCGCAGGCCTCGGCATGATCATGCAGGAGGTCGGTGACGAGAAACGTGCGCTCGAGGCCTACCGCAAGGCGCTCGCCGTCAATCCGCACCTCGAGAAGATCCCCGAGCAGGTCAAGGCGCTGACCGAGAAGGTCGAAGGCCGCGACATCTAGCGGACAAGTTGATCATTTCCCGAGTGATTGCAGCGTGCGCGGATTAACCACGATCACACGTGCGGCGTTCTCAGGGGTATTGTTGAAGCGCGCGCAGGCCTACCTGCATGGCAGGAGCACGGCCATGAAGCGTTTGATCTTTGCAGGTGTATTGCTGCTCGCGTCGGGCTCGGTGAGCCTCGCCGACGGCTTGTTCTGGGTGGTCGGCAATCGCGCCACGGGCAAATGCAACATCGTAACCAGCAATCCCGTGATCATCGGCGACATCTGGTTCGGCGACGGTCCCTACAAATCCAGGGCCGATGCCAAGCTTGCCCGTTCGACGATCCGCGCCTGCCCTGCGGCCACACCCGACGAGGAAAAGGACGAGGACGGAACGAACTAGCCTGCACTTAGTGCAGGACGCTACCGGCGCGCTCGACAAGGCCGTGATCGGCGGCCGCGGCGTAAGCCTTTGCAAGCTCCGTCTCGAGATGCTCGTTGATCAGAAGCAGTGCCCGCACTGCACCGCGCAGGTCACCGTTGCAGCTCGCCACGATCTCGTCGATCGCAGTGTCTTTGGATCTGAAGCTCATCGACATTCTCCGGTTCAAATCAGGACAAATCCTGCCGGCCTTTCCCGCATCCCCTTGGAGTTTGCGAGGAGGATCGGCGCCCACCCGCGCCTAGATGGCGGAACCGACCGTGGCGATTATATGGAAGCCGCGATGACGACTGCATGAAGCTGGTCCGAGGCTTGCGCGCTGCGGGGAATGCCATTGATTTTATTGCATTTTTTCATGCTTGAATTATGCACATATCCACAGCCCCGGCATTTCAAGTGGAGCGCCGGGTTCCACGAAGCGAAATTGCCGCCCGCTAGTCTCGTAACTGCCAGGTGCCCTGGACCGTCCGGATTCTCTCCATGATCGTGATGTCAGTCGTGACCGCGCTGGTGCTGCTGGCGCTGGCCACGCAGGCCGGCGTCCTCGCCGTGCAACGCGCCTTTCCGCCTCAGGGCCGGATGGTCGAGGTCGACGGCGCTGTGCTTCACGTCGTCGATATCGGTCCGCGTGGTTCCGGCGTGCCGATCGTGATGCTGCACGGCGCGAGCTCCAATCTCGAAGCGATGCGGCGTCCGCTCGGCGACCTCCTGGCCAAAGACCATCGCGTCATTTTGATCAACCGTCCCGGTCACGGCTGGAGCACGCGGATGCGGCGGCACGATTCGACGCCGCAGATCCAGGCCCGGATGATCGACGAGGCGCTTCGTAAGCTCGGGATCGATCGCGCGGTCTTCGTCGTGCATTCCTGGAGCGGTGCGCTCGGCGCGCGGATCGCGCTCGATCATCCCGGCCGCGTCGCCGGTCTCGTCATGCTGGCGCCGGTGACCCACCCCTGGCGCGGCGGCGTCGGCCGCTACAACGAGATCGTCGCAACGCCGGTGATCGGCCCGCTGCTCGCCTACACCGTCACGCTGCCGCTGGGGTATTTCGTTGCCGAGGCCGGCGCGCGCAGCGTCTTCCTGCCGCAAATCATGCCGGACGGCTTCGTGCAGGACTCCGCGACGCCGCTATTGCTGCGCCCGCGCGAGTTCATCGCCAATGCCTATGATTTGGTGACGCTGAAGGAAGCGGTGACGGCGCAGGCTGCGCGTTATGGCGAGATCAAGGCACCGGTCACGATCATCGCTGGCGAGCCCGACAAGACGGTGAAGACCGCCATCCACGCGCGTCCCTTCGCCGCGATGGTGCCGGGTGCAAAGCTGATCGTGCTGCCCGATCTCGGCCACATGGTGCAGAACGCTGTGCCGGATCTGGTGAAGACGGAGATCGAGACGATGATCGGGAAAATCGTCCCTGCGCAGGCGGCCGCCGATTAAAGCGTTTTCGAGCGAAGTGGATACCGGTTCGCGTGAAGAAAACGCGTCAAAACAAGGAGCCCGAGCTTCGGTTCTTCTCTATTCGGCCGGATTTAGTCAAGGGCTTGATTGGGTGCCTCCTTGGGTTCGGTACCGCTCGCGGGGCCGTGCTTCTCTTCGGGATCAGCCGTATGGCTCTCCCAGCATGGGATCAGTAGAACGAGACGGAACAATCTGACTCGCGTGCTGATCGCAAGGACGCGACCGTACAAGAGCCCAAAGCGAACTCATCTCGTCCATCGTCCCGCGAGGGACCTCCTCCCGCTAAACAACGGGTGCGTGGACCGCGCGTCGCACTATTGTGCCGCGGGCGTGGCCTCCCGTGTCCAGCGGAATTCCGTTCCGTCGCTCCACATGCGGTGCATGATGACGGCGAGCCGCCGCGCCAAAGCGACGATCGCCTTCTGCTGCCCGCGTCGTTTGGCGATCTGCATGGCCCACGCCTTGAGCCAGGACCATTTCTGCACCCGCGTCAGCATGACCTGTGCGGCCTCATAGAGTAGCGCTCGCATGGCTTCATCACCGCACAGCGAAATCCGGCCGATGCGGTGGCTTTCGCCGGACTGGTTGAGAACTGGCGTCAATCCAAGGGACGGCCCGACGGCTTTCGAACTCTTGAAGCGGGCGGGAACGTCGATCGTGCTGATAAAGGCCAGCGACGTGACGGGGCCGACACCAGGGATCGTCATCAACCGACGACAGACCTCGCTTTCCCGGGCAAGTAGAAGCACTTTGCGATGCAGTTGTGTGAACTGTTCGCGTAAAACGCGTCGGGCGACGAGAAGCGGTTCCATGAGTTCGGCCAGCTCCGGCTGACCGCCGACGAGTTCGTGGATACGTTGTTCAAAGCCGATCACCCCCACAATTCCGACCTTCAAGCCGAAGTTGCGTAACAGCCCACGAATGTCATTCTCGATGGCAATGGCCTTCTCCTGAAGCAGCTTGCGACCGGCAAGCAGGACCCGTCGCTTTTGGCTGATCAGGGTCTTGACGTGGACAGGCCGGAACAAGCCGACGCGCATCATCTGCGCAATGCCACGCGCATCATTGCGGTCGCTCTTGTTCACCTGCGCCTTGAGGAACGCCTTGGCATGTCGCGTCTCGATGCAGATTACCGGCAGGCCAGCCTCCGCCAGCCCGCTGAACAGCCATTGCGACAGCGGTCCAGCCTCGAGCCCAATCCGATCAAACCGCCAAATCGGATCGTTGAGTGCAGCAAGAAGATCGTCCGGGTGACTCACCAACTTCGCTTCCCGGCAAATGCGGCCCGTTTCGTCGACAATGCACAGGGACGTCTCTTTGACCGACACGTCCAGTCCAGCGTAATGTTTCATGCTGCGCTTCTCCGTCTGATGCTTGTGGCTGTTCGAAAACAGACCACGTTTATCATCAACCTGAAGCGCAGCACCCTGCTAACGCGGGGCTCAGCAACAGGCCGAATACCCCATCTGACTCAATCAGAACCGAAGCTCGGGCGGCCGCCATTCACGCGCTTACTGCTTGATTTTCCCGTCCTTGTCGAACTGCGCGACGAAGGACCAGAGATTGTTGATCTCGTTCTCGTTCTTGATGCCGGCGAACGCCATCTTGGTGCCGGGGATCTTGGCCTTGGGGTCCTTGATGTATTCCTTGAACGTGGCTTCATCCCAGGTGATGCCGGAATTCTTGTTCGCATCCGAATAATTGTAGTCCGGCGCGGTGCCTGACTTGCGGCCGTTGAGGCCGTTGAGCTCGGGGCCGACCTTGTTCTTGGCGCCTTCGCCGATGGCGTGGCAGGCCAGGCATTTGTTGAACGACGATTTGCCGGCCGCAACATCCTGCGCCATCGCGGCGGGTGCGGCGGCAGTCACGGTGAGGATCATCAGTGCGCCAAAAGTCAGTTTTGTCATCGGGTGCTCTTCGTCTCTTCCCTGGTGGGTCTAGGCTGGTCGGTCTTGCCTGGTCGGCAAACGACGGACCCGCCGGTTTTGGCAGGCCCGCCCGGCTTGGACAAGCCACGAAACCATGACAGGTTTCATGCTGCCCTACTTGTCCCAGAGCGAACTCGCCGATGATCGCCGCTCCGACTTTCGGATGGCCTACCCAGACAGGCGCGGACGTGGTTGATTTGCCGCGATAATTTGATCGTGGGCTACGAGTCGGAAGGATATGTTATGGCCATCATGATGCCCGCGAGCGACCAGACCGTGCTGGCGCGCCGCGCTGAGATCGTGGCTGCATTGCGCGCAATCGTGCCCGGCGAGGGCGTGATCGACAGCGCCTCCGAGATGCGGGCCTACGAATCCGACGGGCTGACGGCCTATCGGCAACCGCCGATGGTCGTGGTGCTGCCCGATACGACCGAGCAGGTCTCGCTCGTCCTGAAATATTGTGCCGGGCAGGGGATCAAGGTGGTTCCGCGCGGCTCCGGCACTTCGCTGTCCGGGGGCGCGCTGCCGCTGGAAGATGGCGTGCTGCTCGGGCTCGGCAAGTTCAAGCGGATCCGCGAGATCGATTTCGACAACCGCGTCGTCGTCACCGAGCCGGGCGTCACCAATCTCGCCATCAGCCAGGCGGTCGCGCATGCCGGCTTCTACTACGCCCCCGATCCGTCCTCGCAGATCGCCTGCTCGATCGGCGGCAATGTCGCGGAGAATTCCGGCGGCGTGCACTGCCTGAAATACGGCATGACCACCAACAACGTGCTTGGTTGCGAGATTGTCCTGATGAGCGGCGAGATCCTGCGCATCGGCGGCAAGTCGGCGGAGAACACCGGCTACGACCTGATGGGCGTCATCACCGGCTCGGAAGGGCTGCTCGGGGTCATCACCGAGATCACGGTGCGCATCCTGCAAAAGCCGGAGACCGCGCGGGCGCTGATGGTCGGCTTCGCGCAGGTCGAGGCCGCCGGCGAATGCGTGGCGCGCATCATCGGCGCCGGCATCATCCCGGGCGGCATGGAGATGATGGACAAGCCGGCGATCCACGCCGCGGAGGCCTTCGTTCATGCCGGCTATCCGCTCGACGTCGAAGCGCTGCTCATCATCGAGCTCGACGGTCCCAAGATCGAGGTCGACGAGCTGATCACGCGCGTCGAGACCATTGCGAATGCTTGCGGCTCGACGACCTGCCAGATCTCGACCTCGGAGGCCGAGCGCAATTTGTTCTGGGCCGGCCGCAAAGCGGCGTTTCCGGCCGTGGGCCGCATCTCGCCCGATTATCTCTGCATGGACGGCACGATCCCGCGCGGCGCGCTGCCGAAGGCGCTCGCCCGCATCCGGGAGCTCTCGGAGAAGTACCAGCTCGGCTGCGCCAACGTGTTCCACGCCGGCGACGGCAATCTGCATCCGCTGATCCTCTACGATGCCAACAAGCCCGGCGAGATCGAGCGCGCCGAGGCCTTCGGCGCCGACATCCTGCGCGCCTGCGTCGAGTTCGGCGGGGTGCTCACCGGCGAGCACGGCGTCGGCATCGAGAAGCGCGACCTGATGCCGGAGATGTTCACCGAGATCGACCTCAACCAGCAGCAGCGCCTGAAATGCGCTTTTGACGCGCAGGGCCTGCTCAACCCCGGAAAGGTGTTTCCGACCCTGCACCGCTGCGCCGAGCTCGGCCGCATGCATGTGCATGCCGGGAAGGTGGCATTCCCGGATATTCCGCGGTTCTGACGGTCGATACCCGGCATGGCGGCGACATGGCGGACGTTCGGATCAGTGTGACGAAAGAAGCGCCGGGCAGGCCGCTGGCGAAGTCGCGCCTGCTGTTCATCGACAACGTCCGCTGGTCGATGATCATTCTCGTGCTGAGCATGCACGCAGCCGACACCTACAGTCCGTTCGGCAATTGGTACTATGTCGACCGGCGGGAGACCGGCTTCGGCACGGCCCTCTTCTTCGGCATCTATCAGAGCTTCCTCCAGGCCTTCTTCATGGCCGCGCTGTTCTTCATCGCCGGCTATTTCGCCGTCGGCGCCTTCGATCAGAAAGGACTTTCGAAATTTGCGCGTGATCGGCTGATCAGGCTCGGCTTGCCGACTTTGCTCTACATGTTGGTGATCGGCCCGCTGACGCAGTATTTTCTGTCATGGACTTGGGGCAAGGGCGGTTTCGGCCATCAATGGCTGACCCATCTGATGGACGGCGAATGGCTTTCCGAGACGGGACCGATGTGGTTTTGCGCGGTGCTGCTGCTGGTCTCGCTCCTCTATGGCCTGATCCGCCAGACTGGATGGCGGGAGCCCGAGGTTGCGCTGTGCGGCACGGGGATTGTTCTGTTCGTTGCGGCCATGGCGGCACTCACCTTCGCCGTTCGCATTGCCATCCACGCCGATACCTCCGTGCTCAACGTTCACCCCGGCGATCTCCCGCAATACGCTCTCATGTTCGCAGCCGGCGCCGTCGGCTATCGCGGCAATTGGATGCTTGGGCTTGCCGCGCGCTCCTGTATCCGCTGGGGACTGCTCGCGCTGTCGCTCTCTGTGCCGCTGTTTGCAGCGCTCGTGCTGTTCGGCGGAGGCCTGCAGGGTGACACCGCGCTCTATGCAGGCGGCTTCAACTTCGTCAGTGCCGGGAAGTGCCTGTGGGAGGCGCTGGTCTGCGTCGGCATGGGTCTCTTGATGCTGGCCGTCTACCGCCGCTATTTCGACGCGCAAGGGCCGGTCGCCAAATGGCTCTCGGACAACGCCTTCGGCGTCTACCTGATCCATCCGCCGATCCTGGTCGGCTTTGCCCTGCTTCTGCACGCACTGCCGCTCTTCGCACTCACGAAGGCGCTCCTGCTGACCATGTTGGCCGCGATCGGCAGCTTGGCCGTCTCGGCACTGATCCTGCGCAGATCGCCGCTGCGCGCGATCATATAGTCGTATGCCGCGGTCCGGATCGAACCGCGGCATACGAGTTGGTGTTTACATGAGTGCGTATCGAACCCGTTCGCGCTTCGCCAGCAGCGGCAGGGCTTCGCCGGCGATCCAGGTCTTGAAATGTGCGCTCTCCTGATGCGCCTTGAAAGCCGCCTCGTCGCGGAACAGCTCGTAGAACAGGAACTGGGCCGGATTGTCCCTGGCGCGCGAGATCAGGAACAGCTTGACGCCCTCCTCGCGCTGCGCCTCCGGCAGGAAGCGGTCGAGGATCGCGGCGACCTTGTCGGCCTCGCCGGGCTTGGCCTCCCATTGCGCGACGACGAGCAGGCCGCCGCCGTCGACGGCGTCGCTGAGGGATTTCTGCGTGGCATAGTGGTTCATGGTCCTTGCTCCTTGCTGCTGGGCTTGAGATGACGCCGCCGCCCATGGCGAGAGATAGATCGCCAGGACGGCGCCGAAGGCCCGGATCACCGATCTGCGGCTGAACGCTTCGTGGACGCGCGGAACCAGCCGCTGATGTGTCGATCGCATGCTTGTCTCCATCGGTTGGCCTCGATCGCGATCGGCGCAAGCTTGTAGCGAGGGTCTGCCGGCTTTGGTTCGCCGCTGATCGAAGTGTCGATGTCGTGAACGCTTCGATCATGATCGAAGCGTCGTGGTCGCCCGTGCAGGATCCCCGACTGCACCGGCGCTGATCGCCGGCGTCACGCCGCATTTGATTTTGGCGGCGAATTTCGCTACCGCCTTTTCCCGTGGATACGCTCAGGGTCAGAGACGCCAAAGACGTCGAAGAGGTGGTGCGCGCGGCGATTGCCAACGAGCAGCCGCTCGAGATCATCGGTCATGGCAGCAAGCGCGGCATTGGCCACACAATGGCGACCAACGCCGTGCTCGACCTCTCCGCGCTGAATGCCGTCACCTCTTACGAACCCAACGAGCTGATCGTCACGCTCCAGGCCGGCGCCCCGCTGGCCGATGTGCTGTCGCTGATCGATGCCAAGAACCAGCAATTCGCCTTCGAGCCGATGAATACGGCGCCGCTGCTCGGCACGCCCGCGTTGGGTACCATCGGCGGCATGATCGCGGCCGGTCTTGCCGGTCCGCGACGGATCAAGGCGGGCGGGGCGCGCGATCACCTGCTCGGGGCGCACGCCGTCTCCGGTTTCGGCGACAGCTTCAAGACCGGCGGCAAGGTGGTGAAGAACGTCACCGGCTACGACCTCTGCAAGCTGCTGGCGGGGTCCTGGGGCACGCTGTCGGTGATGACCGAGGTGACGTTCAAGGTGATGCCGAAGCCCGAAGCGGAGCGGACGCTGCTGCTGCGCGGGCTCGACGATGCCGTCGCCAACAAGGCGATGACCGCGGCGCTCGGCTCGCCCTTCGACGTCTCCGCCGCCGCGCATCTGCCGAAATCGGCCTTCCGGGCGAAGACCGACGGGCTGGGCGACATCGCCAGCCAGGGCGAAGCGCTGACCGTGCTGCGGCTCGAGGGCATCACGGCGTCCGCCGCGCACCGCGCCGGCTCGCTGCGCGAATTGTTGGCGCCGTTCGGAACCGCGACGCTGGTCGAGGATGTGGCGTCCGCCGCATTGTGGGCCACGATCCGCGACGTCCTGCCGTTCGCGGCCGGCGGTGCAGTTGGGGCCTGGCCGGTGTGGCGGATCGTCTGTCCGCCGGCTTCCGGCGCGGCGCTCGGGACCCAGCTGGCGCGCGAGACCGGCGGCGACATCATCTACGATTGGGGCGGCGGCCTGATCTGGGCCGCACTGCCGCCGAAGGCCGATGCGCATGCCCCGGCCGTGCGCCAGCGCGCGGATGCGGTCGGCGGGCACGCCACGCTGATCCGGGCGGCCGAGGACGTCAGGCGCGGTGTGGACGTATTCCATCCGCAGGCGCCCGGCGTCGCCGCGCTGAGCGATCGGGTCCGCGCCAGTTTCGATCCGAAAACCATTCTCAACCGGGGGCGGCTGACGCGGGGCGCTGCGGCATGAAGACCGAATTCTCACTGGCGCAGCTCGCCGACCCCGACATCGCGGAAGCCGACAAGATCCTGCGCGCCTGCGTCCATTGCGGCTTCTGCACTGCAACCTGTCCGACCTATGTGCTGCTCGGCGACGAGCTCGATAGCCCGCGCGGCCGCATCTACCTGATCAAGGAGATGCTGGAGAAGGACCAGGCCCCGACGGCCGAGGTGGTCAAGCATATCGATCGCTGCCTGTCGTGTCTGTCCTGCATGACGACCTGCCCCTCAGGGGTGAACTACATGCACCTCGTCGACCAGGCCCGGGTCAGGATCGAGCAACGCTACCAGCGGCCGCTGACCGAGCGGCTGTTGCGCCAGGTGCTGGCCTTTGTCCTGCCGAATCCGCAGCTCTTCCGCACCAGCATGTGGCTGGCGCGGCTCGCCCGTCCGCTTGCCGTATTCCTGCCGACGCCGCGGCCGTCGGCGACGCCCGGCCTGATCCAGCGCCTCAAGGCGATGCTGGCGCTGGCGCCGAACCGTCTGCCGTCGCCGGGCCCGCTCCCCGGCAGCGTGTTCGCGTCACTCGGCAAGAAGCGCGGCCGGGTCGCGCTGCTGCAGGGCTGTGCCCAGCAGGTGCTGGCGCCGCGCATCAACCAGGCCGCCATCAGCCTCCTCACCCGCCACGGCATTGAGGTTGTCCTGGTCCGGGACGAGCAGTGCTGCGGCGCGCTGACCCATCATCTGGGCAACGACCAGGATGCGTTGGCGCGGGCCCGCGCCAACGTCGCGGCGTGGCGAAAGGAAGCGGCCGGCGAGGGGCTCGACGCCATCCTGGTAACGGCCTCCGGCTGCGGCACGGTGATCAAGGACTACGGCTACCTGCTGCGCGAGGACACGGCGTTCGCGGCCGATGCGGCGCAGGTGTCCACGCTCGCCAAGGACATCACCGAATTCGTCGCCGGCCTCGAGCTCGCGACCACTACGCGACAGGACAACATCGTCGTCGCCTATCACTCCGCGTGTTCGTTGCAGCACGGCCAGAAAATCACGGGCCTTCCGAAAGAATTGCTTTCCAAGAATGGATTCGTGGTGAAAGATGTGCCGGAGAGCCATTTGTGTTGCGGCTCGGCGGGGACCTACAACATTCTCCAGCCCGAGCTTGCGGGCCGGTTGCGCGACCGCAAGGTCGCCAACATCGCAAGCGTCAAGCCGGACATGATTGCCGCGGGCAATATCGGCTGCATGGTGCAGATTGCCAGTGGCACGTCAGTTCCGGTCGTACACACGATTGAGCTTCTCGATTGGGCTACGGGCGGGTCGCGGCCGGCATTGAATGCCTCGAGCTAGCCTTCGTCCGGAGGTGACGGCTGAAGACGCCCGATCGACCATTGTTCGGCGGCAACAGGAGGACCACGATGGCGAAAGCGAAGAAGAAAAAAAGCAAGAAGGCCAAAAAGGCCAAGAAGGCTGTAGCGGCGAAGAAGACCGCGAAGAGGGCAGCCAAGAAGTCCGCGAAGAAATCTGCCAGGAAGGCCGCCCCGAAGAAGGCCGCCAAGAAGGCTGCGAAGAAGTCGGCCAAGAAGGCTGCCAAGCCGGCTGCACCGAAGAAGGCCGCAAAGAAAGCGGCACCGAAGAAGGCGAAGGCAGCTCCTGCGCCGAAGCCCTCAGCGCCGGTGGCGGCTCCGGCTCCGGAGCCCGCCGCCGAGACAAGCTGGGCGATGCCTTCGTCTTCTGCGGAGCCGACGCCGGCTGAGGGGCAAGGTTAGGCCCCGAGGTAGGGTCCAAGTCAGGTCCAAGGTGAGGGCAAAGGCTGGGTCCATCCCGACGACAACGACCGACAACAGGAAGGCCGCAGCGGTGACGCTGCGGCCTTTTTGCATCGGCACAATGGTCTCGGCGGTTGTCGTTTCTCGCGTCAGTCCGATTCGTGGCACAGGCACCCTGCACCGGCGGCTCCCGTATTAATCCGGGCGGCTCTGTGCACTTTGGAATGAAAATAATGTGATCGAGAAGCAACACAGGCGGACAACCTTCTGTAGAATCGTCAGAACGCCTAAAAAGTCGGCAGATGCTCGTGATTTTTGCTTCACGGTTCGCATCCTCCCATCCAGATTGTCGCGGTAACGAAATTTTGCAGACACGTCGTACGCCCGGGGGGCTTCCGGGAAACCGACTGGGTAGAACTGGTGATGGGGATCGAAATGAAAAAAGTGGCTTTGTTGGCAACGGCGCTGGCAATGGTGACGGGTTCGGCTTTCGCGGCAGACATGCCGGTCAAGGCTCTGAAGGCCCCGCCGCCGCCCGCCTTTGACCCCTGGGATGTCGCCTTCGGCGCCGGCATCATGAGCGATTACATCTTCCGCGGCGTCACTCAGTCGAACCACAATCCGTCGGTCGCGGCCTATTTCGAGCCGCGCTACAACGTCAACAAGGACCTCCAGCTCTACGTCGGTGCGTCCGCGGAGAGCATCTCGTTCCCGAACCGCGCCGCGGCTGAAGTCGACATCTACGGCGGTATCCGCCCGACCTTCGGCATGTTCGCCTTCGACTTCGGTATCTGGGGCTACCTCTATCCGGGCGGAAGCTGCTTCGGTTCGCAGGGCACCCTCGCCCAGGGCAATTGCGGGACCGGCCTCGACAATTCGCAGGGCGCGATCGGCCTTCCGATCAACGGCAACTTCGCCAAGAAGGACGCAAGCTTCTACGAAGTCTACGCCAAGCTGAATCTCAACATCAACGACCAGTGGGTCGTTGGTTTCAACGAGTACTATTCGCCGAACTTCCTGAACCTCGGTGCCTGGGGCAACTACGCCTCGATCACCGCCAAGTGGACCGCGCCGAGCACCACGTTCGGTGCCAGCGGCGTCGGCATGTATGTGTCGGGTGAATTCGGCCGTCAGTGGCTCGGCACGTCCGACATCTTCTACGGCATTGCCGGCGACCCGCTGTATTCCAACGGCATCAAGGAGCCGAGCTACAACACCTGGAACGTCGGCGTCGGCTTCACCTACAAGGTGTTCACGCTCGATCTGCGCTACTACGACACCGACCTCTCGAAGGGTAACTGCAACGCCTTCACCAGCGACTTCTCGGCCACCAACTCCAGCCCCGGTTTCGTGACGCCCATCAATGGCGGCGCGAACGCGGCCACGGCGTTCGGCTCCAACTGGTGCAGCGCGGCCGGCGTCGCCAAGCTCTCGGTCGACCTGACGGCGATGACCAACCTGAAGTAAGTTTCTTCCCGAGACGACCTAACGAGGGCGGCAGAGCAATCTGCCGCCCTTTTGCTTTGGGCGTAGGGTCGTCTGTGAGAGCGCGTAGGGTCGTCTGTGAGAGCGCTCGGCCTGCATTGGTTCGAGACGCGCCGTAAGGGCGGCGCTCCCCACCATGAGGGTCTAGGATCTTGCCGCGAGACAGACCTCATCCTGAGGAGCCCGCCGGAGGCGGGCGTCTCGTAAGGATGGCTGCAACGAAGGTCCTGTCGAGGCTAGCCTCAGGCCTGGTTGTGCCGCCTCAGCTCGCCGCGGTCGGCTCCGCCTGGGCCGGCTCGCCGTCCTTGCCGAGGACGTGGATCTCGCCGTCCTTCACCAACGCCACCTTGCGGGTGTGGAAGGCGTCGAGCGTCGAGCGGTGGCCGATCGAGACGAGGGTGGCCTGCGGCAGCTTCTCCGCCAGCAGCCGGTACAACCGGGCTTCCGATGGTTCGTCCAGCGACGCCGTGGCCTCGTCGAGGAACAGATAATCCGGCACGTGCAGCAGGGCGCGCGCGAGCCCCAGGCGCTGCTGCTCGCCGAGCGAGAGCGTCCTGTTCCAATGACCGTCCTCGTCGAGTCGCTCGGCCAGCTTCGGCATGCCGACCGCAATGAGTGCGTCCCGGATTTTCTCCGGTGCGACGGCGCCATGTTCTGCCGGGTAGATGACCGCGTCGCCTAGCGGGCCGATCGGGAAGTAGGGGCGCTGCGGTAGCATCATCAGCTTCGATTTCCCGGGTATGGCGATGGTGCCGGTGCCGAACGGCCAGACGCCGGCAATGGCCCGGAAAAGCGTCGACTTGCCGGAGCCCGACGGCCCGGTCACCAAGACCCGCTCCGCCGGTTGGATCGTGAAGGCATCGGCTGCGACCAGAGGCGCACCGTTCGGTAGCTTCACGAGCAGCTGCTTGAGCGCGATCGCCGTCGTGCTGCCGGATGGTGCAAGGCCGATGGTCGGCTCATGCGTCGGCGGGTGTGCGGCCGAGGCCACCGACATCTCGAAGCCGTCGAGACGGGCGACGATCGCGCGCCATTCCGCCAGCGCCCGGTAGGCCACCACGAAGAACGACAGCGCACCCTGGACGCTCGAGAAGGCCGATGCCGTCTGCATCATGTCGCCGAGCTGGATCTTCTTGGCGAAGAAGGCTGGCGCCACCAGCACGTAGGGAAAGATCACGGCAGCCTGCTGATAGCTCGCCGTGAACGCGGTGAGGCGCTTGGTCCGGCTCATGATGGCGTACCAGTTGCCGATCACGAAGCCAAAGCGACGGAAGAGACCGCCGCGTTCGGCACCCTCGCCCTTGAGCAGCGCGATCTGCTCGGAATTCTCGCGGACGCGGACGAGGTTGAAGCGGAAGTCGGCCTCATAGCGCTGTTGCTCGAAATTGAGATTGACCAGCGGGGCGCCGATCCAGTGCGTCAACGCGGTGCCGAAGATCGCGTAGATCAGCGCGCCCCAGCACAGGTAGCCGGGGATCATGAGATCGGTGCCGAACAGGTGCAGCGGCGCGGCGTTGGACAGGCCCCAGAGGATGATCACGAAGGAGAACAGCGTCACGATCGACGAGAGCAGGCCCAGTCCGATCGTCAGGGTCTGCTCGACAAAGTTCTTGACGTCGTCGGTGATGCGCTGGTCCGGGTTGTCGGCCGCATCGCCCTTGAGCTGCATGCGGTAATGCGTCGAGCCGTCGAGCCATTCGCGGAGATAGTGTTGGGTGAGCCACTGCCGCCAGCGGATCTGGAGCCACTGGTTCAGGTACAGCTTGTAGACCGCCAGCGCGATCGCCGTGAAGGCGAGGCCGATGAAGATCCAGATCTGCGTGACGAAGGCGTCCCAGTCGCTGTTCTGGAGCGCGCTGTAGAACCGGTTCTGCCACTGGTTCACCAGCACGTCGATCGCGACCAGCGCCAGCTCGATCGCGATCACGGCGGCGAGCAGGCCGCGGCCGACCCACTTGTCCTCCGATCGGAAATAGGGGGCGGCGATTCGCCAGACGATCGCGAGCGTGGCGCTGATGTTCTTCACAGAGCTCTGTCTCCTGAGGGGATGTGCACAACGCCCATAGGCCAAATGGCTGTGGCAACGGCAGAAAGCGCTTAGACTAAAGTCGCAAGTTCAGCAATTTGCGTTGGCTTGTCGCAGCTTGCAACCCTAGCATGGGTACAACGGCGCGGGGTGGGGGCCTCCGGGACTTCGCGGGCTTGTGAGCGGACGGGAACCGCCGCACTCGCGAGGAATTCGCGTCCAGCTCGGGGGTTATCGCTTCCAGCGTCAAGCAGGTTCGGCTGTCCACGCGGGCCGCCTGCCGCAACAGGCGTGGGGGAGGAAGACCATGTGGAATCAAGTCTATGACCCGCTGCACAGCCCGGTGCTGTCGACGATCGCGGCGGCAATACCCGTCGTCACGCTGCTGATCCTGATCGCGAGCGGTCGCGTCCAGGCCCATATTGCTGCAATCATCGCCGTGATCGTGGCCAACCTGATCACGATCTTCGTGTTCACCATGCCGGCGAACATGTCGATCCGCGCCTCGATCCTCGGCATCGTGACCGGCTTCTTCCCGATCGGCTGGATCGTTCTCAACGTCATCTTCCTCTACCAGGTGACGGTCACCACCGGGCGCTTCGAGCTGCTCAAGCGCGCGGTCGGCGGCGTCACCGAGGACCGGCGGCTGCAATTGCTGCTGATCGCGTTCTCCTTCGGCGCGTTCTTCGAGGGAGCCTCGGGCTTCGGCACGCCGGTCGCCATCACGGGCGCCGTGCTGATCGGGCTCGGCTTCTCGCCGCTCGCGGCCTCCGGCCTGTCGCTGATCGCCAATACCGCGCCGGTCGCTTTTGGCGCGCTGGGCACGCCGATCCAGGGTCTTGCCTCGGTCACCGGCCTTGATCCCTACATCCTCGGCGCGATGGTCGGACGGCAGTTGCCGATCTTCTCTCTGATCGTGCCGTTCTGGGTGGTGTGGGCGTTTGCGGGTTGGAAGGGCATGAAGGACGTCTGGCCGGCGATCCTCGTCACCGGCGTGTCGTTCGCGGTCCCGCAATTCGTGATCTCGAACTTCATCAATCCCTGGATCGTCGACATCGGGGCGTCGCTGATCTCGATGGGCGCGCTGATCCTGTTCCTGAAGGTCTGGCAGCCCAGGCAGCTCTGGTTGTCGCCGGCGCTGCGCGGGAACGATGAATCGGCCTCCACCATGGCCGCGGCCAAGCCGCTCGATAAGACGCCGCTGACGCAGAGCGAGCTGTTCAGCGCGCTGCTGCCGTGGATCATCGTCTGCATCGTGATGCTGGTCTGGGGCAATGGCGGCTTCAAGACCTGGGCGAACTCGATCTTCACCTGGAACTATCCCGTTCCCGAACTGCATCAGATGATCAACAAGATGCCGCCGGTCGCGCCAGGGCCGACAAAAGAGAGCGCGGTGTTCGGCTTCACCTACCTGTCCTTCACCGGCACGGGCATGCTGATCGCCGCGATCATCTCAGGCTTCCTGATGGGTGTCGGTCCCGGCAGGCTGCTGATCCAATACGGCCGCACCATCAGGCTCTGCGCGATCTCGCTGATCACGATCTCGGCGATGCTCGCAATCGGCACGCTGACGCGGCTCTCCGGCGTCGACGCAACGCTCGGCCTCGCCTTTGCCGCAACCGGCGTGCTCTATCCCTTCTTCGGCACGCTGCTCGGCTGGCTCGGCGTGGCGCTGACGGGGTCGGACACTGCCTCCAACGTGCTGTTCGGAAACCTCCAGAAGATCACCTCCGAGCAGCTCGGCCTGTCGCCGATCCTGATGGCCGCGGCCAACTCGTCCGGCGGCGTGATGGGCAAGATGATCGACGCGCAATCGATCGTGGTCGCCTCCACTGCCACCAACTGGTACGGCCATGAGGGCACGATCCTGCGCTTCGTGTTCTGGCACTCGATCGTGCTGGCCTCTCTGGTCGGCCTGTTCGTGACGTTGCAGGCCTATGTCTGGCCGTTCACGGCGATGGTGCTGAAGTAGCAGGCCACGCCTCGCTTCAACGCAAATCCCCGCAGGGCTTCGCCGCCTTGCGGGGATTTTTGCATCTAAAGTATGATCCGGAAAAGTGCGAACCGGTTTTCCGAAAAGATCATGCTCAAACAACAACCTGAAGCGCGATGACGATTCGTCCCAATCTCATCGCGCTTTAGCCTCCGCGAACCTTCTCAACGGCGCCGCCGTCTTATAGAACGTGCCGCAAATCAGGTCGGTCGAGAGGTCTCATGGTTTCGCTCAAGCAGATGGCGTGTTTGGCGGTTGCAATGCTCGCGATGTCCACGCTCGCGCGTGCCGAGGACGGTTTTCCGTTCGGTACCGAGATGACGCTGGAGGCCCTGCCGCAGCCGGGCTCGAAGCGGATTCCGAACATCGAGATCGGCGACAATGGCGAAGTCGTGCTGGAGCTCTGGTGCAAGGGTGGCAAGGGCCAGTTCTCGGTCGCCGGCAACACGGTGATCTTCGTCCCCGGCCAGATCCAGGACCGTTCCTGTCCGCCGGCCAGGGCGCAGGCCGACGACGAACTCGTCGCGTCGCTGAGCAGCGTCGAGACCTGGAAGCGTCAGGGCGACGTACTGACACTGATCGGTCCCAAGCCGCTGCGCTTCAGGACGACGGGGAATTGAGGCGCGATCGCTGTCGTGCCCCGGCTTGACCGGGGCACCCAGTACGCCGCGGCCTCTCAATTCAACCACAACTGTCTCGGAGTACTGGATCGCCCGGTCAAGCCGGGCGATGACGGCGAGAGTGGGTGTCTGCGCCTACTTCCACACTGACTTGTCGGCGTCCCAGCGCTGGCCCTTCAGCTCTTTCACGAGCGCTTCGATCGAGCCGTTATCGTCGGGCTGATCGCCTTCCTCGTCGGCCGAAGCGTCATCCGAGAGATTGAGCTTGGCGCCGCTGCTCTCATCGGCGGTCGTGGTCGAGGGGCTGCCGATCCAGAGCATCAGTTTGTCGGTCGTGCCGGGCTTGTCGGGCGAGATCAGGCCTGCAACCTCGATCGTGTCGGTGAGCTCGAGTGCCGGAAAATCCTGGTTCGGCCGCTTGAAGACGAGCTTGAGCTTGCCGGTGGCCGGGTTGAAGCTGTGCGAGACCTGCTTTGCCGCAAGCGTCCGGCTCATCACGCCGGCGACGGCTGAGGCGAGCTTGTCCCGGCTGATCTTGTCGCCGTCGCGCCAGTCGGCCGCGGGAAAGCGGATGGTGCGGTCCATCTCGGTCATGCCCGCGGTCCAGCCCGCCGCGGTGACGCCGGGCATCGCCTTGAACTTCGCCAGCAGCGCGCCGGCGCGTTCCGGATCGACCGACATGTTGATGGTCTGCTCGCCGGCGCGCAGCGCGTCGCAGCCGACGGTCAGGCTCGCCAGCGTCACCTCGACGTCCTGGCCCTTCAGGCTCTTCAGGAACTCGGTCGCCGCATCCAGCTTGACCTTGACCGCGATCGCTTCCGGCGAGACGTCGGTGAAATCCTTCGGCTGCGGCGTGATGCCGTCGTCGGAGGTCTGGTTGTCCTGAAATTCCTTCTCGCTGAGATCGGAGTTGTCGGGCGAGGTGACCTCGGTCACGGTCTGGCCGATCGCGATCTGGCCGCGGAACTCGAACGTGTCGCCGGCCTGCTTGCGCAGCAGCTTGACGGTGACGGGCGCCTTCTCGCCGAGGCTCTGCGTGGTGCCCGTCAGGTTCTGGCCCGCGACCTGGAGATTGACGACGAAGCGGTCCTTGCGGTCGGAATTCTTTGCGACGGGATAGCAGACGTCGAGCACGGCCGCCGTCACCGTCTTGCCCTGCCGCGTCTCCTTCAGGATCACGTCGGCATTGCCGTCCATCAGGCCGTCGATCGAGGTGAAATAGCGGGTCTCTGTCCCGCCCGGCGCCGCGGCCTTCGGCGACAGCTTCATCTGGGCCGATGCGACATCGGGCGAGACGGCAAGCAGGGCCGCCAAAAGGGCTGTCGAACAAACCAGAAGCGCACGCATCGATGAATCCTCGCGCAATCGAATCGGCGCGCCACCGTAGTGGGTTTTGGCCGCCGGTTGAATTGGAAAGCAGAAGGGGCAGGGTCGGCAAAAAAGAAGGCCGCCCGGAGGCGGCCTTCGCAACATTGTAACGGAACGGAGGCTTAGAAGCCGCCCATGCCGCCGCCGCCCGGCATGGCGGGCGGAGCTTCCTTCTTCGGCGTTTCGGCGACCATGGCCTCGGTGGTGACCAGCAGGCCGGCCACGGACGAGGCGTCCTGCAGCGCGGTGCGGACCACCTTGGCGGGATCGATGATGCCCTTCTCGACCATGTCGACATAGTCCTCGTTCTGGGCGTCGAAGCCGAAGGTCTCGGACTTGTTCTCCAGGATCTTGCCGACCACGATCGAGCCTTCAACGCCCGCGTTCTCGGAGATCTGGCGGATTGGGGCTTCCAGCGCCTTCAGCACGATGTTGATGCCGGCCTGGACGTCGGCATTGGCGTTGGTGAGACGGCCCACCGCCTTCTTGGCGCGCAGCAGCGCGACGCCGCCGCCGGGGACGATGCCTTCCTGCACCGCGGCGCGGGTGGCGTTGAGCGCGTCCTCGACGCGGTCCTTCTTCTCCTTGACCTCGATCTCGGTCGCGCCGCCGACGCGGATCACCGCGACGCCGCCGGCGAGCTTGGCGAGGCGCTCCTGGAGCTTCTCACGGTCGTAGTCCGAGGTGGTCTCCTCGATCTGGGCCTTGATCTGGCCGACGCGGGCCTCGATCTCCGGCTTCTTGCCGGCGCCCTTGACGATCGTGGTGTTCTCCTTGTCGATCACGACCTTGCCGGCGCGACCGAGCATCTTCACCGTGACGTTCTCGAGCTTCATGCCGAGGTCCTCGGAGATGAGCTGGCCGCCGGTGAGGATCGCGAGGTCCTCGAGCATGGCCTTGCGGCGGTCGCCGAAGCCCGGCGCCTTGACGGCGGCGACCTTCAGGCCGCCACGCAGGCGGTTGACGACCAGGGTGGCCAGCGCCTCGCCCTCGACGTCCTCGGCGATGATGACGAGCGGCTTGCCCGACTGCACCACGGCTTCCAGCACCGGCAGCATGGCCTGAAGGCCGGACAGCTTCTTCTCGTGCAGGAGGATGTAGGCGTCCTCGAGCTCGGCGGTCATCTTCTCGGCGTTGGTGACGAAGTAGGGCGACAGATAGCCGCGGTCGAACTTCATGCCCTCGACGATGTCGACCTCGGTGTCGAGCGACTTGTTCTCCTCGACGGTGATGACGCCCTCGTTGCCGACCTTCTGCATCGCCTGGGCGATCATCTTGCCGATGGCGGCATCGCCGTTGGCCGAGATGGTGCCGACCTGGGCGACCTCGGAGGAGGCGGCGACCGGCTTGGCGCGCTTTTCAATGTCCTTGATCACCGCTGCAACCGCGATGTCGATGCCGCGCTTGAGGTCCATCGGGTTCATGCCGGCGGCAACCGCCTTGGCGCCTTCGCGCACGATGGCCTGGGCCAGCACGGTCGCGGTGGTGGTGCCGTCGCCGGCGAGGTCGTTGGTCTTGGAGGCGACCTCACGCAGCATCTGGGCGCCCATGTTCTCGAACTTGTCCTCGAGCTCGATCTCCTTGGCGACGGTGACGCCGTCCTTGGTGATGCGGGGCGCGCCGAAGCTCTTCTCGATGACGACGTTACGGCCCTTCGGACCGAGCGTCACCTTGACGGCGTTGGCGAGAATGTCGACGCCGCGCAGCATGCGATCGCGCGCGTCTCCGGAAAACTTGACGTCTTTGGCAGCCATTTCTTCAATCCCTCGTGTTTCGTGATGTGTTTGCCGCTTGCGGAATGACCGAATGCCCGGATCGCGCGATCCGGGCATGACATTCAGCGGCTGTTCAGGCTGACGGCCTTAGGCCATGACGCCCATGATGTCCGACTCCTTCATGATCAGGAGCTCTTCGTTGTCGATCTTGACCTCGGTGCCCGACCACTTGCCGAACAGCACGCGGTCGCCGACCTTGAGGTCGATCGGGATCAGCTTGCCGGCCTCGTCGCGGCCGCCGGGGCCGACGGCGACGACCTCGCCCTGGGACGGCTTTTCCTTGGCGGTGTCCGGAATGATGATGCCGCCCTTGGTCTTTTCCTCGGCGTCGATACGTTTGACCACGACACGGTCATGCAGCGGACGAAATTTGGATTTAGCCATGACGTTTCCCTTTGGAGGCTCGCTTCGGAAGGAATGGAAGTGGGTAGGGGTGGCGTCCGTCCACCCTCTTGCCGAGGATCGAACGGCGCGCTTAGCAATCGGGCTTTCCGAGTGCTAATAGTGCGCCCGGAAATATGGCTTGGCCGCGATCCTGTCAAGCAAGGGTGGTTAAGCGATTGGTGAGGCGGATATAGGATCGTGTCTAGAGAAACTTATTGGTCGCGCTGGCGTATAAAGGACGTCATTGCTCCGACAGCGGTTTTGCGCTTGGCTGCAGGAGGGATGCGGTCGGGGTCTCATTTGGGGGACGGTTTGCTCGGGGGAATGTCATGATCAGGTCAGCTCACGCACGCACGGTTGCCAATCTGGCGGCCGCCTCTTGCCTGGCGCTGCTGCTTGGCGCCTGCGGCGGCGGTATGAGCCTGCCGTCGTTCTCGTCGTCTTCGCCGCCGCCCGAGGCCGAGCCCGGCACCGGCCCGGAAATGCCGGCGAGCATCCGCGCCGACGAGATCGTCGGCCGCTGGGGTCTCGCCTCGTTCCAGAACCCGGCCGACCGCGCCCGCACCGAGGCCGCGGCCCGGGCGCAGTGCAAGAATCCCTACGTGATCACCGCCGGTTCCTCCGGCGGCGTGATCATGCATCTCGCCGACCAGGCGACGCCGCAGGAGCTGCGGCTGAAGGGCTCGCCCAGCGGCAAGAACTACATCGGCCCGGCGGGTCCCACCCCCGGCGAGCAGGACCGCGAGATCGTCTCCTTCGACGGCCGCGTCCTGATCACCCGCTTCATCGACAAGGACGCCGCCACCCGTTACGGCAACATGGTCTACGTCCGCTGCGCGCCAAGGGCGTAGTCTCTCCTTCGTCATGCCCCGGCTTGACCGGGGCATCCAGTACGCCGCGGCCTCTCGGCTCAATCACCGCCGCCTCTGGAATAATGGATCGCCAGGTCAAGGCCGGGCGATGACAGTGGAGGGGATGGCCCCACAAACAAAAACGCCGGCTCTCGCCGGCGTTTTGTTTTTCCGTAATGCCGCGCCCGATCAGTCGAACAGCGCGTCGATGTCGTCCTGCGAGGCGTGGCCGACGTCGCCGGCGAGCTTGGGGCCGTTGAGGAGCTTTTCGTCGTCGCTGCGGGTGTCGGCCGGCGCGGGCACATGAGCCTTGATCGCGTCGACGCCGCCCCAGATCTCCATCATCGCATTGATGTGCTGCTCGATGAACTTCATCGTGGTCATGACCTTGCTGATGCGCTGGCCGGTCAGGTCCTGGAAGTTGCAGGCTTCGAAGATCGAGATGACGCGTTCCTGGATGTCGTCGGCGAGCCGCTTCTGCTGGTCGGCCGATTGCGCCTTGGACATCGCGCTGGCCGCCTGGTCGATCGATTCGGCGGCTTCGAGGATCTGCTGGGTCGCCTGCTCGGTGCCGCCGACGACCGCGCCGAGCTCGCCATTGACCTTGGCCATCTCGCCGCCGTCGAAGCTCTTGCCGTGCAGCGTCGCGATCTCGCGCTTGGTGCGATCGATGGCGTCGTGGATGAGGTCGAGCTCGACCTTCAGCTTGTCGCACTGCTCGATCTGTGCCCGGTAGGTATCGAGCATGGTACGAGCTTCAGAGAGCTCGTGGGCGGTGGAGGCGTCGATCGCCGCCATGGCCGCGCTGCCGGACAAGGGCACGGTGCCCTTCGCCATCTGTGCGCGGATCGCACGCAGCTCCGCCATGATCTCGTTATGCATCGGCGCAGCCTCCTCAATCATTTCGGGGCTGGGCATCTCGCCGACAATAGCCTCCTCGACACGAAAACGTTTGCGGTGAATAGCCATCAGGAACTCCCCCCACCTCACTCACGCGTCTTTGTAGGCAGAAGCAATTTAACACGAGGTTCACAGCGGGAACTGTTGCGCGGCCGCACGCGACGGCGCGAAAAGAAGCGATTAACCATGGGCCTGCGGCGTTTATGGAAAATAAACGCTGATCGCCAAATTGCACCCTCGCTCGCGACGTGGTGAATCGAAACGGCTGATACGTTTACCAAACAAAACGGCTTTTGCTCTTTATTGACCACGTCGCGGTCGCCGGTCAGCCATCGGCTCTGCGCGACGCATGGGATCTAGACGAAACAGTACAGAGTACGTCGATGTTCAAGAAAATGTCTGTCGCGCTGCTCGGCAGCGCTTGCACCTTCATTGCCGGCGCGAACAGCGCCAGCGCCTTCGACAATAGTGTGCCGAACGATCCGCCCGCGGTGCTCTACCAGCCGCAGGTGCAGCCGGCGCCGGTGCGTGTCGCCTCCAATGCGAATATGGGCGGCGGCTTCATCGAGTTCCTGTTCGGTGACGGTCCCGGCCGCGGCCCGGCCTACGCGCCGCAGCAGCCGGTTTATCAGCAGCAGCCCGGCTATTACGACCAGCGCCGCCTGCCGCCGATGGGCGAGCCGCAGATGCAGGGTGGATATCAGCAAGGCGCAGGTCTCCAGCAGGAGGCGGTCGATCCGCGCCAGCGTCCGTTCGATCCGAGATTCGAGAAGCAATCCGTCGACTATAGCGGCAAGGAAACTGCCGGCACCATCGTGGTCGATACGCCGAACAAGTTCCTCTATCTCGTCGAGGGCAACGGCCGGGCGATGCGCTACGGCATCGGCATCGGCCGTCCCGGCTTCACCTGGTCCGGTGTGAAGTCGATCACGGCCAAGCGCGAATGGCCGGACTGGACGCCGCCGGCGGAAATGATCGCGCGCCGGCCCGACCTGCCGCGGCACATGGAAGGCGGCCCGGAAAACCCGCTCGGCGCGCGCGCGATGTATCTGGGCTCGACGCTCTACCGCATCCACGGCTCCAACGAGCCCTGGACCATCGGCACCAACGTCTCCTCAGGCTGCATCCGCATGCGCAACGAGGACGTCATCGACCTCTATGGCCGCGTCAATGTCGGTACCAAGGTCGTGGTGATGTGAACGCCTGACGTTCGACATGAAAACGGCCGCCTTCCGGGCGGCCGTTTTTGTTTGTCGCGCTGATCGGGCAGCCTCACGCGTAGTCGCTGCCGCCATCGTCTCCGCCGCCGAAATCGCTGTCGTCGTCGGCTATGTCCATATTGCCGTTGTCGTGGTCGTTGTCGTCGTAGTTCTGATCGTTGTTGTTGTCCCGGTCGTTCGACGCCTGGTCGGTGAGGCCCTGGCGGGAACCGTCGTCGCGGTCGCGGTTGGAGCCGATGTCGTTGAGACCGGCATCGCGCGAGAGCGAGCCGCCGGACTGGTCGCTACCGCCCCAGGGGCTTCCACCCGCGCTGCGGTCACCGCTCAAGGCGTTGGTGTCGCCGAAGGCCTGCTGGTGCGATCCGCCCATCATCCCGCGAATGCTGGAGAGCAGCAGCGAGCCGCCGACGACGCCGGCCGCAGCTGCCGCCGCGGTGCCGAGGAACGAGCCGCCGCCACCGCCCATCGGCGGAGCGCCATAGCCCTGACCCGGAGCTTGACCGGGACCTTGACCTTGACCTGGGCCTTGGCCGTAGGCCTGTCCATAAGGAGGCGGCGCGCCGTAACCGGGCTGCGTCTGCGGCATCGCCTGACCGGTGTTCCAGACTGGCCGCGAGTCACGCGGCGGCACGTTCGGAACCGAGCCGCGCGAGGGGCCTCCGCCGAACAGCGAGTCGCGCATGGTATCGAGGAAGCCGCCGGACTGCGCCTGCTCGGGCGCATGGGCCGCTTCCAGCTCCTGGATGCGGTTATGAGCACGCTTCAGCGCTTCGTCCTGCAATAGCGTGGTCTGCACCAGTGCGTAGACCGCGCCGGGCGCCTTGCGCAGCCCGTCGGAGATCGCGGCGATCGCGTCGGGATCCCGCGGTGCATTTTCCAGTTTCGAAAGCCGGTCGAAAAGCTCGTCGACGAGCTGGCGTTCCTGCGGCGTCATGATCAGTCTCCCTCGCTCAAACCAAGCGCGAGGCAGATGGTTCCATTGTGGCCCCAACAGTGCCGGCCGGATTAAATTTCGGTATGCGACAAGCTGCCCGGCGGCTTGCTTTCCGCCGGTTTCACCCCAGCGTGACGCCGCTGTCGGCCAGCAGGCGCGCAAACCCATCGCCTGAAAGATAAGCATGCTCGCGTTCGCGGACGTCGGTCATCGGATCGAGGCCGGTGAGGACATCGTCGACGAAGCCGGGGTGGCACATCACGAGGCCGCCATCGGGGAGGCCGTCCAGAAACTGCCGCATCAGCGCGCCGAAATCGGCTTCGCGCGTAAAATCATAGGCGCCGGCAAAGCCGGGATTGAAGCTGAGGCCGGCGCTGGCGGCGCGGCGGCGGAATTGTGCGCTCAGGATATCAAGCACCATGGCTTTTGGTGAGGCCAGCCGCTGCACAAGCGGCAGGTCGCGCCCGCCCTGGCGGACCCAGGCTTTCGGCGCGGCTTCGCTGGCCGCATCGACAAAGCCGTCACGCACCTGCGGATACAGCTGCACATGCTGGTGGCCGTCGACGAAGTCAGGCGCGCGCCCGAACGCTTCCGCGAACGCCGCCAGCTGCGCCTTGACCTCATTGCGAAAGAATTCGCGATCGAGCCGGCGCGCAAGGCCGGCGCGCAGCAGCTTCGGGAACGGCATGAACATGTCGCCGTCCAGCGGTCGGAAATGCATGGTGAGCGGCCGGAACGGCGCCGACAATGTCACGTGCAAGCCGATCGCGCAGCGCGGGCTCGCCTTCGCCGCCGTCTGGAGCGCCTCGATCTCGCCGCGCTCGATCGCCGGTCCCACCATCATCACCGAGGTGGCATTGAGACGGCCGCGTTCGATCAGGTCGCGGATGGCGCGATTGACGCCCGGGCTGATGCCGTAATCGTCGGCGCAGAGCCAGATCCGCCGCAGGCCCGCGGCCGCGCTCATTCGGCGGCCGTCCTCTTCGAGGCGTCGTCGGCCTTCCCGGTCTCGAAATGCTTTTCGCTGTGCTCGGCGACGAAGTAGATCGGGCGCGCCTTCAGCTCGGACAGGATCTTGCCGATATATTCGCCGACGATGCCGATCATGATGAGCTGCACGCCGCCGATGGTCATCAGGCCGATCACGAGCGAGGGATAGCCGGGCACCTGCTTGCCCGTGGTCCAGACTTCCCAGAGGATCGAGAGGCCGAACAGGAAGGCGCCGCCGGCGAGGATGACGCCGAGCAGGCTGGCGAAGCGCAGCGGTGCCACCGAGAACGAGGTCACCCCTTCGATCGAAAGACCGAGCAGGCGCGCGGCGCTGAAGGTCGTCACACCATGGGTGCGCGGCGCGGGCTCGTAATCGACGCGGATCTGGCGGAAGCCGATCCAGCTCGCGAGGCCTTTGAAGAAGCGGTTACGCTCCGGCAGTTGCCTGAGCGCTGCGACGGCGCGCGGCGACAGCAGGCGGAAGTCGCCGGCGTCTTCAGGGATCTTTTGGCGCGCGCCCCAATTGATCAGCGAATAGAACCCGCGCACGGCGACGCGGCGCAGGAAGGGCTCGTTGTCGCGATGCGCCTTGGCGGTGTAGACGACGTCATAGCCGTCCTCGATCCAGTGCCGCACCAGCTGCTCGACGAGCATCGGCGGATGCTGGCCGTCGCCGTCCATGAACATCACGGCGCCGAGCCGGGCGTGGTCGAGGCCGGCCATCAGCGCGGCTTCCTTGCCGAAATTGCGCGACAGCGACACCACCTGAACGTCGACCGCGTCGGCCGGCAGCGACCGGGCGATCGAGAGCGTGGCGTCCGCGCTGCCGTCGTCGACATAGACGACTTCGCAACGCAAGCGATAGCGCTGCTGCAAGGTCTTGGCGAGATCGCAGATGCGCTGGTGCAGGGCGGCGAGGCCAGCCGCCTCGTTGTAGACGGGGACGACAATCGACAGCCCCTTCGCGGCGGCACTGGCCGCGGTGGTCGTCATGCCGGAAACGTCAGAGCCCAGCGTCATTGATCAAGGTTCCAGAGGCGTCCATGGTTCTCAACAGCATATGGTAGCTGCCGTTTGCTGTCGCTACGCTGAACGGACCTGAGGCTCACTGCCGCAGGAATGCCTCGAGCTTGGCGAACAGCGGGTTCTCCCGGTCGAACACATAGTCGAGCGAAACCACCGAGACGGTCTCGGCGCCATGCTCGCGCAGGAAGCTCGCCAGCGCATAGAGCTGACCCGGCGGACAGTGCAGCGTCAGCATGCCCGACGAGGTCGGCCCGCCGAACGGGGCCTCGACGCCGAAGCGCTCGTGGGCTTCGCCGAGCAGGGCGGCGTCGCATTGCTGGAAGCGGGTGCGGACCTCGCGGTATTTGTTGGCCCGCGCCCTTGCTGCGATGTGATCGAGGATGACGCGCGCGGTCTCCCGCGCCTGCGGCGACCAGTCGGCATCCCTAGAGGCGACCAGATTGGCCTGGCTGCGCAGGATCACGCCGTCGTCGAGCACCCGCAAGCCATTGGCGGCGAGCGTCGCACCGGTCGTGGTGATGTCGACGATCAGCTCGGCGCTGCCGGCCGCCGGCGCGCCTTCGGTCGCGCCCGCGCTTTCGACGATGCGGTAATCGGTGATGCCGTGGCTCTGGAAGAAGGTGCGGGTGAGGTTGATGAACTTGGTCGCGACCCGCATCCGCATGTGATGCTGCTCGCGGAAGCCGGTGGTGACGTCGTCGAGGTCGGCCATGGTGCGGACGTCGATCCACGCCTGCGGCACCGCGACGACGACGTCGGCATAGCCGAAGCCGAGCCCGTCGATCAGGGACACGCGCTTGTCGGCATCCGCGATGTTCTCGCGCACCAGGTCTTCGCCGGTGACGCCGAGATGCGCAAAGCCGCGCGACAGTTGCGATGCGATCTCGCTCGCCGAGAGATAGGCGACCTCGACATTGTCGAGGCCTGCGAGCGTGCCGCGATAGTCGCGCGCACCGCCGGCCTTCGACAGCTTGAGCCCGGCGCGGGCGAAGAACGCCTCGGTGTTTTCCTGCAGGCGGCCCTTGGAGGGAACGGCCAGGACGAATGGCGCGCTCATGACTTAAGCTCCCACCTTGCGGCCGATCCGGGTCAGCGCGTCGACCCAGACCGAGAAGCCGACCGCGGGGATCGGCTCGGCCGATCCGAGCTGGGTCATCAGCCCGTCATAGCGGCCGCCGGCCACCAGCGGCTCGGCGCCGTTGCCCCTGTGATGCAGCTCGAATTCGAAGCCGGTGTAATAGTCGAGGCCGCGTCCGAACGCGGTCGAAAAGCGCGTCTGCTTCACGTCGATGCCGCGCGCGGCCATGAAGCCGACCCGGCTTTCGAACTGGTCGACGGCAGCGCTGAGGTCGAGCTTCGCGTCCGTGGTGAGCGCGCGGAGTTCGGCGACGGCATCGTCGGGATTGCCCGCGATCGACAGGAAGCGCTTGAGCACGGCGATCGCCTCGCGCGGCAGCGCGCCGCCCTTCAGCGTCGACTGCTCCAGGAAACGGTCGGCGATCTCGGCCGTGGTGCGGCCCCCGACATTGGTGGTGCCGGCGATCGACATCAGATCGGTGACGAAGGCGAGCGCCGCCTTGCGGTCGGAGCCGGCGAGCGCGGCGAGCACTCCCTCATATTCGCTGCGGGTCGCGGTGGTCGCGGCCGCCAGCTTCTCCAGATCTTTTTCCAGGCTGATCTTGCGGTTGAAATCCTTGACCAGGCGGCGGCGCCAGACCGGGTAGAGGTCGAGCGCATCGAGCAGGGCGTTGAACAGCGCCACGTCGCCGGTGCGAATCTCGACATCGCGGACACCGAAGGCTGCGGTCGCTTCCAGCGCCAGCGCCAGCATCTCGGCGTCGGCCGCGGCGCGGTCCTGGCGGCCGAACGATTCGATGCCGGCCTGAAGAAATTCGCTGGCCTGGCCGCTGCGGTAGCGGAACACCGGGCCCAGATAGCTGAACCCGGCCGGCTGGCCGGCGCGGTTCGAGGTGAGGTAGTCGCGGGCGACGGGAATGGTCAGGTCCGGGCGCAGGCAGAGCTCCTCGCCGGACAGGTCCGTCGTCAGGTACAGGCTCTTGCGGATGTCCTCGCCGGAGAGGTCCAGGAACGGCTCGGCCGGTTGCAGGATCGCGGGCTCGGCCCTGACATAGCCGGCCTGCGCGAACGACAAGAGCAGCGTATCCGCCCAGGCGGCGGAGCCGGCAGCATTTGAGGTGGCAGTCGCGGTCATAACAGGGGTCCATCGTCCCGGTGGAACCGGGCAGGGCGAAAGAAGGGAGGCGAATTGGCGCAGGCCTTAGCATGGCGCGAAAGCGGTTTCGACCTCCAAAGGATCAATCGCTTAACGGCTTTGGAGGCGGGACGCAGCGATCCGTCAGAAGGTATTCTAGGTATTTTAATACCTAGGGCGGGAGGGGCTTGGTTTTCACTCAGTCTGGCCAGGGAGATCTCTGGGCGCATCGCCAAGCGATGCATCGGTCGAGGCGAAGGCAAGCCCTGCGGTTTCGGACGCGGCGTGATCTGCGAGCTCCTCGGCAAGCTCGAGAATTCTCTGCCTCCTGCTCGGGTCCATTATGCCGAGAAATGCCTTGATGAGCCCGAGCTCCTCGCGTCGCCGCCTGTCCGATGCAACATCGTCGTCCATGGCCATGTCGTCCTGCGCGACAGCCTCATTGCCCGTCGCCGATTTTTGTCCGCGCATGCGACTCAATGCAGCAACCGCAAGCTCAACGTCACATTGAGAAATTGAGGAGGACAGGCAAGTCGTCGCATACTCAAATTGGGTATGGCGGATGATCCGTTTGCTGCTGCCTTCGTTTACAATGTGAATATTGGTTTCGATTCATGCGCAATGCATCAGATGTTATCCGGACGGTCTCGCGACACACGCTGGCCTATATGCTGTTTTCGATCAGCGAGCTGTTCCGGCACTACGACGAATTCGATCCGCTGGACCTATTGATCGTTCATGCGATTCTCAACGCGAACGTGATCAATGTGATGAACGATCCGTCGCTGGACGAGAGATTCTCCAGCATCCACGCGGTCGAGCCGGATGCGATCAAGCAAGGGGTGTCCCGCGCGGCGCTCTCTCGCTTCCTCAGCCTGCCGCTCGAGACGGTTCGCCGTCGCGTGACGGGACTTAAAAGACGAGAGATTCTCGCCGAAACCAAGGCCGGGCTCATCGTGACCGAGCAGAACGCATTCAGGTTTGGAAACAATCACGAACTGCAGAAGACTAATATGCTGCTGCTCACGAAACTGCTTCGCGATCTCAAGCGCGCCGGCATCAACGGGCCGGATGATCTGCGTGCCCCCAAGGGCGCTGCATCGACAAGGAAGGCGAAGTAAGCGGCAGGATATGGATCAAAGCCTTCTCGATACTGCTCGCGATGGAACGCAAAGAACAGCATTAGACGGCTTGCTGTCGTTCCAGGGTCTCAAGCCATCGGCGGCTCTCGAGCTCCGATCGTACGACATCGATCATTTCGGAGAGAGTGAGAGATATGTCGGCGCATCCAGCATGCCGCTGTCGGCCGGGGCGACTGCAATCAAGCGCGCCCGGCTCAGCCTGCCGATCCTGACGCTGTCTCTGGTGAAGACCTTCCCGCGGATCATTCGCGGCTATGATCTGGCGCACGCCATCGCGGTGGCGGTGCCGATGGACCACGTGACCTCCACCCGCATCAACGGGCAATCAATTGGCAGCTCCATACTCGTTCTCAAGGGGAGATCCGATTGCCTGGTCTATGAGCCGGCGGGGCGTTTGTGGGCTGTCGCCTATTTCAGCCCGCCCGAGCGCGAGCCCTGGTCTCAGCTGGATGACGGCTATCATTTGCTGAGTCCGGCATCGGAAGTACTTGCCTCCCTGCATGGCTCGATTTCCACGACGCTTGAAACCGCGGCACATGATCCAGACTTCCTGAACGAGCCGACGTCGCGAACGGCGGTCGAACAATCCCTGTTCGCCGCAATGGATGCTGCCATTCGGTCCAACGTGAAGCGCGGGCCCATGCACTCCACGACGGACAGCTATCAGCGGATCGTCGCAGAGACGGAACGATTGATCCGCCACGATCTCGCGATCTGGCACAAGACGACCGAACTGGCAGAGCGGGTGGGCGTGTCCGTTCGGACCCTCCAGAGTGCGACGCAGGCCATCTGCGGCATGAGCCCTCATCGCTACAGCCGGGTCTTGCGCCTCTGGTCGGTGCGAAAGCAGCTGCGCACCGGCCCGGCTCGTCGCAGTGTGAAGGCCTGCGCAATCGGCCATGGCTTCTGGCATCTGAGCGAGTTCGCAGCGAGCTACAGGGCGGCTTTCGGAGAGCTGCCGTCCGAGACCCTGCATCGGTCGAAGCGAGAGGTCATCTGAAGCGCGAACCAGTAGAGCCGCCGCGCGCGAATCGACGTTAGGTTCGCTTGGCTAGGTTAGGTGCCATTCCAATCGCCCAGCACCGCCTGCACCAGCGCCAGCGCCGCCACGGCGGCCGTGTCGGCCCGTATGATCCGGGGTCCCAGCGCCAGCCGCAGGATTTTCGGCTGCCGCAGCAGCAGGGCGCGCTCTTCCTCGGCAAAGCCGCCTTCGGGGCCGATCAGCACCTCGATACCTTGTCCGGCCTCGCGCGCGTCTTGCAGGCTCTGAACGGGATTTTGGACGTCCGCCGCCTCGTCGCAGAAGATGAGCAGCCGGTCGGCAGGGCGCTGACTGAGATACCGGTCCAGCGGCACCGGCTCGGCCACCGTGGCGATGCTGAGGATGCCGCATTGCTCGGCGGCCTCGACCACATTGGCACGCATCCGCTCGGTGTTGACCCGGGAGGCCTGGGTGAAGCGGGTCAGGACCGGCTGAAGCGCGGCGGCGCCCATCTCGATGGCCTTCTGGACCATGTAGTCCAGCCGGGCATGCTTGAGCGGGGCAAAGACGTAGGTGAGGTCGGCGAGCCGGTCCTGGGGCCGGGCCTGCTGGAGGATGACGAGGCCGTCCGGCCGCTTGCGGCCTTCGATCGCGGCCTGCCACTCGCCGTCGCGGCCGTTGAACGCCAAAACCTCGGCCCCGGCGGTAAGCCGCAGCACATTGCCGAGATAATTGCTCTGGTCGCGGTCGAGCGGAACCCTGGCGTCCTGGGCAAGGGGGACATCGACAAACAGGCGGGGGGCGCGAAAATCGTGGGAGGGCATCGTTCAAAGGTCCAATTTACCGCCGTTATTAACCGAAAGCCGCCATTTCGGGGGTAAATATTGCCGAATCGGTGCGTCGGCGCGCCGCGCTCTTGCCCTATTCGACGGGTTGTTAAGGGCCGGCGGGAATCGTAAAATCGCGAGCACGCTGGTTGCGCTTCAATTTGGGAAGACGCCGAACCCCGTAAGCTCCTGCCGGAGAGACTGCCTTGATGATCCGTCGTTTGATGGTTCCGATCACTGCCGCCATGGTCACCCTGGGCGCCGCGGGTGCCCACGCGCAGGGCTTCCCTGCGCCGCTGCCTGGCCAAGCCCCAACCAGTTCCGCGTTTCCGCCCGTGAACGGCTCGGCGCCGAGCGCTTCGGTCGGTGCAGCGCCCCAAGGATCGTTTCCCGTGAACGGCGCCGCGCCCGTCGGTGGCGCAGGTGCCTTCAGCGCCACCCCGCCGACGCAAGGCGGTCCCGGCGAGGACTGCATGAAAACCTTCATGCCGCTGCGCGAGGAAGCCGAGAAGCGCGGCAAGCTGATCAAGGCCGCGAGCGATCGTCACGCGTCGCCGGACGAAGCCTGCAAGCTGATCCGCAATTTCAGCCAGGCTGAGACCAAGATGATCAAGTACATCGAGGTCAACGCCTCGAAGTGCGGGATTCCGGCGCAGGTCAGCGCGCAGATGAAGGACGGCCACAAGAACACCGAGGCCATGGCGACGAAGGTCTGCAACGTCGCGCAGCAGATGCAGAACCAGCCGCGCGGTCCGGCCGGTCCGTCGCTGAGCGAGGTGCTGGGCTCGGGCTCGGCGCCTGAAGCCAATGCCGGCAAGAAGGGCGGCAGCACCTTCGATACGCTCAACGGCAACGTCCTCACCCGATGAGTAATACATCCGCCCGCGTTGCCGATTCCACCGGCAACTGGGTCGATACGCTCGCGCCGCAATGGGCGCGGCCTTATTTGCGCCTGTCGCGCTTCGATCGTCCGATCGGCTCCTGGCTCCTGTTGATGCCGTGCTGGTGGTCGGCGGCGCTCGCTGCCGGCATGGCGCACGACGTCCGCGGCCTGCCGCTCACCATCGTGCTGTTCTTCATCGGCGCCTTCGTCATGCGCGGAGCAGGCTGCACCTGGAACGACATCACCGACCGCGATCTCGACGACAAGGTCGAGCGCACCCGCTCGCGGCCGCTGCCGTCGGGGCAGGTGACGACCAGGCAGGCGCTGGCCTTCATGGTCGCGCAGGCACTGACCGGTCTCGTGGTGCTGCTGCAATTCAACCGCTTCGCGGTCCTGACCGGCATTGCCTCGCTTTTGATCGTCGCGATCTATCCCTTCATGAAGCGCATCACCTGGTGGCCGCAGATCGTGCTCGGCCTCGCCTTCTCCTGGGGCGCGCTGATGGGATTTGCCGTCACCTTTGGTCGCATCGAATTGACCGCGCTGGTGCTCTATGCGGGATCGATTTCGTGGGTGATCGGCTATGACACGATCTATGCGCACCAGGACGCCGAGGACGACGCGCTGATCGGCATCAAGTCCACCGCGCGGCTGTTCGGCGCGCACACGCACCAGGCGCTGATCCTGTTCTACGGGCTTGCGGTGATGCTGATCGGCGTCGCGCTGGCCTCAGGCGATGCGCGCTGGCCGGCCTGGCTCGGGCTTGCGGCGTTCGCCGTGCATCTGGCCTCGCAGATCGTGCGGCTGGATATCAGCGACCCCTTGCTCTGCAAGCGCCTGTTCTTCTCGAACAAGTATGCGGGCTTCCTGCTGTTTGCGGGATTGCTGGTCGACGCGGTGATGCGGGCGGCGTAGCCCGTAGGGTGGGCAAAGGCGCTCTTGCGCCGTGCCCGCCATCTTCCCGGGATTGAGATCAAAAAGGTGGGCACGCTTTCGCTTTGCCCACCCTACGGCGCTGTGCGTGCCGTTCAATTCCTTGCGATGATCTCGCGTTCGCCCTGATGAACCGACAGCTCGCGCGTCATGGCGGTGCGCCGGCGCATCAAAAATTTCGGACGGCGGGCGCGGATCGCGTTGGCGCGACGACGGCGCGGCGTCGGCTTGCGGGCACCTTCGTCGAGCTGCGGAAGCGCAAACAGCTCGCTCCAGATCGCCCAGGCCTCGGCGAGCTCGTCGCCATCGGTGCTGACCAGCAGCGGAACGGACAGCGAGGGATCGCGATGCACAAGGACGAGGGTCTGCGCCTCGTCATTGCCGCGCAACGCAACGCCGATGAAGTCGCTGACGCGGACGTTGATCGCCATCTGCATGCCGCGGACGGCACGGCGCAGCACGACACGCTCGCGATGAAGCTCGATCTGCCTGGTGTATCCGTCGGCGCGCGGATCGTGCGCATCGAAGCGGACCGGAAGGGAAAGAGGGTCGAGCCGCAAGCTGCGGCCCGACCCGGCGGGAGCGATCCCGCTTGTTGCTGTTTGACGCCTCACGGCTTTAGTTCTCCCCGCCGGGATTATGTTCCCGGTCGATGCGAGGACCTTAGCGCGCGCCGTTCCGAAACCACTTAAAAAGGCTGGTTAATCCAGCGTCACCGCCGCTCATGATTGACAAGACCTTGGCACGCATGATTGACGAGACGTTGCGCCGGACTTGCGAATCTGAGCTTTTTGCGGGCTGAAAACGCTTGAAGTCCGTACCAATTGGGCACATCTGGTGTTCAGGGCCGGTATCGCCCCGAAACCTCCCGCCGCAACAGGATTTCGTTTGTGAACCCTTCACCAAGCTCGACGCTTTCGCCCCAGGATTCGTCCAAAGCCAATCGCGACCTGTTCGATCAGACCGCGCTCTCCGATCTCGCGCAGCGGCTGGTCGAGGCGGCCAAGCGCGCCGGTGCGGATGCGGCCGATGCGGTCGCCGTGCGCGGCGTCTCGCAGGGCGTCGAGGTGCGTGACGGGCGCGTCGAGGAATCGGAACGCTCCGAGGGTGACGATGTCGGGCTGCGCGTGCTGGTCGGCCAGCGCCAGGCGGTGGTCTCGACCAACGACGTCAGCGGCGATGCCGTGACCAAGCTTGCCGAGCGCGCGGTGGCGATGGCGCGCGTCGCGCCCGACGACAAATATGTCGGCCTGGCCGATCCCGCGCTGCTCGCGCGCGACTTCCCCGATCTCGATCTGCTCGATCCCGACGTGCCCGCGACCTCCGAGCTCGAGCGCCGCGCGCTCGAAGCCGAGGCTGCCGCGCTCGCCGTGAAGGGGGTGACCAAGTCCGGCGGCGCTTCCGCCTCCGCCGGCATGGGCGGCATGGTGCTCGTCACCAGCACCGGCTTCCATGGTTCTTATTTGCGTTCCAGCCAGGGCATTTCGGCGACCGCGATATCGGGCGAAGGCACCGGCATGGAGCGTGATTACGACTTCACCTCTGCGCCGCACGGCGCCGATCTCCTGTCGCCGGAAGTCGTCGGCCGTTCCGCCGGCGAGCGCACCGTGGCGCGTTCCAATCCGCGCAAGGTCGAGACCTGCAAGGTGCCGGTCGTGTTCGATCCGCGCGTTGCGGGCTCGCTGGTCGGCCATGTCGTCGGTGCCATCAACGGCGCCTCGATCGCACGCAAGACCAGCTTCCTGAAGGACAAGCTCGGCCAGCAGCTGTTCGCCAGGAACATCCGCATCATCGACGATCCCCTGCGCAAGCGCGGCCTGCGCTCGCAGACCTTCGATGCCGAAGGCGTCGCGGTGAAGAAGATCGCGCTGGTCGACGAGGGCGTGCTGACGACCTGGCTGCTCGACTGCGCGACTGCGCGCGAGCTCGGCCTCACCACCACGGGCCACGCCCATCGCGGCGTCTCGTCCTCGCCGTCGCCTGGGCCGTACAATCTGCACCTCGAACCGGGCACGCCGACCCCGGCCGAGCTGATCGCCGACATCAAGCAGGGCTTCTACGTCACCGACCTGATCGGCTCCGGCGTCAACGGCGTCACCGGCGATTACAGCCGCGGCGCCTCCGGCTTCTGGATCGAGAATGGCGAGCTGACTTATCCCGTCAGCGAAGTCACGATCGCGGGCCATCTGTTCGAGATCTTCAAATCGATGCAGCCGGCGAACAATCTCGAGTTCCGCTACGGCATCAATGCGCCGACGGTGCGCATCGAGGGTTTGACGCTTGGCGGACGCTGACGCGCATGCAACGGACGAAACCATCCTGACGCGCGACGCGGCGCTGCTGCGGGACGCGGTGCGGGAGGCAGGCAGCCTCGCGCAGTCGATGTTCCGCACCGAATTGAGGAAGTGGACCAAGGGCGCGTCCTCGCCGGTGTCGGAAGCCGACATTGCCGTCAACGATTTGCTCGAAGCGCGCCTGCGCTCGGCGACGCCCGATTATGGCTGGCTGTCCGAGGAGAGCGCCGACGACGAGGTGCGGCTGTCGCGGCGGCGGACCTGGGTGGTCGATCCCATCGACGGCACCCGCAATTATCTCGGCGGCCATGACGAATGGTGCGTCAGCGTCGCGCTGGTCGAGGACGCCTCGCCGGTGCTGGCTGCGGTGTTCGCGCCCGCGACCGACGAGTTCTTCTTTGCGGCCCGCGGGCAGGGCACGACGCTCAACGGCAAAGCCGTGCGGGCGGCGTCCGGATCCGCACTCGACTTCTCCCGCGTCGCCGGCCCGAAGCCGATGGTCGAGCGGCTCAATACGGCTGGCGGCGACATCAAGCTGCATCCGCGAATCGGTTCGCTCGCGCTGCGCCTGTGCCGGGTCGCCGATGGCGTGCTGGATGCCGCTTTTGCCGGGGGCAACAGCCATGATTGGGACCTTGCGGCGGCCGATTTGATCGTGCAGGAAGCGGATGGTAGGATGAGCGACCTCTCCGGAGATCCCATCCTCTATAACCGCCGGGAAGTCACGCACGGGGTGCTGGTGGCAGCGGGTCGCGATCGTCATGCGGGCATCGTCGCGCATTTTCGAAATCGGCCCTTGCCCTGAGTGCGTCCGCCGTGCTTCTCGAACACTGCTTTGCCGGGCAGCCCGTTAGGAACAGAACCCATGCCAGATAGTGCCCCGCAACAATTGCTGCATCTCGTCATCGGCGGCGAATTGCTCGATCTCGAGCACAACACCTTCAAGAACCTCGATGACGTAGAGATCGTCGGCCTCTATCCGAACTATGCGTCCGCGCACGTCGCCTGGCGCGCCAAGGCGCAGAGCACGGTCGACAACGCGCAGATGCGCTATTTCATCGTCCATCTCCATCGGCTGCTCGACCCGAATCAAGAACCGGCACGTTGAAAAAACTGCTTCGCAATACGCTGCGAAGCAGCTGGCTTCAGCGTGCCGTCGGGGTTCTGGCGGCCGAATATCTGCGTCTGGTCTGGCGGACCAACAAATTCACGTTCGATCCGCCTGACGTCTATGACATCGTCGAGCCGCAGATCCCCGCGATCTTCGCCTTCTGGCACGGCCAGCATTTCCTCACGCCCTTCATCAAGACCAAGGACTCCTACCGGGCCAAGGTCCTTATCTCGCGGCATCGCGACGGCGAGTTCAACGCGATCGCCGTCGAGCGGCTCGGCATCGGCCTGATCCGTGGTTCGGGTGACCACGGCGGCGCCTTCCACCGCAAGGGCGGGGTGGGGGCGTTCAGGGAAATGGTGCACACGCTCCAGGACGGTTGTAATGTCGCGCTGACCGCCGATGTCCCCAAGCGCTCGCGCGTGGCCGGGCTCGGCATCATCATGCTGGCACGGGAATCGGGGCGGCCGATCATGCCTTTCGCGATGGCGACCAGCCGCTTCATCCGGCTCAAGAACTGGGACCGCACCACCATCAACCTGCCGTTCGGGCGGGGCGCATTGGTCGGCATCAAGGAAATCCACGTGCCGCCGGATGCCGACGCCGCCACCATGGAAGCGCTGCGGCTGGAGCTGGAAGAGACCTTGAACGAGGCAACCCGCCGCGCCTATGCGCAACTCGGCCGTCCGGGGCCCCAAGATGGCTAACTCGCTGCCGATAACGCTGCGGATGTACCGGCGCCTGGCCTCGGGCCTGGTGCCGCTTGCGCCGGCGCTGATCAAGCGGCGGCTGAAGCAGGGCAAGGAGGATCCCGCCCGCGTCGGCGAGCGGCGAGGCCTGTCCCGGGACGTGCGTCCGCACGGCCCCCTGGTCTGGATTCACGGCGCCAGCGTCGGCGAGGTGCTTGCCGCAGCCGCGCTGATCGAGCGCCTGCGCGACCTCAATCTGCGCATCCTGCTCACCTCGGGCACCGTCACCTCCGCCGCCGTCGTCGCAAAGCGCTTTCCGCCCGACGTCATCCATCAATACGTGCCGTATGATTCCCCGCGCTATGTCGCGCGCTTCCTCGATCACTGGAAGCCGTCGCTGGCGCTGTTCATCGAATCCGATTTGTGGCCGAACCTGATCCTGGCGGGCGCCGCGCGCCGCCTGCCGATGGTGCTGATCAACGGGCGGATGTCACCGCGCTCCTTCCCGCGCTGGCGGCGGATGTACGGCACCATCTCGGCGCTGCTGTCGCGGTTCGACATCTGCCTGGCGCAATCGAAGACCGATGCTGAACGTTTCTCCGCGCTCGGCGGCCGCGACGTGGTCACCACGGGCAATCTCAAGCTCGACGTGGCCGCGCCGCCGGCCGATCCCGCCAAGCTCGAGCGGCTGATGGCGATGACGCGCGGCCGCCCGATCATCGTCGCGGCCTCGACCCATACGGGCGAGGACGAGATGCTGGTCGCGGCGCATCGCAGCCTCGTCGGTTTCTTCCCGCAGCTTCTGACCGTGATCGTGCCGCGGCATCCGGATCGCGGCACCTCGATCGCGGGCCTGATCACGGCGTCGGGCCTGAAGCCCGCGTTGCGCTCGCGCGAGGAATTGCCGACGGCCGCGACCGACGTCTATGTCGCCGACACCATGGGCGAGCTCGGCCTGTTCTACCGCCTCTCGCCGGTCGTGTTCATGGGCGGATCGCTGATCCGTCATGGCGGCCAGAATCCGATCGAGGCAATCAAGCTCGGCGCTGCGATCGTCCATGGTCCGCACGTCTTCAACTTCGCCGATGTCTACGAGGCGCTTGATAGCAGCGGTGGCGCGCGCCAGGCCGACACACAGGAGGCGCTGGTCAAGCAGCTCGGCCAGCTGCTGGCCGATCCCACGGTGCGCGACGGGATGCAGCGCGCAGGCTCAGGCGTGGTCGAGGATCTCGGCGGCGCGCTCAATCGCACCATGACGGCGCTCGAGCCCTATCTCCTGCAGCTCACCATCGAGATGGGGGCCGCCAATGCGTGAGCCGGCCTTCTGGTACCGGCCGCGTTCCTTCAAGTCTCATGCGTTACGGCCGTTGGGCTTGCTCTATGGCGCGATCACCGAACGGCGCATGTTGCGCCAGGGCTTTGACGCCGGCATCCCCGTGATCTGCGTCGGCAACTACCATGTCGGCGGCGCCGGCAAGACGCCGACCGTGCTCGCACTGACGAAGCTGTTGCGCGAGCTCGGCGAGACGCCGGTGGTGCTCAGCCGCGGTTATGGCGGGCGCCTCAAGGGTCCGGTCATGGTCGACCGCGAGCGCCACACCGCTTCCGACGTCGGCGACGAGCCGCTGATGATGGTGCGCGACGTTCCTGTCGTGGTCGCGCACGACCGTCTCGAAGGCGTTGCGCTCGCGAAGTCGCGGGGCGCGACCGTGGTCCTGATGGACGACGGTTTCCAGAACCCGCGCCTGCTGAAGGACGCCTCCCTGATCGTGATCGACAGCGAGCGCGGCCTCGGCAACGGCAAGGTGTTTCCGGCCGGTCCCTTGCGCGCGCCGCTGAAGGCGCAGCTCGCGCGCACCGATGCGCTGGTGCTGATCGGCAATGGCCATGCCGCCAACGATGTCGCGGCGGAGCTTGCGAAGCGCAACAAGCCGGAGCTGCGCGCGCGCCTGAAGCCGGATGCGGCCTCGGTCGCGCAACTCCTCGGCAAACGAGTCTTTGCGTTCGCCGGCATCGGCGATCCCCAGCGTTTCTTCCGCAGCTTGCGCGCCTGCGGCATCGAGGTCGCGCGCACGCGCCCCTTCGCCGATCACCACATGTTTTCGCAGAACGAGATCGCGGCGCTCGCAGCGGAGGCGCAGCGCGAGCAACTCACGCTGGTGACGACGGAAAAGGATCTAGCGCGCCTGCGCGGCCGCGAAGGCGTGCCTGACGGCATCGTGCCGTTCGCGGTGCAGCTCGAATTCGATGATCCGGCAGCGCTCCGGCAATTGATCAGCGATCATCTCTACAAGGCGCGCGAGCGGCGGTTCGGCAGGCGATGATTTCTTGATGATTTCCTGGTGTGGGCAAAGCGCTCCGCCGTAGCCCAACACCGCGCGCCATGCGATATGCGACAATTGACCGGGGCGACATGTCGCGGCGGATGAATTGTCTTCCGCACGTTCGGGAGTTGATGTAGCCTCGCATGAGAGCCGTCACCGGGACGTGCCGAACTCCCGGCAATCATCGGCGGCGTTTATGCCCACGGCGGGCAACGTACCATCATCATTTCAGATGCGAGACCGTTACGATCAGTTCGGAACGGCCGGAGAGTTATTGCCAAAAGCTCAGAGGAGAACATGCCATGCATTTTTGCCTCACTGGACAATATACACCACGCGCTCTCAACGCCATTTTGGAAAACCCCACGATCAATCGCCAGGAGGCGGCGACAAAACTCATTGAAGCGGCCGGCGGCAAGCTGATTTCGATGTACAGCGTTGCTGCCGACGGTCCGGGCGTTCTGGTGATTTTCGATGTGCCTGATCCGAGCACGGCTCCGGCCATCTCCGGTCTGACCGTCACGGTGGGCACCCTGCAGAACGTGAAACTGACCCGGCTGTTCACGCAGGACGAGATCAAGCAGGTCCGCCAGAACGCGGCGAAGCTGCGCTCTTCGTATAGTCCGCCCGGAGGCTGACATCCGGATCTCAAGCGATGCCGCCGCAATCGTATCGGGCGGCGGCAACGCTTACCTCACAGCAAAAAGCAGGTCTGCGCGCTGAGGCGAGGCGAAGGCCTTCCGGCGTCTATCGACGGACGATGCGGAGGGCGCGTGCTGTGTCCGGCGCCACAGGTCCGACTGAACGTGCTTGCCAGCGGACCCGTCAAGGGCATGCAATCCCGGCTCAGCGGTCAGTCCCCTCACCAGGCTCCAACAGCCATCATTCCGATGATGGTCAGGCACGAGACGCAGGCCACCATGACAGTATAGCATTCGGGTGTATTCATCGCTTGCTCCCAAACTGCCGCCAATTGCTTGGTCACTGCTACGCGGGAGAGTTCGCCGGTCTCGGGCCGCTTCAATGCGGCACGCCGCGACCGGTCTTGCGTTGTGCGTCCGTCCTCTCATCGTCACCCTGATCCGCAAGATGATGATGCGCTTCGGAAGCTTCAGAGCGTTGAGCTATGATCAGAAGCTGTTTCCGCATTTCAGCGAGGCGGGCGCGGCAATATTCACGATAGAGCATGTCTAGTATGGTGGGCATGATCACCCCCATCCTTTGACTTTCGATCTACAAAATATTCCACCGCGAATTTTCGAGGTGATGGTAGCCCGCCAGATGGCTCTTCGATATGAGCCCGTTCACAGACTGCGCCAATTCCAAAGCTCAATGGCCGTTTGGTTGACTTGATTGTCTGCGCGATAAAAGAGCAGGGCTAATTACCTAACACGCAGTTTAGCAGCGCTCTGTTTCACCAAGACTTCGTCAAACAACCTGAGGGCGCCGAACCGCAACGAAAAATCCAACCACAGCGCGAAGTGACTTACTACGGAGTGCAAGCGCGATTCGATGCAACGCGGATCGGCGCGACGGAGATCATTTCGGCGGCGAGGTGCGCAGTTCAGGTGCGCGCGAACATCGTCTCCATCCTCCTGCTGCGCGATAAGCTGTGCCGCTCGTGCGACGCCGGCGGGACAGCTACACTTTGCTCACCCTGTAGCAGCCTACCATTCAGGCAACATTCATCGCTAGACGCCTATCGGTTCCAGACGATCAGGAGGATCCGATGAAACTGCCATCCGCAGCCGTCGCTGCCAGTCTTGTGTGTCTGATCATTGCGCCCGTGTTTGCGCAGACGCCGCCGACGACGGCTCCCGCTGCTCCAACCAGCACGGTGCCAGTCCCCGCGACCAAGCGCGTCACGTGCCTTGCGACGACGCAAAGCCTGAAGGGCCAGGACAGGCGCGATCAGATGCAGCTCTGCATGGCGCAGGCACGGGTCGATTGCCTCAAGCAGGCGATCGATCAGAAGGTCGTCGGCGAGCCCAGGAAGACCTTCATCAAGACCTGCGTGGGCGGAGATGCCACTGAACAGCAATAGAAGCGCAGGCGCGGCCTCACGGCTGTGGCTTCAGCGCGCCGGGGAAATGCCGCTGCAGCACGGCGGCGGGCGTGGCGTAGGCCTCTTGCAGGTCCACGCTCCAGTACTTCAATTCGTCGAGCGGTATCCGCGTGTCGGTGATCGCGCAGCGCACGAAGGTCCCTGGCGAGATCACGCGGAAATCGCCGTCGAGATATTGCACCTGCGCTTCGCCATGGCCCGAGGGGCCGAACTTGTTCAGCACGGTCGAAAGTCTCCGTGGAAGGCCTCTCCGTGGAAAACCCTGGAGGGCACGATGTGTTGCACCGGATTTAGCATAGATAGGGTGGCTTGTCCGCCCGGTAAACCCACCGGTTTGTGATGTTTTGCCGCCGTTTCCGCATGATAGTGCTTCGCGCGAGGGATGGCCGGTTCCGGCATCTTCCACGGCAGAATCCGATGCGCCTTCGACTGACCGCCCTGTTCCTGATGTTGCTGATGTCGGCCGCGCACGCCGCGCCGGCGCCGCAGCAGGTCGACATTCCGCTGTCGTCCGGAATCCTGCATGGGCAGCTCTACAAGCCCGAAGGCGAGGGGCCGTTTCCGACCGTGATCGCGCTGCACGGCTGCGGCGGCCTTGGCAATCATTCAGAATCGGTGCTGCCGCGCTATCGCGACTGGGCGCTGCAATTGCTGAAGGCCGGCAACGCCGTGCTGCTGCCCGACAGCTACGGCTCGCGCGAGCTCGGGCCGCAATGCCGCGTCAAGGAGATGCACATCAAGGCGCGGCGCGAGCGCGTCGCCGACATCGCGGCCTCGCGCGCCTGGCTGATGAAGCAGACTTGGGTCGCGCGCGACCGCGTCAGCCTGATCGGCTGGGCCAACGGCGCCAGCGCACTGCTCTGGGCGGTGCGTCCGCAGAGCGCCGCGCGCGAAGCCGGGCCGGATTTTCGCGCGGCGATCGCGTTCTATCCGGATTGCCGGATCTCCGCCGGCCTCGGCTGGAGCGCGCGGGTGCCGACCCTGGTGCTGATCGGCGCCAATGACGACGTCTCGTCGCCGCCGGCCTGCCGCCAGATGGTCGACGGCGCCCGCGGCCGCAGCGCGCTCACGCGCATCGTAGTCTATCCCGGCGCCTATCACGATTTCGACCGGGCCAATATGCCGCTGCATGCAGCTGCCGGTACCACCGACGCCGCCGCGCCCGAGCACGGCCATCTCGGCACGGACGCAGAGGCGCGCGCGGAGTCGCAGAAGGAAGAAGTCGCGGAGTGGCTGGCGCGGTGAGGGTTTGTAGCCCGGATGGAGCGGACTTGTCCCGCCGTAGCTCGATAGAGCGAAGGCGGAAGCGGGGCCGCCCGAGGAACAAATCTGGCGGACAGCCCCGCATCGACCACCGCCCTGCACGGAGTATGGCCGACCGTGAATCTACGTATCGCGTGTCGCGACGGTTTCAGCAGGTGACGGCGCCTTAGTTCGACCACGATGTCGATTAAACGCAGTCCTCATGCGCAATCGCTTCGTCCTGTTCTCATCCGCACTGATCGTCTTCACCGTCGCGATCTTCCTGTTCGAAGCCCACGCCGGCGCGCCGATGATCGCGCCGGAACATTGCGGCTTCTGGACCACGATCGACGCGGGATTGTCCTGCCGGTAGGCGGGGGTACGCTCGCAATGACGAGGTTGTGGCGACACGCGTCCCCCACACTCACTGTCATCGCCCGGCTTGACCGGGCGATCCAGTACGCCGAGGCTGCTATGATTCACCGAGACGCCGCGGCGTACTGGATTCCCCGCTTTCGCGGGAAATGACACCGAGAGTGGAGCGCTATCCTCGCGCCTCAGAACAACGTGCCCTGATCCACCGGCTTGCCCGCGCGCTTCGGCGCGGGCTTGGCGTCCTGTGCGGCCGGCTTTGCTTGCGCCGGCGCACGCTTTGCCGTCGGCGCCGGGCGATCCGCATCCGCCGTCGCGCCGACACGGCCGTCCGCAAACTCGATCTCGAGGCGTGCGCCGGGACCAATCGCGTCGGCCGAATGCAAGGGATGGCCGGCTTCATCCCGCACCAAGGCAAAACCGCGCGCGAGCACGCCGCGATACGACAAGGCCGAGAGCAGCTTGCCGCTGTTCTCGATGCGGGCATCCAGCCGCTGCAACAACGTGACAAGCGCGCGGCCCGCGCGTTCGGCCAAACGATGCGTGCGCTCGCGCTGGCGGGCAATTGCGTTGCGCTGCGCCTGTGCATTCGAAAGTTTCGAGGCGCGCAAGCGCACCTCCAGCCCGGCGAAACGGTCGCGCCGTTGCCGCAGCAGCGAGCGCGCGGACAGGCCGAGCCGCTCGCCGCACACGGTGAGGCGGTGATCGGCCTGCGAAATCTGCCCGTGCAGCACCCGCAGCGTCAGCTTTGCGCTCGCAGCGGTAAACCGGCGGAAATGCGCGTGCGTGTTGGCCTTGAGGCCGCGAGGTAGCGACGCGCCCGCCGAATCCAGCCGTTGCCGCGGGATTGCGAGCAGATCGCCCGCCGCGGGCAGGGCGCGCGCGGCGGCGCGCAGCTCGCTGCGGCGGCTCTCATGGGCACGCTGCCAATAGGCCCGGGTGCGCCGCGCGAGATCGGCGACCTCGACGAACAGATCGCTGCGCACCGGCACCGCCATCTCGGCCGCCGCCGTCGGTGTCGGCGCGCGCTTGTCGGCGACGAAGTCGATCAGCGTGATGTCGGTCTCGTGGCCGACCGCGGAGATCAGCGGGATCATGCTCTCGGCCGCCGCCCGCACCACGATCTCCTCGTTGAACGACCAGAGGTCCTCCAGCGAGCCGCCGCCGCGTGCGACGATCAGCACGTCGGGCCGCGGAATCTTGCCGCCTTCCGGCAGCGCATTGAAGCCGCGGATCGCGGCAGCGACCTGCTCGGCCGAGCCTTCACCCTGCACCTTGACCGGCCACACCAGCACGTGGCGGGGAAAGCGGTCCTCCAGCCGATGCAGGATGTCACGGATGACGGCGCCGGTCGGCGAGGTCACCACGCCGATCACCTCCGGCAGCCAGGGCAGCAACTGCTTGCGCGCCTCGTCGAACAGGCCCTCGGCGGCGAGCTTCTTCTTGCGCTCCTCCATCAGCGCCATCAGCGCGCCGATGCCGGCCGGCTCCAGCGCCTCGATCACGATCTGGTACTTGGAAGAGCCCGGATAGGTCGTGAGCTTGCCGGTGGCGATGACCTCGAGCCCTTCCTGGGGCTTGAAGCGCATCCGCCCGTGCACGCCCTTCCAGATCACCGCCTCGATCTTGGCGCTCTCGTCCTTGAGCGCGAAATAGCAGTGGCCGGAGGAGTGGGCGCCACGGAAGCCTGAGATCTCGCCGCGGACCCGGACATGGCCAAAGGCGTCCTCGACCGTCCGCTTCAGGGACTGCGAGAGCTCGGAGACGGTGAATTCGGGGGCGTTGAGCAGTGGTTCCGCAGGCGGCATCGGCAAACGATTCGGCATTTTGGGGTCAGACCCGACGTTAAGGATTTTCGCCGCGCGGCGCCAATCCGGGGATTGATATGGAGAGTACTCTGTATTATAGAGTTATCTATAGTTGGTCAGTTCAACGGAGTTTGCACGATGGCGATGCGGTTGCTGCGGGTTCTCTAAGCCTGTTGAAATGGGGCCTGTGCGCGGTTGGCGCAGTCGCGCTGCTGCTCACCGCCCTGATCGCGACGCCGCTGGAGCGGCCACCTGAGATGCGCTCGGTCTCGGACTCCGCCAAGGGGATCGACTGGTCCACCCTCCCGCCGCTGGAGCGCTTCCAGGCCCGCGACGGCACCTGGCTCGGCTTTCGTCACTATGCGCCCAAGGGCGCGGACACTGGACGCGGCGCCATGTTCATCCACGGCTCGTCCGGTTCCTCCGGCACCGTCAATCATGCCCTGACGGCGGCATTCGCCGCGCACGGCGTCGAAACCTGGGCACTCGACACGCGCGGCCATGGCGCCTCCGGCACGCGCGGTGATATCGGCTATGTCGGCCAGCTCGAGGACGATCTGGTCGACTTCGTCGCCCATGTCCGTAAGGCCGCGCCCGATTTGCCGCTGACCTTGATTGGTCATTCCGCCGGCGCCGGCTTCTCGTTGCGTGTTGCCGCGACGCCGATCATGCAGGACCTGTTCGTCCGCACTGTCCTGATCGCGCCCTATCTCGGCTACGACGCGCCGACCAACAAACCGCACGCCGGCGGTTGGGCAAATGCTGACCTTCCGCGCTACTTCGGGCTGGCGGCGCTGCGCAAGCTCGGCATCGAATGCTGTGCGCAGCTTCCGGTGCTCGCCTTCGCCGTGCCGGCGAATTCGGCCAAGTACCTCACCTCTACCTATTCCGACCGCCTGATGCGCAACTTTGCGACACGCGGTTATCGCCTCGATCTGCCCGGGGTGACACACCCGATGACGATTTTCGGCGGCGCCGACGATGAGATGATGATCTCGGACAAATATGCCGAGACCGTGCAGGCGGTGAAGCCGTCGGTCGACGTCAAGATGATCGACGGCGTCAATCACATGGGCATGGTCACCAACCCGAAAGCGGTCAATGCAATCGCCGAGGACGTGGCAACGCGCGGAGCAGGCCAGTCATGATCGACAGCAAGGAGGCGTCTGCAGCGCTGGCCGACATCGACGATATCGTCCAGCGCGTGAAGCAATCGCAGCTCTACGAACTCGCAAGCCTCGCAGCGGTCTGGTGGGGAGTCCTGGTGTTCGCAGGCAATCTCGTGACCTGGCTCTGGCCGGTCTACGCGGTCCACGCCTGGGTTGCCGTGGACATTCTGGGCGTCGGCGGTCTGGTCGGAATCCGGTTGCTCAATCCATCGCCCCGTCCGCATGGTGCCGCCTTCGATGTCAGGCTCGTTCTGGTCTTCGTGCTGTTCTTCGCTTTCGGCTATCTCTGCACCAACGTCGTTGGCCATTTCGGTCCACGCCAGCTCGGCGCGTTCTGGCCGCTCTACTTCATGCTGTTCTATACGCTCGCAGGTCTCTGGTTCGGCTATGCCTTCGTCGCGATCGGTCTCGGCATCGCTGCGCTGACGCTGATCGGTTTCTTCTACATCGGCGAGGCGTTCCCGCTCTGGATGGCGTTCGTCAATGGCGGCGGTCTGATCCTCGGCGGGCTCTGGATGCGGCGGATCTAGCGCATGGCCGAGCTCGACGACATCATCCACCAGCCGCTGCGGCTGAAGATCATGGCGGCGCTCAACGCGCTACCGGTCTCCACCGGCCTGGAGTTCTCGCGATTGAAAAAGCTGACCGGCGCCACCGACGGCAATCTCGGCGCACACATCGAGACGCTGGCGAAGGCGGGCTACGTCTCGGTCGACAAGGCCTTTGTCGGCAAGAAACCGCAGACCACAGTCACCGCCACCGCCGCCGGCCGCGGCGCCTTCGCGCGGCATGTGGCGACGTTGCAGGAGATCATTGCGGGGAAGCAGGTGTAGGCCATCGGCATGACTGCTTACGGTACAAGGTGAGCGTAAAATGGGTCCGTAATAGCGACTGCGTGGATGGTTTTCAGTTGGGTTACTGCCACCGGCGCAATGCCCGCGTTCCGAAGGAGCGAGAGGAGCATCAAGAATTTTGCGTGCGAAATGCGATTTGGAAGTGAAGTGTTGTGAGCAACGATGAATTTTCTGATGGCTGTGAAGCCGGCAACGGTATTAGCAAGCTCGTGGTGAAACTGAGTTACACTTGAAGCAGCAAAGCTCCCTGCCTTGCGAAGTATTGCCTCAAACTTTGGTTGAAGCGGAGAGCCAACGAATCTGGAAAACATTCCAGCGACTAACCGGGTGAGATGCTCGTTGCTTCCCCACATGGAGGCCTTCGTCTCAATAATTGCCATGAGTTCATCGTTCGATGAGTACTTCGAAGCAACCCAGATTTGGGCATACAAGCTCCATATAGCTGTGAGAAGACTTCTCGGATTTGCGCGAGCAGATGATGGACCTTCGTTTTTGTGGGTCCATCGAAACGAACCGAATATCCTTGTACGCGGCGGCCATGCCGTATTTCGAGGCGGGTCCGATAGTGCTTCACCCGCTTACTAAATTTTGGTACGTTTGAAAATCGACGTTCTCAATCTGGGGCACCTCAGTTTCGCCAAAGGCAGCCTCGACGAGTTCGAGTTCTTCAGCTGCCCCAAGGACCTGGGCAATGTAGTCAGTGTAATAAACACTGACGTTCTCCTGCTCGTGCGCTTGTTGGACGGCCACTTCGCACTCGCGCCTGAACCGATCCTCCAGCGTTAGAAACGCTTCTTCGGGATCAAGCGGCAGCTCTTGAAAATCGTAGCTCATCCGGCAGAGCCTCAATTCAAATAGGGCGACAACATACGCTGATCAGAGCGCGATCAATGCTCCCATACCCATCCTGCCGCGGAGACTTTCGAATTGGAACCAGCATTGCGTGGCTTTTCACCGCAATTGGTCTGCTCATGGCCGAATGAATGCCGATTCGCGCCCAAGGCGTGCACCCCAGAATGCCCGGGAGTTTGGGCCGTTCCCCCTTCACACCCGCCCCGATTCGTGCGACCTCCGCCCCCATCAAACCCCTCATTTTCGAGCCCTCGATGCACATTCTCCTGCTCGGTTCCGGCGGCCGCGAACATGCCCTGGCGTGGAAGATCGCTGCCTCTCCCCTGGTGACCAAATTCTGGTGCGCACCCGGCAATGCCGGCATCGCGCGCGAGGCGGAATGCGTGGCGCTCGATGTCGCCGACCATGCCGCCGTGATCGACTTCTGCAAGACGAATGCGGTCGAGCTCGTGGTGGTCGGCCCGGAGACGCCGCTGGCCGCCGGCATCGTCGACGATCTCACCGCCGCCGGCATCAAGGCGTTCGGGCCGAGCGGGGTGGCGGCGCAGCTCGAAAGCTCCAAGGGCTTCACCAAGGCGCTGTGCACCGAATTCGGCATTCCGACCGGCGCCTACAAGCGCTTCACCAACGCCAATGATGCGCGTGCTTACGTCCAGAGCCAGGGTGCGCCGATCGTGGTCAAGGCCGACGGCCTTGCCGCCGGCAAGGGCGTCGTGGTCGCCAAGACCGTGCGCGAGGCCGAGGACGCCATCGCCATGATGTTCGAGGGCGCCTTTGGCGAGGCCGGCGCCGAGGTCGTGATCGAGGAATTTTTGCCGGGCCGCGAGATCAGCTTCTTCGCGCTGTGCGACGGCGAGACCGCCATCCCTCTCGCATCCGCGCAGGACCACAAGCGCGTGTTCGACCACGACGTCGGCCCGAACACCGGCGGCATGGGCGCCTATTCGCCGACGCCGCTGGTCACGCCCGCGATCCACGATGCGATCATGGCAAAAATCATTTTGCCGACGGTTGCCGGCATGAAGCAGCGCGGCACGCCGTTCCGCGGCATCCTTTACGCCGGGATTATGCTGACGACGCAGGGCCCAAAACTGTTCGAGTTCAACGTGCGCTTCGGCGATCCCGAGTGTCAGGTGCTGATGCTGCGGATGATATCCGACATCGTGCCGGCGTTCCTCGCCTCCTGCGACGGGGAGCTTAAGCACTTCGACCTGCGCTGGCATCCGGACTCCGCGCTCACCGTGGTGATGGCGGCGAAGGGCTATCCCGGCGATTATCAAAAGGGCACGCGCATCGAGGGCCTCGATGACGCCGCCAAGGTCGAGACCGCCGAGATCTTCCATGCGGGCACGGTTGAGAAGGACGGCGCGATCCTCGCCAATGGCGGCCGCGTGCTCAATGTCTGCGCGCTCGGCAAGACCGTGACGGAGGCGCAGGCGCGTGCCTATCAGGCTGTCGACCGGATCAACTGGCCGGAAGGCTTCTGCCGCCGCGACATCGGCTGGCAGGCGGTGGAAGCCGAGAAGGCCCGGGGCTGACAGGCTTTTTTCTGCAATACGCGCACGGTGGCATCAAGATTGCCGCGTGCCTCCGCCCCGCCACATCGACATTCCAAAATTGCGCAATCGCCTGTTGGGGTTAGCAACCCTCACAGGTGACCATCGTGCTACTGTGCACGGGGTTGTTTTCGACATTTTTGTTCGAGGCGGCCCAGGACTGACCAGACGGGACTGACCAGATAAGGATGCCGAAGATGTCCGATCTCGCCGACCTCTACCCCGGCTTCGCCTCCGAATGGATCAACACCTCCTTGGGCCGCATCTTCGCCCGCGTCGGCGGCAAGGGGCCGCCGCTGCTGTTGCTGCACGGCTTCTCCGAGACCAACGTGATGTGGCACCGCGTGGCGCCGCAGCTCGCGGACAAGTTCACGCTGATCATCGCCGATCTGCCGGGCTATGGCTGGTCCGACATGCCCGAGAGCGATGCGCTGCACATTCCCTACAGCAAGCGCGCGATGGCCAAGGCCATGGTCGAGGCGATGGAGCAACTCGGCCACGTCCACTTCGCGCTTGCCGGCCACGACCGCGGCGGCCGGGTGTCGTATCGGCTGGCGCTCGACCATCCCGGCCGGCTGTCGAAGCTCGCCGTGCTCGATATCCTGCCGACCTATAATTACTGGGAGCGGATGAACCGCGCCTATGCGCTGAAGATCTATCACTGGACCTTCCTCGCCCAGCCGGCGCCGCTGCCGGAGACGCTGATCTCGGGCAATGGCGAGTTCTTCCTGCGCTTCAAGATGGCGAGCCAGACCAAGTCGAAGACGCTGGACGCCATCGACGAGCGTGCATTCGAACATTACATCGCCCCGTTCCGCGATCCCGCCCGCGTGCATGCGATGTGCGAGGACTACCGCGCCGGCGCCTATTTCGATTACGACCTCGACAAGGTCGATTTCGAAGCCGGCAAGAAGATCACGGTGCCGATGCTGGCCCTGTGGGGTGGCGCAGGCATCGCCCAGGCCGCCGCAACGCCGCTCGATATTTGGAAGCAATGGGCGACCAACGTCGACGGCATGCCGGTGGACTCCGGCCATTTCCTCACCGAGGAGAACCCGGACGTCACCGCAAAGGCGCTGCGCGAGTTTTTCTCGGCGCCTTAACGCCGCTCGCGAAAGAAGTCCTTGAGCAGCCGCGCCGCCTCGCTCTCGCCGACCCCGGAATAGACATCCGGCGCATGATGGCAGGTGGGCGAAGCGAAGAACCGCACGCCGGACTCGACCGCGCCGCCCTTGGGATCGGCGGCGCCGTAATAGAGCCGCCTGACCCTTGCAAAGGAGATCGCGCCCGCACACATGGTGCAGGGCTCCAGCGTCACGTAGAGGTCGCAGTCGACCAGGCGCTCGCTGCCGATCTTTTTGGCGGCCTCGCGTAGCGCAATGATCTCGGCATGGGCGGTCGGGTCGTAATCAGTCAGCGTCCGGTTCGCCGCGGTCGCGATGACCTCGTAATTGCGGACCACGACGCATCCGATCGGAACTTCGCCCGCCTTTCCGGCATTTTCGGCCGTTTTGAGCGCCAAATCCATGAAAGAGGGGGCTTTCAAGCCTCGTATCATCGCCAGAAACCTGCTAGTAGCTCCGCCTTCAGCAAGAGTGAATACCGGATTTGCCTGAGCATGCGGCTCGAAACGAGCGCGCACAATGCTTTCTGGCCACCCCCTAAGTGAGATTATTCATGCCTCGCGACAGCGACAAAGACAACGATTCCCGCGGCCGGCGTGATCGAGGCCCGGGCAGGGGTGGCCCGCCCAAGGGCCGGTCCGGCAAGCCGCGTGGCCCTGAGAAGAAATTCGCCAAGCGCGGCCCTGAGGGCAGGAGCGACGCCCGCCCGCCCCGTGGCGACCGCGACAGCCGTCCGCCTCGCGCCGACCGCGGGGATCGTCCGTTCCGCCGCCGCGAGGAGGGCGATGCCCCGCGCCGCGATTTCAGCGACCGTCCGAAATTCAAGCGCGACGACCGCGGCGGTGAGGAGCGCGGCGAGCGCAGCTTCAAGCCGCGCGGCGACCGCCCGTTCTCCGATCGCGGCGCGCGCGATGGCGAGAAGCGGCCGTTCAAGCCGCGCGGTGATCGCCCGTCCTATGGCCGTGACGACCGTCCGCCGCGGAGCCGGGATCGCGACGATTCCCGTCCCGCCGGCCGGTTCGGTGACAAGAAGTTCGGCGACAAGCGGCCCTATGCGCCGCGTGGCGACCGCCCGGAACGCAAGTTCGACGGTGAGCGGAAGTTTTCGCGGGGAGCACCGGATCGCGAGCGCGACCGTGGGGATCGCAGCGACCGCCCGCGTGACTTCGGCGACCGCCCGCGCGATCGTGGCGAGCGCAGCGATTCAAAGCCGTGGCAGAAGCGCGACGCGGGTCCGCGTGGCGATCGTCCGCCGCGTAAGGACTTCAGCAAAGGTCCGCGCAAGGATTTCGGCGGCCGTGACCGCAGCGAAGACAAGCCCTGGCAGAAGCGCGACGATCGGCAGGGTGGCGGCGATGACCGTCCGCGTTTCTCGCGCTCGCGCGACGATCGCGCGTCCGGCGATCGTCCGTTCCGCGAGCGGCCGAAGTTCGATCGGCCCAAATTCGATCGCCCGCGCGACGATCGTCCGAAATTCGATCGGCCCCGTCGTGATGGCGATGGCGAACGCGGCGGTGACCGTCCCAAATTCAATCGTCCGCGCGAGCGCTCCGAGGGCCGCTCCGACTGGCACGAGCATCCGCGCAGCGAAGGCCGCTTCGGCGACCGTCCGCGCCGTGAAAACGAGGATGAGAGCAGGATCTTCGAGAAGCGCCCCGCCTTCGGTGGCCGCGGCGCCTATCGGGACCGTGATCGGGATTTCGAGGGCCGTCCGCGCCGTGACGAAGCACCGAAGCCGAAGAAGGCCGGCGAGCGTATCGCAAAAGTGCTGTCGCGTGCGGGCCTCGCCTCGCGCCGCGATGCCGAGGAGATGGTCACGCAGGGCCGCGTCGCCGTCAACGGCCGCGTCATCAATTCGCCGGCGCTCGACGTCACCTCGAACGATGTCGTCACTGTCGACGGCAAGCCGTTGCCGGAGCGCGAGCGCACGCGGCTGTTCCTCTATCACAAGCCGCGCGGGCTGATGACCACGCATGACGACCCCGAGGGCCGTCCGACCGTGTTCGACAATCTTCCCGAAGGCCTGCCGCGGCTGATCTCGATCGGCCGGCTCGACTTCAACACCGAAGGCCTGCTGCTGCTCACCAACGACGGCGGCCTTGCGCGCACGCTCGAGCTGCCGGACACCGGCTGGCTGCGCCGCTACCGCGTCCGCGCCCATGGCGACGTCACGCAGGCGCAGCTCGACGAATTGAAGAACGGCATCGAGGTCGAGGGCGTCAAATACGGTCCGATCGAGGCGACGCTGGAGCGCGACCAGGGCGCCAATGTCTGGCTGGTGTTCGCGATCCGCGAGGGCAAGAACCGCGAGGTGCGCAACGTCTGCGCCCATCTCGGGCTCGAGGTGAACCGGCTGATCCGCGTGTCCTATGGACCGTTCCAGCTCGGCGAGGTCCCCGAAGGCCAGGTCGAGGAGATCAAGTCGCGCGTGCTGCGTGATCAGCTCGGTGACAAGGTGATCGAGAAGTCGGGCGCGCAGTTCGACGTGCCGAAGAAATCTTCTTCACCCGACGGCGAAGCGCCGCGCGAGAAGAAGCCTGCCAGCAAGCGTGACGTGATCAACGATCGCAAGGGTCGCCGCGTGCTGGTACAGCGCACCGGGAGCGAGGAAGCGCGCGAGCGCAACGAGTCCGAGGCCAACGGCTACGGCCCGCCGCGCCGCCCCAAACGCGGCTATCACGGCAAGCGCGACCTGACGCCGCGGGAGGACTAATTGCGCGTCGTCGGCGGTCGTTTGAAGGGGCGCAATCTCGCCTCACCGTCCTCGCGCGACATCCGCCCCACGGCGGACCGCCTGCGCGAGTCCGTGTTCAACATCCTCGTGCACGCCTATGACGATCCGATCGAGGATGCGCGCGTGCTCGATCTCTTCGCCGGCACCGGCGCGCTCGGCATTGAGGCGTCGTCGCGCGGCGCAAAGTTCACGCTGTTCGTCGACAACGGCGCCGAGGCCCGCGCGCTGCTGCGCAACAATGTCGAGACGCTCGGCCTTGGCGGCGTGACCAAGGTCTATCGCCGCGATGCGACGGATCTCGGGCCTGCGCATCCCGTCGAGCCGTTCTCGCTGGTGTTCCTCGATCCGCCCTACGGCCAAGGATTTGCGGAGAAGGCGCTCGCGAGCTTGCGCGACGGTGGCTGGCTCACACCGGGTGCGCTGCTGGTGGTGGAGGAGGCGAAGGCTGCGCAGTTCGTGACGCCTGGGGGCTTCGAGGAATTGGAGCGGCGGGCGTATGACGACACGGAGTTCGTGTTTTTAAGGAAGCCGTAGTCTCGCTGCCGTAGGGTGGGCAAAGGCGCAACGCGCCGTGCCCACCAACTTTCTGCGATCGCGGTAGGTGGTGGGCACGCTTCGCTTTGCCCACCCTACGAAGATCATCTCCGCCCGAACAGCTTCTCCACGTCGCTCAGCTTCAGCTCGACATAAGTCGGGCGGCCGTGATTGCACTGGCCGGAGTTCGGGGCGTCCTCCATCTCGCGGAGCAGGGCGTTCATCTCCTCCGGCCGCAGCCGGCGGCCGGCACGCACGGAGCCGTGGCAGGCCATGGTCGCGGCGACGTGCATCAGGCGGCGCTCCAGCGGCAGCGCCTCGTCCCATTCGGCCATATGCTCGGAGAGATCGCGCAGCAGCCCGCCTGCATTGGTCTTGCCGAGCAGCGACGGCGTCTCGCGCACCGCGACCGCGCCGGGGCCGAAGGATTCGATCGCCAGCCCGAACGACGCAAGCTCCTCGCTGCGCTCCAGCAGGCGCTCGACTGTCGCCTCGTCCATCTCGACGATCTCGGGAATCAGGAGGATCTGCCGCTGCACGCCATTGGCGGCGAGCGAGGCCTTCAGCCGCTCGTAGACGATGCGCTCATGCGCGGCGTGCTGGTCGACGATGATCAGGCCGTCGCGGGTCTGCGAGACGATGTAGGTCTCGTGGATCTGGGTGCGCGCCGCGCCGAGCGGGCGGTCAACGAGGTCGCTGACGGGCTGGGTCTCGATCCGCACGTCCGCACTGGGCGCGCCGACATCGAATGCCGCCTGCGCGCGCTCGGCGAAGGCGGGCGCAGCCGATCCGTCGAACGACGGCATCGGCGCGACCGGGGCGGATGGCGAGGCGCGCCAGTCCCAGCTCGCAGGCCGCGGCGTGAAGGCCGGCCGGAACGAGGACAACGCGCTCTCGCCACTGTTGGCGGCCGTGCGCCGGCCCTCGCGCGCGAGCGCGTCCTTCAATCCGTGCACGATCAGCGCGCGCACGAGGCCGGCATTGCGGAAGCGCACCTCGGTCTTGGCCGGATGCACGTTGGCATCGACCTCGCGCGGATCGAGCGTGACGAACAACGCCAGCACCGGATGGCGGTCGCGCGGCAGATAGTCGGCATAGGCCCCGCGCACGGCGCCGAGGATCAGCTTGTCGCGCACCGGGCGGCCGTTGACGAAGAGATATTGCCCGAGCGCATTGGCCTTGGTCAGCGCCGGCGCTGCCGCATAGCCGGCGACGACGACGCCCTCGCGCTCGGCATGGACCTCGATGGCGTGGCTGCGGAACTCCGCGCCCAGAATGTCGCCGAGCCGCGTCAGCCGCCCGGCGGCGCCGGGCAGCGCGGCGGTCCAGGTCACCGGCGCGCGCTCTTCGCCCGCGAGCGTGAAGGCGACGTCGGGCCGCGCCATGGCAAGGCGCCTGACCACCTCGCGGATCGCCTCCGCCTCGGTGCGATCGGTCTTCAGGAATTTCAGCCGCGCGGGCGTTGCATAGAAGAGGTCGTTGACCTCGACGCGCGTGCCATGCGCTAGCGCCGCCGGCATGATCTCGGACTTGTCGCCGCCCTCGACTGACAGCGCCCAGGCATGTGGTTCGCTCGCGTGCCGCGTCGTGATGGAGAGACGCGCGACGGAGCCGATCGAGGGCAGCGCCTCGCCGCGGAACCCGAGCGTGCGGATCTGGAGCAGGTCCTCGTCGTCGAGCTTGGAGGTGGCATGGCGTTCGACCGCGAGCGCCAGGTCCTTCGCGGTCATGCCGCCGCCGTCGTCGGTGATCCCGATTCGCCGACGGCCGCCGCCATCGGTGAAGACGTCGATCCGGCTCGCGCCGGCATCGATGGCGTTCTCGACCAGTTCCTTGACCACGCTCGCCGGGCGCTCGACCACCTCGCCGGCGGCGATGCGGTTGACGACTTGCTCTGGCAGCTGGCGGACGGGCATGGGGCTTTCGATCTGGATTCGCTGACGGCGCTATTCTAGGCCGTGTTGCGTCAAAAGCATGTGTTGGGCAACAGCCGTGTGGCGGGCTGGGGAAGAGGGATGCCTATCACATTGAAGGGATTGGACGTTCGAGAAAATTGCGCAACCGGGACGGAGCGGTCGCCCTGCCTGCCGTCCTGATTGTGGGGGCACGGGCAGCGGTGTAGCATCGTGAAAAAATGGCAACAGGACGGGAGGACGCCATGTGCAATTTCTTCGCGCACCAGCCCCAACGCAACTACGAATCCCAGACCCGCTCGTTGCGGATCGGCGGGCACTGCACCTCGATCCGGCTGGAAATGGCGTTCTGGGACACGCTGGAGGAGATCGCGGCCAAGGAGAGCATGAGCGTCGGCAAGTTCCTGACCACGCTCTACAACGAGGTGCTCGACCATCACGGCGAGGTCAACAATTTCGCCTCGCTGCTGCGCTGCTCCTGCCTGATCTACCGCTCCCGGAGCATGGTGCCGGTGCAGGATTTCAAAGCAACTGTCGCGCCCATCCTCGATGCGGCCGAGTAGCTATCCCGACAAAAGCGCGTAGCCCGGATGAAGCGCAGCGCAATCCGGGATTTAGCTCACCCGCGAGGACCCCGGATTACGCTTCGCTCCATCCGGGCTACGATACTCTCTCCGCCGTCATTGCGAGGAGCCCGCGACAAAATTGCCTAGCAATTTTGCGCTAGTGCGACGATGCAATCCAGGCCGTCACCGCGGTGGGATTCTGGATTGCTTCGCTTCGCTCGCAATGACGGGGAGCGGAAACAGTTTTCTTTGGACCGTCAGATCTCCTTTTTCTGCATCGCGCCGGCGATGTAATCCGCCTGCCGGATCGCGAGCGCGACGATGGTCAGCGTCGGATTGCAAGCCGCCCCGCTGGTGAACTGGCTGCCATCCGAGACGAACAGATTCTTGACGTCGTGGCTCTGCCCGAACTTGTTGACCACGCCGTCCCGCGGCTTCTCGCTCATCCGGTTGGTGCCGAGATTGTGCGTGCTCGGATAGGGGGGCGTCGGATAAGTCACCGTGGCGCCGACGGCGTCGTAGACCGCCGCCCCCTGCTTGTAGGCGTGCGCGCGCATCGCGAGGTCGTTGGGATGGTCGTCGAAATGCACGCTCGCGACCGCTTGGCCGAACTTGTCCTTGACGACGGGGTCGAGCGTGATGCGGTTGGTCTCCTGCGGCATGTCCTCGCCGACCAGCCACATGCCGGCCATCCTGGGATAGCCGTCGAGCGCCGCGGTGAACGGACGGCCCCAGGCGCCGGGATTGAGGAACGCCGCCATGAACGGCAGGCCGATCGACAGCGTCTCCATCTCGTAGCCGCCGACGAAGCCGCGCTTCGGATTGTTGGCGGATTCATCACGGATAATGCCGGCCATGGTGGTGCCGCGATACATGTGCACGGACTTCTCGAACACGGCGTAGACGCTGCCGGTCATGTGCCGCATGTAGTTGCGGCCGACCTGGCCCGATGAATTGCCGAGGCCATCGGGGAACATGGTCGAGGCACTGTTCAACAGCAACCGCGGGCTTTCAATCGAGTTGCCGGCCACCGCGACGACGCGCGCCTTCTGGCGCTGCATCGCGCCACTCTCGTCGGCATAGACAACGCCGGTCACCTTGCCGGAGGCGTCGTGCTCGATCTTGACCGCCATGCTGCTCGGCCGTACTTCGAGATTGCCGGTCGCCTCGCCCTTGGGGATTTCGGTGTAGAGCGTCGACCATTTCGCGCCGGATTTGCAGCCCTGGAAGCAGAAGCCGATCTGCTGGCAGGCGCCGCGGCCGTCACGCGGCTGGCTGTTGATGGCCATATTGCCGGTATGCACGGTCTTGTAGCCGAGCTTCTTCGCACCGGCCTCCAGCACCTTGAAATTATTGTTGCCGGGAAGTCCGGGAATGCCGTTGGTGCGGGTCACGCCCATCTTGTTCTCGGCCTTGGCGTACCATGGCTCGATCTCGGCGAGCGTCACCGGCCAGTCCAGCAGGTTCGCGCCGGGCAGGCCGCCGTAGGTGCTCTTCACCTTGAACTCATGCTCGTCGAAGCGCAGCGACGCGCCGGCCCAATGCGTGGTCGAGCCGCCGACCGCCTTGACGATCCAGGCGGGAAGGCCCGAAAAATCCTTGGCGACGCGCCATGTCCCCGACGTGGTGCGGGCATCGGTCCAGGCGAGCTGGGAAAAGCTCTCCCATTCGTCGTTGACGAAATCCTGGTTCTCGATGCGTGGGCCGGCTTCAAGGATGACCACCTTGACGCCCTTCTGCGCGAGCTCGTTGCCCAGCGTGCCGCCGCCGGCACCGGAGCCGACGATCACCACAACGCTGGAGTCGTTCAGATCGAATTTTGCCATATGCGTTCTCCTGAACCGTTGGGTGAGCCTTAAGCCTTCGGCAGCCAGTCGATGTCGGCAAAGCCGCGGTTGATGTAGCCGCCGTGCTCGGCGGAGGAGCCCTCGTAGCCGAACCGCGGCCAGACCTCTTTCTGGTTGTAGAGCGACACGACGAGGTCGCCGCGCACCTTCTGGAAGAAGTCGCTCTGCTCGATCTCCGTCAGCAGCACCACGCGGTCGGCCTCCCATGGCACTTCGGCGTAAGCCACCTTGTGGCGATCCCGCGCGTTCTGATCGAGCCGCGTGATGCCGTCGCTGATCAGAGACTTGACGGCGGGGTCCTTGGCCGCCTTGCCGTCCCACGGCTTGATCGCGGTGATGTAGTAGCTGTCGCCGAGGACGTCGTGCGGATAGATGTCGCGCGCGACCTTCAGCAGCGTCTTCATCGTTGCGGGCGAGAGCGTGCTGGCATCATCCGCCCAGGCATCCTCGATGCTGACGGCGACGCTGGTCGCGACAGCGACGACCGGAACGGCGGTCGCCGCGCCCTTGAGAAAGACGCGGCGGCTGTGCTTGCTTCGACGATCGACTTCTCTCATGGCATTCCTCCGTAGATTTTGTGATTTGGATTTTTGTGATTTTGATCAGCCGAAACGCCCCCCTCGCTGGATCACCTCGATCTTGTAGCCATCGGGATCGCTGACGAAGAAGAAGCGCGCCAGCGTCTTGCCGTCGTGCTTGAAGTCGCGCAGCGGTCCCGGTGCGAGCTTCTCGCGCTCGAAGCGGGCATGTTCGGTATCGAGATCGTCGACCACCACGGCAATATGTCCGTAGCCGTCGCCGAGCTGGTACGGCTCCTTGCGATCGAAATTCACCGTCAGCTCCACCTCGAAAGGTGAGGAGGGGTGACGCAGGTAGATCAGAGCAAAGTCCGAAAATTTCAGATGGTCGGCGACCTCCAGGCCGAAGGCGCGCTTGTAGAAGTCGAGCGAGCGGGCCTCGTCGAGCACGCGGATCATGGAATGAACGGGCTTTGCCATTCAGTTCAGCTCCTTCAGGTAGGTGATGATGGCGGCGCGCGTCTCCGGCTTCGCCTGCCGGTAGACCATGGTCACGCCGGGAATGACGGCTTGCGGATTGCTCAGCCAGGCGTCGAGCCTGGTCTCGTCCCAGGCGAAGTCCGCTTTCGACAGCGCCTCTGAGTACTTAAAACCTTCGGTCTTGCCGGCGGGACGGCCAACGACCTTCACCAGCGCGGGGCCTTGCCGCGCCGGTTCTGACAGGTTTGTCGTGTGGCACACCGCGCATTGCTGCTTGAACAGCGTCGCGCCATCCGGCGGCTTGGCGGCCGGCAGGGGCATTTGCGCATCGGCAACCCGCGTCACCAGCACCATCGCGGTGCACAATCCAAGCACGACTGCGCGCATCGCCAAGAATCCGCCCATCCACATCAACGTGCGCAAACTCTAGGCGGCGTCAAAGATGCGGTGGTAGTAGCGGGCTGTTTCGATGCGCGCGGAAACACTGGTGGCCGCGTGTGTTCCGCAATGCCTTATATGCGGAGCACAATTCCGCGAAACCGCCGTCAAATCCCTAAACGATCACCACACCATGCGCATTGCATGACGACCGCGCCGCTTGAACTCTCTACGCGATGCAATGACCCGGTGCAGGTGAGCGGCGCAGGATGCAGCCGGGCCATTCGTCGCGGAAAAATCCAGGAGAAATGGATGAAGTTGGTGAAGACCTCGATGATCGCATGCGCTCTGTCGGCTCTCATTGCGACGCCGGTTCTCGCGCAAGGCGCGCCACCCGCCAAGACAGGCGGCACCGTGCAAGGCAAGCCGATGCAAGGCAGCACAATGGGCAGCGGGGATGAGGAGATGAATGCTCAGCCGGGCGCGGCGGGCGAGAAGACGGGGATGAAGTCGACCAAAGGCACCAGGGGCACGGTCGGCACCACCGGTAGCGCCGCGCACAAGGGAACCGCCGACGATTCCGCGACGGGCGGTGCAGCCCCGAGCAAGCGCTACTAGTCCCGCTGGGTGAAGCAAGCAGACTCCGGTCGCCCTGCGGCCGGAGTTTTTTTGACTTGGTCTGCTTTGCTAGTCGTCGAAGCGGCCGCCGCCGCGCCCTGCCTTGATGTCGCTGCGGCGCTTCTTGCCGTCGAGCCGGCGCTGCTTGGAGCCAAAGGTCGGCCGTGTCGCGCGGCGCGGCTTCGGCCGTATCATCGCTTCGGTCAGGATCTCGGTGAGCCGATCGATGGCGTCCTGACGGTTACGCTCCTGGGTGCGGAAGCGCTGGGCGTGGATCACGATCACGCCGTCCTTGGTCAGGCGCTGGCCGGCGATGCGGGCGAGCCGGATCACCGCATCCTCCGGCAAGGTCAGCTTGCGCGTGTCGAAGCGCAGCTGGGCCGAGGTCGAGACCTTGTTGACGTTCTGCCCGCCCGGGCCGGAGGCGCGGACAAAGCCGATCTCGATGTCGTCCTCGTCGATGACGAGATCGCGGGATATCCGCAGCATGATGGCACCATTCGTGATGTCCGGACATATCGCGGACGTCCACGTTCGGCAATGGCGCATCCTGGAAACGCAAATGGCCGGGCGAGCCCGGCCATTTCAGGAAATGTCAGGGGACGTCAGTTCGACTTCGTCGCCGGTGCCGCGGCCGGTTGCGCGGCCGCCTGTGGGGCGCGGCCGACGACGACGGTCAGGAGGCCCTGGCCCCAGAGGCGCTTGGCGGCGGCCTTGGCGTCGTCCAGTGTCACCGCATCGACGATGGCGTTGCGCTTCTCGATATAGTCGATCGGCAGCTTGTCCTGCTGGTATTGCAGCAGCGCCTGCGCGAGCTTCGAGGAGGTGTCCAGCGCCAGCATCTGCGAGCCCTTGAGGTAGGACTTGGCTTCGTCGAGCTCCTTCTGCGTCGGGCCCTCCTCGGCGATGCGGCGCACTTCCTTGTCGATGGCGTCGATGGTGTCGCCGGCACGGTCGGCGCGGGTGCCGGTGTTGCCGATGAAGACCGCCGAATGTTCCATCCAGAGCAGCGATTCGAACACGGAATAAGCCAGCCCGCGCTTCTCGCGCACCTCGCGATAGAGCCGGGAGGACAATCCGCCGCCGCCCAGGATGTGGTTGACGACATAGGCGGCCATGAAGTTCGGATCGTTGCGCTTCACGCCGGGGCCGCCGAAGGTGATGACGGTCTGCGGCACGTCGAGCGGCACGAAGGCGCGCTGCGGCGGTTTTGCCGCCTCGACGTCGGCGACCGGCGTGAGATTGGCTTTTGCGGGCAGGCTACCAAAAGTGTGGTCGAGCAGCTTGCCGAGGGTGGCCGGATCGACGTCGCCGACCACCGCGATCTTCAGCCCGTCCTTCGCAATCACGCGGCCGACATAATCCTTCATGTCGGCGACCGTGATGGCCGGCACGCTGTCCAGCGTGCCATTGGTCTGCCGGCCATAGGGATGGTCGCCGAACGCGACCTCCAGGAACTTGCGGCTCGCCAGCGACGACGGATTGGTGGTCTCGCGGCGCAGGCCCGAGATCACCTGTGAGCGAATGCGCTCGACGTCGGCGGTGTCGAAATGCGGCGAGGTCAGCGCGCTCCTGAGCAGGTCGAAGGCCTCGTCCTTGTTGTCGCGCAGCATCCGCAGGCTGCCGCGGAACGTATCGCGGGTGGCGCTGAAGGAGAGCTCGATAGCGCGGCGGTCGAGCCGCTCATGGAAGGTCTTGGAGTCGAGATCGCCGGAGCCCTCGTCGAGGAGGTCGCCGACCAGATTGGCGACGCCGGATTTGTCCTTGGGATCCTGCGCCGAGCCGCCGGCAAAGGAATATTCCATGGCGATCAGCGGCACGGTCGCATCCTGTACGAACCAGGCTTCGATGCCGCCCGGCGAAGTCAGGTGCTGGATCTTTGCAGCCGCCTGTGACGGCGAGACCGTAGCCAGCGCGAGTGCCGCGCCGGTGGCAAGCGAGAATGCAACACGTCGAAGGAAGGGATAGGTCACGAACGCTTCTCCTCGCGCTTGGCGGCACTGGTGTCCTTGATCAGATAGCCCGTCACCGAGCGCTTCTTCTCGAGCCATTTCTGCGCGACAGTGCGAACCTGCTCGGCGGTGACCGCGCGAATGCGGTCGGGCCAGCTCCTGATGTCCTCGATCGAGAGGCCCGTGGTCAGCGCGCCGCCATACCAGCGCGCCAGCACCGCCTGGTTGTCCTGGGCGTAGATCGCTTCCGCAATGAGCTGGGTCTTGACCCGCTCGAGGTCTTCGGCGCGGATCGGGTTCTGTGCGACGTCGGCGATGACGCCGTCGACCACTTGCTCGACATCGGCAAAGCTGACGCCCGGTTTCGGTGAGGCCGAGATCGCGAACTGGGTCGGGTCGAGCGAGATGCTCGAATAGCTGGCGCTGGCGGATACCGCGAGCGGCTTGTCGACCACGAGCGCGCGGTAGAGATAGGAATTGCTGCCGCTGCCCATCAGCTGCGCCAGCACGTCGAGGGCGGCGCTTTCACCTGCAGCGGCGGTGGTCGCCGACGGTACGAGATAATAGCGGCGCAGGCTCGGCTGCTCGACGCGCGGGTCGGCCAGCGTGACCGTGCGCGGCGCCGCCGGCTCCGGCTCCTGCGGACGGATGCGCCGCTCCGGGATCGCGGGCTGGGCCGGAATGGAGCCGAAATTCCGCTCGACCAACGGGCGGATGTCGGCGGCTTCCACGTCGCCGGCGATCACGAGGATCGCGTTGTTCGGCGCGTAGAAGCGGCGGTAGAAGGCGAGCGCATCCTCGCGGTCGAGCTTCTCGATCTCCTGGTGCCAGCCGATCACCGGCCGGCCGTAGGGATGGTTGAGATAGAGCGCGGCCATGATCTGCTCGTTGAGCCGCGCATCCGGATTGTTGGCGACCCGCATGTTGTACTCTTCGAGCACGACGTCGCGCTCGGGCAGCACGTTCTCGTCCTTGAGGATCAGGCCGGTCATGCGATCGGCCTCGAACTCCATCATGGTCGGCAGCTGCTCTTTCGGCACGCGCTGGTAGTAGTTGGTGTAGTCGACCGAGGTCGAGGCGTTCTCGTTGCCGCCGACGCGGAGCACGGTCTGGGAGAATTCGCCGACCGGATGCTTCGAGGTGCCCTTGAACATCAGATGTTCGAGGAAGTGCGCGAGCCCGGACTTGCCCGGGGTCTCGTCGGCCGAGCCGACCTTGTACCAGATCATCTCCGTGACCACGGGCGTGCGATGGTCCGGGATCACCACGACCTGCATGCCGTTGGCGAGCGTGAAGCTGGCGGGCGGGGCCGATGTCACCGTGGTCTGGGCGAGGGCGGCGCTGGCTGAGAGGACACTCGTCGAAAGCAGCGCGGCAAGGAGGCAGGCGGCCGATCGGTAAGAGGACATCATAATCCTTATGAAAAGGCCGAACCCGGATGTCCGGCTCGGAGGCACGGCATGCTACACCGTGCGGCTGAGGCTTCGCGTCACGAAGCAGAGAACTCAACGCGGTGGCAAGTTACTGATAAGCAATATGCAGACTGCGTCCGGCGTGCGTAAGCCGCCGGTGCCAGGATGCGCCTGTCAGGATGTCGCGGTGGGCAGGAGCGCTACTATTCCTTTTCCTTGCCCGACATGATGTCGAAATAGGTCCGGCGCGACTTGTCCGGCCCGGCGCCATAGGCGTAGTTCGGGGACGGCGTCTGGTAGCCCGGCGGCGGCTCGACCAGCGACGAGCGCGGCGGCTCGCTGGTGAATTTCTTCTCTTCGGAGCTGTTGCCGCCCTTCATCATGTTCCACAGACCGCCGGCGTAGCCGAGTTCGGCGGGACTGAGCGACGGGTTGCCGTTGGTGCCCGGCTGGATCGGGTCATTGCTTGTACGGGGGGCTGCGGCGACCTCGCCGGCCTTCATCTCGGCGGGCGTCAGCGGTTGGGCCGCCTGCCAGTTCTCCGTCGCCTTGGTCGCCTTCTTGCGCGCTGCGATGGCTTCCTTGCGGCGCTTCTCTTCGGGGTCCTTCGGCCAGTTCGGAGCATTCTTGGCCTGGGTTGCCGGAGGCGGCAGGTCGAGCTTGGGCGGCACGACGAGCGGCGAGCGCTCGCGGTATTCGATGCCGGGCTTTTCCATGCTCTTGGCACCGATGCCGGACATCAGATTGTCGATGATCTTCTCTTCGAAGGTCATCCCGTCATCATCATCGTCGTCGTCACCGGCACGGACCGGGCCTGCCGTCATGACGAGGCCGATGCCGAGCGCGACAGCGGACAATTTCAACGCCCGCCAGAACCCCGCTTTGGGGTCTCGAACCATCGAACCGCTGGTCTCGGAGCTGCGCATCACTGTACCTGTTCCATATTGTGGCAGATTGCTGCACTTTGCCGCTCGCACGCGGCCAATCCTCGCAAAAAGCAGGGTTCCACCTGCCGGTCCGTATCGGCCGGGATCAGGGCGCTTTTGCGGCGGGTACCCCCAGGAAGGAATCATACAATAGCGCCGCCACCCCGACAACGATGGCCACGTCCGCGAGGTTAAACACATACCAATTATAGGTATTTCCGCCGATCTCGATGTGGAACAGGGCGAAATCGACCACCGCGCCGTAGGCGAAGCGGTCGATGCCGTTGCCGATCGCGCCGCCGATGATCAGCCCGAGTGCGACCGTGGCGAGCAGGGTGTGCGAGCGGGCCATCCAGATCGCCAGGGCGACCACGGCGACGACCTTGACCGCCATCAGCGCGATCTGCGCCGACTGGCCGTCGTTCTGGAGCCAGCCGAAGCTGATCCCGATGTTCCAGGCCAGCACCAGGTCGAAGAACGGCATCACCTTCACCACGCCACGGCGGGCAAGGTCGAACACGTTCAGGAGCCACAGCTTTGAGGCCTGGTCGGCCACCAGCGTGACCACGGCCGCGAGGATGCCGGCGCGAAGCGGGGTCATGGCCGGGGATCAGACCCCCACCCCCAGCGCCTTCCATTCGCGCAGCGCCTGGGCGTCGCGCGGAGTGACGTCGGGGTATTCAGGGTCTTCACCGACCATGGGCGAGATCTTCCAGGAGCGGGCGCATTTGGTGCCGACCGCCTTCTCGACGACGACCGCGACGCCGGGCACCGCATCGAGACGGAACGCGCCCGCAGGCGCCTCGCCCTCACGCACCTCGTAGTTCGAGGTGATGCAGACCTCGGCGAGATCGGTGTCGAACAGCGTCGCCAGCATGTCGCGGTCGGCGACATAGATCACCGGGGAGGCCTCGAGCGACGAGCCGATGTTCTTGGCGGCGCGCTCAAGCTCCAGCGCGCCGGTGACGACGCGGCGGACGTTGCGGATGGTCTCCCACTTCGCGGCGAGCTTGTCGTCGCGGAGCGTCTCGATGCCTTCGGGAAACAGGGTCAGATGGACGGAAGGCTCCGCGTTCGGCCGGAACATGCGCCAGGCTTCCTCGGTCGTGAAGCTCAGGATCGGCGCGAGCCATTTCAGGAGCGCATCGCACAACAGGTCGATCGTGGTGAGCGCGGCCTTGCGCGCCGCCGAGGACGGCGGGTCGCAATAGAGCGTGTCCTTGCGGATATCGAAGTAGAACGCCGACAGCTCGGAGTTCATGAAGGCTGCCAAGCTCGCGACCACGGTCTTGTAGTCGAAGGCGGCATAGGCCTTGCGAACGGTTTCGGCATGGCCGGCCAATTCGTGCAGCATCAGCCGCTCGAGCTCGGGCATCTCGGCATAGGCGACCTTCTCGCTCGCCTTGAAGTGATGCAGCGTACCGAGCATCCAGCGGATCGAGTTGCGCAGCTTGCGATAGGTCTCGATGGTGTTCTTCAGGATCTCCGGGCCGATGCGCTGGTCGTCGGCATAGTCGGTGGCGCAGACCCACAGGCGCAGGATGTCCGCGCCCGAATCCTTGATCACCTTCTGCGGCTCGACGGTATTGCCGAGCGACTTCGACATCTTGCGGCCGTTCTCGTCGAGCGTGAAGCCGTGGGTGAGCACGATGTCGTAGGGCGCGCGGCCCCGCGTGCCCGCGCTTTCCAGCAGCGAGGAATGAAACCAACCGCGATGCTGGTCGCTGCCTTCCAGATACATCACGGTGTCGTTGCCGCCGTCGATCTTGCGGACGATGTTGCCGAGCTGCGGGAAGTTCTGGCGATCCTCGAGCACGAAGGCGTGCGTGGAGCCCGAATCGAACCAGACGTCGCAGATGTCGTCGACCTTCTTCCAGTCCTCGCTCGCGCGGGACCCGAGGAAGCGCTCGCGGGCGCCGTCCATGTACCAGGCGTCGGCGCCTTCCTCCATGAAGGCTTCGGCGATGCGCTGGTTGACGATCTCGTCCTGCAGGATCTCGGCCGAGCCGTCGCTCTTCTCGCGCACGAACACGGCGATCGGCACGCCCCAGGCGCGCTGGCGCGAGATCACCCAGTCCGGACGATTGGCGATCATGCCGTTGATGCGGTTCTCGCCCGACGGCGGCACCCATTGCGTGACCGAGATCGCGTGCAGCGCGCGGGCGCGCAGCGTGTCGCCCTTCTTCGCATGGCCGTCATCGCTGATGTCCTTGTCCATCGCGATGAACCATTGCGGCGTGTTGCGGAAGATTACCGGCTTCTTCGAGCGCCACGAATGCGGATATTGATGCTTGAGGCGGCCGCGGGCGAGCAGCTTGCCGCCCTCGATCAGCGCCTTGATCACGGCCTCGTTGGCATCGCCCTTCTCGCCCTTGTCGTTGAGCACGCGCTTGCCGGTGAAGCCGGGGGCCTGCGCGGTATAGGCGCCGTTCTCGTCGACGGTGTAGGGGATCGCGGTCGGGATGCCGCGCGCATCGAGCTCGCGGGTGTTGGCCGTCCAGACGTCGAAGTCCTCGCGGCCGTGGCTCGGCGCGGTGTGCACGAAGCCGGTGCCGGTGTCGTCGGTGACATGCTCGCCGGCGAGCAGCGGCACGATGAACTCGTAACCGCCGTCGAACCCGCGCAGGGGATGGGCGCATTCCACGGCGTCCAGCGTGTCGCCGGGAATGTCGCGCACCTTCTCATAGGACGTGACGCGCGCCTGCTTGAACACTTCTGCGGCGAGCGCATCGGCCAGGATCAGGAGATCGCCGGTCTTGGCCCAGTTGTCGGCGGGCGCATCCGTCACCTTATAAAGGCCGTAGGCGATTTTCGGCGAGAACGAGATCGCGCGGTTGCCGGGCAGCGTCCAGGGCGTGGTGGTCCAGATCACGACGGAGGCGCTGGCGAGTGCGCCATGTGCCGGTGACGTGACGGGAAACTTCACCCACACCATGTCGGAGGTGTAGTCCTCGTACTCGACCTCGGCTTCCGCAAGCGCGGTCTTCTCGACCACGCTCCACATCACCGGCTTGGAGCCGCGATACAGCGTGCCGTTGGCCGCGAACTTCATCAGCTCGCGGGCGATCTGCGCTTCGGCCGGATAGCTCATCGTCTGATAGGGATGATCCCAGTCGCCGATGATGCCGAGCCGCTTGAACTCCTCGCGCTGCACGTTGATCCAGTGCGTCGCATAGGCGCGGCATTCCTTGCGGAACGCCACCATCGCGGCCGAGTCGCGGAAATCGGGCTTCTGCTTGCCCTTCTTGCGGTAGTTCTCTTCCTCGATCTTCCACTCGATCGGCAGGCCGTGGCAGTCCCAGCCGGGCACGTAATTGGAGTCGAAGCCGAGCATCTGCTGGCTCTTGGTCACGACGTCCTTGAGGATCTTGTTCAGCGCGTGTCCGATGTGGATGTTGCCGTTGGCGTAGGGCGGGCCGTCATGCAGTACGAATTTGGCGCGGCCCTGGGCTTCCCGGCGCAGCTTGTCGTAGAGGCCGATGTCGTTCCAATACTTCAGCAGTTCCGGCTCGCGCTGCGGCAGGCCGGCGCGCATCGGGAAATCCGTCTGCGGCAAATAAAGGGTCTTGGAATAGTCTTTGGCGTCGGACTTTTGCGGCTTTTCGGACATGGGGCTGACTGGCTCGGAAGGGCGCGGAAACGGATAGCGACTGGAATCGCGGGGTGAAACGACGAAATCCCGGTCTTGCGCCGAGCCTTCAGGCTCAGGCGGAAGCCGGGCCGCTAATCCCTATGATGCGCCGCGCAAACATGGGCTCTCCATAGCAGGGGCCCAAGGGAAGCGCAAAAGGTAGAAGCGCAAAAGGTTCGGCGGGCCGGATTTGGGCCTCAATCGATCACGCCAAGCCGCGGAAACGCGTCCGGGGCGGCGGCCAGCACGGCGCGGGCGCGGGCGGAATCGTCGTCCATCTGGCGGATCAGGGCCTCCAGGCTGTCGAATTTCAGCTCCTCGCGGATGAAGCCGACGAAGGCGCAGTCGAGCGCTTGTCCGTAGAGGTCGCCCTTGAAGTCGAACAGGAAGATTTCCAGCAGCGGCGCGCCATTATCAAAGGTCGGACGGCGGCCGAAGCTTGCCACCCCGTCCAGCCGCTCGGCGCCGCGGCCGACCCGCACCGCATAGATGCCGTGCTTGAGGCCGCAATTGGCATCGAGGCGGATGTTGGCGGTGGGATAGCCGAGGTCGCGGCCGCGCTTCTCGCCGTGGATCACCTCGCCGGTGATGAACCAGGGCGCGCCCAGCATGGTGGTGGCCTCGTCGATGAGGCCCTCGGCGAGCGCGATCCGGATGGCGCTGGAGGAGACCGGCCGCTCGTCGATGTCGACATGGGCCTGCACGTCAACCTCGATGCCGAGTCGAGGCGCCTCGTTGACCAGGAGGCTCGGCGAGCCGACGCGACCCTTGCCGAAATGGAAGTCGTAGCCGACCGCGATGCCGCTGACGCCGAGGCGTCCGATCAGGTCATGGTGAATGAAGTCTTGCGCGCTGGTCCCGGCCCTGGCCTTGTCGAAGGTCATGACCACGGCGCCGGCGAGCCCGGTGCCGGCTAAAAGCCGCAACTTGGCCGGCTCGTCCGTCAGGCGGAATTGCGGGGTGTTCGGGCTGAAAAACCGGCGTGGATGCGGCTCGAAGGTCAATGCCAGCGCAGGGTGGCCATGCGCCCGGCCCATTTCCAGGGCGGCTGCGATCACCGCGCGATGACCAAGATGAACGCCGTCGAAATTGCCCATGGCGACCACGGCGCCCCTCAAAATCGCGGAATCCGGCGTTGTGTCGCGGATAACGGTAAAATGCGGGACCATCAGGGGAATTCTCGAAGCGGCAGGACCTGCGGACCGTGGCTTGACCGGCCGGACGAAGTCAAGCGGCAGGGGGAGCGGCCGCATGAACGTGATTTCAGTCCTTCGGAGGCGCCCCCAGTTAACGCGCTGTTTAACGCCTTGGTGCTAGTCCTTGAAATGTGGAACAGCGGGGCTCCGGCTCCGGTGGGTCCGATCGTAATATTTCCTGGGTTTGCGTTGGGGGAGTCGAGATGGCGGTTGATTTGTCGATGTCGGTTCTGGTGGTTGATGACTACAGCACCATGATCCGTATCATCAGGAATCTCCTGAAGCAGCTTGGCTTCGAGAATATCGATGATGCAAGCGACGGTTCGGCGGCGCTGAACAAGATGCGTGGCAAGAAGTACGGGCTCGTGATTTCCGATTGGAACATGGAGCCGATGACGGGTTACGACCTGCTGCGCGAAGTGCGCGCCGATCCGAACCTCGCCACCACGCCTTTCATCATGATCACCGCGGAATCGAAGACCGAGAACGTGATCGCGGCCAAGAAGGCCGGCGTGAACAACTACATCGTCAAGCCGTTCAACGCGGCGACGCTGAAGACCAAGATCGAAGCGGTCTTCCCGGACATGGCGAGCGCGTAAGCGCGCTCTTCGCCGGACAATAATCTTCCATTTTGGAACGTCGTGCCCGGGCTTGTCCCGGGCATCCGTGTTTGTGGATGCCAGAGGCGTGGATGGTCGGCGCATAGGCGCGCGGAAGCGACGCCGTCCTTCGGCCGGCTAGCCGGGCCATGACGACGATTGGGGCTTAGCAATTCGTCTAAGCCGGCGTCGGTTCAAGCCGCAGCCGTCACCACTTCAATTCGCGCATCAGCGCCTTCGGCGGGTGGCCGAACAACTCCATCACCGAATTTGGGTCGAGCTGGTCGAGGCCCTCGAACTCCTCGGCATGGATGCCGCGGGTGACGAACAGGCAGTCGATGCCGAATTCGCGCGCGCCGGTGAGGTCCGTCCGGACGGAATCGCCGATCGCCAGCACCTTTTTCCGGTCGATCATGTGACCCTGGCGTTCGCCGGCGAGCATCATCGCACGCTCGTAGATCGGGCGATGCGGCTTGCCGTAGAAGATCACCTCGCCGCCGAGTTCGCGATAGAGTTCCGTGATCGCGCCGGCGCAATAGATCAGCCGGTCGCCGCGCTCCACCACGATATCGGGGTTGGCACAGACCAGCGTCAGCTTGCGCTCGCGCGCCTTCAGCATCATGCCGCGATAGTCTTCCGCCGTCTCGGTCTCGTCGTCATAGAGGCCGGTGCAGACGATGTAGTCGGCTTCTTCCAGCGGCGCGGTCGTCGCATCGAGGCCGCGATAGATCGAGTTGTCGCGCTCGGGTCCGAGCCAGAACATCTTGCGGCCGGGATGCTCGGCGACATAGAGCCGCGTCAGGTCGCCCGACGAGACGATCGCGTCATAGGTCTCGTCCGCGACGCCGAGCTTGCGCAGTTGCCGTTGGACAGAGTCGGCCGGGCGCGGGGCATTGGTGATCAGGATCACCGTACCGCCGCGGCTGCGATAGGTGTGCAGCGCCTCGCAGGCCTCGGGGAAGGATTCCAGGCCGTTGTGAACCACGCCCCAGATGTCGCTGAGCACAACGTCAACGCCGCCCACGAGCTCGCGCAGGCTTTCGGCGAAATGCAGCGTGGTCATGATGCGTGCGGCCGATCAAATCCGGCGCGCGAGCGCCGCGTTGCCGGTGATACGTTGGGCTGGAGGCGCTGAAGACGTGGCGCCTGGGCTGGGAGAAGCGGAGCCATTGGATCCCTGAATTTCCTGCGCCGGGTTCGGCGAGGCCCCGCCGGTAGCAGATGCCCCTTCAGGCCGCAATGGCCGGGGCGGCGCGAACAGGAACCCCTGACCGAACCGCACGTCAAAGTCGAGCAAATCGACCACTGCGCGCTCGCCCTCGATCCGTTCGGCGATCAGGTCGATGCCGAAGCGGCCGAGCAGGTCGGAGAGGTCGGAAGGGTGGATGTCCGAGGTCGAGGCCTGCCTGGGGTCGAGCAGGAGGGACGCCGGCACCTTGATGAAGCGCACGCCGCGATCGGCGAGCTCGCGCGGCTCGATCCTGAGGTCAGTGACATGGTCGATCGAGAAGCGGAAACCGCGCTGGGCGAGCGCCGCGAGATTCTCGATCTCGGCCGGGCCGAGATTGCGGAAGGTCGACTGCTTGAACTCCAGCACCAGCGAGGGCGCCAGCGCCCGGTTGGCTTCGAGGAAGTCGAGGCACTGCGCGAAGGTGGTGGAATTGCCGAGCGTGGAGGCCGCGACGTTGCAGAACACGCCGACATCCTTGTTGCGCACCATCAGGCGCCGCAGCACCTGCACACAGCGCAGCATCACCATGTTGTCGATGCGTCCGATCAGACCCGAGGCTTCGGCGATGCTGATGAATTCCTCGGCGGCGATCAGCTGGTCGCGCTCGTCGCGCAGGCGCGTCACGGCTTCGTAGAACCGCACCTTGCGCTGCGGCAGCGTCACCATCGGCTGGAGGAAGATGTCGATGCGGTTCTCGTCGATGGCGTTGCGCAGTGTCGCCAGTAACTGGGTCGGGTTGCGGCCATTGGCCGTCTGAACCGGAACGGCGGTGTGGGTCTGGATCGCCGGTGTTGGCCGCGGCGGCGGTGCGGGCAGCGGCGGAGGGGCGGCCGGCCGCTCCTCGAAGGCCGCAATCAGGTCGAGCGGCGCCTCCGGCTCTGGCCGGGCGACCGGAGCGGGGGCGGGGGTCGGCGCGGCCCCGGCCAAGAGGTCTTCATGGGCTGACACGGTGGTGGCGAGCTGCCTGACCAGCCCGCCGAGCTCGTTGATCTCGCCGACCACGGACTGGATGCGGTCGGAGTTGGTCGAATTGGCCGAGGCGATGCGCCCCTCCATCGCCGCGAGCCGGCGGCCGAACTCGGCGACCTGGCGGGCGAGGTCGGCGGTGCCGCGCGAGAGGTCGGCGATCTGGCCGCCGACGTCACTGCGGTCGCGCAGCCGCATCGAGACCGCGTTGTAGAGGATCAGGAAGGTCAGCGCGGTCAGCGCCACGATGGCGGATTCGGTTCCGCTGATGCCGGCGACCGAGTAGAGGACAAGCCCGAGCGAGGCCGCGACCAGAACCATGCAGATGGCGATGAAGATCGTCGAAATGCGAATCATGCCGCGCGTTACGCCTCAAAGAGCTGACTGCCTCATCCGGGAAAACACGGGTCAGTGTGCGAACCCGTCACGCCTCATGCTCCCCTAAGCAAGGCGACCTTAACATCATTGTTGATTCGAGGGGATAGCGGCCTGTTCGCGGCGCCGGAGCATGATCCGGAAAGTGTGCAACGATTTTCCCTCGCGACAAACGCGGAACGCGTTTGTCGCGGAGATCATGCCCAGACAGTCTAGGTCAGGCCGGCCCGGCGAAAGCCTTCGAGGTAGTGCTCGCGGTCGGCGGCGAGCTTGATCGGCATGAACTCGGCGATCCAGGCGAGCGAGACGTTGGGCTGGGCACGCTGGAGTTCCTTCAGCGCCGCGCGGGCGGTCTCGGTTTGCCCGGCCATCGCCGCGGCCGCGGTCAGCACCCGGTGCCCGCCGACGAAGTCACTGCGCTGGCGCAGGGCCTCCTGTGCGAGCCGGATCGCTTCCGCATAGTCCCTGCCGAGGAAGCGGGCAAAGGCGGCGATGCCGAAATAGACGGGTGCATAGGGGTCGCGCGGGCTGAGGCGGATCGCCCGCCGCGCGGCCTCGTCGGCATCCCGCCAGCGGCCGCAATAGCTGAGCGTCAGGCCATAGTAGCCCTGCGCCAGCGCAAAGTTCGGATTGAGCCGCAGCGCGGTCTCGAATTCGGCAAGCGAATCCTCGAACCGGCGTGCGAACAGATCGACATGGCCGAGCGCATTATGCGCCCAGGCATCCTGGTCGTCGGCGCGGATCGCGGCCCGTGCCGCGCGCTCGGCCACCGGCAGCGCCGCGGCCATCTCCATCCAGCCCATATGCGCCGTGAACATGTAGCTGGTGCCGAGCAGCCCGAGCGCCTTGCCGTAGTTCGGGTCGAGCGCGATGGCCTTTTCGAGCAAGGCTCGCGCCGCGACGTGATCCTGCCGCGTCACGCGCCAGTAATGGGAGAGGGCGCGCATCAGAAGGTCCCAGGCGTCCAGGCTGTCGGGCGGCTTGCGCTCGGCGCGAAAATTCTCCGCGGCATAGAGCTGCGGCTCGATCGCGGCGACGATGCGTTCGGTGATCTCGTCCTGTACGGCGAAGACGTCGGCGAGCTCGCGGTCGTAGCGTTCGGCCCAGAGATGGCTGCCGGTGGCGACATCGTTGAGCTGCGCGGTGATGCGGACGCGATCGCCTTCCTTGCGGACGCTGCCCTCGACGACATAGCGCACGCCGAGCTCCTCGGCGACCTGCCGCAGGTGAACCGTGCGGCCCTTGTAGATGAAGGAGGAGTTGCGCGCGATCACGAAGAACCAGCGCAGCTTCGACAGCGCGGTGATGATGTCCTCGCTGATGCCGTCGGAGAAATAATCCTGCTCGGCCTCGCCGCTCATGTTGGTGAAGGGCAGGACGGCAATTGCGGGACGATCGGGCAGCGGCAATTCCGTCGGTGTTGGGTCGGGCGGCTTGCCCGGCGCCGACGATGAGGCAGCGGCGGAGCGTTCGGTCACTTCGCCGACGAACCGCACGCCCTTGCGCGCGACTGTGCGGATCAGCCGCTGATCTTCGCCATTGTCATTGACCGCGCGCCGCGCCGCGTTGATCCGGCTGGTCAGCGTCGATTCCGAGACGACGCGGCCATTCCAGATCGCGTCGAGCATGTTGTCCCGCGTCACCACGCGCTCGCGGTTGCGGACCAGATAAAGCAGGAGATCGAACACCTGGGGCTCGAGCGCGACGAGCGTCTCCGCCCGCCGCAATTCGCGGCGCGCGGGGTCGAGCACGAAATCCTCGAAATGAAATGTCACGCCGCCCTCGGCTCGCGCGGGGAAATCAAGGTGTTCTCAGCGTAAAATAACGCCACTCTCAAGGCCAGCGAGCCGCATGCGCCCTATCGTCCCGGCGTCTTCAACCGCAGGAGAATTGCCATGTCGACATCCGCCGCGCTCAAGCCGGCCCTCGCCCAACCAGATCTCGCCGCCGTCAAGCAGCGCCAGCACAGCGCCTGGTCATCCGGCGACTATGCCATTGTCGGCACCACCTTGCAGATCGTCGGCGAGCAACTCTGCGAGGCGCTCGACTTGCGCGCCGGCAGCAAGGTGCTTGATGTCGCCGCCGGCAACGGCAATGCGACGCTGGCCGCCGCGCGGCGCTGGTGCGACGTCACATCGACCGATTATGTTCCCGCGTTGCTCAAGCGGGGACGCGAACGGGCCGCGGCGGAGCATCTGATGGTCGAATTCCGTGAAGCGGATGCCGAAGCGCTGCCGTTTGCGGATGCCAGCTACGACGTCGTGCTCTCGACCTTCGGCGTCATGTTCACGCCGGATCAGGACAAGGCGGCGTCCGAGCTCGCGCGGGTCTGCAAGTCCGGCGGCAAGATCGGCCTCGCCAACTGGACGCCCCAGGGCTTCATCGGTCAGCTCTTCAAGACCATCGGTAGGCATTTGCCGCCGCCAGCGGGCGTGAAGTCGCCGGCCTTGTGGGGCACGCCGGCACGGCTTGAGGAGATGTTCGGCAGCCAAGCCTCCGAGATCGCCGCCGAGCCGCGCATGTTCGCCTTCCGCTATCGCTCGCCGGAGCACTGGCTCGAGGTTTTCAAATCCTATTACGGGCCGATGCTGAAAGCGTTCGTAGCGCTGGAGGAGACCGGCCAGGCCGCGCTGCGGCGCGATCTCATGGCGCTGCTCGGCGAATTCAACCGTGCCGACGACGGTACGGTGGTGGTGCATAGCGAGTATCTGGAGGTCGTGATCAGCAAGCGCTGAATTGCTGTCGTGATCCGGTCAGGCCGAGCCCCGGCCTGGCCGCCGGCAATCAGGATGGCGCGGCGGCGCCGACCGTGTCGGCCGAGACGGCCTCGCGGGTGCCGAGCGGCTTGGGCGGTCCGGTGGTCGTATCCCGAAGGGTCTGCCGTTCGATCTCCGAGTTCAGCTCGGCCCCGAACATGATGACGATCGCCGACATCCACATCCACATCATCAAGCCGATCGCGGCGCCAAGCGAGCCGTAGGTCGCGTTGTAATTGGCGAATTCCGAGAGATACCAGGACAGGAGCGCCGAGCCGGCGATCCAGAGGATGGCGGCCGTCACCGCGCCGAGGCTCAGCCATTGCCAGCGCGGCGCGTCGCGGCTGGGCGCGAAGCGGTAGAGGACGGCAAGCGCCGCCAGCAGGATGACGAACAGCACCGGCCATCGCGCGAGAGCGACGATCAGCCTGCTTTCCGGCGCGATGCCGAGATGGTTGAGCGCGAGCGGGAAGGCGACCACGGTGCCCACCATCAGCAGCAGCGCCGCGATGCCGCCGACGGTGAAAGCCAACGACACCGTGTTCAGCCGGACGAAGCTGCGCTTTTCGCGCTCCTCATAGGCGACGTTGAGGGCGTCGAAGATGGCTTTGACGCCCGCATTGGCGCTCCAGATCGCGAGCAAGAGGCCAAACAGGAAGGTGACACCCAGGGCGGTATTGCCGTTGGACACCACGCGCGTGACCTGGTCCTCGACGATCTGGAACGCGCCCTCGGGCAGCAGCATCGCGAGCGAATGCAGGTTGGAACTGATCGTCGAGGGATCGGCGAACAGGCCGTAGGACGAGACCAGCGCGGTCACGGCGGGGAAGATCGCGAGCAGCCCGAAGAAGACGACCCCGCCCGCGGTCGCGAGCAGGCGATCGTCGTCGATGCGCTGATAAGTGCGCCAGAAGATGTCTTTCCAGCCCGCCCACGGGATCGCGAAAGGGCTTTTCGCGCGCCGGCCGTGGCCGGGCTGCATGGCTGCGCCGGCCGGGCTCGTTTCCGGCGAATTTGCTTCATTGTTGCGATGGTCTTGCGGAGGCCCCGACCGGATGGGGCCGGACTCCTGAAAGTAGCGTTCCGCGGACAGCACGAAGACGGCCGTGGCGGCGACCAGCAACCAACTGTCGAGGTGCTCGGTGCGCCGCGCGCGCATTTCAAGCGTCCAATCTGTGGCCGTGCCGCCGCCGCCGAGCGGCCGTGAAGCCCAGCAGCCCGACGGCTGCGAGCATCAGACCAAGCTGCACGGGCCGGTTGGTCCGGGCCGACAGGGCGTTGCCGCCGCGGCCACGTTCGCCCGGTGCGAGCACCAGCGGAATCGTCGTTGCGACCTCTTTCACCGCCTGCTTGACCGTTCCGCGCGGGATCCGCGGGGTGGCGATCGCAACGCGCATACGGCTGGCAAGCGGCACGATCGGCTTGTCCCGACGCTTCATTTGGGCCTGAGCCACGCCGGCGCAGGATACGGCCAGCACCAGGAGCACGGCCGCGACGGCACCAAAGCCCCAGAATTGTCCGTGGGTGATTGCGACCCAACGATAAAGGGCGATCAGGCCGACAAAGAGGGTGGCGATCAGGAACAGCCCGGCCATTGCGAACTGTCCTGCCGCGACCGCATAGGACGTCGCGCGGCCCGTGGCCTGATTGGTGCGGTCGCGCAAGTACGATCGCGCGGCGCGCTTGAGATGATTGATCTTGAGCGCCATGCCGGCGCGCAGCAATTCGCCCGATGGCGCGAGCATGCGGACATCCTCCGAGAACGAAAAAATCGTCGGGGGATGAACGTGGCGGAATTTGACTTGTTCCGCGCGGAGCGCGGCTGCCGGGACGGATCAGCCGAGATCGGCGGCCGCGATCCAGAACACCTCGCCCTCGGATTCCTCGGTGTCGAGCCAGAGCAGCGGCAGTTCCGGAAAGGCCTCGTCGACCAGTTCGCGGCCGCGGCCGATCTCGCAGATCAAGCCGCCATCCGGCGTCAGGTGATCGGGCGCATCGCGCAGGATGCGGCGCACCACGTCGAGACCGTCGGGGCCGCCGTCAAAGGCGAGCTTTGGTTCGGCCCGGCATTCCGGCGGCAGCGCGGCCATGCCTTCCGCATCGACGTAAGGCGGATTGGTGATGATGAGGTCGTATCTGTTGTCGCCGAGCGGGGCGAACAGGTCGCCGCGATGCAGGCTGATCCGGTCATCGAGACCGAATTCGCCGACATTTCGTGTGGCGACTTCGAGCGCGCCCTTGGAGATGTCGACGGCATCAACGGTGGCATTCGGGAAATGATGCGCGGCAAGGATGGCGAGACATCCAGAGCCCGTGCAGAGATCGAGCACGCGTTCGACGGCCGTGGGGTCGTCGATCAGCGAGCCCGCCTCACCGTCGCCGCCGAAATGCGACTCCAGCAGCTCGCCGATGAAGGAGCGCGGAACGATGACCCGCTCGTCGACATAGAAGGGCAGGCCGCGCATGTAGATCTTGTTGACGAGATAGGCGGTCGGTTTGCGCGTGGTGACGCGCTGATGGATGAGGTCGACGATGGTCTTGCCTTCCGCCGACGTGACGCAGGCATGGGCAAAGATCTCGAACTGGTCGGGATGCAGATGCAGGGCTTCGCAGACCAGGAAGGCTGCTTCCGCGACCGGATCGGTCGTGCCATGGGCAAAGGCGAGCTTCGCCTCGGTGAAGCGGCTCACGGCGTAGCGCACGAAATCGATCAGCGTGAGCAACTCGCCGCGGCCGACCTTCGCGAGCTTTGGCGCGGCGCGGCCGCGCGTGGTCTTCTTGGATGCTCTTGCCATCAGGATCGGGTCCAGCGTGCGGCGGCCTCGTCGTCACGGGCGTGGGCTTCGACCCAGCCGGTGCCGGTGGCGCTCTCTTCCTTCTTCCAGAACGGCGCGCTGGTCTTGAGATAATCCATCAGGAACTCGGCCGCCTGGAACGCCGCCTGGCGGTGCTGCGACGCCGTGAGCACCAGCACGATGTTCTGGCCGGGCATGAACCGCCCGACGCGATGAATGATGGTGACGCCGTTGAGCGGCCAGCGCGATGTAGCTTCGTCGGCATGGCGCTTGATCTCTTCTTCCGCCATGCCGGGATAATGTTCGAGCGTGAGGGCGGCGATCTTCGCGCTGTTCTCGTCACCGCGGCAGATGCCGGAAAAGCTTACGACCGCGCCGATGTCGGTGCGGCTCCCGGTCAGGATCGCGATCTCGCGCGCGATGTCGAAATCGTCCTGCTGGATGCGGATGGTGACGGGGCAGGGGCTAGCGGGGGCGGTGCTTACGGGGGAGGTCATGGCCTAGCCGCCGGTCATCGGCGGGAAAAACGCGATCTCGCGGGCGCCCGCGATCGCGGCGTCCGATTTGACGTGGGCATGATCGATCGCGGTGCGGATCACCTTCGGCCTCTCGAAGGCGTAGGCATAGGCCTCGCTCCGGCCGGACAGCCAGGCGATCAGCTCCTCGACGGTGCGCACGGTCGCCGGCGGCTCGATGGTCTCCTCGGCCTTGCCGACGCGCTCGCGCACCCAGGCGAAGTACTTCACCTTCATGCCTCATCCTCCTTGATGAGGTGATGGATGCCGGCGCGGAAATAGTCGTAGCCGGTGTAAATGGTGAGGATCGCCGAGGCCCAGAGCAGCGCCAGCCCGATCATCGAGACCACGGGCACCACCTCATCGCCGGCCGGGCCCGCGAGCAGGAAGCCGATGGCGATGAGCTGAACGGTCGTCTTCCACTTCGCAAGCTTTGTCACGGGAACGCTGACCCGTAACGCGGCGAGATATTCGCGCAGGCCCGAGACCAGGATCTCGCGGCACAGGATCACGATGGCGGCCCACAGCGACCAGCCATGGATGATGCCGTCGGCGGCCAGCATCAGCAGGCAGGAGGCGACCAGCAGCTTGTCGGCGATCGGATCGAGCATCCGGCCAAACGCCGATTGCTGATTCCAGATCCGCGCGTAATAGCCGTCGAGGTAATCGGTCACTGCTGCCGCGATGAAGATGGCGACCGCGACCCAGCGCAGCCACAGCGGCTGATCCAGAATCGACTGCGCATAAATGCACCCGACCACGACCGGGATCGCGGCGATCCGGCCATAGGTCAGGATGTTCGGGAGGGACATCGCGCGGCTGGTCGTCCCTCGTGTCGTGGCGATGTTCATCCGTCCTACCAATACCGCTCGTGCCTGAAGGTCAACCGTCCCGCTCCCCAAATGAGGTGCAGCATGCGACGACCATATGACCGCGGCCCCCTTAGTTCACCCCGGCTGGGGATGGAAATAGTCGAAAATCCTGCGAGCGCTCTCGGCGCTCACCCCCGGAACCTTGCCGAGATCGGCGATCGAGGCCCGCTCGATCTCCTTCAGGGTTCCGAAATGGTGCAGCAAGGCACGTTTGCGTGACGGGCCGATGCCCGGAATTTCCTGCAAACCGGCCTCGCGGATGTCCTTCTTGCGCAGCTTGCGGTGCGAGCCGATGACGAAGCGGTGGGCCTCGTCGCGTAGGCGCTGGATGAAATAAAGCACGGGATCGCGCGGCTCCAGCTTGATTGCCTCGCGCTCCGGCATGAACAGGGTTTCGCGGCCGGCATCCCGGTCCGGTCCCTTGGCGACCGACATCAGCGACACCTGGGTCAGGCCGAGATTCGTAAAGATCTCCCGGACGGCGTTGAGCTGGCCGCGACCGCCGTCGATGATCACGAGGTCGGGCCATTGCGGGAAGTCGTCGTCCTTGGCCTTGCCGGCGGCGTCCTCGGGCGGATTGATCAGGCGCTTGAAGCGGCGTTCCAGCACCTCTTTCATCATGCCGTAATCGTCGCCCGGCGTGAGCCCTTCCGACTTGATGTTGAACTTGCGGTACTGGTTCTTCACGAAACCATCGGGGCCGGCGACGATCATGGCGCCGACCGCATTGGTGCCCTGGATGTGGCTGTTGTCGTAGACCTCGATGCGCTTGGGTGAATGCGGCAGGCTCAGCGTCGTCGCCATGGCGTCGAGCAGCCGGCTCTGCGTCGCGGTGTCCGCGAGCTTGCGGCCGAGCGCCTCGCGCGCGTTGGTCAGCGCGTGGGCGACCAGCTCCTTCTTCTCGCCGCGCTTCGGCGTGGAGACCTCGATCTTGTGGCCGGCCTTGATCGACAGCGCGTTGGCGAGCAGCTCGCTCTCCTCGATCTCGTGCGAGAGCAGGATGTTCTTCGGCGGCGGCTTGTCGTCGTAGAACTGGGCGAGGAAGGACCCCAGCACTTCCTCCGGCGGATAGGTCTTCTCCGCGCGCGGGAAATAGGCGCGGTTGCCCCAGTTCTGACCGGTGCGGAAGAAGAACACTTCGACGCAAAAGAAACCGCCCTCCTGGTGGACCGCGAACACGTCGGCTTCCTCCACCGTGCGCGGATTGATGCCCTGCTGCGACTGGATCGCCGACAGCGCGGCGAGGCGGTCGCGGTAGAGTGCCGCGGTCTCGAATTCGAGCTCGCCGGAGGCCTTCTCCATCTCGCCGGCAAGCTCCTGCTTCACCGCTTGGCTCTTGCCGGAGAGGAAGTCCGTCGCCTCGCGCACCAGCGTCGTATAGCCGGGGAAGTCGATCTCGCGAGTGCAGGGGCCGGCGCAGCGGCGGATCTGGTAGAGCAGGCAGGGCCGCGAGCGGCTCTCGAAGAAGGAATCGGTGCAGGAGCGGATCAGGAACGCGCGCTGCAAGGCGGTGATGGTGCGGTTGACCGCGCCGGCGGAAGCGAACGGGCCGAAATAGCGCCCGGGCCGGGTCTGCGCGCCGCGGTGCTTGAGGATCTGCGGCGCCCAATGGTCGCCGGTGATCAGGATGTAGGGAAACGACTTGTCGTCGCGCAGCTGCACGTTGAAGCGCGGCCGGAGCTGCTTGATGAGATTGGCTTCCAGCAGCAGCGCTTCGGTCTCGGTGTTGGTCGAGACGATCTCCACGGTCACCGTGGCTGCGATCATGCGCAGGATGCGCGCCGGTTGCGGCGCGCTCTGGCGCGCATAGTTCGACAGGCGCTTTTTGACGTTCTTGGCCTTGCCGACATAGAGCACGTCGGCATTGGCGCTGAGCATGCGATAGACGCCCGGCGAGGTGGGCGCGAGGCGGACCGCGCGCTCGATCGCTTCATGGCCGGTCGCCAGCGGCTCTTCGCCGACCGCGCCGCTCTCCTCCAGGATGTCAGGCAGCAGCGCGTCGTCCTCGTCCTCGCCAGCGGTGGTGGCGGGATCGAGGTCCGGCGGCGCCAGGCTCTCCGGCGGGGCGTCGGCCGTCGTGCCGCGCGGAGATTTGCGCGCGCGTGCGTCGTCCGGATTGTCGGTGGAATCGTGAGCCATGATGCGAATTTAAGCGCTGGGGGTGCCGATTTGAAGTTCCAGCCTTGCGGCACACACAGGATGGCGGCGCGGTTCCGGGTAACACTTGCTTAAGCCTGTTAAGAGCGTGGTAACCCGGCTTAACAGGCCTTTAACTTAAAACTCTCGATAAATCTTACGCGAAAAAGAGGAGGTTCCGTAACCATGCGATTTTGCCTTGCGCGGCGGCGCAGGCATCGCGGGGGGCGGCCGTTGCGTTGGAGAGTACCGATGAGGGGGTTCGTTGTAGGCGCAGCCGTGTTGGTTGCAGCCGGCTGGACAGCTTCGGCAGAGGCCGCCGATCTCAATTACGGGCAGGGTGCGCCCTACACCGTCAATCAGCCGCTCAATGCCTATAGTTGGGCCGGTCCGTATCTCGGTGCCAATCTCGGCTATGAGTGGGGCTCGGTGAGTAACTCGCCCGTCAAGCCCTCCGGTTTCGTCGGCGGTGTACAGGCCGGCTACAATTTCCAGAACGGTCCATGGGTGTTCGGCGTCGAGGGCGATATCCAGGCCGCGGGCGCTGATGACACCTTCGCGCCGTGGAAGTTCTCCAACCCCTGGTTCGGCACGCTGCGCGGCCGTGCGGGCTATGCCTTCAGCAACGTGCTGTTCTACGGCACCGCCGGCCTCGCCTTCGGCGAACTGCGCGCGCAGACATTCGGCTGGACGGAGTCGCACACCACCGCAGGCTGGACCATCGGTGCCGGCGCGGAAGTCGGCTTCGCGCCGAACTGGAGCGCCAAGCTCGAATATCTCTACATCGATCTGTCGACGAGCCAGTTCGCAATTACCGGCGTGTCAAACGGCTATAGCGCCAGCGTTGTGCGCGCAGGCGTGAACTATCACTTCTGATAGTTGAAGAAGAAAATACCGGACAACAGCCTCCCGGCCGCTCGCGGCCGGGATTTTTTTCGCCAGGTGTTCGCTCGAAAACGCTCTAGGAGACGATGACCAAATTGACTGCCTTTGGTCCCTTCCCCTTCTTGTCCGGCTCGACTTCAAAAGTAATGCGCTGTCCTTCGGCGAGATCTTTCAGTCCCGCCCGCTCCACAGCAGTAATGTGCACGAAGACGTCGCGCCCGCCGTCGTCGGGCTTGATGAAACCGTAGCCGCGCTCGCCGTTAAAAAACTTGACCGTTCCCGTCATGGCCATCGGGAAACTCCCCCTCATTGCTCCTCCGTCGCGACGCAGACTCACGTCACGACATGACCGGGCCTTACGAAGCCCGGGAGCTGGCCATCCTTGGGCGGACCTTTCTTTCGGTCCGATCGGATCTTTCTTAGGCCTTCACTCCGCCGCAACCATTCGCGGAAGCGGAACGTAAAGCCAGTCACGGAAACAGCATAATACGGTTCTCTGCAGATTGACTACCGCTCCTGCATCTTTTTCCCAAGAATGCCGGTGTGTTACGGCCTCGGCACCTCTAATCGGAATCTGGCAGCTCCGCCCTGTCCGAGCGGTATCTCCAGCTCGGGCAGGATCGTCTTGAGCTCGCCATGCAGCGTGTACGGCGGATTGACGATCAACAATCCGGCGGAGGTGAGGGCGGCGCCATCAAGCTGCGGCGCGACACTGAATTCGAGACGCAGACATTTTCCTGGTGGTTTTGCTGCGGCTGCGAGCCGCGCCACTGATTGCACCAGCGTGTCGGTGGCGCGCCGGCTCTTGGCGGGATACCAGATTACATAGATACCGGTCGGCCATTTCACGAAAGCCGCCGAGAAGGCGTCGCCGAGCTTTTCGAACTCGTCTTTCGCCTCGAACGGCGGGTCGATCAGCACGAGCCCGCGCCGTTCCTTCGGTGGCACGAAGGCCGGCAGCGCGACCCAGCCGTCGAGATCGACCACGCGCGCCTGTTCGTCGCGGCGCAGCACACCGATCAGCGCCTTGCGCGCCTTCGGCTCGAGCTCGCAGGCAACGAGGCGGTCCTGCGGCCGCAGCAGGCCGCGCGTGATCAGCGGCGATCCCGGATAGGTCTTGAGCTCGCCCTTCGGATTGTAGGCGCGAACGATGTCGAGATAGGGCTTGGCCAGCGCCACGGCGTCGTTCGACAGGCGCGCCTGCATCAGCCGCGCGATGCCGGTCAGCCATTCGCCGCTGCGGCGCGCCTCGTCGCTTTCGAGATCATAGAGGCCGGCGCCGGCATGGGTGTCGATGACACGGAATGCGCCCGGCTTGTCCTGAAGGTAGGTAATGATGCGCGCGAGCACGATGTGCTTGATGACATCGGCGAAGTTTCCGGCGTGGAAGGCGTGACGGTAGTTCATGAGACAGGACTACGCTACGTCTCGGCTTGAGCAAAGCGGCATGCGCGTCTGTGCCGGCATGGACCCCGATTCTGCAGCGCACCGCCGAACCGGCGCTGCGTCCGGGGCACAAACACTTGGACTAGTACCCGGAATCAGAGCTGAGTGATACGGCGGCCTTTGAAACGGCGTTGACGGACCTTTTTCTTGGTCCAGACGAAGGGCTCGGCTCTGTCGTTGTATGCGTTGACGTAGGCATCGATGTGTTCCTGAAGCTGCTTGAGGCTCGTGAAGGAGGTGCCGCTGAGCGACTGCCCCTGCAAGATGGAAAACCATACTTCGACCTGATTGAGCCATGACGCACTTGTCGGCGTGAAATGAAATTGCACGTTGGGGTGGGCCTTGAGCCAGTCCTCGTTCTTTTTATGGGTGTTGAGGTTGTCGAGGATGACGTGAAGCTTGCGGTTCGGAAAAGCCGCGGTGACGCTGTTCATGAAATCGAGAAACTCGACGCGGCGCCGGCGTTTTGAATTGGTCGCGATGATCTTTCCGGTGGCGACTTCGAGCGCCGCAAACAATGTTGTGGTGCCATGCCGCTTGTAATCGTGGCTTTGGCCGGTTAAGGCGCGGCCATTGGGCAACTTCAGATAACCCTGCGCTCGCTCCAAAGCCTGGATCGAGGGCTTCTCGTCCACGCACAGCACAATGGCCTTCGCCGGCGGCGCGACATAGAGGCCGACAACATCGGCGGCTTTGGCCGTAAAGTTCGGGTCGTTGCTCTCGCACCAGGACTTGCGAGCCACCAGGTCAATCTTGTGGCTGCGCAGGAACCGCCAGACATATTGGACATCGACATCGCCCAGCGCCTCGGCCAGCAGGGGGCCGGTCCAGCGCGCAAACCCTTGCGGTGGCGGCTTATCCAGCAGCTTCAGAATCCGCTTGTCGGTCGTCTTCGTATAGATCGGCTGCTTGCCAGGCCGCGGCTTGTCTTGCAGCCCTTCAAGGCCATGGTCGGCATAGCGATGCCGCCAAAGGCTGACAATCCGCGGCTGGACCCCAACTTCCTTGGCGATCGACCGGGTGCTGCGCCCATCCGCCGCCAACAGAACTATCCGCGCCCGCTTCAAATCGCGCTGCAACGTCACCGGTGAGCGACAGCACGCCTCAAGCACCTTGCGATCTTTCCTCGAAAGGTGGACTTCTCTTGCTTCGGGTATCATCCCGACCTTGAATCACGACTCACGTTCCAAGAAAAGTGGGTACTAGCCACCTCTGATCGGCGGCATCGTCACCTGGTCGCGGCGGCAGGCGCGGCGCTCGATCTCCTCGCAGGCCCGGAATTGCAGGTCCTTGCTGAGGCAGATGCGGACCTCGGAGAGCCGGGTCCGATTGCAGGTGACCGAGATGGCCGCGTTGCTCAGGCCCGCATTGGCCTTGATGAAGGCTTCCTCCACCTCGCCCGGCGCCACGGTCTTGGCCTGCGACAGTTCGAGATATTCCGCGGGGATCTTGATCGCGGCGCGCGCCTTTCGGATCGTCTCGAAATAATTGCGGCTGTCGAGCCCCGAGCAGGTGCCGTGCTTGTCCCACTCGTTGAAGATCAGCCCCGGCGCCGGCATCAAATCGAGCATCGAAGAGACGATGTTGCGGTTCAGGCGTGGCGACGGCCGCTGGCAATATTCGGGGAAGCCATTCTCATATTGCGGCCACAGCCCGTGCACCACGAACGCGTAGGGCCGCCCGCTGCACTGCATCTGCGAGCGACCGCCGCCGCCGCGGTTGCGCTCGGACGCCTCCTCGCAGAACGAGGGCGACCATGACAGCGACAGCACATAGAAGTCGAATTCGCCGGGCGCGTTCTGCCGTTTGTCCTGGGCCTTCGCGCCGCCCGGCAGCGCGACCAGCCCGGCGGCCAGAACCAGAGGAAGGGTCAGTGAGATCACGAGACGGGTGAACGAATGCAATCTAAAATGAAACATGGCGACGCCCCTCAACTAGACTGTGCAATCAGCCTAGCAGGCAACAAGAACATTTCAAGAACAAAATTCGGGCCGGCCCGCTGGGCGCCTGATCAGTCCGATTCAGGCCTTTCGATCGAGGCTCAGGGCCTGGCGGCGCGGCAGGACGGATTGTAGGCCCAGTTGCGGTCAAGCCCGACCACGCACCATTCCACACCATTGCCGTAGCCGGAGAAGCCGCCATCCTCGATGATCGAGAAATGCACCTTGCGCACCTTGCCGTCATTGAGCATGGCGTCGCCGGTGCAATAGCGGCGCGGAATGTTGTCGGACTGCCAGGGCCGGAACGCGATCTCGTGAACGGCGGCGAAGCCGGTGATCTTCAACGAGGAATTCCAGAACGAGCTTTCCTTCTCCCAGAACTGGGTGGCGATGGTCGGCAGCGCCCTCTCGCAATCGACGACGGCGCCGTCATAGCGCGGCCCGTTCAGCCAGAAGTTCAGCTCCAGCGGATTGGCAGCCCTGGCCTCACCGAGCGACAGCGCTCCGAACATGAGGCCAAGCAAGGTGGCAAAGCGGAGCGATTTCAGGGGGAGGGCGCGCATGGGCAATCCGGACAGCTGGGTCTTGCGAAGGATGGACGGTGCCGCGAAGGCCGGGGCAGGTCAAGTGCAGCGCGGCAACACTTGGCCAAGAGTTGACCCCAACCTCGCAGCCGGCGGGGCATCAGTTCTTTTCATGGACCTCCCGGCACCGTAAACTGGCGCCAACCAATTGGAGTGACGGGAATGCGAATCATTGCGGCCGCGGGCTTTCTTGCCCTGGGTATGATGGCCAGCCAGTCGGCACGCGCCGATCTCCTTCCGGTGCCTCCGTTCAAGGGCAACGACACCGGCGGCATCATCGCTTATTCGCTGGCGACCCAGGCGGATGCGCGGCAGGTCGCGGTCGATCACTGCGCGCGCTACGGCAAGGTCGTGAAATTCCTCGCGGTGCAGGCCTTTGAGGGCGGCTACATCTCGTTCTCCTGCCGTTGGGTGCCCTATGGCGCTGCCCAACAGCCGATCCGCACGCTGTACTGAGGCGCTTTCGGAACGTTGGGAGCTTCCCACATGACGCGCAAGCTCGCTTTGCTCGGCTCGGCCCTTTGTCTTGTGGTGTCGGCAGGCAGCGCCGGCGCTGACGATCTGCCGGTGCGCAAGGCCGGTCTCTGGGAAATGAAGATGGTCAGGACCGGCACGCCCATGCCGGAGATGACCATGCAGCACTGCACCGACGAGACCGTCGACAAGGAGATGAACAACAACGTCTCCCCGATGGCCAAGCAGATCTGCGCCAAGCAGGACATCAAGAAGACCGCGACCGGCTATGTCAGTGATTCCGAGTGCAACGTCGCCGGCATCAGCACGACCTCGCATGCCGAGATCACCGGCGATTTCAACTCGGCCTATACGGTGAAGACCTCGTCGCATGCGCAAGGCGGCGCCGCCGGCGCAGCAGGCCGCGACACCACGATGCAGCTCGAAGCCAAGTGGCTGGGGGCCTGCAAGCCCGACCAGAAGCCCGGCGACATCGTGATGCCCGGCGGCTTCAAGATGAACGTGCGCGACATGGACAAGTTGAAGGCGTTGCTGCCGAAGTAGGTTTGTCTTCCCCTCTCCCCTTGTGGGAGAGGGTGTCTCGCCGCGTAGCGGCGAGACGGGTGAGGGGTATCTCTCCGCGCGTGACTCTCTTACTTCTGAATTCGAGGAAACAACCCCTCATCCGGCGCTTCGCGCCACCTTCTCCCACAAGGGGAGAAGGGAAGAGCCGCCTACACCGGAATCCGGACACTCGCCCTTAATCCCCCCATCGGGCTGTCGCCGAGGGTGATGTCGCCGCCATGCGAGCGCGCGATGTCGCGGGCGATGGCTAGCCCCAAGCCCGTGCCGCCTTCGTCCTGGTTGCGGGCGTTGTCGAGACGGAGGAACGGCTTGAACACCTCTTCGCGCAAGTGCGCGGGAATGCCGGGGCCGTCGTCCTCGACCGTGACGGTCAAATAACGGTGATCGCGCTGGCCGTTGATGGCGATGCTCTTGCCGTAGCGCGCCGCGTTGGTGACGAGGTTGGCGAGGCAACGCTTGAACGAGGCCGGCTTCACGGTCACCACGGGCAGGCCGTGGAACGCGACGGTCGCGGTGTGGCCGTGGCGCTCGGCGTCGCTGCGCAGCTCCTCGAGCGCCTGCGCCATGTCGGTCGGCTGCGACTGCTCGCCGGAATCGCCGCGGGCAAACGCAAGGTAGTCCTCCAGCATCATCGACATCTCGTCGACGTCCTTGCGCATGCCCTCGAGCTCCGGGTTGTCGCCAATCAGCGCCAGCTCGAGCTTGAACCGGGTCAGGATGGTGCGGAGATCGTGGCTGACGCCGGCAAGCATCGCGGTGCGCTGCTCCATCGTGCGCTCGATGCGTGACTTCATCTCGAGGAAGGCGACCGCCGCGCGCCGTACCTCGCGCGCGCCGCGCGGCCTGAAGTTCGGCGCCTCGCGGCCCTTGCCGAAACTCTCGGCGGCGTCTGCCAGCCGCAGGATCGGCTTGATCTGGTTGCGCAGGAACAGCACGGCGACGATCAGGAGGATCGAGGAGGTGCCGACCATCCAGAACAGGAAGATCTCCGAGTTCGAGGCATAGGCGGCGCTGCGCTGCGCGAACACGCGCATTACGGCATCGTCGAGCTGGATGCGGATCTCGACGAGGTTGGAGCGGCCGACGGTGTCGATCCAGAACGAGCGTCCGATCTGGCGGCCGAGCTGCACCGACAGCGTCTGGTCGAGCAGCGAGAAGAACGGCTTTGGCCCCGGCGGCGGCATGTCACCGGCAGGCAGGAAGTCCACCACGAGCCCGAGGCGCTGCTGGGCGATGCGGCGGATCTCGTTGCGGTCCTTGTCCTGCGGATAGCCCTTGTAGACGTCGATCAGCGCGGCGATGTCCTGCACGACAGCAGCCGACAGGCGGCGCGTCACCGTGTTCCAGTGCCGCTCCATGAACACGAAGGCGACGACCGATTGCAGGATCACCATCGGCACGATCATGATGAGGAGCGCGCGCGCATAGAGGCCGGTCGGCATCCAGCCTTTGAACGCGTTGCCCATCCAGCCATAGGCGGCGGAGACGCGGCCGGCGGCGCTCTTCAACAGCGTCAGGCCGGTATCGATCGTGCTCATCGGTCGCGCTTCACTGCTTTATGGCGAGGCCACCAGGCGGTAGCCGATGCCGCGCACCGCCTGGAGGAACAGCGGATTGGCGGGGTCGGTCTCGATCTTGCGCCTGAGGCGGTTGATCTGCACGTCGACGGCGCGCTCGTTGACGCTGCCATTGCCGGTGAGCGCGCTGCGCGGCACGGTCTCGCCCGGTGTCTCCGAGAGAATCCGCAGCATCTCGCGTTCGCGGTCGGTGAGGTGAATGACCTCCTCGCCCTGGCGCAGCTCGCCGCGATCGAGATGGTAGACGTAAGGGCCGAACGCGATCTTCTCCACCGCGGCGGTTTGCGGCGGCGGTGCGGCGCGCTTGAGGATGTTGTTGATGCGCAGCGCAAGCTCGCGCGGCTCGAACGGTTTTGCCACGTAATCGTCGGCGCCGATCTGCAGGCCCTCGATGCGGGCTTCGGCCTCGTGCCGTGCCGTCAGCATCACGATCGGCACCGAGGAGGAAGTCCGGATGAAGCGGGCGAGATCGAAGCCGGTCTCGCCGGGCATCATGACGTCGAGGATCAGGAGATCGAAATGCAGGCCCATGAGCTTCGAGCGTGCATCGCCGGCGCTTGCGGCGGTGGTGACGCGATAGCCTTCGCTGGCGAGGAAGCGCGACAACAGATCGCGGATGCGGCGGTCGTCGTCGACCAGCAGCAGATGCGGCGCATCGTCGGCCGGTTCTACCGGCGGGCGGGCGAGCGTGGCAGCGAACGGCACGTTCACTCCTTTCCGTCCTGATTGACGTTGGCGAAGATCGTCTCCAGCACCTTGTCCGGATCGTCGCGGTCGATCATCGCGCGCAGGAAACGCTTGACGGTATCGGCATCCTGCGGCGCCAGCTCGGCGAGCGCCTTGGTGATTCGCGTGGTCTGGAGCCCGGCGAGCTTCTGCACCAGCGCCTCGCCCTTCGGCGTCGCGTAGAGCAGGCGCTGGCGGCGGTCATTGTCGCCGGTCTTCTGCACGATATAGCCCTCGTCCAGGAGCTGCTTGAGCACGCGGCCGAGCGACTGTTTTGTGATGCGCAGGACATCGAGCAGGTCGGCCACCTTGAGGCCGGGATAGCGATAGACGAAATGCATGACCCGGTGGTGGGCCCGGCCGAAGCCGAAAGCCTCCAGCTCCTGGTCGGGATCGCCGACGAAATCACGATAGGCGAAGAACAGCAGTTCGATGATATCCCAGCGCAAATTGCCTCCATCGCCTGCGGCCGGCCGCGGCTCGGCTGCGTCTTGAGAGGGAGTTGCGAAATTTATGTCAGGCATATTGACGTATCTTGGGTTCAATGTTACAAAACGATCAGCCCGCACGAAATTTTAGATCGCTTCGCGTCGGGTGGCAGTTCTAGGAGCGGCCGGAGAGAGCCGGACAGGCGGCGACGGCCGAAGCAGATCTACCGTGCGATTGTCGAGCGGCATTTCGGCAAAACATACTGGACTTCCGCCTTCCGCAAAAGCATGTCCTCGGCGACATGCTGGCCACGGAAACCGGCCGTAACAAGGCTGGCGGCGGTCCAGCCACAACCTAATCAAGCCAGCCGGGCCCAAACAGGGCAGGCGGGCGCCAGAACAGCGCCGCTACCGGCAGCGGGAGGCAAGGACATGAGTATGAAATTCGACATCCAGCCCGCATCCAATCCGACATCCGAGAAGGACCGCGTCGCCAAGCTGGTGGATCCCGGCTTCGGGCGGGTCTTCACCGATCACATGGCGATCGTCCGCTACAATCAGGCCAAGGGCGGCTGGTACGAAGCACGCATCGAGGCGCGCGCCAACTTCCAGCTCGATCCGGCCGGCGCGGTCCTGCACTACGCGCAGGAAATCTTCGAAGGCCTCAAGGCCTACAAGCGTGACGACGGCGGTGTGAACCTGTTCCGCCCCGACGCCAATGCGCGCCGCTTCAAGGATTCCGCCGACCGCATGGCGATGGCGCAGCTGCCCGAGGACGTCTTCATCGAGGCGGTCGAGCAGGTCGTGCGCATCGATCGCGCCTGGATGCCGGGCGGCGAGGGCAGCCTCTATCTGCGCCCCTTCATGATCGCGAGCGAGACCTTCCTCGGCGTCAAGCCGTCGTCCGAATACATCTTCGCGGTGATCGCTTCGCCGGTTGGCTCCTATTTCAAGGGCGGACCTGCGCCGGTCTCGATCTGGGTCTCGGAGAACTACACCCGTGCCGCGATCGGCGGCACCGGCGCCGTCAAGTGCGGCGGCAATTACGCGGCGAGCCTGCGTGCGCAGGCCGAAGCGATCCAGCACGGTTGCGATCAGGTCGTCTTCCTCGACGCGGTCGAGCGCCGTTACATCGAGGAGCTCGGCGGCATGAACGTCTTCTTCGTGTTCGAGGATGGCTCGCTCTCGACGCCGCCGCTCGGCACGATCCTGCCCGGCATCACCCGCGACTCCATCATTGCGCTCGCGAAGGATGCCGGCAAGACGGTGCGCGAGGAGCCGTACTCGCTCGACCAGTGGCGCAAGGATGCGGCGAGCGGCAAGCTGAAGGAAGCGTTCGCCTGCGGCACCGCTGCCGTGATCTCGCCGATCGGCAAGGTGCGCTCGGTGAGCGGCGATTTCGAGATCAGCGGCGGCGCCGCCGGCCCCGTCGCCACGGGCCTGCGCAAGCAGCTCATCGACATCCAGTACGGCCGCACCAACGATCCGCACAACTGGATCCGCAAGGTGTTTTGATCGACGGCGATTACGTTTCCCCTCTCGCACAAGGGAGAGGGGAAACGCGCAACGTTTGTGGCTTATTGCGCTATGAACGTGCTGCTGCCGACACGCGACAAAGCCAGGAGATATCGAAGCATCCTGGACATCGCGAACATGGCAACAAAACTCTCCCAGCCCATGAAATGGGTCGTTCTCGCCGCAATCACCGGCGTCAGCGTTTTCGGCATCCTGACCATTGGGCCCATGCCGGAGGTCGTCGCGCAAGACCGCTCGCCGATCGTCGACGTGCGCACCACCGATCCCGAGATGAACACCGCGATCGCGCGCGCCCGCGGTACGCTTCCCACCTTCTGGGCGTCCTATGACGCGCCAAAGCCGTCGGAGACCGGGCACGCCTTGAAGGTGCGCTTTTCGACCCGCAGGGGCGGGGAGCATATCTGGATCGGCGACGTGAAGAAGCTGCCGAACGGCACCTATTCGGGCCTCTTCGCCAACGAGCCGCGCGATCTGCCGGGCAAGCGGGCCGGCGACGCGGTCAAGTTCAGCGAAGCCGACATTTCAGACTGGATGTTCATGCGCAACGGCAAGATCGTTGGCGGCGAGACCATCAAGCCGACGCTGAAGTCGCTGCCAAAGGCGGATGCGGATGCGCTGAGGGCCCGGATGGAGCAGCCGTAGATTCTCTTCCCCTCTCCCCGAAGCGGGGCGAGGTAAAGCGAACTTTGGTTGCCGCACCGCGCGTCGGCTGGTAAACGCCGCGCATGGCCGAGAAACCCAAAAAACCCCAGAAACTGAAGGCGCGCCTGCCGCGCGGGCTCGAGGATCGCGATCCCGCCGCGATCCGGGCGACGCGCGAGATGGTCGAAAAGATCCGCGCCGTCTACGAGCTCTACGGGTTCGAGCCCGTGGAAACGCCGGCGATGGAATACACCGACGCGCTCGGCAAGTTCCTGCCCGATCAGGACCGTCCGAACGAGGGCGTGTTCTCGTTCCAGGACGATGACGAGCAGTGGATCAGCTTGCGCTACGATTTGACCGCGCCGCTCGCACGTTACGTCGGCGAGCGCTACGGGACCGACGCTCTGGTCCTGCCCTACCGCAGCTACCGCGTCGGCTACGTGTTCCGCAACGAGAAGCCCGGCCCCGGCCGCTTCCGCCAGTTCATGCAGTTCGACGCCGACACGGTCGGCTCGGCGACGCCGGCGGCGGATGCCGAGATCTGCATGATGGCCGCGGACACGATGGAGGCGCTCGGCATCGCGCGCGGCTCCTATGTCGTGAAGGTCAACAACCGAAAAGTGCTCGACGGCGTTCTGGAAGCCATCGGGCTCGGCGGTGACGAGAACGCCGCGCGCAGGCTGACTGTGCTGCGCGCGATCGACAAGCTCGACAAGTTTTCTGCCGACGAAGTGCGCAAGCTGCTCGGTCCCGGACGATGGGATGGCGGGGAAGAAGGCAAGGGCGACTTCACGAAGGGCGCGAACCTGAGCCCGGCGGAGGCTGATGTTGTTCTCGCCATCACCAAACCGCGCGACGATTGGAAAGACGCGATCGCCGCAGCGGAAACCTACCTCGCCAAGAGCGAGATTGGTCAGGCCGGCGTGAGCGAGCTGGAAGAGATTGCCAAGCTGGTCACGGCGTCGGGTTACGGCGCGGACCGTATCCGCATCGACCCCTCCGTCGTGCGCGGCCTCGAATATTACACCGGCCCCGTCTACGAGGTCGAACTGCTGCTCGAGACCAAGGACGAGAAGGGCCGGCCCGTGCGGTTCGGCTCGGTCGGTGGCGGTGGACGTTACGACGGCCTCGTCTCGCGCTTCCGCGGTGAGCCGGTGCCGGCGACCGGGTTCTCGATCGGCGTGTCCAGGCTCCAGGCCGCGCTGACGCTGCTCGGCAAGCTCGACATGCGGCCCGAATTCGGCCCCGTCGTCGTCACTGTGTTCGATCGCGACCGCGTTGCCGAATATCAGAAGATGGTGGCGTCCTTGCGCGCTGCCGGCATTCGCGCCGAGCTCTATCTCGGCAATCCCAAGAACATGGGCAACCAGCTCAAATATGCCGACCGCCGCAACTCACCTTGCGTGATCATCCAGGGCTCGGATGAAAAGGCGCGCGGCGAGCTGCAGATCAAGGATCTGATCGAAGGCGCCAAGGCCGCCGCCGCGATCGCCTCCAACCAGGAGTGGCGCGAGAGCCGCCCGGCGCAGTTCTCGTGCAGCGAAGCCGACCTCGTCGCAAAGGTGCGCGAAGTCCTGGGCCGCCATGACGTAAAGTGGGGATAGCCATTCCGGAAGGCCGTCACGCCCGGGCTTGTCCTGGGCATCCACGTCTTGTTTGATGGCGACCGTCAATGGCCGGTGTTCGGCCGCAAGGGAGAGAACGATGCCTGAGATTACCGTCAGCATGGCCGAAGGCCGCACCGACGAGCAGAAGGCCGGCATGATGCGCGACATCACCCAGGCCCTGGTGAAGAATCTCGGCGTCGATGCCGATACCGTCGTCATCCAGATCAACGAAGCCCCGCTCCGTCACAAGATGAAGGGCGGCAAGACCTTTGTGGAGCGCGCGGCGGCTGCGAAGAAATAGCCAGCGCTGTAGCGCCAATCACAACTGTCGTCCCCGCGAAAGCGGGGACCCATAACCACAGGGAGTGGTTATCTGGCGAAGCGATAACTCCGAGTCCCCGTAACCACGACGTCCTGTGGTTATGGGTCCCGGATCTGCGCTTCGCTTGTCCGGGACGACACTGAGCAAGCACCATGGACGCACGCGACTTCATCAAGGTCGGCATGAGCGCCGAGCGCACGCTGGTGGTGCCGGCTGAGCGGACGGTCGGGCATTTCGTGCCCGGCATGCCCATGGTCTATGCGACGCCGATGATGATCCTGGAGATGGAGATGACGTCGGGCGATGCGATCCGCGCCGCGCTTCAGCCGGGTTGGGTCACCGTCGGCACCGAAGTCGATATCCGCCACCTCGCAGCCGCTCTCGTCGGCGCGACGGTGCGGACCACCGCGAAGGTGGTCGCAGTCGAGCGCCGCGTCATCCGTTTCGAGGTCGAGGCGTTCGAGGGCCCGCGCAGGCTCGGCGAAGGCCGCCACGCGCGCGGGCTCGTGAATGTCGAGATGTTCAACAAGCGGCTGGGGGCGTAGCGGCGAGCGCGAATGCCGTAGGGTGGGCAAAGGCGCAAAGCGCCGTGCCCACCATCTTTTTGGGATCGCGAACGAAGTTGGTGGGCACGCTTCCGCCTTCGCTTCGTCGAGCTTCGGCGGACAAGCCGCTTTGCCCACCCTACCTGCCTACTTCGCCAGCTCCTTCGACCGCTTCGTCGCGGCCGCGATCGCGCGGATCATCAGCTCGCGCAGGCCCGGCTCACCCATCAGCACGCCGAGTGCCGCGGCCGTGGTGCCGCCGGGCGAGGTGACATTCTGGCGCAACGTGCTGGACGGCAGCTCCGACCGATGCAGAAGTTCACCAGAGCCGGCGACGGTTTCGCGTGCAAGTTTCGTCGCCAGCGCCTCGGGCAGTCCGGCCTCGACGCCGGCGCGTGCGAGCTCTTCGGCGAGCAGGAACACATAGGCCGGGCCTGAGCCGGACACCGCGGTGACCGCATCCATCAGGCCTTCATCCTCGACCCATTCGACCGAGCCGGTAGCGCGCAGCAGCGCATCGGCCACGGCGCGCTGCGCGGTGCTGACGTTCTTCGCCGCGACGGCGACCGTGATGCCGCGACCGATCGCGGCCGGCGTGTTCGGCATCGCGCGCACCACGGCGCCACCGCAGACCTCTTCGAGCGATGCGATCGTGGTTCCCGCCATGATCGAGACCACCGAGGTCTTGGCGGAGACGAATTGCTTCAGCCTGGCGCCGGCCTCGCGGAACATCTGCGGCTTCACCGCGACGACCAGCGTCTCGACCGTGCCGGCGGCCCTGACATCGGGATTGAGCGCAACGCCGTTGGCGGCAAGCGCGGTGATCTCAGGTGAGATGTGCGGATCGATCACCGCGACGCGACGCGGGTCGAGTCCGCCCGAAAGCCATCCGGTCAGCATCGCGCCGCCCATCTTGCCGGCGCCGGCGAGGAGGATGGTGCCGGTGATGTTCTTGAGAGTGCTGCTGTCTGCCACTGTGGTCACCACAAACAAAGGTGTCGTCCCGGCGAAGGCCGGGACCCATAACCACAGGCGGTTCTAGTGGATGGAGGGCGGAGCAACAAGCATCGCGCGATACGGAGAAATCACACGGTTTGGGTCCGGATCTGCGCTCCGCTTGTCCGGCACGATGCTGAGGAGGGCGCGCGCGCCCCTCACCATCTTGGAGAGAGGCCTTACGCCTCTCCCACCGTGTCGAACATCGCCGCGTCCATCGCCTGCGCGGTGGTCTTGCCGGCCCACACCACGAACTGGAACGCGGGAAAGTAGCGCTCGCAAGCGTGGATGGCGCCGGCGAGCATGGCTTCGCATTGCGCGGTCGAGGCGGTGAGCCCGCCCGGCAGCACCAGGGCCTGACGGTGCATGATCATGCCGGTGTTGGTCCACAGGTCGAAATGGCCGACCCACAATTGCTCGTTGACCGCAGCGACCAGCCGTTGCACTTCGCTCCGCCGCGCAACCGGAATCTTCATGTCGAAGGCGCAAGCCAGATGCAGCGCCTCGATCTCACCCATCCAGGTGAAGGAGATCTGATAGTCGGTCCATTGTCCCTTGGAGACAATCGTGAGCTCGTCTTCGCCGGAGCGTTCGAACGGCCAGTTGTTGCTGGCAGCGATGTCCTCGACCACCGCGAGCGGGTGATTTCTGGAATCGATAGTGCCTTCGAGCAGGGACATTCCGTCTCGACCTCTTGCCTTTTTGTTGTCTTTGATACGCACGCGGTCGGCCCGGCGCGCTCCCTCAACGTCGCTGTCGCGATCCCCTCGGATCAGCGCGAGCCTGTCGCGGATCAAGTGATGTGATTTGCGGAATCTGCGCAACTGGCTGCCGAGTCCGTCCACAAGCCAGGACTCGTTCGTCCACAGCTCATCTCCGCCACAATTCTTAACGAATGAGAACAAATCGGAATCGGATTCGCCGATGGCGCGCCAATCGTTAATTCCGCCGGGCGAGGCCACACCCGTCATGGCGGCATGGGACCATGCGGTTTTTCATGCGGAACGCGCTTGCTGCGGCCGCCGGGTGGCGTCATATTTCCGGTCAGGCCGTTCATCCCGGGCGGCCGATGTTCTCAGGGCGGGGTGAAAGTCCCCACCGGCGGTAAGGGTCGCAAGGCCCAAGCCCGCGAGCGCCTTCCCCCAAGGATCTTCCTGAAAAGGAATTTTGCCGAAGGGAAGGGTCAGCAGATTCGGTGCAACTCCGAAGCCGACGGTTAAAGTCCGGATGAAAGAGAACGGTCGGTGGCAGACGCATCGCAAGGTGCGGCTGCTTGTCGTTCCGTATGCCCTGATTCTGGTCCTTTGAAGGAAAGCCATGAATCAGATGTTGCAAGACCCCCAAACCGAAACTTCCGAAGTCACCCAACCGCCGGTTCCGCAGGATCCGGCACCCGAGCATCCGCGCTTCGCCAAACCGCAGCGGGTGGCCTTCGTGCAGGCCTGCTGGCACCGCGACGTGGTCGAGGAGGCCCGCATCGCCTTCGTGAAGGAGGCAGCCGCGCGTCACCTCAATCATGTCGACGTGTTCGAGGTGCCGGGCTCGTTCGAGATCCCGCTGCATGCGCAGATCCTCGCCAAGACGCGGCGCTACACCGCGATCGTCGCGGCGGGCCTCGTCGTCGACGGCGGCATCTACCGCCACGAGTTCGTCGCCGACACCGTGATCAAGGCGCTGATGGACGTGCAGCTGCGCACCGAGGTGCCGGTGTTCTCGGCGGTGCTGACGCCGCAGCAATTCCACGAGACCGAGGTGCACTACGATTTCTTCCGCAGGCATTTTGCGATCAAGGGCGTCGAGGTCGCCGCAGCCTGTGCCGAGACATTGCTCGGCCTGGAGCGCCTGCGCGGTCAGGTCGCGGCGGGCATTGTGTAGCCGTCCGCTCACACGCCGCTGATTGTCAATCCCGTCGCCGTCCCTATAAAGTCGGCGGCGGGAGGAGGCCGTGCCGTGGAGACGGACGGCCGACAAGATCATGTTCGAAGGACACGATCCCTATCTCGTCGCGCTCTCTGTGGCGGTCGCGAGTCTGGGTGGCTATACCGGCTTTGCGCTTGCTGCTCGCATCCGCAACACGCCCGGCGTCAGCAACCGCGTTCTGCTCGCGGGTGCGGCCGCGTTTCTGGCCGTCGGCATCTGGACCATGCATTTCGTCGGCATGCTGGCCGCGCCGCTGCCGCCGGACACGGTCTATCTCGTTCTTCCCACCATCATCTCGTTCCTGATCTGCGCGCTGGTGGTCGGCATCTCCTTGTTCTTTGTCTCGATCGGCGAGCCATCCCTGAAGCGAGTGGCCTCGTCGGCCGTTTTGCTCGGCGTCGGCATCGCCAGCATGCATTATGTCGGCATCCACGGCCTCGCCGGTCATTTCAGTATCGTCCACGACCGGACCATGGTGCTGCTCTCGGTCGTGGTCGCAATCGTCACGGCCTATGGCGGCCTGCGCGCCTTCCTGGCGCAGCAGGAGGGCGTCCGGCTGATCGTCAGCTCGATTGTTTTTGGCGTCGCCGTCTCCAGCATGCATTACACCGCGATGCTGGGCATGCATTTCGAGCCGCTGACCGGTGCGGCGCATCAACACGCCGGCGGCGGTCTTGCCGCGTCGCAACAAATCCTGTCGATCATCGTTGCGGTGCTGTGCTTCGTCATCGCAGCCGGCTTCCTGCTGTCGCTGGTTCCCGACCAGCGGCGTCAGACTTCGACCTCTGTTGCCGCCGAACCGGTTGCTTCGCCGGTCGCGGTGGCCGCCATCGAACTGATCGCTGCGCCGGCCGCAGCTCCGCGCCCGGTGGCCCCGCTCGGCGGTCTCGGCCAGCCGCCCCGCGCGCCGGTTCCCCGGTTGCCGGTCGAGAGCGCCGACGGCACGCACTTCATCGAGACGGCCAATGTCCGCAGCGTCCGGGCCGACGCGCACTACACCCGTGTTCACGACGGCACCCGCGAGCGACTGTGCCCCTGGTCGATCTCGGAGGCCGAGGCCCAGCTCGATCCCTCGCTGTTCCTGCGGGTGCACCGCAGCCATATCGTCGCGATCCCCCATGTCGCGCTGGTCCGGAAAGAGGGGGATGGCGCCGTGCTCGAGCTCGACGGCCCGTCGCCGCACCGGGTGCCCGTGAGCCGGGCGAAGATCGCCGAGGTAAAGGCGCGGCTGGGGCTGGCGAACCGGCGGCACGCATAGAGTCGGGCCGCCCGGGAGGCGCGTTCTTTCTTACCCTCCCCTGGAGGGGGAGGGTCGCTTCGCATGGAGCGGAGCGTAGTGCGGAGCGGGGTGGGGTGACGGTCCCTCCGCGATGAATACTCCCCGAGTGGAGAGATCACCCCACCCCGCCCGTGCTTCGCGCGGTCGACCCTCCCCCTCCAGGGGAGGGTAAGTGGCCGCCGCGCCATACGTCGCCAAACCTGACGCAATTCGTGCGTTCCCCGCCGCAACTCGTGCGAAATCCGCTGTTCCGTGCCCGAATGATTGCGGGGCGCCCCTCTCGGAGTGACCGTCCCCTCCAACGTCCGCGCCGTCACGCGCCAGAGGACGACGAGGAGGAGATGATGATCCCAGGCTCATTCAGCTATCACCGGCCGGCGAGTGTCGCCGATGCCGTCAAGCTCTTGGCAGACCTTGGCGAGGATGCCCGGCCGCTGGCCGGCGGGCACAGTCTGGTGCCGATGATGAAGCTTCGGCTCGCCACCCCCGCCCATCTGATCGACCTGCACGGCATCGCCGCCCTCAAGGGCATCAGCCGCGACGGCAACAATCTGGTCATCGGCGCGATGACTACCCAGCACGAGCTGCTGGCCTCGGACGACGTCGCCAAGTCGATGCCGATCCTGCATGAAGCGGCACTGCTGATCGCCGACCCGCAGGTGCGCTACCGCGGGACGATCGGCGGCAATGTCGCCAATGGCGATCCCGGCAATGACATGCCGGCGCTGATGATGACCTTGGGGGCGAGCTACCGGCTCGAAGGCCCGGGTGGCTCCCGCGATGTTCCCGCGGCCGACTTCTATCAGGGCGCCTATTTCACCGCGCTCGAGCCCGGCGAGATCCTGACCTCCGTCTCGGTTCCCGTGCCCGCGGCCGGCCACGGCTACGCCTACGAAAAACTCAAGCGCAAGGTCGGTGACTACGCCACCGCCGCCGCCGCCGTGGTTCTCACCATGTCCGGCGGCAAGGTCGCGACCTGCGCGATCGGGCTCACCAACGTCCACGAGACGCCGCTGCTGGCTGCCGATGCCGCCAAGGCCGTGATTGGCACCAGCCTCGATGCGGCGACGTTGAAGAAGGCCGCCGCTGCGGCCGCAGCGATCATGGCGCCAGCTGCGGATGCCCGCGGCCCGGTCGAATACCGAAAACATGTCGGCGGCATCATGGTGACGCGCGCGCTTCAGCGCGCCGCCGCTGTCGCGAAGTAAGGGAGGGGGATCGATGGCTAAAACACACGTCACCATGAAGGTGAACGGCGCCGAGGTCGAAGGCCTCGTCGAGCCGCGCACGCTGCTGGTGCATTTCATCCGCGAGAATCTGCAGATGACCGGCACCCATATCGGCTGCGAGACGACGCATTGCGGCGCCTGCACCGTCGATATCGACGGCATGTCGGTGAAATCCTGCACCATGTTTGCGGTGCAGGCCGATGGCAGTGACATCACCACGATCGAAGGCATGGCCAACGCCGACGGCACGCTGTCGGCCTTGCAGGAAGGTTTCCGCATGATGCACGGCCTGCAATGCGGCTTCTGCACGCCCGGCATGATCGTCCGCGCGCATCGGCTGCTGAAGGAAAATCCCTCGCCGAGCGAGCCGGAAATCCGGATGGGCATCTCCGGCAACATCTGCCGCTGCACCGGCTACCAGAACATCGTCAAAGCCATTCAATACGCCGCCGCCAAAATCAACGGCGTGGAATTCCAGGAGGCCGCAGAATGAACGACCTCACTCCCACGCGGGAACAACGCACCGCGGCACTCGAAGGCATGGGCTGCAAGCGCAAGCGCGTCGAGGATATCCGCTTCACCCAGGGCAAGGGCAATTACGTCGACGACGTCAAGCTGCCCGGCATGCTGCACGGCGACTTCGTCCGCTCGCCGCATCCGCATGCGCGCGTCAAGAAGATCGACGACAGCGCGGCGCTAAAGGTGCCCGGCGTGCTCGCGGTCATCACCGCGGAGACGCTGAAGACCGTGAACCTCGCCTGGATGCCGACCTTGGCCGGCGACGTGCAGATGGTTCTGGCCGACGGCAAGGTGCTGTTTCAAAATCAGGAGGTCGCCTTCGTTGTCGCCACCGACCGCTATGCGGCCGATGACGGCATCAACGCGGTCATCGTCGAATACGAGCCGCTGCCGCCACTGGTCGATCCCTTCAAGGCGATGGACGCGAACGCGCCGGTGCTGCGCGAGGATCTCGTCGGCAAGATGTCCGGCGCGCATGGTCCGCGCAAGCACGACAACCACATCTTCGAGTGGACCGTCGGCGACAAGGAATTGACCGACGCGGCCTTCAACAAGGCCGAGGTCAAGATCAAGGAGATGATCTCCTACCACCGCACCCATCCATCGCCGCTGGAAACCTGCCAGTGCGTCTGCTCCTTCGACAAGATCAAGGGCGAGCTGACGATCTACGGCACGTTCCAGGCCCCGCACGTGATCCGCACGGTGGTGGCGCTGATCGCCAAGCTGCCGGAGCACAAGATCCACGTCATCGCGCCCGACATCGGCGGTGGCTTCGGCAACAAGGTCGGCGCCTATCCCGGCTACATCTGCGCGGCCGTAGCCTCCATCGTCACCGGCAAACCGGTAAAATGGGTCGAGGACCGCATCGAGAACCTCACCGCGACCTCGTTCGCGCGCGACTATCACATGACAACCGAGGTCGCCGCGACCAAGGACGGCAAGGTGACGGGCCTGCGTGTGCACGTGCTCGCCGATCACGGCGCGTTCGATGCCTGCGCCGACCCGTCGAAATGGCCGGCCGGCTTCTTCAACATCGTCACGGGATCCTATGACTTCCCGACCGCGCATCTCGCTGTCGATGGCGTCTACACCAACAAGGCGCCGGGCGGCGTCGCCTACCGCTGCTCGTTCCGCGTCACGGAGGCCGCCTACTGCATCGAGCGCGCCATGGATATTCTGGCGCAAAAGCTCAACATGGACCCCGCTGAACTCCGGCTGAAGAACTTCATCAAGCCGGAGCAGTTCCCCTATCACTCGGCGCTCGGCTGGGAATACGATTCCGGCGACTACCACACCGCCATGCGCAAGATGATGGAGACGACCGGCTACGCCGCGCTCCGGAAGGAGCAGGCGGAGAAGCGTGCCGCGTTCGCGCGGGGGGGGGGGACCCGCGAGATCATGGGGCTCGGCATCTCCTTCTTCACCGAGATCGTCGGTGCCGGCCCGTCGAAGAACTGCGACATCCTCGGCATCGCCATGTTCGATTCCTGCGAGATCCGCATGCATCCGACCGGTGCCGGCATCGCGCGCATGGGCACCAAGAGCCAGGGCCAGGGCCACGAGACCACCTGGGCGCAGATCATCGCGACCGAGATCGGCATTCCCGCCGACAACATCATGGTGGAAGAGGGCAACACCGACACCGCACCTTACGGGCTCGGCACCTATGGTTCGCGCTCCACACCGGTGGCGGGCGCCGCGATTGCAATGGCGGCGCGAAAGATCAAGGCCAAGGCGCAGATGATCGCAGCCTACAAGCTCGAGGTCCACGAGGACGATCTCGAATTCGACATCGACGGCTTCCGGGTGAAGGGCCTACCGGAGAAGTTCATGTCGATGAAAGACATCTGCTGGGCGGCCTACAACTCGGTGCCTCCGGGCATGGAGCCGGGGCTGGAAGCGGTCAGTTATTATGATCCGCCCAACATGACCTATCCGTTCGGCGCCTATCTCTGCGTGATGGACATCGACGTCGATACCGGCGTGTACAAGGTCCGGCGCTTCTATGCGCTGGACGATTGCGGCACCCGCATCAACCCGATGATCATCGAGGGCCAGGTGCATGGCGGCCTTACCGAGGCCTTCGCCATCGCGATGGGCCAGGAGATCCGCTACGACGAGGTTGGCAATGTGGTCACCGGCTCGTTCATGGATTTTTTCATGCCGACCGCGGTCGAGACGCCGCATTGGGAGACCGACTTCACCGTCACCCCGTCGCCGCATCACCCGATCGGTGCCAAGGGCGTCGGCGAGAGCCCGAATGTCGGCGGCGTGCCGGCCTTCTCCAATGCCGTCAACGACGCGTTCTCGTTCCTAGGCTCCACGCACATCCAGATGCCGCACGATTTCTGGCGCAACTGGAAGGCGGCAAAAGATCTCGGGGCGGTAGCGTAGCGATGAAAGGCCGCGACGAGATCGCGCAAGCACTGGCCGCATCGGGGTATATCGCCGATGCGGACCTTGCGACCGCGATCTCGCTGATGCAATTGCTGCGGCGTCCGCTGCTGCTCGAAGGCGAGGCGGGCGTCGGCAAGACGGAAGTGGCAAAGGCACTTGCAAAAGTGCACGTGACCGAGCTGATCCGGCTGCAATGCTATGAGGGCCTCGACCAGTCCGCCGCGCTCTATGAGTGGAACTACCAGCGGCAATTGCTGGCGATCCAGGCGCATCGAGGGACTGATAGCATCGAGGATCAGGTGTTCTCGGAGAAATATCTGCTCGAGCGTCCTTTGCTCGCCGCGATCCGCCGCGCGCAGGCACCGGTGCTGCTCATCGACGAGATCGACCGGGCCGACGACGAGTTCGAGGCCTTCCTGCTGGAATTGCTGTCCGACTTCCAGGTCTCGATCCCCGAGCTCGGCACCATTCCCGCAATCACCATCCCGCATGTCGTGCTGACCTCGAACGGCACGCGCGAGCTCTCCGACGCGCTGCGCCGGCGCTGCCTCTATCATTATGTCGACTATCCCGACGTCGACCGCGAGACCCGCATCATCCTGGCGCGCGTCATGGGCGCCAGCCCGTCGCTGTCGCTCCAGATCGCGCGCATGGTCGAGGGTGTGCGCAAGGAGGAGCTGCGAAAAGTCCCCGGTGTCGCGGAGACGCTGGATTGGGCGGCAGCTCTCGTCGGCCTCGACGTAACCAATCTTCACGACGCGCCCGAGACTGTGCATGAGACGCTCGTCTGCCTGTTGAAGACTCACGAAGACCGCGCCCGTGTCACGCCAGAGGTGACGCAGCGCCTGCTGGGAAAGGTCGCATGAGCTGCTGTGGCTCCAGCCCCGGATATGATGACCTCAACGAGGTCTCGCGCCTCGTCTCCGCGAAGCTTGCGGCGTTCCTGCGCACGCTGCGCGAGGCCGGCTTTCGCGTCGGGCTTGCCGAGGGGCAGGATGCGGCGACGCTGATGTCATCGGGCTATGCGGCGCGGCCGGGTCTGCTGCGCGCGGCGTTCAAGCACCTGTTCTCGGCGCGCAAGTCCGACTGGGACAAGTTCGACGGGTTGTTCGACGCGTTCTGGTTGGGCAAGCGCGTGCGCTCGCGCTCCCGTACGATTGGATCCGCGCCGGGCGCCAGCAACCCATCGCTGAAGAGCTTGCAGGACGCCGCGGCGGAGCAGGGCAGTAACCAGTCCGCCGTAGACCAGCTTCCGTCCTCCGACGACGCGCCGGAAGGCCGTTCCGGCGAGGGCCGCATGGAAGGTGCTTCACGCGCCGACAATCTTGCCGAGGTCGATTTCCGAAAGCTGAGCGATCCCGATCAGGTCGCGCAGGCCCATGAGGCCGCCGCGCGCCTCGCCAAGGCAATGCGCACGCGGCTGACCCGGCGCGATTTCGCGCGCCGGCGCGGCTACCGGCTCGATCTCCGCCGCACCATCCACCGCAACATCAGCCATGGCGGCGTGCCGATTAGCCTGGTGAAACGCCAGCGCAAGGACAAGCCGCTGCGGCTCGTCGTGCTGCTCGATGCCTCTGGATCGATGAGCATGTACACGTCAGTCTTCCTGCGCTTCATCCACGGCGTGCTCGACCAGTTCCGCGAGGCCGAGGCGTTCCTGTTCCACACGCGGCTCGCCTATGTCTCCGATGCGATGAAGGAGAAGGATGCCGGCCGCGCGCTCGACCGGCTCTCGATCATGGCGCAAGGCGCGGGCGGCGGCACCAGGATCGGCGAGTGCTTGCAAACCTTCAATCGCTGGCACGCCGCGCGCGTAATCCATTCCCGCAGCTGCGTGATGATCGTGTCCGACGGCTACGAGACCGGCGATGCCGCATTGCTTGGCCGCGAGATGGCGGCGCTGCACCGGCGCTGTCGCCGCATTGTCTGGCTCAACCCGATGATGGCGTGGGAAGGCTACACGCCCGAAGCGCGGGGCATAAGAGCTGCGTTGCCGCATGTCGATCTCTATGCGCCCGCGAATTCGCTGCAAAGCCTGCGTGCGCTCGAACCCTATCTGGCGAAGCTTTGAGGAGGCTTCCGATGACCGCTCATGTCGAAGTGCTTGATGTAGTCGCTCAGATGAAGGCCGCCGAGCGTGCCTTCGTGCTCGCGACGGTGGTGCGCACGGTGTCGGTGACCGCGGCGAAGGCTGGCGCCAAGGCGATCATCGCCGCCGACGGCACCATCGTCGCGGGTTGGATCGGCGGGGGCTGCGCCAAGGGCGCGGTGCTGAAGGCGGCGCGCGAGGCGCTCGCCGATGGCGAGCCGCGGATGGTCTCGGTGCAGCCGGAGAACCTGCTGGCCGAGCTGGGCGTCAGCGCAGGCGAGAGCCGCGACGGCATTCGCTTCGCCAGCAACATGTGCCCGAGCAAGGGCACGATGGACATCTTCGTCGAGCCGGTGCTGCCGCATCCCTCGCTTGTCATTCTCGGGGCAAGCCCGGTGGCGCTGTCACTTGCGGCGCAGGCGCGCGTGCTCGGCTATCACGTCACGTTTGCTGCGCCGTCCGCCGATCTCACGGCGCAGCCGGACGCCGACGCGGTCATCGATGGTTATCAGCTCGGCGAGCTCAACGACGCCAAGCGCTTCGTCGTCGTCTCGACGCAGGGCAAGGGCGACGAGGCCGCCTTGCGCGCGGCGGTCGCGACCAAAGCCGACTACCACGCCTTCGTCGGCAGCCGCCGCAAGATGGCTTCGTTGCGCGCCAAGCTTCTCGCGGAAGGCACCAATGCCGCCGCGATCGATGATTTCAAGGCGCCGGCCGGCCTCGATCTCGGCGCTATCACGCCGGAGGAGATCGCAATGTCGATCCTCGCCGAGATCACCAGGGAACGCCGGCGTGGCCAGCGCGCGGCCAATCAAACAGCAAGCAGAGAGTGAGACACCGATCATGCAGATGAACGACAGCCAGCGAATTCCCGCCTCACGCGAGCAGGTGTGGGCGGCGCTGAACGATCCTGCTGTGCTGAAGCAGTGCATCCCCGGCTGCCAGTCGCTCGAGGTGACCGCGCCGAACGAGATGACCGCGACGGTGGTCTTCAAGGTCGGCCCGGTGAAGGCGACGTTCAGTGGCAAGGTGACGCTGTCCGATTTCGATCCGCCTAACAGTTACCGTATCTCAGGAGAGGGCTCCGGCGGCGTCGCTGGCTTCGCCAAGGGTGGCGCGGTGGTGCGGCTGGAATCCGAGAGTGCCGACGTGACAGTGTTGCAATACGAAGTCGATGCGCAGATCGGCGGCAAGCTCGCGCAGTTGGGAGCGCGGCTGATCAATTCGACCGCGACGAAGCTGGCGGGGGAGTTCTTCAAGTCATTTGCCGACGTGGTGAGCGCGAAGGCCGAGGCGCAATAGGTCGCGTAGGGTGGGCAAAGCGTAAGCGTGCCCACCATTCTCTATCGCAAACAAAGACGGTGGGCGCGGCGCTTCGCGCCTTTGCCCACCCTACGATATCCGTGCAAGCTGACGCAGCTCATCCCAACGACACCCCCGCCTTGGCCCGGCTGATCCCCAGCGTCAGGATGCGCTGCAGGAGATCCGGATATTTGAGCCCGGCATGTTGAGCCGCCGTGGCGAACTCCTGGCTCTTGGCGATCTCGGGGTTGGGATTGGCTTCGATGAAATACGGCGTGCCGTCGGCGGCGAGACGAAAATCGATGCGTGCGTAGCCGTCAAGGCCAAGCGCCCGGTAGATGCGCTTCGCGGCGCGCTGGATGCGCGCGGTGACTTCGGGCCCAAGGTCCTTCGCCGGCCCGTCGACGATGCCGAGCTTCTCCTGATAGTCGGTGTCGTGCTTGGCTTTCTCCGTGGCGATGTGCCGTGATCTGCGCCCGCCCATGCTGCCGAATTTCAGTTCCCAAACCGGCAGGACGCGCAGCCGGTTGTTGCCGAGCACGCCGACATAAAGCTCGCGCCCCTCGATGAACTGCTCGGCGATGGCGGCGGATTCGACCCGCTCGTGGATGAAGGCGACGCGCTCCACGAGCTTCTCGTCGGTATCGACGATCGAGGCCTGCGAGATGCCGAAGGACCCGTCCATGTTCAGGCTCTTGACGATCAGCGGCAGCGCAAGGCGCGTCGGGCGCTTCACCTTGCGGCGCATCGGGAAGACGGCGAAGGCCGGCGCTGCGATCCGGCGGTGATGCACCAGCGTCTTGGACAAATCCTTGCCGCGCGCCATGATCAGGCCGCGCGGATTGCACCCGGTATAAGGGACCTTCATCAGCTCGAGATAGCTGGCGATGTGCTGGTCGTAGGCGACGTTGTTGTGGAATTCCTCGAGCAGCGTGAAGACCACGTGGGGCTTGAATTCTTCGATCGCCTCGCGGATCGGCTTGATCTCATCCTGCGCACCGAGAGCGCGAACCTCGTGGCCGGCCGCGCGCAAGGTGCTCACCACGTCGTATTCCGTCTTCCAGTTGTTGATTTCCTGCGGCGTGTATCCGTCGGAGGAGTCCGGAGGCATGAAGTCCGGATGCATCAGCACCAGAATGCGCGAGCGTCTCATAGCGCGATCCATTTGCGCCGAGACGGGCCAAACAGCGCGTGCATCGTCTTGGCGGTCACGAGGACGGTGAAATCGAGAACGAGCTTCTGTTCGGGGCCGACGGCGCGCAGGTCGAGCTCACGGCAGCGGGAGATCATATCATCGAGCACGGCATCGAGCGTGAGCTGGTTCTCGCCCGTCCACCGCGCGACCAGTTGCCTGATCTGCGCGCGGTGCCGCCTGATCAGGGCCGAAGCCGGCTTTGAGCGGTGATGCCGTGGATCGGCTGAAAACAGCCGGGAGAGGTCGCGGTCGTAGGTCTTCGGCGCTGTGAAGGCGTAGAACGCCTGCTTCTTCTTGTAGTGGTCTTCGAGCGTCTGGCTGAGCCGGCCCAGCGTATCGACACGCTCCCGCGTCGTGATCAGCGGCCGCTTTCCCGCAATCTCGTGCATCAGCTCGTCGACATATTCGAGCTTCTTCAGCGCCGGCCATCCGGCATATCGCGTCCGCCAGTTCGAGCGTGGGCGCAGCCACACCGCGAAGGTCTCGGCGAAGTCTTCATCCGGATGGCTTTGCGCGTACCACAGCCGGAGGTGCTGGACGTAGCGCCTGCTGGCAGGATTGGGCCGGTAGTAGCGCGGGTAGTGTTTCGACGACGGGCCGAACAGCTGCTGCCAGCGCCGGCGGCGCTGCAGCTGATAGCCGTGCTGCACGGCATGGCCGGCCTCGTGACGGAGGATACCCATGCACTCGCGCCAGGTTCCGCCCTCGACGTCGAACATCATCTTCTTCTCGAGCTTCATCAGACGGGGATGGGCGAGATAGAAGGGGATGGCGATGCCCGGCACATCGCCCGGACTGAACCATTCGCTCGAGATCCATGTGTGCGGTCGCAGCCGGATGCCCCGCTCTTCGAGCTCCTCATGGAGCGTGCTGACGCAGTCCTCGAGCCAGGTGCCTTTGACCGTAACCCTCAGGCTGGAGAGGCGCTGCTTGAGCAACTCGTCATCCGACAGCTTCTCCCAGGCAAATTTCCGGCGCGGCATCAGGAATCCCGGGGGCAGAGATGACTCGGTATCCGGATGATGTCATGGGCGGTCGTTGGCAACAACCCGGGGGGCTGCGTCGTAAGGGACGGACGGCGCTCGCGCTCCCTCGCCCCGCTTGCGGGGAGAGGGTGGGGTGAGGGGGAGTCTCCACGGGGGCGGTGAGAGTGAGACTCGCGGAGAGTCCCCCTCACCCGGAATTCAGGCTTCGCTTGAATTCCGGCCTCTCCCCGCACGCGGGGAGAGGCGAAGAAAAATCAGTCGAACAGGCTCGACACCGACTCTTCCGCTGCGGTGCGCGCGATGGCGTCCGAGATCAGGCTGGCTATCGGAAGCGTGCGGATGTTCGGAGCCTTGGTCACCGCCTCTGTCGGCAGGATCGAGTCGGTGATCACGAGCTCCTTCAGCTTCGAGCCCGCGATGCGGGCGGCCGCGCCGCCGGAGAGCACGCCGTGGGTGATGTAGGCGTAGACGTCCTTGGCGCCCTTGGCGATCAGCGCGTCGGCCGCGTTCACCAGCGTGCCGCCGGAGTCCACGATGTCGTCGATCAGGATGCAGGTGTAGCCGGCGACGTCGCCGATCACGTTCATGACCTCGGATTCGCCCGCCCTCTCGCGGCGCTTGTCGACGATCGCGAGCGGGGTGTTGATGCGCTTGGCAAGGCCACGTGCGCGCGCCACGCCACCGACGTCAGGCGAGATCACCATCGTCTTCGAGAGGTCGAACTTGTCCTTGATGTCGCGCACCATCAGCGGCGCCGCGTAGAGGTTGTCGGTTGGGATATCGAAGAAGCCCTGGATCTGGCCGGCATGCAGGTCGAGCGTCATGACGCGGTCGACGCCGGCCTGCGTGATCAGGTTGGCGACGAGCTTGGCCGAGATCGGCGTGCGCGAACCCGATTTGCGGTCCTGCCGGGCGTAGCCGAAATAGGGCAGCACCGCGGTGATGCGGCGTGCCGAGGAGCGGCGCAGCGCATCGGTGATGATCAGCAGTTCCATGAGATGGTCGTTGGCGGGGAACGAGGTCGACTGGATGACGAAGGCATCCGAGCCGCGGACGTTCTCCTGGATCTCGACGAAGATCTCCATGTCGGCGAAGCGCCGTACCACCGCCTTGGTCAGCGGCAGGTCGAGGCCTTGCGCGATGGCCTGCGCGAGAGCCGGATTTGAGTTGCCGGCGACAAGCTTGATGGAGCCGTTCTTGGCCGACATGGACGCTTCCTCCCGCGCTTTGCTGGATACGACGTTCAACATCAGAGAATACCCACTGGGAGCACGGTTATGACGGGCGAGGAAATATCAGGCCGGGGGCTGCAATGGCAACCCGGGATGCTACGTTTTCCCTCCGAAATCCTGAGTCGGGCCAACGGTTTGGCGGCAACTTGGGGCCGTGGTTTAGCGGGGGTTATCGCTCGGCATAGCCGAGCGCGGAGGCCGGCATCTCGGCCGCCGGAGCCTCCGGGATCACGCTGGCCACCGCCGGGCCCCGCAAGCCGGGAACAGTGCCCGGCGCGTCCGGGGTTCCGTTGATCATGTTGGAAAGTCCGCTGAATCCGGCCTGGGCGATCTTCCGCAGTACGAGGTCGTCGGCGGCGCCCCAGGGATCGCGGCCACCCTTGGCGGCGGTCAGTTCCTCGCCGGAGAGGCGCAATGCCCGCTGCTGGTTGGCGTCGTAGACGTCCCAGACCCAGGCGATCACGGTCTTGCCGCGCACGATTTGGGCGGAAAGGTAACTGCGCACGCGATAGGCAGCCGTCCCCTCGCGGGAGACGACGGACAGGCTGCGCAGCTTGGATTCGCTATCGAGCACGCCGACCATGCGGTCGAACACCTGCGGGGGCGGCCCGTCGATCGATTCGAAGGCCACGGTCGCCCCTGAGCCGGTACTCGGCGCCATCGCATAGGAGTTGGCGGCACCGCCGCCGCCGGCGCAGCCGCCAAGCGCGACCGCCGCTGCCAACAGCATGACCGCCAGCACACGCGAACCCGCGCGGCCCAGGATGAATGACGCGTCCCTCATTATGGAGGGCAGCGATATCGTTAAAATCGATTAAGGTCTAGGGCAGGAAGGACACATCATTGGGCCGATCCGGCCGAGGAATTGTCGATGAGGGGAGCGACTTTGGGGGTAATCGTTGCCTGCCTCATCGTGGGGCGGGCCGCGGCGGCAGAAAGTGCGGCCGAGGCAATCCGCGCTTTCGGACTGATCGGTACCTGGTCAATTGATTGCAAACGGGATCCGTATCAGGCCTGTGAGAACAACCGCTGTGGCGCGCGATTGACGTACATCGCGTCGTCCTCCGGAGCGCCGACGACAAGGAATGTGATCGGGACGTTCACACCTGGGCAGGTAAGGACATTCATCAGCACGATCTATTCGGCGACGCGTATTGCCGACGACAAGATCAAGATCGTGTCGGTTCAGGACTCTCCACCCAGCACGACACTGATCTGGTGGCGTCAGCCGGGCGAGGTTTGGGAGATCGTTCTGCTCAAGGTCGGCGACAAGTATCGGACTTTCTCCGCGCATCGCGACGATTGGAAGAAGATCGAGGTCGATGAAGGTTTCGAGGTCCGACCGCCGCCGCCGCCTCCACCAGCTCAAATGTACGTTGATTTGCCGACTAAAAGGCTTCGCGGAAAGAATGAAACGCCATTATTCGAAAGATGCAGCGACTAACCTGATGGGTTGCGGCAAGAACTAGGCTGAATTCGTTGTTAACCCTCGAGCGCGATCGCGTGAATGTGGCGGCCGTAATCCGGCTCCTTGCGATGCACCGAGCGGCGATAGCTGAAGAAGCGCTCGTCGGCATAGGTGTCCAGGCCAAGATCGTCGATCATCAGAATGCCGGCGGCTTCCAGCCGCTTCCGGATGAAGCCGGCGAGGTCGAACATCGCGTGTCCGGCGCGCACCGACGGGATGAAGAACATGGCGTTGTCCGCGTCCGCCTCGATGAAGCGCGCCACGAATTCGTTGCCGACCTCGTAGCTGTCCTGCCGGATCAGGGGGCCGATCGCGGCGATGATGACGCTGCGCGTGGCGCCGAGCTTCTCCATCGCCGAGATCGTCTGTTCCAGCACGCCGGTCAGCGCGCCCTTCCAGCCGGCATGGGCGCCGCCGATCACGCGTGCGTTGGGGTCGACGAACAGCACCGGACCGCAATCGGCGGTGGAGACGCCGAGCGCGATGCCGGGTGTTTTCGTGACCAGCGCATCGCCTTTCGGCCGCGGCCCGCTCGGCCACGGCGCTTCGGCAACGAGAACATCGGGCGAATGGATCTGGTGCAGGCTGATGAAGCGCTCCGGGGCGACGCCGACATGCTCGGCCATGCGGCGGCGGTTCTCCGCGACATGCGCCGGATCGTCGTTGGAGCCGAGCCCGCCATTGAGCGCCGAATAAATCCCGCCTGAGACACCGCCCTCGCGGGTGAAGAAGGCATGGCGCAGGCCGGGCACGGCCGACAGCAGCGACGAAGCAAGCGTCATGAGGCGCCTCCGGCCCGTTCGAGATCGCTGAGGCCGGCGATGCCGGTCAGCCGCGGTTCGGAGATGCCGAGCACCTTGAACATCGAGCCCATGCCGCTGCGCCCGGTATCGGTCAGGCGCTTGAGCGCCACCGAAATGTCGGTGGCGACTTCAGGCGTCGCCTTCTGCATCAGGGCAGCTGCGCGGGTATCGATGCCGACGCGCTTGAGGAAATCGCCCTGCGTCACCGGGCCGTGCACACGGGCGCCGACATCCTCGGCCGCGCGCGCCAGGGCCTGGAAGTCGACATGGGCGGTGACGTCGGCCTGGCCCGGCGCCTTCAGGGGATCGGTGAAGGTGTGGCGCGCGATCGCCTGGAACGTGTCGCCGGCATCGCTGCGCAGATGGCCGTAATCGATGATCAGCGCCGCGCCGTCCTGGTCGCGCACGCGCGTGGCGAGCTTCATGATCTCGCCGTCGGGCCGCCATTCGAACACGGCGCCGACGGGAGCGGCGCGCACCAGAGGCGGCAGCAGCACGTCGAAGCGCGGCGTCGGGTCGGCGGCCGCGCCGAATTGAAGCTTGCCGTTGGGATCGATCTCGATCACGCGCTCGTGCCAGCCGTTCTCGCGCTTCACCATCTGGCGGATCGGCAGCACGTCGAAATATTCGTTGGCGAGGATGATGCTCGGGCCTTCCGGCACGTCGTCGATGCTGTCGTGCCAGGCGATGTTGCGCACACCCGCCAGCGTCGCACTCTGCCGCTCGCGCAGCACGGGATTGACCTCGACCATGTGGACGTGAAGCGCCTGGTAGAGCGGCGGCAGCACGCGCAGTGCGCGCAGCGCATCCGCCATCATGGTGCCGCGGCCAGGCCCGAGCTCGATCAGCCGCAGGAATTGCGGCGAGCCCATCTGCTTCCACACCGAGGCGGTCCACAGCCCCAGGAGCTCGCCGAACATCTGGCTGACCTCGGGCGCGGTGGTGAAGTCGCCTTCGCGCCCGAGCGGATCGCGCGAGACGTAATAGCCATAGCGCGGATGCATCAGGCACAGTTCCATGTACCGCCAGACCGGCATGGGCCCTGAGGATTTGATCAGCGCCCTGATCTCGTTGAGTAACGGCTGTTCGGTCACGGTCTGTCTTCTCGAAAGGAATTAACTGATAGCCCCGGCGGGCTTCGGCGCGCCGCGCCTGATAGCCAATACAATAAGTATGAGGCCTACAATAAGCATCGGGATCGACAACAGCATGCCCATGGTTAATCCGCCCCAGAGGAAGCCGAGCTGGACGTCCGGCTCGCGAAAATGCTCGCCGGCGATGCGGGTCAGGCCATAGATCAGGATGAAGGCGCCGAGGATCATGCCGGGCCGCTTCAGGGCGCCGAAACGGATCATGATCGCGAGCACGGTGAACAGCAGGATGCCCTCCATGCCGGCCTCATAGAGCTGGCTCGGATGGCGCGGCAGCTGCGTCGGATCGTTGGGGAAGATCATCGCCCAGGGCAGGCTGGGGTCGGTGGCGCGGCCCCACAATTCGCCATTGATGAAATTGGCGATGCGCCCGAGCAGCAGCCCGATCGGGGCGACTGCGGTGGTGATGTCGCCAAGCGACAGGATCGAGATGCGATTGCGATAGGCAAACCACATCACCGCGACGACGCAGCCGAGGAAGCCGCCATGGAAGGACATGCCGCCCTCCCACAATTTGAAGATCGCGGCGGGGTGATCGATGAAGAAGGGCAGATTGTAGAACAGCACGTAGCCGGTGCGGCCGCCGAGAATGATGCCCAGCGTGACCCACAGGATGAAGTCGTCGATCTGCACCAGCGACATCGGCGCGGGGCCGCCCCACAGGCGCTCTCTCTTCAGCAGCGAGCGCGCATAGAGCCAGCCGAACACGATGCCGCTGATATAGGCCAGCGCATACCAGCGGATCGCGAACGGACCGATCTCGATCGCGATCGGCTTGAAGGCGGGAAAGTCGATGAGCAGAAAGGGCATCAGGCCTTCTAGACTTAAACGAGATTGCGGCGATAGAGCGCCAGCAGACGCTCCCAATGCCGCTCGGCGGCGTCGCGGTCGTAGACCGGGCGCTTGGGGAAGGCGAAGCCGTGATGCGTGCCGGGATAGATCTCGACCTCGGCCTTGGCTCCGCTCATGCCCTGCTTGACCTTCTCGATGACCTCGGCGGGCGCGTAGATGTCGGTCTCGGCGCAGGCGAAATAGAGCTCGGCCTTGGTCTTGCCGGCGGCGAGATGCGGGCTGTTGTCTTCGTCGGTCGCCAGATGCGTTCCGTAGATCGAGGCGGCGGCCTTGACGCGGTCGGCAAAGTGCGTGGCCGCGTTGACGGCGTAACGGCCGCTCATGCAATAGCCGACGGTGCCGACGATTTTCGTATTGGCAGCCGTCTGGCCCTCGGCATAGGTGAGCAGGGCCCTGGTGTCCTCCATGATCATGGGAATGTTGAGCGAGGCCATGAGCTGGAACATGCGCTTGCGCTCAGGCGCGTTCGGATCGGCCGGCAGCGCGCCGAGCTCCATCACGCCGGAGCGGTAATAGAGGTTCGGCAGCATCACGTAATAGCCCGAGGTGGCGAGCCGGCGCGCCATGTCGCGCAGCTCTTCGCGGATCGCCGGCGCATCCATGTAGAACAGGATGACCGGAAACGGCCCGCCGCGTTCGGGATGGGTGATGAAGGTTGCGGTGTGGCCGTCCTTGGTGGGAATCGCGATCTGCTGATCGATCATCTCGTGCGCCTTCTGATTCTTGTTATGCAGGGACGTTGAATACGATTGCAAGGAAACCGGGGCATGACAAGGATACCGCCGATCGGCCCTTGAACCGTTTCGCCCGGATTGCCATTGTCTTTTCGCGCGTTCGCGCAAAGTTTATCTGAGGCCGCCAGGAGACCGACATGACCCAGACCAACAACCGGTTTTTCGACGAGATCGGCCGCCTGATGAACGACGCCGCCGGTGCCGCCCAGGGCGTCAAGCGCGAGTTCGACACCGTGATGCGCACCCAGGCCGAGAAATTCCTGCGCGACATGGACCTCGTCAAGCGCGAGGAGTTCGAGGCGGTCAAGGACATGGCCCGCCTCGCCCGCGAGGAGAACGAGGCCCTGAAGGCGCGCATCGTGGCGCTGGAGGCCAAGTTCGGCGGAACGCCGACGTAAGGCCGCCGCTCTCGCTTACCCTCCCCTCCAGGGGAGGGTGGGAACCCCGCCGGGCGGGCCATTCTCCTTGTCATTTCCGCATCTTCCGGGTAAAAGCCCGCCAAGTTCGCGGCCCCCGCACCCCTGGAGGCTTGCTGCGAACTGCACCATGGGCCGCGCTGCGGCCCATTAACTTTTGCAAAAACAAGGACTTAGACTATGGCGACGACCGTCAAGGAATTGAAGGCGACCGCACGTCCGAAGAGCGGCAAGGGGGCCGCCCGGGCAGAGCGTCGCGCCGGGAAAGTGCCCGGAGTGATCTATGGCAACAAGCAACCCCCGCTCCCGATCTCGGTTGACGATCGTGAACTGCGCCAGCGCATCCTCGCCGGCCGGTTCCTGACCACGCTGGTCGACATCGACCTCGAGGGCAAGAAGCACCGCGTGATCCCGCGCGACTATCACCTTGATCCGGTCAAGGATTTCCCGATCCATGTCGACTTCATGCGTCTCGGCGAAGGTGCCACCATCCGCATCAGCGTTCCCTTGCATGTGGTGAAAGCAGAAGGTTCGCCCGGCGTGAAGCGCGGCGGCGCCGTCAACATCGTCGCGCATTCGATCGAGCTCGAATGCGGCGTCGAGAGCATCCCGCAATTCATCGAGGCTGATGTCGGCTCACTCGAAATCGGTCACTCGCTCCATCTGTCGGACATCAAGCTGCCGGCCGGCGTGAAGGCGCTGACCCGCGAGGACGCGACCCTCGTCACCATCGTGCCGCCGTCCGGCTACGCCGAAGAGCAGAAGGCCGCGGCTGCGGCTGCAGCTCCGGGCGCTGCTGCGGCTGCTCCGGCGGCTGGCGCTGCGGCTCCGGCTGCGGGTGCTGCTGCTCCGGCTGCGGCTGCCAAGGCTCCCGCCGGCGGCGACAAGAAGAAGTAATCTCTCAAAGCTGGCGCGCGGTCCTTGATCGCGCGCCGAGCGAGGGGCGCGCCGCGTCATGCGACTCTTTGTTGGGCTCGGCAATCCCGGCGCTAAATACGCACGTAACCGGCACAATGTCGGCTTCATGGCCGTCGACGAGATCGCGCGGCGTCATGGCTTTGCGCCATGGCGCCGTCGTTTTCAGGGCGAGACCTCGGAAGGTGCGATCGGCACTGAGCGGATCATCCTGCTCAAGCCGACGACCTACATGAATGACTCCGGCCGTAGCGTTCAGGAAGCGGCAAGCTTCTTCAAGATCGCGCCGGGCGACGTCACCGTGTTCCACGACGAGCTCGAACTGCCGCCGGGCAAGGTGCGGGTGAAGATCGGCGGCGGCATCGCCGGCCACAACGGCCTGCGCTCGATCTCGGCGCATATCGGCAACGACTATCGCCGGGTCCGGCTCGGCATCGGTCATCCCGGCGTCAAGGAACTGGTGCACGGCCACGTGCTGTCGGACTTCGCCAAGGCCGACAACGACTGGGTGGCGACGCTGTGCGAGGCGGTGGCCGAGCACGCGGCACTGGTTGCCAAAGGCACGGACGCGACCTTCGCCAACAGGGTGCATCTCGCCATGCAGGCGAAGGGCTTTTTGACCAAGGACGAGAACGGCAAGGAATAGGGCGCCGTTTTCTCCGTCAAGCCCGGCCATGACGAATACGAATAGAGGACGACCATGGGATTTAAATGCGGGATCGTCGGGTTGCCCAATGTCGGCAAGTCGACCTTGTTCAACGCGCTGACCGAGACGGCCGCGGCGCAGGCCGCGAACTATCCGTTCTGCACCATCGAGCCGAATGTCGGCGAAGTCGCCGTGCCCGATCCGCGGCTCGACAAGCTCTCGGCCATCGCCAAATCGGCGCAGATCATCCCGACCCGGCTGACCTTCGTCGACATCGCCGGCCTCGTGCGCGGCGCCTCCAAGGGTGAAGGCCTCGGCAATCAGTTCCTCGCCAACATCCGCGAGGTCGACGCCATCGCGCATGTCGTGCGCTGCTTCGAGGATTCCGACATCACGCATGTCGAGGGCAAGATCGCCCCGCTCGCCGACATCGAGACCATCGAGACCGAGCTGATGCTCGCCGACCTCGACAGCCTCGAGAAGCGCGTCGACAACCTCACGAAGAAAGCCAAGGGCAACGACAAGGACGCCAAGGAGCAGCTCGACCTCGTCAACCGCACGCTGGTGCTGCTGCGCGAGGGCAAGCCCGCCCGCCTCGTCGAGCGCAAGGCGGAAGAGGAGCGCGCCTTCGGGATGCTCGGCCTGCTGTCGTCGAAGCCCGTGCTCTACGTCTGCAACGTCGAGGAAGGCTCGGCCGCCACGGGCAATTCGTTCTCCAAGGCGGTGGAGGAGCAGGCGGCCAAGGAAGGCGCCGTTGCCGTCGTCATCTCCGCCAAGATCGAATCCGAGATCGCCACCATTTCGCGCGAGGAGCGCGCCGACTTCCTGGAGACGCTGGGTCTCGAAGAAGCCGGCCTCGATCGCCTGATCCGCGCCGGCTACACCCTGCTCGACCTCATCACCTATTTCACGGTGGGCCCGAAGGAAGCGCGCGCCTGGACCATCTATCGCGGCACCAAGGCCCCGGGCGCGGCCGGCGTGATCCACACCGACTTCGAGAAGGGTTTTATCCGCGCCGAGACGATTGCGTATGAGGACTATGTCGCGCTGAACGGCGAAGCCGGCGCACGCGATGCCGGCAAGCTGCGTCTCGAAGGCAAGGAATACGTCGTCGCCGACGGCGACGTGATGCATTTCAGGTTCAATACGTAAGGTCTCAACGGATGCGTAGGGTGGGTTAGCGAAGCGTAACCCACCACTGTTTCTATCCGCGGAAACAGAAGAGGTGGGTTACGCCTTCGGCTAACCCACCCTACGGCACCTACAGCCGCCTCACCGCGCCCCGCCGCCCTGGTCGCGGATCGCGCCGAGATGCTCGTTGATGCGGAAGACGATCAGGATCAGCTCCGCGGCGATGCGCGAGAACACGATGCCGACGACGATGCTCGCGATCGACGACAGCAGCACCAGGAAGCCGCCGAACGGGCTGATCGCCATCGTCGCGAGACCGGAGAAGATTCCGGAAAGGCCGAACAGGCAGATCAGTGCGATCACCAGCCAGTAGAAGGTCTTGATGATCGTAGGGGTTATGAATCGGTCCCATTGAAACAGGTCGCTGAATGAAAACATTGCTCTCCCCAGGGCAAATCGGGCCTCGGCCTGCCGGTTGATCCGACTCAAGACCAACGCCGACACCCCATATGTAGCACGAGCCATGCGGGCCGGCGGGTTGAGATTGCCGCAAAGTGCGGCCACAATCTGTCATTCCCTCGAAGCTTTCCCGAGATGACCCTGACCTTCGAAGATTTCCCGCCCGGCCGGTTCGGAACATTCGGCCCGCGCCATGTCACCCGCGACGAGATCTTGGCTTTCGCCGCCGAGTTCGATCCGCAGCCGATGCACCTCGATGAGGAGGCCGCGGCCAAGAGCATGCTGCGCGGCCTGTCCGGCTCGGGCTGGCACCTCTGCTCGCTGATGATGCGGATGATGGCCGATGGCTTCATCACACGCGCCGCTTCGCTCGGCTCGCCCGGCGTCGACGAGGTGCGCTGGCTGTCACCCTTGCGGCCCGGCGACGATCTCATGCTCGACGTCGACGTGCTGGAGGCGCGCGCCTCGAAGAGCCGGCCGGAGCTCGGCATCGTCAAGTTCAAATGCACGGTGCGCAACGCCAAGGGCGAGGCGCTGTGCGAGATGACCTCGCCGATCATGATCAAGCGGCGCGAGGGAGCAGTCTGATGCCCTTCTTCGAGGAGATCGAGATCGGCCACCGCCGCGAGATCGGCGCCTACACGTTCACCGCGGAGTCCATCAAGATTTTCGCCGCAAAGTTCGATCCGCAGCGCTTCCACCTCGACGAGGAGGAAGGCAAGAACTCGCTGTTCGGCGGCCTCGCGGCCTCAGGCTGGCATATCGGCTCGGCCTGCATGAGCCTGCTTGTCGCCGACGGCCAGCGTCTGGCGCGTGAGGCCGCTTCGCGCGGCGAGGAGGTCGCGGTGTGGGGGCCGTCGCCGGGCTTTCGCGACCTGCGCTGGATCAGGCCGGTGCTCGCCGGCGACACCGTCGCCTACGTCAACGAAGTCATCGACAAGCGCAGCTCCGCCTCGCGCCCCGGCTGGGGCATTCTGACGGCCCGCACCACCGGCACCAATCAGCGCGGTGAGGAGGTCTATTCCATCACCGCCAGCGCCTTCGTGCCGATGCGGAAGGGCGGTTAGACCTGTTCCAAGATGAACGGTCCAAATGTGTGCGCGAGTGTTGCCCGCGCGCTATGGACGCGATTCCGGGCGGCTGCCATAAGCCTGCTCAACATGATGACCCGCGAAGCAGTTGGCGGAACCATCGAGTTGCTAACCAATTATGAACCTGTCGCTGTCTAATTGAAACGAATTGGGCAGAGAACAGGGGACGAGGACCATGGCAGACCGCGGCGCACTCAAGCTGGTGGGATTTATCTTTGCGACCGCGACGCTGGCAGTGATGCTGGTCGCCGGCATGGTGGTGAAGGGCTATGCCGATGGCGGCTACACCCTGGAAGCCTCGACGGTCGACGCGAGCCGTTAAGGGCTCGTTAACTCTTCGGGGCCGGACGTCCGGCCTCCGCCGTCAGCGGCTATAGACGAACGCCAGCACCGCGATCGCGACCGCCAGCAATCCGACGAAGCGCAGCATGATCGTGCCGAACTGGTTCGGCGCGGGCCGCAGCGGGATAGGGTCCGTGTTGTCGGGCCGAATGCTTTCCATCTGAAATGTCCCCAGGCCCGGCCGCAAGGCTGCGGGCGCTTGGCATTGGTCGGCGGGGAGGGGCGGTGGGTTCAAAGTGAATGTTGTCGCCCGCGCGGCGCTCACCAAACCCTCCGCTGTCATGCCCCGCGAAGGCGGGGCATCCAGTACGCCGCGGCTTCTCGGCTCAATCACTGTCGTCTCTGGAATACTGGATCACCCGCTTTCGCGGGTGATGACACCTGGACAGAAGAGACGGAGTACCGCTTCACGCCCACGAATCAAAACCGCCGCGCCCCTTGCGGAACGCGGCGGCTGATGATGCTTGACGTGAGTGATCAGCTGTTGCGCAGGCCGTCGGCGGCGCGCTTCCACTGCGCGACGTTGTCGGCGATCATGCGGGTCGACTTCATCGCGGCCTGGCTGAGCTGGGCGTAGCCGGAGATCTCGCGCTGGACGCGCTGGCCTTCGGCATGGAGCAGGTCGCGCAGGCTCTCGAGCTCGGAGATCAGGTTCTCGATCTCGGCGAGCGAGGTGCCGGCGACGCGCTGGATCAGCGAGTTGACGTTGGTGACGGTGGCTTCCGCGCTCGGATCGAGCGGCGGCGTGTCGGTGGTTCCCGATGCCGGCCGGCGCAGATAGGCGATGTCGTTGCGGACGAAGTCGCGGATGCCGGCTTCAACTTCCGTCACTGCGGCGAGGTTGGTGTCGACCGTCTCGGTCTCGGTGGCTTCGGTCTTTTCCGGACGCATGGCGTTCATCGTTATTCCCCTGTTCGCGTTGAGCGCGGCGCGAGTGTCCCCCGCACGACGAGTTCGGCCATCCGACTAGGGCGTCGGATTTTGACCGCAACTTGGCCGAGATACGGCAAGGGCGGACGATTCGGGGGCTTTGCCGTGGCGTATGGTTACGAGAGTCTGAACTGCTGGGAAAACGAACCTATCCCGGGATGATGGGAGAGGGTGGGCGCGGAACTTGCTACCAGCTCTTCTTGAAGCCCGCCGTCAGGCTCTTGTTGATCGCGCCCTGCGAGGTCTCGCCGACCGAGCCGGAGACGGTGACGTTGTCGAACAGCTTTTGCTCGGCGCCGACCTTGCGCAGCCATTTGTCGTCGGTGGTCGACAGCGACTGGCCGGCGGTGATGCTGGTGCCGGTGTCGGTGAGGGTGACTTTGGCGCTCTGCTCGGTCTCGTAATTGCGCGTGACGCGCCCGCCGATGCCGGGCACCGCGGTGGTGCCCTGCTGGTTGACGCTGTAGCCGTTCTGGAGCGTCAGCGACGTGTCGCTCGACAGCGGCACGGACTTGATCAGCGACGCCCCGATCTTGCTCTGCTCGGCGCCGGGATCGACGCGGGCTTCCACCGCGGTCTTGTCCCAGATCGAGCCGGCGCCCGGCGCGGTCGCCGCCGCCCAGGCGCTGCCGGAGGATTGCGGCAGGCTGCCGCCATTGGTGGCTTTCTGCGCCAGCAGCTCGGACATCGTCCGCGGCTCGCTCGTCACCGTCATGTCGGCGCCGATGCGGGCGTCCCAGAACGAGGAGACCGACTGCTTCACCGTCACCGCCGAGGAGCCGTTGGCATTCGCGTTCGACGACCAGTTCAGGCCGTCCTTGGCGGCGGCCTGGGCGCGCTTCTTGGCGGCCATGACGTCGTTGCCGGTACCGGCGTCGACCGCGAGCTGGCTCCAGTCGAGCTTGTCGACGTCGATGCCCTTTAATATGTCGGGGTCGTTGACGTCGGGGGCTGCGGCGGTCTCTGTGGCTTCGGTCTCGGCCTCGTCGTCAGGCGCAGCCGCCGAGAAGGGCGGGATGATCTGCGCCGAGACCGTCAGGACCGAGCCCAAAATTAATGCGGCCGCCAGCACCGGCAGCCTGGTCCAGCCAAAACCTGTCGAGAATTCCATCGTCCTGCCCGCGAGCCCAGCGCATGCTTGCCGCCACTATAATGCGGCCTTCGGTGATGACCATGCGCCATTCGGTCCACTCAACACATGGTGATCTATCGTTGCGAAATTGTGGCGGCTCGCCTCGGCAAGGGCATGATCCGGACCCGAAGGGCCGCGCCGGCGCAAAGTGTGCAGCGGGTTTTCCCTCGCGACAAACGCGGAACGCGTTTGCGCGGAGATCATGCTCAAACCACTGGAATGGCGAACCAACGGGCCGCGCGAAAGGCGCGCCCGATGACGAGCTTCGCCACGACGGCATCCGGCGGGGCTGGAGGCCAGGACGCGGGTCGGGCGAGCATCAATCATCGGTCCCGGCAAGCGGGGCCCGTTGGCGTCCCCCTCAGCCGACGCGGGTCATCTTCGGCAGATGAATGGCGCGGCCGAGTGCCTGTTCAACCAGATCGAAAGTGTCGACCAGCACGCGCATGCTGATCAGCTTGCCCGCCCTGAACTGGGCGAACTGTGCGACCCGCAAGCTGATCGGCTTGTCGGAATCCAGCGCGGTCAGCGAATAGCGCAGCATCGAGGCGGCGGAATCCACGCCGAGCATGATGCTCTCGCGGTCGAAGCGGCGGACGTGGAAATTGTCGGCGAGCTGGCGGATGACGTCGAGCACGGCGTCCCGGCCCTGGCGCGCGCCGAGGAACGGAAACATGTCGATCGGGCCGTAGATCGCCCACTCGACGTCCTCGTCGATCAGGGCCTCGATGTCCCTGAAATCCCGGTCGTTCACCGCGCGATGCAACGCGCGCGAGAAACGCCAGAGGCTGTGCTCTGTCATTTGGGGGCGTCCTGAAGCTGGCTTGCAGAAAAAAAGGAAAGCAACCCCATGCACAGCAAAGGTGCGGGGGCCGCTTAACTCATTCGTATACAAATAAAATAGGCGATTTCGGCCAAAACGCAATTCACGTTTTCGCAATGCACAATTGATGCGGCTTTGTGAGATTTACAACAGAACCCCGTAATCTCCCGGTCTCTGCTTTATCTCTGCCCGTCAGAACGGGGCGAGGGCGAAGGGTCATCCTCCGTCCACCCGCGCGCCCACGATCAGCGGCCCGATCTCCCGCTCCAGCACCTGCTGCACCAGATCGTAGGAATCGATGATCTCGCGGATCTGTGCCACCAGTCCGCCCCGGAAGCTGTAGAACACGGCCATGTCGAACTGCACGACGCGATCGTTGCTGCGCTTCTTGAAGTAGGTGTGCATGTAGGTCGCGACCTCGTCGCCCTCGGCGAGGATGTGCGGCGCCTTGTAGCGGATTTCGGAATAGCGCGACCAGACCGTCTGCCACAGCTCGCGCAGCTCCTGCTTGCCGTGGCGCGGCACCATGTGCGGCAGCACGTCGATCGGCGCGTGGGTGAGGAAGTCGACGTCGTCGGTGCAGCACGACAGCGCGGCCTCGATATCGCCGCGTGCAAAACTGTCCAGCAGATGCAGCACGCGTTGCCTGTTCAGCGATTCAACCGTCATGCCGCTCCCGCCCTCGTGGGGTGTCGATTGCAAACGCCAATGCGCGCTCCGCGGGTCCATCAATCCGCAAAAACAAAGGTGTCCGGATCATATGACGCGCCGATGCAGGGCCGGGTTCATGAAATGCAATTATGGGTTGCGTACGTAGTCGCCTGCACGATTTCGAGCGGGTTTTCGCGTCCCGCGATGACGCCGCGTGCATGCCGGCGGGCGCGTCCCGCCACGCACGGCACGCGGGAACCCGCGCCCGTCGGTGCTCGTTGAGACACCGAAACCGATCCGGAGACATCGATCATGAAATCCCTGCTTCTCACCGTCACCGCAGCACTTCTGATGTTGGGCGCGACCTCCGCCGCCAACGCCAAGGGCTGCATCAAGGGCGCGGTCGTCGGCGGCGTCGCCGGCCACTATGCCGGCCATCACGGCGTCCTGGGCGCCGCCGCCGGCTGCCTCTACGGCAGACATCACGCCAAGGAGCAGGAAAAGCAGCAGCAACAGCAGGGTCAGGTAAACGGGCAGGGGAAGCTGTAAGGCGCGAACGGCACCACATGCTCCCTCGTCATTCCGGGGCGCGCGAAGCGCGAGCCCGGGATCCATAACCACGACAAGCGCAGACGATACTCCGTCGCCTACCTCTTCTTCCACCCACCCCGCCGTCCCGGCTGTCCACCCGTCGACTTCGGCGCCGGTCCGAACTCCGGCCCGGACTGCCTTGAGTCCGTCGGCTGGATGATCCGGCTCGTGTTGCCGAACGGCTTTGCCGGCAGGCTCGGGTTTTCGCGGTAGGGCAACGATTCCGGCCCGTGCATTTCGTCGAGATGCGGCTTGTGCACCTTCGAGCCGCTGCCGCCGCCGCTCGCTTTCAGCGCGGAGCTCACGGTTTTCTTCTTCATCGCGCTGACGGGCAGGTTGGCGGCGTCGCCGTACTTCTTGGTGCCGGCATAGGCGCCGGCCTTGCCCTGCACGGTGCGCTGCTTGACGGTGGGGTCGTCGACCACTGCGAGCTCGGTGGCGCGCAGGCGCTTGACTTCGTCGCGCAGGCGGGCGGCTTCCTCGAAGTTCAGATCGGCGGCGGCCTCGCGCATCCTTGTTTCGAGATCGGCGAGCACGGCTTCAAAATTGTGGCCGATCGAGATGACGTCGTCGGTCATGTCGTGGCCGCCGACCTCGACCAGCACGTGGTCGCGCTCGTAGACGGAGTTGAGGATGTCGCCGATCTGCTTCTTCACGCTCTCCGGCGTGATGCCGTTGGCGGTGTTGTACTCGACCTGCTTTTCGCGGCGCCGGTTGGTTTCCGCGATGGCGCGCTCCATCGAGCCCGTCATCTGGTCGGCATAGAGGATCACCTTGCCGTCGACGTTGCGCGCGGCGCGGCCGATGGTCTGAATCAAGGACGTTTCACTGCGCAAAAAGCCTTCCTTGTCGGCGTCCAGAATCGCGACCAGCGCGCATTCGGGAATGTCGAGGCCTTCGCGGAGCAGGTTGATGCCGACCAGCGCGTCGAACGCGCCGAGACGGAGGTCCCTGATGATCTCGATGCGCTCGATGGTGTCGATATCGCTGTGCATGTAGCGGACGCGAATGCCCTGCTCATGCAGATATTCGGTGAGATCCTCCGCCATGCGTTTTGTGAGCACGGTGATCAGCGAGCGATAGCCGGCTTGGGCTGTGGCGCGCACCTCGCCGACGAGATCGTCCACCTGGGTGCGGGCGGGGCGGATGTTGACGGGCGGATCGATCAGGCCCGTCGGGCGAATGACCTGCTCGACGAATACGCCGCCGCTTTCGTTCAGCTCCCAGCCGCTCGGCGTCGCCGACACCGCGACCGTCTGTGGCCGCATCATGTCCCATTCCTCGAAGCGGAGCGGGCGGTTGTCCATGCAGGAGGGCAGGCGGAAGCCGTATTCGGCCAGCGTCGCCTTGCGGCGGAAGTCGCCGCGGAACATGCCGCCGATCTGCGGCACGGTGACGTGGCTCTCGTCGGCGAACACCAGCGCATTGTCGGGGACGTATTCGAACAGTGTCGGCGGCGGCTCGCCGGGCAGGCGCCCGGTGAGATAGCGCGAATAATTCTCGATGCCGGCGCAGCTTCCGGTCGCCTCCATCATCTCGAGATCGAAGGTGGTGCGCTGCTCCAGCCGCTGCGCTTCCAGCAGGCGGCCCTGGTCGTGGAGCTGGTCGAGCCGCTGCTTCAGCTCCGATTTGATCGACTTGATCGCCTGCACCAGCGTCGGGCGCGGCGTCACGTAGTGCGAGTTGGCGTACATCTTGATGAATTCGAGCTCGTCCTGCTTGTGGCCGGTGAGCGGATCGAACTCCTCGATGGTCTCGATGGTGTCGCCGAACAGGTTTACGCGCCAGGCCCGGTCCTCGTAGTGCGCCGGGAAGATGTCGATGACGTCGCCGCGGACGCGGAAGGTACCGCGGGTAAAATCGGCCTGGGTGCGCTTGTACTGGAGGGCGACGAGGTCGGCGATCAGCTGGCGCTGGTCGATGCGCTCGCCCTTCTTCAGCGCGAAGGTCATCGCGGTGTAGGTCTCGACCGAGCCGATACCGTAGATGCAGGACACCGACGCCACGATGATGACGTCGTCGCGTTCGAGCAGCGCGCGCGTCGCCGAGTGGCGCATGCGGTCGATCTGCTCGTTGATCGAGGAGTCCTTTTCGATGTAGGTGTCCGTGCGCGGAACGTAGGCTTCCGGCTGGTAGTAGTCGTAATAGCTGACGAAATATTCGACCGCGTTGTCGGGGAAGAAACTCCTGAACTCGCCATAGAGCTGGGCGGCGAGCGTCTTGTTCGGCGCCAGGATGATGGCGGGCCGCTGCGTCGCCTCGATCACCTTGGCCATGGTGTAGGTCTTGCCGGAGCCGGTGACGCCGAGCAGCACCTGCGAGCGGTCGTTACGCTGGATGCCTTCGACCAGCTCGGCGATCGCGGTCGGCTGGTCGCCGCGCGGCTGGTAGGGCGATTTGATCTCGAAGCGCACGCCGCCTTCGGACTTTTCCGGGCGCGGCGGGCGGTGCGGCGTCCACACCTTGGTGGAGCCGTCGTCCCTGCGGAACTCCGGCCGGCCCTCGCGGATCAGCGATTCCAGCGCGTCGGCGGTGGCCTTGACGCCGAGCGCCTCCATCTTGGTGCGCGGCGGACGCGCCAGCGCCTCGGCGTCGTCCTCCTCGGTGGGAAGCCCGAGCTGCCGCGCCAGTTCCGGATCGAGGGTCGGGATCGTGGCGGCAGTGCCGTAATTGGCCTGCGGCGCTTCTTCAAAGCCTTCGGTGGTCGCGCGCGCGCCCGGCGGCTGCGGATTCGGCCGCAGCGGCATCGGCTTGGCATTATCCTGCGGAAACTCCTTTGGCGTCGAGGCGCGTGCGCGATGGGCGGCAGCCTCGCCCCCGGCGCGGCGGTCGCGCGAATTGTCCGGCGGCGGCTGCAGCCCGGTGCCCGATCCCAGCCCGGCATCGCCGCGATTGATCGCGGGATTGAGCAACTCGGCCAGCGCCGGCCCGATCGGCTGCACGTCAGGCCGATGTGCCTTGGAGTTCGGGGCCTTGGATTTGGGGGATTTCGGGGGAGCAGGTTTCTTCGCCATGCCCCGAATATGGGACGAGTCAGCGCTTCAGAAAAGAGCGAATGCCCGTCCGTGCTCAGGCTGCTGACAGCAGGTTGGCAGCAGGAGCCATGATCGCCCCGACGCGACAAATTTGTCGTTGCGTCGGACGGCGATGGCGCTACTTTAGGCGGTGTTTATTGCGCGATGATCTGACCATTTTCATGCATCTCGGCGGCGCTTTCGGCCGCAGGCGCGGCCAGTCGCCTCAACAGCGGGTAGATTCCATGACAATCAATTTCATCCCGAACGACCCCAATGCCGTGACCGACATGCAGCAACGGCAGCAGGACGCGCGGCCCGACCGTCCGGCCGGGCGTGCAAATTTCAACTATGAGGCTCACGCGGCCGAGGCCCCGTTCGGTGTCAATCAGCGGGATTTTCTGTTCTGGCAGAGCCGGGAAGCGGCGCTCGCCGCTGTGGAGGCCTGGGAGACCTATGCCGGCAACCTCGCCAGATGGTCGCAAGGGCCTCGCATCGACATCAGCCTGACCTACAATGACGGTGAAACGGTCGGCCCCCGGCGGTTGAATGCCTATTACGACACGCAAGGTGTTCGGTTCTTCGACTTCAACGACGGCACCACAACCACCTTCTCCGCGGCCAGCACCGACACGGTCAGCCATGAGGTCGGCCACGCCCTGCTCGATTCCCAGCGGCCGGAGCTGTTCAACAGCCCGCTACCTGAGGTCGGAGCGTTTCACGAAGCGTTCGGCGACGTGGTTGCCCTGCTGACCGCGCTGTCGGACCAGGCGACGCGGATCAAGCTGCTTGAGATCACGCCCGACCTGTCCCTGCCGAATTTCGTCGAGGCGAGTTCCGAATATCTGTCGGCCGCCATTCTCAAGCAGTTCGGCAACGTCAATCCCTCGAAGCCGCGGCGGGCGCTGAATACGTTCAAATGGCAGCTGCCCAGCACCTTGCCGGCCGGCAAGTTCGAAGATCCGCCCGAATTGCTCACGCGCGAGAGCCACAATTTCAGCCGCGTCTTCACCGGCGCATTCTATGACACGCTCCGCGGCGTGTTCGCGGCGAGCGGCGCCGGCAGCGAGGCGGCGCTGCTGACCGCCGCGCAGACCTGCGGCAGGCTGTTGGTCGAAGCGGTGCGGCAGACGCCGGAGACGGCGCGATATTTTCAGTCCGTGGGCCGGGCCATGGTCAAGGCCGACGGCCAGATCAACAACGGCGCCAATCGCGAGATCATCGGCAAAGCGTTCTCCGATCACGACATCATGCTCGGCAGCGCCGCCATGACCGCGCCGACCGCGGCGTTGGCGGGGCCGCCACCCAAGATCCTGAAGGCGAGCGCCACGATCGCGCCGAGCACGCTCTCGGATCTGCGCGAGCGGATCGGCGCGAAGGGCGCCAGATTCGCGATCCGCCCGCTCGCCATGCTCGGGGAGGGCGTGGCGGAAGCGGTGCATCGGCGCGAAGTCCCGCTCGGCGATATCGACACCAGACTTCGCGGCGTGGTCGCCTTCGCGGCGGAGCCGGTTCTGATCGGCCGCTCCGGCGCCCGTGCGGCGGTGCTCGGCGCGTTGCCAGAGCACAACCGCACGGAGGACGAGGTCGGCGCCTTCGTCGAGACGCTGCTCAGGAACGGTCGCATCGAGCTCGACGGCAAGCCGAAGGCGACCGCAAAGACGGCGAAGAAGAAGAAAGGGCTGGTGGCCGCCGCCGCGGCCGACGATGCGTCGTCGAACAATGTTCGCACCCACGTCATCCGCACGGTCGGCGGCAAAAGGGTGCTGACCCGCATCCGCTTCCTGTGCGGCTGCTGCATTTGAGGCGGCGGTCTGCGGTCAAAAGGCCGTCAAGCGGCGGCGGCGCAGAATGCGCCGCCCCTCAGAATCCGTTTCCACCCGATAGGTCGGCAGCACGGGCGATGCGGGATCGGGCGGACCGTCGGCGATCTGCTTGTTGGCCGCGAGCGACTGCACATTCAGAATGGCCTCGGCCACGTCGTCAGGACGGGGCGTCGAGTGCACCGCGGTGATGCGACCGGCCGAATCGAGGCTCGCCGCGACCTCCACCGGCAACTCAACATGCACGTCGTTGAAGCTGCCGAGGTCGGGCGAATGCAGCTGCACCAGATTGCGTGCAGTGCCGCGGAGCTTGTTCGGGCTGAGGTCCTCGATGGATTGAAGCCTCAGGCCACGGTCGGCCAAAGCGGGTCTGAACACCGCTTCGCTGTTCTTGAAACCGGCGGCGCCAATGTCCTGCGAGATCAGCAGGGGGGCCTGCGACCAGGACGTGAAATCGGTGCCATATCGCAGGGTCTTCATCCCAAGTTTGCGGCAGGCCGCTATATGATCGGCATTTTCCGTGATGAACAGCGCCTGATTCAAGCCGCCATCGACACCGGCGCGCTTAAAGGCTGTCTCGAACACCAAGGCATCGGGCTTTCTCGCGCCGGCATGGGTCGACAGCGTCACGCGTTCCTCGACCGGTTCGAAGAAGCGCCGCAGGCCGGTCCTGTCGAGCACCTCAAGGTATTCGGCAAAGGTCGCAGCGATCGCCTGTGATGTCCGCGGTTCAGGCATCGTGTAGTCCGAGACCAGGCACACGACCAGCGGCGCGTGGTCCGCCGTCTCGAAGGTCTCGATCACGCCGAGCGCGTCCTCGACGCCGGGAAACGGTTTTTCACTGGCGGAGTCGATCAGTGTATCGCCGAGATCGAGCAGCAGAGCCTTGATCATCCGTCATGCCTCGCCTGCGCGCGCGGTTGCTGCGCCAGCATAGCAGTTGCAGGGGCCGGATGGAATTGCGATTGCGAGCGTGCGACCGGATCGCCGGTCGCGCCTTACGCCGCCGGCGGCGGGGCCTCGTCGTCGTTGCTCGCCCGGTGCGGCTCGAGGATGTCGAGATGGATCCCGCCGCAATCGGTACAGCGCATGGTCCAGTACTCGCACCCGGCGCGGCCGCCGATCACGCGAAGCACCGCGAGATCGCCATCGCATTCGGGACATTTCGACAGCACATTGCGAGCGTAGATCCTCGGCCGCGGCGTGTCTTCGAATTCGATGACTGACATGACCGGTTCCCCCTTTATGCTGCGCTGTCCCTTGGTTCGCTTGGAGTCCCGCGCTTATTCGTCGTCGTGGTCGTCGGCCCGCCGGCGGAAGCGGTCGATGTGGTGCTTGGCATCGGCGATCGCCGCGTTCTGATCCGGCCAGGCGAAACCGACTTCCATGGCCGGAAACAGCACGCCGTCGATGGCGAGGGGGCTGAGATCGGCGCGGCGGATGCGGGCATGCCAGAGGCCTTTGCCGGCCTCGAAGGATTCGATGTCAAAGCCGTCGTAGATGGTCGTCATTGTAGTCCCCAAATGTTCCGTAAGTGTCTTGTTGAAGGGTCAGGGGACCACGTTTGGCGGGTTCAGTATGTGAAGCCATTCACAAGCGGCCGGCTTTTTTGCCCAGGGCCTCGTGGAACGGGCGTCAGTTCCGCGGCGCGGCGCGGCCGATCCGCCTGGCGGGGCGTGCGGCGGGCTCCGAGGCCGCCCGCATGATCCAGCGCCGGAACGCGGCGAAGTCGCGCTGCTCGGTCTGAAAACTGCGATACAGCAGGTACCAGCGCATGCCCTTGGGAACCGAGAGATCGAACGGCGCGACCAGCCGGCCGGCGGCGAGATCGTCGTCGATATAGGGCCGGATGCCCATGGCGATGCCGAGGCCGTCGGCGGCGGCCTGGAGCGCCTGGCCGTAGAACTGGAATTCCGGTCTGCGCGCGTTGATGCGGGTGAGGTTCGCGGCCTTGAGCCAGATCGGCCAATCCTCCGGCGAATGCGTAACGCGGATCAGGCCTGGCCCTTTGAGGTCGGCGGGCCGCTTCAGGCCGGTGGCGAGGCGAGGCACGCAGACCGGCGTGAGGTCGCCGGCGAATAGCGGCTCGGCGACCAGGCCGGGCCAGTCGCCGGTGCCGAGCTTGATGCCGCAGCTCCAGTCCTCGCCGAATGGGACCTCGGCACCGCCGGTGGTGAAACGCACCTCGATGTCGGGCTCCTCGCTGCGAAACTCCGACAGCCGCGGGATCAGCCAGCGCATCGCAAACGTATGTCCGACGCCGATGGTGAGCACGCGGACGCTGGAGGGCGCCGTCACCTGCGCGGTGAGGCTTGCCAGCGCGTCGAAGATCGGCGTCAGCCCGCCTTGATAGGCGCGGCCTGCCTGCGTCAGCACGAGCTTGTTGGCTTTGCGCTCGAACAGCGCGACGCCGAGACGTTCCTCCAGCAGATGCACCATGCGGCTGACAGCCGCCGCCGACACGCTGAGCTCGAGCCCGGCCGCCGCAAAGCTGCCGGTCCGCGCCGCCGCCTCGAATGCCTTGATGCCGTTGAGAAACAGCAGCCGCCGCAAATGACCCACCCTCAGGAAAGCTGATGCAAGGCCAAGATAACTCAGTTTGCGAAGCCGGGGCAAGCGAGGCACAAGAATGAGAGTAATTCCAAGTTGTGTTTCGGGGCCGCCGCCGCGTTCTTCGCCTCTCCCCGCACGCGGGGAGAGGCCGGAGTTTGCGAGAGCAAATTCCGGGTGAGGGGGACGCTCCGCGAGTCCCTCTGCCACCTTCCTTGCGGAGACTCCCCCTCACCCCACCCTCTCCCCGCAAGCGGGGCGAGGGTGTGATGCAGCCTTCGTTCCTTACGCGTTTGCAGGAGAATCTCTCGTGACGCCCATCATGATCGCTGCCCTTGGATTGCTGATGGTCGCCACCGCGTTCCTGTCGGGGCTGTTCGGCATGGCGGGCGGGTTGATCCTGATCGGCGTGCTGCTGGCGCTGATGCCGCTGCCGACCGCGATGGTGCTGCATGCGATCACGCAGATGGCCTCGAACGGCTGGCGCGCGTTCCTGTGGCGCGCGCATATCCGCTGGCGGCCGGTCGCGAACTACATGGTCGGCGCTGCCGTCGCGCTCGCGGCCTGGTCGCTCACCCGCTACGTGCCGGACAAGCCGATGGCGCTGCTGCTGCTCGGCGTCACCCCGTTCATGGCGCGGCTGCTGCCGTCGAACATCAAGCCGGATCCTGACCGTCTCTGGCAGGGCACCGTCTATGGCACGATCTGCATGGGCTTGATGCTGATGACCGGCGTGTCGGGACCGTTGCTCGACACCTTCTTCCTCGGCGGCGATTTCGGCCGGCGCGAGAAGGTGGCGACCAAGGCGATGTGCCAGCTCGTCAGCCATTTCACCAAGCTCGTCTATTTCGGCGGCATCATCGACCAGGCCGCGAGCCTCGATCCCGTGCTCGCCGGCGTCGCGATTCTCGCCTCGATGCTCGGCACCACGCTGGCGCGGCGCATCCTCGAAGCCATGACCGACCAGCAATTCGTGGCCTGGTCGAACAAGCTGATCACCACCATCGCCTGCTACTACATCGCCTATGGCGGCTGGCTCCTGCTTCGTACCCCGGTGCTGGCGGCCTTCGACAAGGGAGGTTTGCAATGAGCGAGACGGCCGACCCGCTGGTGCTGGACTTCGTCGAATGGATCGCGCGCGAGCCGCGCGCCTATGCCGAGGTGATCGCGACCTGGAAGACCTCGTGCCCGCGCCTCACCATCTGGGAAGACGCCGCCGAGCGCGGCTACGTCACCCGCGAAACGATTGCAGGCGTGGGGCTGATCATCGCGGTGACGACGGACGGCGAGAGGTTGCTGCGCACGAACGGGCGGTGACACACACCTCCGCCTCCACATCGTCATTGCGAGCGCAAGCGAAGCAATCCAGAATGGGAGACCCTCACCCTGAGGAGCGCGCATCTTGCGCGCGTCTCGAAGGGCGAGGCCGAGATCGGGCCTTCATCCTTCGAGACGCGCGTTCCGTGCTCCTCAAGATGAGGGTCTGGCAGGGAAGGCCTTTCATGTCGCTCAAGCTCTTCGAACTCGTCGGTACCGATGCCGCGCGCCCGTTCAGCCCCTATTGCTGGCGCACGCGGATGGCGCTGGCGCACAAAGGCCTGTCGGCGGAATCGCTGCCCTGGCGCTTCACCGAGAAGAGCGCGATTTCGCCGCACGGCTCGGAGAGGGTCCCGGTGCTGCTGCATCATGACAAGCCCGTGATCGATTCCTGGGCGATCGCGAATTATCTCGAAGACAATTTTCCAGACCAGCCGTCGCTGTTCGGCGGCGAGGGCGGCCGCGCCATGGCGCGCATGCTCAATGCTTGGGGCGACATCGCCATCGTCGGCGGCCTCTCTCTGCTGATCGTCGCCGACATCCCGAAAAACCTCGGCGAGGTCGACGCCGCCTATTTCCGCCAGTCGCGCGAGGCGCGGTTCGGCAAGCCCCTGGAAGAGGTCCAGGCGAGCCGCGAGACCGGCGTCGTCGCGTTCCGCAAGTCGCTCGAAGTGATGCGGCAGACGTTCAAGACGCAGGCCTATCTCGGCGGCAGCGCGCCGAACTATGCCGACTATATCGTGTTCGGCGGTTTTCAATGGGCGCGTGTGGTGAGCCCGTTCAGCCTGCTGGAAGCGGATGATCCCGTCTATGCGTGGCGCGAAAAACTGCTCGACGCGTTCGACGGCCTGGCGCGGAAGTCCCCGGGGCACGCGGTGTAGCTTCGTAGCCCGGATGGAGCGCAGCGAAATCCGGGATTGGTGCCCGCGGAAGGATTCCCGGATTACGCTTGCGCTCCATCCGGGCTACGCGCTTCTGCCGCCGCCTTCCTCAGACATTCCCGGCACAAACAATCCTCGCCTTTGACTGGCATCGGCAGCCGCGCCGTTTCCTCCGCGCACCAGCAGCTTCCCGAGAGATCGCAGCCGAACTCGGTGCCGCAACGGGAGCAGGCGAGGCGGCGCGGCTCCGGCAAGGGAAAATCGGAGGGAAATTCTTTCGGATTTGTCATGATTTGCCCAAAGGCTTCGCCGTCATTTTCATGCCGGGTTCATCTCCCGCTACGGTATATTAGGCGCTGCGCTCAGACTCGGAAAGCGGTTGGCAACGCGCGAAGGACACATCGATGGCCCGCGATTCGCAAGCTGCCCTCGTCGCGCTCAACCGCTTCGGTTTCGGAGGGCGCGGCGGGGCGTCCGGCGATCTCATCAACGCGGCGTCCGATCCGCGCGGCTTCGTGATGGCGGAACTCGCGCGCCCCAACGGCGTGCTGCTGGAGGCGCCGGGGCTGCAATCGACGCCGCAGCTGGGCCAGGCCGTGTTCGCCTATCAGGATCAGGTCAAGCAGGCGCGCGAGGCCGCGAAGGCCGCTGCGCCCGCTGAAGGGGCGCAGCAGGCACCGGCCGACCAGAAGCCGGGGCTGCGCCGCAATCTCTCGCTGAACGCGGCCGCGACCGAGATCGCCGGCCAGATGGCCGAGGCCAAGCCCGCCGACAATGCGGCGAAGCCGGATACGATGCAGCCCAACGCTGCCGCGCCCCCTGCTGCCAAGCCCGCGCCGCAGCCGCTCAACGTGATCCAGAAAACCTTTCGCGCCGAGGCGCTGGCGCGGTTGCAACGCGCGACGCTGGTCGAGTGTGGCTTCACCGAGCGGCTGGTGGTGTTCTGGTCCAACCATTTCTGCATCTCCGCGAGCAAGGGCGAGCTGGCGCGGATCTGGGCCGGCGCGTTCGAGCGCGAGGCGATCCGGCCGCATGTGCTCGGGCGCTTCGCCGACATGCTCAAGGCCGTCGAGCAGCATCCGGCGATGCTGTTCTTCCTCGACAACCAGCAATCGCTCGGGCCGGACTCGCGCGCCGGGCAAAACCGCAAGCGCGGGCTGAACGAGAATCTCGCGCGCGAGATCATGGAGCTTCATACGCTCGGCGTCGGCGGCGGCTACACGCAGGACGACGTCACCTCGCTCGCGCGCATCATCACCGGCTGGACCTTTGCCGGACGGCAGGGGCAGCTGGGAACGCCCGGCTCCTTCGTGTTCAACGTCAATGCGCACCAGCCCGGGCCGCAAATGCTGCTCGGCAAGACCTACGAGCCGACCGGCCTTGCGCAGGGCGAGGCCGCGCTCGCCGACATCGCGCGCCACCCTTCGACCGCCAATTTCATCGCCACCAAATTCGTCCGTCATTTCGTTGCCGACGATCCGCCGCCGGCGCTCGTGGCGCGATTGCGCGACATCTTCGTCAAGACCGACGGTGATCTCAAGGCGCTTGCCGCGGCGCTCGTCGATTCCGACGAAGCGTGGAAGGCGCCGTTGACCAAGATGCGCTCGCCCTACGACTTCGTGGTCGCGAGCGGCCGGCTGCTCGCGCGCGTGCCGGAAGATCCCGGCGGTTATCTCAACAATCTCAATCTGCTCGGTCAGCCGCTGTGGTCGCCCGCCGGGCCGAACGGTTTTCCGGATACCAGCGCGGCCTGGGCCGCACCCGAAGGCATCAAGCTCCGGCTCGACATCGCGGCACAGATGGGCGCGCGGCTCGGTAACAACATCGATCCGCTCGACCTGCTGGAGTTCGCGGCTGCGGATGCGGCCTCGATCGAGACGCGCAAAACCATCGAGCGTGCGGAATCGCGCCAGCAGGCGCTGGCACTGCTGCTGATGTCGCCGGAAATGCAGAGGAGATGATGATGATCGACTGCGTCGAGAACCGGCTCCTCACCTCGCGCCGCGGCCTCCTGCTCGGCGGCGCCTCCTTCGCGGCCTGGGCCTATTTGCCGAAATTCGCCCGCGCGGCCGGCGGGCGCGATCCGTGCTTGATCGTGGTAATCCTGCGCGGCGCGCTCGACGGGCTCTCGACCGTCGCGCCGCTCGGTGACCCCGACTATGCCGGCCTGCACGGCTCGATCGCGCTTGCCGCCGACGGCGCGCATCCCGCGATCATGCTCGATACTTTCTTCGCGCTGCATCCGGCGATGCCGGAATTCGCGCGCATGTATCGCGACATGCATGCCGCGGTGATCCATGCCGTTGCGACGCCCTATCGCGACCGCTCGCATTTCGATGGCCAGGACGTGCTCGAAAGCGGCTATGCCGGCCCCGGCCGCGTGCAATCCGGCTGGCTCAATCGCGCGCTCGAAGCGCTGCCGCGCGGCGAGCGTGTGTCGAGCGGGCTCGCGGTCGGTCCGACCACGCCGCTGGTATTACGCGGCAATGCGCCAACCGTCGGCTGGGCGCCGGTGGCGCTGCCGCAGGCCGACGACGACACCGCGATGCGGCTGGTCGATCTCTATCGCCACCGCGATCCCGCGCTGGCCTCCGCGCTGTCGCAGGGCCTCCAGTTGGAGAAGGCCGCGAGCGGCGACGACATGAAGCCGAAGCCCGGCAATCAGGTCGCGCAGATGCGGCAGGTCGCGCGCGGCGCCGCAAAACTGATGGCGGCCGACGACGGTCCGCGCATCGCCGCGCTCGCTTTCGACGGCTGGGATACGCATGCCAATGAAGGCGGTCCGGTCGGGCGTCTGGCCTTCCTGCTCGGCGGCCTCGATGGCGCGCTTGCCGAGTTCGAAAGCGGCCTAGGCGAGCGCTGGCGCGACACCGCAATCGTCGTCGCCACCGAGTTCGGCCGCACCGCGCGCATCAACGGCACCGACGGCACCGATCACGGCACGGGAACGATCGCACTGCTCGCCGGCGGCGCGGTGAAGGGCGGCCGCATCATCTCCGACTGGCCCGGCCTCAAGCTCGCGAATCTCTACGAAGGCCGCGACCTCAAGCCGACCACGGATTTGCGCTCCGTGATCAAGGGCGTGCTGCAGGGACAGTTCGGCCTGTCCGATCGCGTGCTGGCGGAGACGGTGTTCCCGGACAGCGCCGCCGCGCGGCCGATGAAGGGATTGGTGGCGTAATAACAGCCACCGTCATTCCGGGCCCGCGCCTTGCGGTGCGTCCCGGAATGACGACATGATGAGCCGAGCATCAGGAGATCACCCGCATGTACATCGCCATGAACCGCTTCCGCGTCACCAAGGGCTCTGAAACCGCTTTCGAACAGGTCTGGCTCTCGCGCGACACGTTTCTCGACGGGGTGCCGGGCTTCGTCGAATTCCATCTGCTGCGCGGTCCCGAGCTCGAGGACCACACGCTCTATGCCTCGCACACGATCTGGGCGAACCACGCCGCGTTCGAGGCGTGGACCAAGTCGGAGGCGTTTCGCGCGGCGCATCAGCGCGCTGGCGATAACAAGCCGCTCTATCTCGGCCATCCCCAGTTCGAAGGCTTTGAGGTGATGCAGACGGTGGGACGCGGCGCGAAGTAACGCGCCGCGCTTTAAACGTCAGCCCTGGGTGATCTTGTCGATCTCCGCCATCTCATAGGCGCTGAGCTTCCACGCGATCGCCTTGACGTTCTGCTCGATCTGCTCGACGCGGGTGGCGCCCGCGATGACGCTCGAGACCTGCGGGCGGCCGGCGAGCCAGGAGAAGGCGAGCTCGAGCATCGAGTGTCCGCGCGCTTGCGCAAAGGCCTGCAGCTTCTCGACGATCGCCTCGTTGCGCGGGGTGACGTAGCGGTCGCGCAGCCGCGGAGTTTGGCCAAAGCGGGTGTCGCCGGGTGCGGACTCACCCTTTTTGTATTTGCCGGTCAGAAGTCCACTCGCGAGCGGGAAGAACGGCAACAGGCCGAGCTTGTATTCCGTTGCTGCCGGCAGCAGGTCCTTCTCGATGTCGCGCACGACCAGGGAATATTCGTCCTGGCAGGAGACGAAGCGGCTGACATTCATCGCGCGTGCGACATACTCCGCTTCCGCAATCCGCCACGCCGGAAAGTTGGAATTGCCGATGTAGCGGACCTTGCCCTGGCGGACGAGATCGTCGAGCGCGCGAAGACTCTCCTCGATCGGTGTCAGCGGGTCGTAATCGTGCTGCTGGTAGAGGTCGATGTAATCGGTCTTCAGCCGCTTCAGGCTCGCGTCCACGGCCTCCATGATGTAGCGGCGCGAGGCGCCCTGCTTGGTTCCGTCCTCCGCCATCGGCTTGGAGTATTTCGTCGCCAGCACGATGTCCTTGCGGCGATCGCCCAGCACGGCGCCGAGCACGTTTTCCGAGCCGCCCATGGCCGAATAGATGTCGGCAGTGTCGAACAGCGTGATGCCGAGATCGAGCGCGCGGTGGATCACCTTGCGCGAGGCCTCGAGGTCGATGCGCTGGCCAAAATTGTTGCAGCCGAGCCCGACCGCGGACACGCGCAGGCCGGAGGCGCCGAGATTACGAATTTCCATGGGAGGTCCTGTCAGGAGAAAGCGGGCCATTGTGGCCGCGCTGCCCGCTAGCGGCAAGGCGTCGCCTTGCGTTGCTGCCATGCTGCCGGGAACTGAAGCCAAAAAAATGCGGCCCCTGTCAGACGCGGCGACTGACGGGGACCGCTTTGGGGCGCTTGATCGGTGACGGGGGGCCTGATCAGACGCAGGTGCAACGTAGTCCCGCTATGTTACGCGCGGGTGACAGGCAGAGTTATCCACAGGGACTCCGCGGCTGCCGCGATCAGAAGATCTTGCGATAGACGATGAAGCCGGAGCGCTCGGCGACCTTGTCGTACAGGCTCTGCGCCGTGACGTTGGTCTCGTGCGTCTGCCAGTAGACCCGCGGGGACCCCGCGAGCTTTGCGCGCTCGTAGACGCCGTATATCAGCGCCGAGGCGACGCCCTTGCCGCGCGAGGCCTCCAGCGTGAACAGGTCCTGCAGATAGCAGGACGGTTCGATCGCCGTGGTGCTGCGGTGAAACAGATAGTTCGTCATGCCGAGCAGCTTGCCGTCGCTCTCGGCGACCAGCCCATGCACCGGTTCATAGCCATCGAAGAAGCGCTGCCACGTCATCCGCGTGTCGGGGGCCAGCGCGGTCGGGCCGGAGCGGCCGTAGAAAGCGTTATAGCCATCCCACAACGGCAGCCATTGATCGTAGTCCTGTTTCGTGACGGAGCGAATGGTGAGCGACATGTGGGTTTCCGCGATCTCGGAGGACGCAAGGCGATGAAGCGTCCTTCATACGTGATGATCGCACTGCCGATCAATCGCGCCGTCGCATCACTCCGCGACGCGCAAGTACCGCATCAGCCTGCGGCCCGCGGGGTCGCGTAGCGAGCGGTAGTACTCGGCGCGCGCGGGCGGGTCGGTGTGGCGTACGAGGTCGGTCACGGGCGTGTAGCTCAGCATGCGCCCGCCATCGGGCAGGACGGCGCCGACGAAGCGCAGCACCTCGCCATTACGCAAGGCGATGTTGATCGGCGTGGCATCGCCGATCCGCACCATTTGCATCCGCTGCGCGATGAAGGGGCCGAGCTCGTCCTCGGGCAGCTCGAACGCGCCGGTGTCGCGGCCGTGATACATCAGCGCAATGAAGGGCGGCTTGCCGTCGGCCACTTCGTCCGGCAGCGCAAAATAGTCGCGAAATGCGCGGTTGATGAATTCGGCACGCGTTTCGGCGTCGAGCAGCACGATGCCGATATCGACCTGGTCGAGCGCGGCCGACAGCCGCGCGGCGGTGGCGTGGCTCTGGCGCTCGGCGGCGAATGTGCCGAGCAGTCGCTCGCGCATCAGGCCGGTGATTGCGGCCGTGCCGGCAGTCGTCACGGCGAGGAGGCCGAGTCGGACCAGATCCGCCGCCGCATAGCCCGGCAGGGCCCGATGGGCCAGAAAGAACAACGCCGCGCCGATCACCGCGACGGCAGCGCTGGTCATGGCGGAAGCGAGGCCCGACAGTGAGCCGGCGAGCGCCACGATGCAGACGAACAGGGGCGCAGGCGAGGGAACATGGATATAGCGATCGAGCAGGATCGCCAGCAGCGCAATTGCCGCTGTGAGCGCCGGACCGGAGATCGCACGCCATCCGAACCGCATGGGCCAGTCTCGCTCCTCCCGAACGAGGTAAGGCCGCAACACTGGCTGATCGTTGCGCCCATGCGATGCGATTTCATGCGGTGCGCTTAAGGAGCACTTGCCGGCAAGGGCAAAGCTTTCGGATGATTTTAGGCCAAATGCGCGTGCCTGAGGCGCTGCTGCTGCGCCGGCGCATTCAGCGTCGACGTCCCCGAGTTCTTGCGCACGCCGGTGAAAATCAACAGCGATGCCGCGACCAGGATGGCCGCAGTCAGGGTGATTGCAACGACTACCACGGGCGATTTCATCGGTGTCCTGTCGCGATGCCGGTCGGCGCGGGCCGCGCGGCACCTTGAAGGCGGGTCCGGGATGAAACGGGGATCAGACCGGCAGGCCCATCGCCATGGTCGCCTTGGTCGACAGCACCGTCAGGGTGACGATCAGGCACAGCGAGAGCGCGGCAACGGCGAGCGAGGCCACGACCGCGTTGGTCAGCCGGGAAGACGAAACGGTAACGGTTGGCCCCGAAAGCCTGCCGTGCCGGACGCCCGAATCATGGTCTAAATCCTTCAACGTGCGAGCGAATCACCCGCGACTCGAACAATTTCCCCGTTTCAACCGGCAATATTGGGACGGCCATAGCGTCGAAATGGCGAGAATGCGGCATAGGCTGTCCTTATGCCCGCTATTCCCGGAGTCAGGCGCCCGCCGCGATGCTGGCGGGGTCGTCGACGTCGGCGGGCCGCCAGTCCATCGCCACGAAGCCGGGTGCAGCTTCCACGCGCTTCAGCCAGTCCCGGATCGCCGGGAAGGTCGAGAGGTCGTAGTCGCAGCGCTCGGCGAGGTGGGTGTAGCCGTAGAGCGCGATGTCGGCGACCGTGAGCTGGCGGGCGGCGAAATAGGCGTTGGTCTTGAGGTGGTTCTCCATCACCTGGAGCGCGCCATAGCCGCGCTCCATCCAGTCTTCCAGGGAGTGGGTCTGGAGATCGCGGCCGCCCTTGACCAGCGACAGCCAGAAATAGGCGGCGCCGATGTTCGGCTCGAGCGCGTGCTGCTCGAAGAACATCCATTGCAGCGCCTCGGCGCGGTCAATGCGGTTCTCGGGCGCAAGCGGCGTGCCGACCGCGACGTACCAGAGGATGGCGTTGGACTCGGCGAGATAGCGGTCGTCGCCGACCTCGAGCAGCGGCACCTGTCCCGACGGGTTCTTGGTCAGAAAGTCCGGCGTGCGACTCTCGCCGCGCAGAATGTCCACCTCGACTGCTTCGTAAGGCACGCTCAACAGGGCCAGCGCAAGGCGGACCTTGTAGCTGTTGCCGGAGCGTTGCATCGAATAGAGCTTGTACATTCTGGAGTTCGTTCCGAGGACGGGAAGGCGCGGTGTTCGTTGCCCCGCACCGCGGCTAAACAATGATGCCGTTGCGAATCCGCCGCAAGACCCGCGCCATAGAAAAACTCGAAAACCCTACCGCACCGCAATGCCGCGAAAAATCATTTTCGTGCGACGCTGCAAATCGGATCACGCTTGCGTTAGCGCGCGGCCGCACGTTCGTGCGGGACGGTTGAACGATCGTGATCGCCTCGGCCGCTGACGGCCAAAGTCTTTCAAAGCAAGTCGCTCAAAGGTTGTCTCGAGCGTCCTGTCGAGCGTCAGACTGCCGTCAGCTTCATGGCGGCGCGCAACGCGCAAAATTGCTCCGAGGACAGGCCTTGCCGGATATGAGGGATTCCGGCGGCAAAGTTACGGAAAATTGCGGGAAATCGCGCCTTGAAACGCTCCAGATCCGTAAACTTTTTCGAGATCGGACCGAAGTTTCTTGCAGCGCAGCGGCACACGTTTTAGGGTGGCTCATTCGCACAATCGGAGTCGTGAGGCCAAAGGGTTCACGACGCTTGTCAGGAGATGACGATGTCCTTCCTTGCCGCTGCGCTCGACCGTGTGAAGCCGTCCGCGACCATCGCGGTCACGGATAAAGCACGTGCGCTGAAAGCGGCGGGCCGCAACGTCATCGGCCTCGGTGCCGGCGAGCCCGACTTCGACACGCCCGCCAACATCAAGCTGGCTGCGATCCATGCCATCGAAGCCGGCAAGACCAAGTACACCGCCGTCGACGGCATTCCCGAGCTGAAGGAAGCCATCATCGGCAAGTTTCAGCGCGAGAACGGCGTGGCCTACAAGCCGAACCAGATCATCGTCGGCACCGGCGGCAAGCAGGTGCTGTACAACGCGCTGATGGCGACCATCAATCCGGGCGACGAGGTGATCATCCCCGCGCCGTACTGGGTCAGCTATCCCGAGATGGTGGCGCTCGCCGGCGGCGAGCCGGTGCCGGTGGTCTGCACCGCCGCGACCGGCTTCAAGCTCCAGGCCGAGGCGCTCGAGCGTGCGATCACGCCGAAGACCAAATGGGTGATCCTGTGCTCGCCGTCGAACCCGACCGGCGCGGCCTACACCAGGACCGAGCTGAAGGCGCTCACCGACGTGCTGGTCAGGCATCCGCATGTGTGGGTGATGACCGACGACATGTACGAGCACCTCGTCTATGACGACTTCCAGTTCACCACGGTCGCGCAGGTCGAGCCGAAACTCTACGACCGCACACTCACCGTGAACGGCGTGTCGAAGGCCTATTGCATGACCGGCTGGCGCATCGGTTACGCCGGCGGTCCGGCGCAGCTGATCAAGGCGATGTCGACGATCCAGTCGCAGTCGACCTCGAACCCGTCGTCGATCGCACAATGGGCCGCGGTGGAAGCGCTGAACGGTCCGCAGGACTTCATCCCCGCCAACAACAAGGTGTTCAAGGAGCGCCGCGACCTCGTGGTCTCCATGCTCAACCAGGCCAAGGGCATCGAGTGCCCGCGTCCCGAAGGCGCGTTCTACGTCTATCCCTCCTGCGCCGGCACCATCGGCAAGACCGCGCCGTCGGGCAAGGTGATCGACAATGACGAGACCTTCGTGACCGAGTTGCTCGAGACCGAAGGCGTCGCCGTGGTGCAGGGTTCGGCCTTCGGCCTCGGCCCGGCGTTCCGCATCTCCTACGCGACCAAGACCTCGGACCTCGAAGACGCCTGCAAGCGCATCCAGCGCTTCTGCGGCAACCTGCGCTGAGCCTGTCGCAAATACCTTTCGAAAAGGGCCGCCTCCGGCGGGCCTTTTTATTGTTTGCACGCTTATCGTCACGCGTGATCTGGCACCACCACGGCTGTTGTGGCATAGACCATCGCGCAACACGGGTGGGGCGCTCTCTCTGCTCGCATCACATTCATCGCCGGAGATATTCATGCGCCGTTCGTTCATCCTCGCCGGGCTCGCCGCGGCCAGCCTCGTTGCCTCCGTCGCAAACAGCGGCGCTCAGCAGCAGCGGATGGTCCGGGTCGGCGTGCTCGAATGCCGCGGCGGCGCCAGCGTTGGCTTCATCGTGGGATCGGTGACCAATCTCGGTTGCGTCCTGCGTGCCGACGGTTTGCCGGAAGATCGCTACGTCGCGACCATTCGTAAAGTGGGCCTCGACATCGGCATCACCCAGGAGACCACGCTGGCCTGGGGCGTGTTCGCGCCGGTCGACCGGCTCGGCCCCGGCGATCTCTCGGGCAATTATGCCGGCGCGCAGGGCAGCGCCTCGGTCGGCGTCGGTATCGGTGGCAACGCGCTGATCGGCGGCTCCAACAATTCGATCGCGCTCCAGCCGCTCAGCGTGCAGGGCCAGGTCGGCCTCAACGTCGCCGCTGGCCTCGAGAGCCTGGAACTCCGTCCGGGTCGTTGACAATTTCGCGTGTGCAGATCGCGTCAGTCCGACGCGATCTCGGCAACGACGCACCGCAGCGATTTTTGATGCTTGCCAAATCTCGGGGACGGGCAGAGCATCGGCGTTTGCCGACCCAATCATGGGCCGAGCTCCACACCAAGGAGGCGGCGAATGGGACAAGACGTCAGAAGTCCCCGAGGTCCACGGTGCATCGCACTGGTGGGCCCATTCCAAAGCGGTAAAACCACACTTCTCGAAGCAATACTGGCGCGAACGGGCGCAATCCCCCGCGTCGGCAGCGTCGACGCCGGAACATCCGTCGGCGACGCCTCCCCGGAGGCCCGTCATCACAAGATGACCGTCGGCCTGACTGCCGCCACCACGAGTTTCATGGGCGACAGCTACACCTTCCTCGATTGTCCCGGTTCCGTTGAGTTCGCCCACGACATGCGTGCAGCGCTTCCCGCTGTCGACGCCGCGGTCGTGGTCTGCGAGGCCGACGAGAAGAAGCTGCCGCAGCTTCAGATCATCCTGCGCGAGCTGGAGGAGCTGAAGATCCCGCGTTTCCTGTTCCTCAACAAGATCGATCGCGCCAACAAGCGCATCCGCGAGACGCTGGCAACACTCCAGCCCGCCTCGCGCGTGCCGCTGGTGCTGCGCCAGATCCCGATCTGGAAGGGCGAGCTGATCGAGGGCTTCGTCGATCTCGCGCTGGAACGTGCGTTCATCTACCGCGAGCACAAGGCCTCCGAGGTGGTCGCGCTCGAAGGCGGAGATCTCGATCGCGAGAAGGAGGCCCGCTTCTCGATGCTGGAGAAGCTCGCCGATCACGACGATGCGCTGATGGAGCAATTGCTCGAGGACATCCAGCCGCCGCGCGATGCGGTGTTCGACGATCTCGCCCGCGAATTGCGCGAGGGGCAGATCTGCCCCGTGTTGCTGGGTGCCGCCGCGCGCGAAAACGGCGTGCTGCGCCTGATGAAGGCCCTGCGCCACGAGGCGCCCGGCATCGAGGAAACTGCAAAGCGTCTCGGTGTCCCGGCCAGCAAGGAGGCGCTCGGCTACGTCTTCAAGACGCTGCATTCGCAGCACGGCGGAAAGCTGTCGCTGACGCGATTGCTCGCCGGCCATCTCGACGACGGAGCCACGTTGCAATCCGCCTCCGGCGGGAGCGGCCGCATCTCCGGCATCCTCGCCGTCAACGGCGCCTACGATACCAAGCGTGCCGCGGCCGAAGCCGGCGACACGGTTGCGCTCGCCAAGGTCGACCCGATCAAGACCGGCGACACGGTCTCGAGCGGCAAGTCCCCGCCGGCTGCGCTGTTCGCCCCGGAGCCGACGCCGCCGGTGCTCGCGATCTCGGTCGCCGCCACCGACCGCAAGGACGACGTCAAGCTCGGCCAGGCCCTTGCCCGGCTGCATGAGGAGGATCCCTCGCTCGGCGTCGTGATGAACGCCCAGACCCACGACACCGTGCTGTGGGGGCAGGGCGAGATGCATCTGCGCGTGGCGAGCGAACGGCTGCGCGACCGCTTCGGCGTCAAGATCACCTCGCATCCACCCGCGATCGGCTACCAGGAGACCATCCGCAAGCCGATCGTCCAGCGCGGCCGCCACAAGAAGCAATCCGGCGGTCACGGTCAGTTCGGCGATGTCGTGCTCGACATCAAGCCGCTGCCGCGCGGCGAGGGCTTCAAGTTCACCGAGAAGGTGGTCGGCGGCGCGGTGCCGCGCAATTATATCGGCGCGGTGGAAGAGGGGGTTGTCGACGGGCTCACACGCGGCCCGCTCGGTTTCCCCGTCACCGATCTGCAGGTGACGCTGACCGACGGCTCCTATCACAGCGTCGACTCCTCCGACCTCGCCTTCCGCACGGCGGCGCGGGTCGGACTCAACGAAGGCCTGCCGCAATGCCAGTCGGTGCTGCTGGAGCCGATCCACGTGGTCGAGATCGTCTGCCCGACCGACGCCACCGCCAAGATCAACGCGATCCTGTCGGCGCGGCGCGGCCAGATCCTCGGCTTCGACACCCGTGACGGCTGGAGCGGATGGGACTGCGTCCGCGCCATGATGCCGGAAGCGGAGATCGGCGAGCTCATCGTCGAGCTGCGTTCGGCCACGGCTGGAGCCGGCAGCTTCACCCGTCAGTTCGACCACATGGCCGAGGTGACCGGCCGCGCCGCCGACCAGATCATCGCCGCGCATCAGCACGCGGCGTGATGTAAGGGAAGCACGGCTCTCTCACTCCCTCTCCCCGTTCTTTACGGGGAGAGGCTGAGGTGAGGGGCTGTTTCCGCGGGCACGGTGTTTCGTTTGGCCGAACCCGCGCCCAACCTCCGTCATTGCGAGCGTAGCGAAGCAATCCAGACTGGCTCTGCCGAGGCGGTCTGGATTGATTCGTCGCGAGAGCTCCTCGCAATGACGGAGGCAGACGGGGCAGCCCCTTGCGCTCCCCTTACAATGATGTATTTTACATCATTGTACATGCTCCAGATATCACTTATAAACTCTGATACGTGAGGCCACGGTGATCACGTCGTTCCAGATGCGGGCAGCCCGCGCGCTGCTTGGCATTGACCAAAGAACCTTGGCCGAGCTCGCCGGCGTTTCGCTGCCGACCATCCAGCGGATGGAGGCCAGCACCGGCAATGTGCGCGGCGTGGTTGAGACCTTGATCAAGGTGGTCGAGGCGTTCGACCGGGCCGGCGTCGAGCTGATCGGCGAGCAGGCCCGCAGCGACAGCGGCGGGCGGGGCGTTCGCCTGAAGGAGCCGGGGCCGCCGCGTCGCGTGGGAGCATGATCGCGTTGATCGTGCTCGGGATGAGCTAGCGCATCGTCGCACGCGCGCGCTGCACGATGCACCGGAGCATTGTGGGCAGCGGAGCACTCTGCGGACATGAGCATCACAGGCGAACACGCAGGCAAGCTGCATCAGCTGCGTCGACCGACCTTTACCGAACTCTATCTTCCCAAGCTCGTCACCGTCTGGCGCGAAGGCTACGGCCTCGCGGATCTCCGCGCCGATGTGTTCGCGGGCCTGACGGTTGCCATCGTCGCGCTGCCGCTGTCGATGGCGATCGCAATCGCCTCGGGCGTGACGCCGGACCGCGGGCTCTACACCGCTGTCGTCGGTGGCTTCATCGTGTCGCTGCTCGGCGGCAGTCGCTTCCAGATCGGCGGGCCCGCCGGCGCCTTCATCGTGTTGGTCGCGGTAACCGCGGAGCGGCATGGCGTCGACGGAGTCATCCTCGCCACCCTAATGGCGGGCATGGTCCTGATCGCCGCGGGCCTGTTGCGGATCGGCACCTACATCAAGTTCATTCCCTACCCCGTCACGGTCGGCTTCACCGCGGGCATCGCCGTGATCATCTTCGCCAGCCAGCTCCGCGATCTCGGCGGGATCACGCTGGCTGGGAAAGAGCCCAGCGAATTCGTGCCGAAACTCGTCGCGCTCGCCGGAGGCCTGCACACGATCAATCCCTCCGCCGTCGCGGTCGCGATCGTCAGCATTGCCATCATCGCGGCCTTGCGGCGCTGGCGGCCATCCTGGCCCGGCATCCTGATTGCGGTCGTGCTCGCGGCGGTGGCGACTGCCGTGCTGTCGCTGCCGGTTGAGACGATTGGCAGCCGGTTCGGCGGCATTCCGCGCGAATTGCCGTCGCCGGCGCTGCCGGCGTTCTCGCTTGCGAAGGCGACGGCCGTGCTGCCCGATGCGATCTCGTTCGCGCTGCTGGCCGCGATCGAATCGCTGCTGTCGGCGGTGGTGGCCGACGGCATGACCGGTCGCCGTCACCGCTCCAATTGCGAGCTGGTGGCGCAAGGCGCGGCCAATATCGGTTCGGCGCTGTTCGGCGGCATCTGCGTCACCGGCCTGATCGCGCGCACCGCCACCAACATCCGCGCCGGCGGACGCGGGCCGCTCGCGGGCATGCTGCATTCGGTCTTCCTGCTGCTGTTCATGCTGATCGCAGCGCCGCTCGCGAGCTACATCCCGCTGGCCGCGCTCGCCGCCGTGCTCGTCGTCGTCGCCTGGACCATGGCGGAGAAGCACGAATTCGCGACGCTGCTGCGCTCATCCTGGGGCGATGCCGTCGTGCTGCTCGCGACCTTCCTGCTCACCATCTTCCGCGACCTGACCGAAGGCATCCTGGTCGGCTTCGCGCTCGGCGCGGTGCTGTTCATCCACCGCATGGCGGAGATGACGGGCATCGAGGAGCGCTCCCCGCTGGTGGCCGCCGATCGTCCCGATGACGGCAATGGCGAGCGCGTGCCTTACGATCCCGCGCTCGCCATCGATCGCGACGTGCTGGTCTACCGCATCACCGGCGCGTTCTTCTTCGGTGCCGCCTCGGCAATCGGAAACGTGCTCGACGGCATCGCCGACCAGCGCAAGGGTCTTGTGGTCGATTTCGCCGCGGTGCCGTTCCTGGATTCGACGGCCGCCAACGTGCTCGGTCGCGTCGCCGTCAAGGCGCACCGCCACGGCATCCGGCTGTTCATCACGGGGGCGTCGCCCGCGGTTCGCCGCGCGCTGCTCACCCACGGCGTGACGCCGCCGCGTGCGCGCTATCGCGCGACGATCGCGCGTGCCGTCGCCGACATCAAGGGCGGCGCGGCGCAGCCCGTGGCCGATGACGCGGTCGCGACCTGACGGCAGCGCACTTCTCAAGCCGGCCGATTTGATCGACACTGCCGCGTCACGGCGGTGGTGCAGGGAATGCTGGATTCGCGTCGCAATATTGCGCTGGCCTGCGCGCTCAGCATGCTGGCGGGCTATGTCGACGGCATCGGCTTCCTGCATCTCGGCGGCCTGTTCGTCTCGTTCATGAGCGGCAACTCCACGCGTCTCGGCGTCAGCCTTGCGGAAGCGCAGTGGTGGCAGGCCGCCAGCGCCCTCGGCCTGATCGCGCTGTTCGTGGCCGGAGCCGCGGCCGGCAGCCTCGTCGTGCTCGGCGGCGGGGCCGAGCGGCAGCCCTGGCTGCTTCTCATTGAAACCGGGCTGCTTGCGGGTGCCGGACTTTGCCATGCCTACGGCCTGTCGAACCTCGCGATCGCGGCCATCGTGCTCGCGATGGGCCTGGAGAACGCCGTGTTCCAGATCGACGGCGGCGCGGGCCTCGGCCTCACCTATGTCACGGGCGCGCTGGTCAAGGTCGGCCAGTTCCTCGCGGTGAGCCTCACCGGCGGACCGCGCTGGAATTGGGCGCCGAACCTGCTGTTGTGGGCGGCGCTCGTTGCGGGGTCGGCGGGCGGGGCGCTCGGCTATGCCCGGATCAACCTCGCCGCGATCTGGTTCGCCGCCGCCGCCGCGGCGCTGGCTTTGGCTGCGATCGTGGCCGCGGCGATGCGGCGGCCGCGCGCTTGACAGAGCCGGCGGGACGCGAAATGGATCGCCTCGAACACGACCCGAGGGAAAGATGACCGCGCCCAGGACTCCCGCAGCCTGTTTGATCGGATGGCCGGCCGCGCATTCGCGCTCGCCGCTGATCCATCGTTACTGGCTGCGCACGCTCGGGATCGAGGGAGGCTACGTCATCGAGGCGGTCCCGCCCGAGGATCTGCGCGACTTCGTGCTGCGGCTGTCGCTGCGCGGCTTCGTCGGCGCCAACGTCACCATCCCGCACAAGGAAGACGTGCTGGCGCTGTCCACGCCCGATGCGCGCGCCAGGGCCGTCGGCGCTGCGAACACGCTGTGGTTTGCCGACGGCGAGCTGCGCTCGACCAATACCGATGTCGAAGGCTTCATCGGCAATCTCGATGCCGGAGCGGCCGGTTGGGACAGCGCGGAAGAGGCATTGGTGCTCGGGGCCGGCGGTTCCTCGCGCGCGGTCGTGTTCGGCCTGCTCGAACGCGGCATCAAGCGCATCCACCTCGCCAACCGGACCATCGCGCGCGCCGAGACGCTGGCAGAGCAATTCGGGCCGAACGTGCATCCGATTCCCTGGGACGGCATCAACGACGTGCTGCCGCGCGCAAGACTTCTCGTCAACACGACCTCGCTCGGCATGCACGGCCAGCCTTCACTCGATGTCGATGTGGCGCGCCTGCCGGACGGGGCGGTCGTCGCCGACCTCGTCTACGTTCCCCTGGTGACGCCGCTGCTGGCGGCTGCGAAGGCGCGCGGCCTGAACACCGCCGACGGTCTCGGCATGCTCCTGCATCAGGCGGTGCGCGGCTTCGAGCTGTGGTTCGGCCAAAGGCCTGCTGTCACGGCCGAGCTGCGCGCGCTGGTCGAGGCCGATCTCACAAAGACTTGAAAGGATAACGGCGAATAGCACCCCACCTCCGGAGTTCTATCCCCGTGGGGACAATCCGGAGACCGTCATGCCTATTCAACGTGCAACTTTCACACGTCCGCTCATCGCCGTCGCGATGGTGGCCGCTTCCACCCTCTATGCCGTCGCGCAGAGGGCGCCGGTGCCGACGCGCGTGCGCGGCACGATCGAGAGCGTCAATGGCGACACCATGCAGGTCAAGTCGCGCAGCGGCGAGGACGTCAAGCTTCGCATCGCCCCTAACGTGAACGTGTCGGGCGTTACCAAAATTTCACTCGCCGACATCAAGGTCGGCTCCTTCGTCGGCGCCACCACGGTGCCGGGTCCGGACGGCGGCCAGAACGCGGTCGAGGTCCACGTGTTTCCGGAGAGCATGCGCGGCACCGGCGAGGGCTCGCGGCCCTATGACCTCAAGCCGAACTCCACCATGACCAACGCCACGGTGTCGGAGAGCGTGGTCGGCAATGACGGCCATACGCTGCTGGTGAAGTACAAGGACGGCGAGAAGAAGGTGTTCGTCGCCGACAACACGCCGGTCGTGACCTTCGTGCCCGGCGACAAATCCGAGCTGAAGGCCGGCGCAAAAGTCGTCGCCTTCATGAAGCAGCTGCCGGACGGCTCGTTTGAAACCAACCGCGTCAGTGTCGGCCTCGACGGCCTGACACCACCGATGTGATGGAGAATCGCAACATGTCGAAATCAAGCTGGATGCCGCGCCTGTTCGTAGCGGCGTTCGTCGTCACTTCCGTGTTCTCCGCCTCGGCGCAGCAGTCGCCGACGGTCCGCATCCGCGGCACCATCGAGAGCGTCGACGGCAACACCCTCGGCATCAAGACGCGCGAAGGCAGCGACGTGAAGGTGCGCATGACCGACAACGTCGCGGTCTTCGCCGTGGTCAAGACGTCGCTCGCGGAGATCAAGGAAGGCTCCTATATCGGCGTCACCGGCATGCCCCAGCCCGACGGCACGCAGAAGGCGATCGCGGTGCACATCTTCCCGGAAAACCAGCGCGGCGCGGCCGAAGGTTTTCGTCCCTGGGATGCGCGCGCCAACTCGACCATGACCAACGCGACCGTGGCGCAGACGGTGGAAGGCACCGACGGCCAGAACATCACCGTCAAGTACAAGGACGGCGAGAAGAAAGTGGTGGTGCCGCCGGATACGCCGATCGTCACCTTCGTCGCCAGCGACAAATCCGAGATCAAGCCCGGCGCCAAGCTGATCATCTTCGGCGCGGCGAAGAAGGAGGACGGCTCGCTCGAGGCCAACCGGGTCAATGTCGGCAGGGATGGGATTACGCCGCCGATGTGGGGCGGAAGCTGCCGCCACAAATTCGCTGTCGTCCCGGCGAACGCCGGGACCCATACCGCGTGATCTATCGCTGGGCAGAGGTATCAGTACCGCGCGAAGACTGAATAACCACCAGTCTTCGCCAAAGCACTCCCTGTGGTTATGGGTCCCGGATCTGCGCTTCGCTTGTCCGGGACGACGGCGGCGCTTGAGGCTGCGGAATCGTAGGGTGGGCAAAGGCGCGCTGGCGCCGTGCCCACGACGTTCTAACGAATGCGACGGAAATGGTGGGCACGCTTCGCTTCGCCTCACACCGCAATGATGTGATCGTCGATCTCGTCGATCCTGTTGACGCCGCACAGGCCCATGGTCGTGAGCAGCTCTTTCTGGATGATGTCGATCGCCTTGGCGACGCCGGCCTGGCCGCCGGCACCGAGGCCATGGGCGTAGGCGCGGCCGATCATGCAGGACTTTGCGCCGAGCGCGAGCGCGCGCATCACGTCCTGGCCGGAGCGGACGCCGCCGTCGAACATGATCTCCATCTGCGAGCCGACCGCGTCGACGATCTCCGGCAGCGCCTCGATCGAGGACGGTGCGCCGTCGAGCTGACGGCCGCCATGGTTGGAGACGACCAGCGCCTGCGCGCCGGTCTTCGCGGCGAGCTCGGCGTCCTCGACGTCGAGGATGCCCTTCAGGATCAGCTTGCCCGGCCAGATGCTGCGGATCCACTCGATGTCATTCCAGTTCAGCGAGGTGTCGAACTGCGAGTTGATCCAGGTCGAGAGCGACGTAATGTCGTCGCTGACCTTCAGATGACCGGCGAGATTGCCGAAGGTGCGGCGCTTGCCCTGCAGCACGCCCGACACCCAGGCCGGCTTGGTGGCGAAATCGATCAGCTTCGACAGCGACCATTCCGGCGGCACCGTCATGCCGTTCTTGATGTCCTGGTGGCGCTGGCCGATCACCTGGAGATCGACGGTCAGCACGAGCGCGCTGCATTTCGCCGCCATCGCGCGCTGGATCAATTCCTTGATGAAGCCGCGGTCCTTCATCACGTAGAGCTGGAACCAGAACGGCTTCTCGACATTGGCGGCGATGTCCTCGATCGAGCAGATCGACATCGTCGACTGCGTGAACGGGATGCCGGCGGCCTGCGCGGCGCGACAGGCGTGAATCTCGCCGTCGCCATGCTGCATGCCCAGGAGGCCGACGGGCGCCAATATCAACGGCATGGTCGAGGACTCGCCGAGGATCATGGTCGAGGTGTCGCGCCTGGAGACGTCGACCAGGACGCGCTGGCGGAACTTGATCGCCTGCATGTCCTCGCGGTTGGCGCGCAGCGTTTCCTCGGCATAGGAGCCGCGGTCGCAATAGTCGAAGAACGCCTTCGGCACGCGGCGCTGATGCAGCGTGCGAAGATCGTCGATACAGGTGATGTGCTTCATGAACGTTTCCCCGGCCCGTCTTGCATCAGAAGTCTTGCTTCAGAAGTCTTGCTTCAGAAGTCTTGCATCGGAAGATCGAGGGGTCATCTAGCATGGTTGGATGCACAGCCAAATCGTTTGGGAGGAGGGCGCCATGAGCAAACCGCACGGCCAGCCGACACCGGAAGAGATCAAGGAGAAGCAGGATCTCGACGACGCGCTGGAGGAGGGTCTGGAAGAGACCTTCCCGGGGTCCGATCCCGTCAACGTCACCCAGCCGGCGCCGAGCCGCCAGGACGGCCATGTGAAGCGCTCCGACTAGGGGCGGGTTCCGCTCCGTTCCGCCCTGTCGGCCGGAAATATAGTGCTAACAACAAGTTACCGGGGCGCCTTGGGCCCGGTCCCGTAATGATTAATCACATTTTTTGAAGCCAAGTTGGCCGCGAAGGCATTATAACGTCTCAGCAAATCAGGGATGCGGGTCCCTTTCGGGCATCCCGTAGTTGTAGAGGGGTCCCTGGTTGTTGCGTGGGGGACGATATGAGCCGCAAATATTTCGGGACGGACGGGATCCGGGGCCGCGCCAACGGACTGATCACGCCGGAGCTCGCGCTCAAGGTCGGCCAGGCCGCAGGCCTTGCGTTTCAGCGTGGTGACCATCGCCACCGGGTCGTGATCGGCAAGGACACGCGTCTGTCCGGCTACATGATCGAATATGCGATGGTCGCGGGTTTTACCTCGGTCGGCATGGACGTGCTGCTGGTCGGCCCGATGCCGACGCCGGCGGTGGCGATGCTGACCAAGTCGATGCGCGCCGATCTCGGCGTGATGATCTCGGCCTCGCACAATCTGTTCGAGGACAACGGCATCAAGCTGTTCGGCCCGCAGGGCTTCAAGCTCTCCGACGACGTCGAGAAGCAGATCGAGCAGCTGCTCGACGAATCCCTCGACAAGCGGCTCGCTCAGAGCGCGAGCCTCGGCCGCGCCCGCCGTATCGACGGCGTGCATGACCGCTACATCGAATTCGCCAAGCGCACGCTGCCGCGCGATCTCTCGCTCGACGGCCTGCGCGTCGTGGTCGATTGCGCCAACGGCGCCGCTTACAGGGTGGTGCCGGAAGCGCTGTGGGAATTGGGCGCCGACGTCGTGCCGATCGGCGTCGAGCCCGACGGTTTCAACATCAACAAGGAATGCGGCTCGACCTCGCCGGAAACGCTGTCGAAGAAGGTGCGCGAGATGCGCGCCGACATCGGCATCGCGCTCGATGGCGACGCCGATCGCGTCATCCTGGTCGACGAGCGCGGCCACACCGTCGACGGCGACCAGCTGCTCGCGGTGATCGCGCAGAGCTGGAAGGAAGACGGCCGGCTGTCGCGGCCGGGCATCGTCGCCACCGTGATGTCCAATCTCGGCCTCGAACGCTTCCTCAAGGGGCAGGGGCTCGATCTCGTGCGCACGCCGGTCGGCGACCGCTACGTGCTCGAGCAGATGCTGAAAGGCGGCTACAATCTCGGCGGCGAGCAGTCCGGCCACATCATCCTGTCCGACTATGCCACCACCGGCGACGGCTTCGTTGCGGCGCTGCAGGTGCTGGCCGTGGTACAGAAGCTGCGCCGGCCGGTGTCGGAGGTCTGCCACCGTTTCGACCCGCTGCCGCAGATCCTGAAGAACGTCCGCTACAAGAGCGGCAAGCCGCTCGAGGATTCCGACGTCAAATCGGCGATCTCCGACGGCGAGAAGCGGCTCAACGGCCACGGCCGCCTTCTGATCCGCTCGTCCGGCACCGAGCCCGTGATCCGCGTCATGGGCGAGGGCGAGGACCGCCTTCTGGTCGAGGACGTCGTCGACACCATCGTCTCCGCGCTCGGACAGGCGGCGGCCTGAGGCGCATCGCTACGCGAAGCACGATCGTAGCCGGATGGAGCGCAGCGAAATCCGGGGATCGAGCCGGCGGACATAGACGTCCCGGATTACGCTTCGCTCCATCCGGGCTACGAAATCCCCGGACCCTCATGGTGAGGAGCCCGCCAACGGCGGGCGTCTCGAACCATGCAGGCCGTGTCGCCTCGCGGTGAAACCGGCACGTGCATTCCAGCCATCGACGATTGGCGGTGGATCGGCCGCAGCCGGCATCGTAGTTAGGCGGTGCGGCAATCTGCCGTGCCCGCCAGGATGCTCCATTGAACAAGCCTGTCGTCGTCTCCGAGGAAACGCTGACCGAGCCGGTCGTCGTCAGCGACGTGGCGCCGGCCGCCCGGGCTGCCGCAGGGCCGGCCTATGGCGTGCTCGCCGGCATCAGCTTCTCGCACTTCCTCAACGACACCATGCAGTCGCTGATCGCCTCGGTGTATCCGATCCTGAAGGACACCTACGCGCTCGACTTCGCGCAGATCGGCATGATCACGCTGGCCTTCCAGTTCACGGCCTCGCTGCTCCAGCCGGTGGTCGGCCATTACACCGACAAGAAGGCGCAGCCCTATTCGCTGTCGATCGGCATGGCCTCGACCTTCTTCGGCCTGCTGCTGCTCAGCGCCGCGCACCAATATCTCGTCATCCTGATTGCTGCCGCGCTGGTCGGCCTCGGCTCGGCGGTGTTTCATCCTGAATCCGCGCGCATCGCGCGGCTCGCCTCCGGCGGTCGCTACGGTTTTGCGCAATCGGTGTTCCAGCTCGGCGGCAGCTTCGGCACGTCGATGGGGCCGGTGCTGGCGGCGCTGATCGTGGTGCCTTTCGGGCAGGGCAGCATCGCATGGTTCTCCTCGATCGCGTTCCTCGCGATCCTCATCCTCTGGCGCATCGGCCGCTGGTACGAGCCGCAGATCAAGGCGAAGAAGACGGCGACGGTTCAGGCCCATCCCGACGCGCCGAGCTCGCGCCGCGTCGCGGTCGCGCTTGCGGTGCTGGTGGCGCTCTTGTTCTCGAAGCAGCTCTACGTCTCGAGCCTGTCGAGCTACTACATCTTCTATCTGATCGATCGCTTCGGCGTGTCGACGCAGGCGGCGCAGATCTATCTCTTCATCTTCCTTGCCGCGAATGCGGTCGGCGCGTTCTTCGGCGGTCCGCTCGGCGATCGCTTCGGCCGCAAGATCGTGATCTGGATCTCGATCCTCGGCGCGCTGCCGTTCACGCTGGCGCTGCCTTATACCGGGCTCTATGCGAGCGCGGTGCTGTCAGTGATCATCGGCCTGATCATCTCCTCGACGACGTCGTCGATCATCGTGTTCGCGCAGGAGCTGGTGCCGCACCGCTTCGGCATGATCTCGGGCGTGTTCTTCGGCGTTGCCTTCGGCATCGGCGGTCTGGGTGCCGCCGTGCTCGGCAAGCTCGCCGATCACACCTCGATCGAGTTCGTCTACCAGGTCTGTGCCTGGCTGCCGGCGATCGGCCTGCTTGCGGTGTTCCTGCCCAAGCTGCCGCGGCACCTGCGTTAACAAATCCTGTTTCGCTGCATTGCGGCTTCATCAATCGTTAGCAATTGGCGCGCCGGGGCGCCGCATTTTTGCAACGCTTCTGCCGCATGCGCGCGAGTGGTGAGAAAAAATCAACCTTAAAAATTAGGGTTAAGTGGCGCTTAAACATTTGGTGCCATCGTCCTCCCGTGAGTTTCCAGAACGTGGGGCGTCAGCATTTTGCCTCACCGGCCATAAGGACGAAGCCAAAATGCGTAGCGTTAAGTCTCTCCTTGCCGCAGGTGCGGCGACCCTCATCTCTTCGATGGCGTTCGCCGCCGATATGCCGATCGCCGCTCCGCCTCCCATGTACGCGCCGCCGGCTCCGCCCGCCGACTTCGGCGGCTGGTATCTCCGCGGCGACATCGGCATGACCAACCAGAGCGCCAAGCGGATCGACAGCGCGACCGCGCAGACGTTCCCGACCCAGACCGTGGGCCTCGGCTTCGACAGCTCGCCGCTGTTCGACCTCGGCGTTGGTTATCGCTTCAACGACTGGTTCCGCACCGACGTGATCGGCCAGTATCGCGGCAAGGCCAATCTGCACGGTTCGGACAATGTCACGCTCAGCGCGACCGACTTCGAAGCCAACAACTACTCCGGCAGCAAGTCCGAGTGGGTCGTCATGGCCAACGCCTATGTCGATCTCGGCACCTGGTGGTGCATCACCCCGTTCATCGGCGCCGGTGTCGGCGGTTCCTACAACAAGCTCAGCGGCTTCCGTGACGACGGCACCCGGATCAATCCCGGCGGGCTCTCCAACAGCGTGACCTACTTCGCCGACAACGGTAAGTGGAATTTCGCCTGGGCCGCCCATGCTGGTCTCGCCTACAAGGTCAGCCCCGGCCTCACCGTCGAACTCGCCTACAGCTACATGGATCTCGGCGACGCCAATCCCGGCAACTTCCGCGCCTACGACAACAGCATCTCGGGCTCGTCCACGATCAAGGTCAAGGACATCACCTCGCATGACGTGAAGCTCGGCGTGCGTTGGGACCTGAGCAGCCCGCCGGCCTACATGCCGCCGCCGCTCATCACCAAGGGCTGATCGTCAGCCTCATCGCTTAACGTCTCTTAACGGCGCGGGATCATCCCGCGCCGTTTTGCTTTGCATATTTTTCATGGCGAGCGGCGACGAAAACGTCAGACGCAACCATTGGTTAAGGTTAACAGGCGATGATCATCGCAACAGTTCGAGTTCGATGGAGCGTTGTGATGCGTGGGCTGATGTTGTTGGCGGCGGCGATGTTGGGGACGGTGTCTGCTGCGCACGCGGCCGATCTCTCCGATCTTCCCATCTTGCGCGGCAGCTTCACCGACGGCCTGTCGAAGTCATCCCATAATTGGGACGGCTTCTATGTCGGCGGCCAGTTCGGCTTTGCCACGACCGACATCGACTTCAGTCACGCCCCGAAGTCGATGACCGATTTCATGCTTCGCAACAGCATCCTGCAGGCGCCGGTCGGCGGTTGGTCGCTGCTGCCGAAAAACCACGTACAGTCGACGGGGTTCGGCGCCTATGTGGGCAAGAACTGGCAGCTCTACGACGCCGTGATGGGCGTCGAAGCCAATTACAGCTACATGAGCAGCATATCGAGCACGGCCAGCGACTCCATGGGCCGAATACTTCCCGGCGAAACGGGTCCCGCGGGCCATACCTACACTTACAACACCTCGCTCGGTGGCGGTGCTTCATTGAAGCTCAAGGATTATGCGACTTTCCGGGGTCGGGTCGGCTGGGACGGCGGCGACTTCATGCCGTATGGTTTCGCCGGGCTGGCGGTCGGGCGCGCTGAAGTCTCGCGATTTGCGACCGTGAGTTGGCAGAAATACGACGACTTCGACGAGGCTGTGGTCAGCGGCGGCGTGACTACGACGGTTCATCGCCATCTTCCCGCCGGTTCAGCCACACTGTCCAGCACCGAGCAGCGCACCAACAGCTTTATGTACGGATGGACGGCCGGCATCGGCGTCGAATACGCGATCTGCGGCAACTTCCTCATTCGCGGTGAATGGGAGCATGTCGGCTTCTCAAACGTGAAGGACATTACTGTCGGCCTGAACAACTTCCGCGTCGGCGCCGGCTACCAGTTCTAGACGCGCCGATGCAGCCGGTTGACAGGGCGGCGGCGTCCTGATGCTCTGTCGCTAGACGCGGAGCGGCAGCGATGAAGATCTACGGCGATACCAACTCCGGAAATTGTCTGAAGGTGAAGTGGGTCTGCGACAAGCTCGCGCTGCCTTACCAATGGATCGAGATCGACACCCGCAAGGGCGAGACGCGCACGCCGCAATTCCTTAAAATGAACGGCGCCGGCCAGGTGCCCACCGTCGCCTTCGACGACGGCCGCACGCTGGCGCAGTCCAATGCCATCATCCGCTATCTCGCCCGCGACAGCGCGCTCGTTCCGCGCGATGCCTTCACTGCGGCCAAGATGGACGAATGGCTGTTCTGGGAGCAGTACAGCCACGAGCCCTATATCGCGGTGTGCCGCTTCCAGCTGGTCTATCTCGGCAAGGATGCGTCCCAGCTCGATCCTGACAAGGTCAAGCGCGGCTATGCGGCGCTCGACCGCATGGAGCAGCATCTTGCGGCAAGCCGCTTCTTCGCCGGCGACCTGATTTCGCTCGCCGACGTCTCGCTGCTCGCCTATACCCGCCTCGCGCATGAAGGTGGCTTCGATCTCGGCCGCCATGCCGCCATCCGCCGCTGGATCGGCGAGGCCGAAGCCTGGCTCGGCCTTCCACCGGCGCGCTGAGAGTCGCGCTGATTCTTGGAGTTTCCCGACATGAACGAGAAGTCCGTCTCCATCCGTCCCGCGCGCCGCGAGGACGTTGCGGCGATCGTCGCCATGCTTGCCGACGATCATCTCGGGCGTGCCCGCGAGCGCGTGGAGGATCCGCTGCCTGAGTCCTATTACCAGGCGTTCGAGCGGGTCGCGCGCGATCAAAATCTCACGCTCGTGGTGGCAGAGAGCGAGGGCAGGGTGGTCGGCTGCCTGCAACTCGCGATCTTGCCGGGCATCAGCACGCAAGGCGGCATCCGCGGTCTGCTCGAAGATGTCCGCGTTGCTTCCGATTGTCGCGGCCGCGGCATCGGCGAGCAGCTGGTGCAATGGGCGGTCGCGGAAGCGAAAGCGCGCGGCTGCAATCTGGTCGAACTGCTGACGCATCAGACGCGAACAGACGCGCAGCGCTTCTACAAGCGGCTCGGCTTCGCTGCGAGTCACGTCGGCATGACTGTCCGCTTTTGACGCAGCTCGTCGCGAGCCTTGCGCGATCAGCAAATTCGGATCGCGCATTCGTTCATATTAAGAGCCGGTAAACTACCCAGCCGTCGTTCACGTTGAGCCGGGAACGAACGGTGCTACGGCAGCGTCAGACACCGGGCTCGGTCGGTTCGGGGATTTCGATGACAAGCTATTCCATGATCAAGGTCGGCAACGATTACGTCGTGCAGGCCAATGACAAATGCATTTTGAAAGTCGGCAGCCGCCGTCGTGCCGCGCAATTGATCAGCGATGCCACGGACTTGCTGAACGCGCTTGCCGTGGTCGAATCCCCCAAGATTGCGCCGGAAGCGCCTTCACTCCAGCGTGAGATGCCGGAACTTCCTTGACGACTCTTCCCGTTTCCCGTATCAGCCGCGGCGGGACACCTCCCCCCAACGGGAGGCTTACTATCTGGAAGGGTAGATCATGACTGTAGCGAAGCCCGCTTCGCGGCCGAACGTGCCGCATTTCTCCTCCGGCCCCTGCGCCAAGCGCCCCGGCTGGAACGCCCAAAATCTCAAGGACGCAGCGCTCGGCCGTTCGCATCGCGCGAAGGTCGGCAAGACCAAGCTCAAGCTCGCGATCGACCTGACGCGCGAAGTGCTTGAAGTGCCCGCCGATTATCGCATCGGCATCGTTCCCGCGTCCGACACCGGCGCGGTCGAGATGGCGCTGTGGTCGCTGCTCGGTGCGCGGCCCGTCACCACGCTCGCCTGGGAATCCTTCGGCGAGGGCTGGGTCAGCGACATCGTCAAGGAATTGAAGCTCAAGGACGTCACCAAGCTCAACGCGGCCTATGGTGAAATCCCCGACCTCTCCAAGGTCGATCCGAAGTCCGACATCGTCTTCACCTGGAACGGCACCACCTCAGGCGTGCGCGTGCCGAACGCTGACTGGATCAGCGCGACCCGCGAAGGCCTGACCATTTGCGACGCGACCTCTGCCGCGTTCGCGCAGCCGCTCGACTGGGCCAAGCTCGACGTCGTCACCTTCTCCTGGCAGAAGGCGCTCGGCGGTGAAGCCGCGCACGGCATGCTGATCCTGTCGCCCCGCGCGGTGGAGCGGCTCGAGACCTACAAGCCGGCCTGGCCGCTGCCGAAGATCTTCCGCATGACCAAGGGCGGCAAGATCAACGAAGGCATCTTCGTCGGCGAGACCATCAACACGCCGTCGATGCTGTGCGTCGAGGATTATCTCGATGCGCTGAACTGGGCCAAGTCGATCGGCGGCCTCAAGGCGCTGATCGCGCGCGCCGATGCCAACACCAAGGTGCTGGCTGACTGGAAGGCGAAGACGCCCTGGATCGACTTCCTGGCCAAGGACGCCGCGATCCGCTCCAACACCTCGGTGTGCCTGAAGTTCACCGATCCCGCGATCACCTCGCTCTCCGAGGACGCGCAGGCCGACTTCTCCAAGAAGCTGGTCGCGCTGGTCGAGAAGGAAGGCGCGGGCTACGACTTCGCCTACTACCGCGATGCGCCGGCCGGCCTGCGCATCTGGTGCGGCGCTACCGTCGAGGCCAGGGACGTCGAGCTCTTGACCCAGTGGATCGACTGGGCGTTTGCCGAGACCAAGGCGCAGCTCGCCAAGGCGGCTTAGTTTTTTCACCTCTCCCCGTTCTTACTGGGAGAGGTCGGATCGCGCCTGGCGATGCGAAGCATCGTCCAGCAGCAATCCGGGTGAGGGGCTCTCTCCGCTTGCACCTTCGCCTGTGGCTGCCCCTCACCCCAACCCTCGCCCCGTAAGAACGGGAGAGGGGGAAGACAAAGCTTCTTCACTCAATTCCGGCCGTCGCAGGCCGATCCTCCCGTTAGGGAAGGCGAAGGATCATCCCCATGACCAAACCCAAAGTTCTCATTTCCGACGCGCTCTCGCCCGCCGCCGTGCAGATCTTCAAGGACCGCGGCGTCGAGGTCGACTTCCAGCCCAACCTCGGCAAGGACAAGGACAAGCTCGCCGAGATCATCGGCAATTACGACGGTCTCGCCATCCGCTCCGCGACCAAGGCGACCGCCAAGATCCTCGAGAAGGCGACCAACCTCAAGGTGATCGGCCGCGCCGGCATCGGCGTCGACAATGTCGAGATTCCCGCCGCCACGGCCAAGGGCATCATCGTGATGAACACGCCGTTCGGCAATTCGATCACGACCGCCGAGCACGCCATCACGCTGATGCTGGCGCTCGCCCGCGAGATCCCGCAGGCCGACGCTTCGACCCAGGCCGGCAAGTGGGAGAAGAACCGCTTCATGGGCGTCGAGATCACCGGCAAGGTGCTCGGTGTCGTCGGTTGCGGCAACATCGGCTCGATCGTCGCCGACCGCGCGCTCGGCCTGCGCATGAAGGTCGTCGCCTTCGATCCGTTCCTGTCGCCGGAGCGCGCCAAGGACATCGGTGTCGAGAAGGTCGAGCTCGACGACCTCTTGAAGCGCGCCGATTTCATCACGCTGCACACCCCGCTCACCGAAAAGACGAAGAACATCATCGACGCATCCGCGATCGCCAAGATGAAGAAGGGCGTGCGCCTGATCAACTGCGCCCGCGGCGGCCTCGTCGACGAGCAGGCGGTGGTCGATGCGCTCAATTCCAAGCACATCGCCGGCGCCGCCTTCGACGTCTTCGTCGAGGAGCCCGCCAATGCGAACGTGCTGTTCGGCCATCCCAACGTGATCTGCACGCCGCATCTTGGCGCCTCCACCACGGAAGCGCAGGAGAACGTCGCGCTCCAGGTCGCCGAGCAGATGTCGGATTACCTGCTCACCGGCGCGATCTCGAACGCCGTCAACTTCCCGTCGATCACGGCGGAAGAGGCGCCGAAGCTGAAGCCGTTCATCTCGCTCGCCGAGAAGCTCGGCTCGTTCGCCGGCCAGCTCACCGAATCCGGCATCCTCAAGGTGCAGATCACCTATGAGGGCCACGTCGCCGAGATGAAGATCAAGGCGATCACCTCGGCCGTGCTGTCGGGCCTGCTGCGGCCGATGCTGGGCGAGGTCAACGTGGTGTCCGCCCCCGTCGTCGCCAAGGAGCGCGGCATGGTGGTGGACGAGATCGTGCGTGCCGCCCAGAGCGACTATGAGAGCCTGATTACCGTCACGGTGGCGACGGAGCGCCAGGAGCGCTCGGTCTCCGGCACCGTGTATCATGACGGCAAGCCGCGCCTCGTCGACGTCAAGGGCATCCGTGTCGACGCCGAGTTCGGCAAGTCGATGATCTACGTGACCAACGAGGACAAGCCGGGCTTCATCGGCAAGTTCGCGAGCCTGCTGGGTGACGCCAAGATCAACATCGCGACCTTCCATCTCGGCCGCGTCGCGCCGGGCTCCGATGCCATCGCGCTGATCGAGGTCGACGGCGTCGTGCCGCCCGATCTGCTCGCCAAGGTGCAGGCCCTGCCGCAGGTCAAGCAGGTCAAGGCACTGACGTTCTGAGGCGCTCGCGCGCCACGGAATGACGGCCGTCATATATTCCGACCTGCGGAACAATCACGCCGCCCTCCCGAGAGGGCGGCGTTTTTGTTGATGCTGCGGCCCGCTTTATTTCTCCCAAGCCAGTCGAACTTTGTGTACCAATGGCGCCCAGGACGCTCCGTTCAAAATCGTTCGAAAAGGGAGAAGACAATGCGTGAAGCCGTCATCGTTTCCTATGCACGCACGGGCCTCGCCAAGTCCGGCCGCGGCGGGTTCAACATCACGCCGCCGATGTCGCTTGCGGCCCACGCCATCCACCACGCGGTCGACCGCGCCGGCGTCGAGAAGGACTATGTCGAGGACTGCTATCTCGGCAATTGCGCCCATGGCGCGCCGAACATCGGCCGCCAGGCCGCGCTGCTCGCCGGCCTGCCGACGACCACGGCCGGCGTCTCCGTGAACCGCTTCTGCTCGTCGGGCCTGCAGACCATCGCGATGGCCGCCAACTCGATCCGCTCCGACGGTGCCGACTGCATCGTTGCCGGCGGCGTCGAGAGCATCTCGATCCCGGGCGGCGGCTCGCCGAAGGAATCGATCGATCCGGAGCTGCTCAAGGTCGCGCCCGATATCTTCATGGCGATGATCGACACCGCCGACATCGTCGCCGAGCGCTACAAGCTCAGCCGCGAATACCAGGACGAGTTCTCGCTGGAATCGCAGCGCCGCATGGCCGCGGCCCAGCAGGCGAACAAGTTCAAGGACGAGATCGTCCCGATGAAGACCAAAATGAAGGTCGTCGACAAGGCGACCAAGGCCGAGAGCATCGTCGATTACGTCGTCGATCGCGATGAATGCAATCGCCCTGAAACCACGCTGGAAGGATTGGCAAAACTCGAGCCGGTGAAGGGTCCCGGCAAGTTCGTCACCGCCGGCAATGCCAGCCAGCTCTCCGACGGCGCCGCCGCCGTGGTGCTGATGGAAGCCAAGGATGCCGAGAAGCGCGGCCTCAAGCCGCTCGGCCGGTTCGTCGCCTGGGCAACGGCCGGCTGCGAGCCCGACGAGATGGGCATCGGCCCGGTGTTCGCGATCCCGAAGCTGCTGAAGCGCACCGGCCTGAAGATCGACGACATCGATCTGTGGGAGCTCAACGAGGCTTTCGCGAGCCAGTGCCTCTACTCGCGCGACAAGCTCGGCATCGATCCCGCCAAGTACAACGTCAACGGCGGCTCGATCGCCATCGGTCATCCCTTCGGCATGACCGGCGCGCGTCTCACCGGCCACATCCTCCAGGAAGGTGCGCGCCGCAAGGCCAAGTGGGGCGTCGTGACCATGTGCATCGGCGGCGGCCAGGGCGGCGCCGGCCTGTTCGAGATCTACAGCTGAGATAAGCCACATGAATGTGAAAGGCACGGCGCCGCAAGCGCCGTGCCTTTTTCGTTGCGGATCGATCGCCACGAAACTATACAGCTCGTGTCGGAAAAGGCAGATTTGGTCTGGTAAGCCCAAATCCTTTCGGTAACGAAAGCTCTGGTCTTTGGCCTTGTGCACGAGATCCCCGCGACGAACATCGGACGCCACCATGGCGCCCAATCGTTCGTCCGTGTGATTCTCAAGCTCAGGGAACGCTCCGGTCGAACATCGACCTCAGGAGCGTCCTATGCACGATCAATCTTCGAATCCATACGACGTCGTCATTGCCGGTGCCGGTCCCGTCGGCCTGTTTCTCGCGTGCGAGTTGCGGCTCGCTGGTCTCCAGGTTCTGGTGCTGGAGCAATCGCAAGATCCGCATTCGGCCCTGAAGCAACTCCCGTTTGGCCTGCGCGGTCTTTCGATCCCCACACTCGAGGCCTTTCACCGGCGCGGCCTGCTGGAACAGATCGTGGCCGCGCAGCAGCTTGCCTCAGGCGCGATCAAGAGCGCAGCCCACTGGATGCAGCAGACGCGACGGCCCGCGGGTCATTTCGCCGGCATCCAGTTCTATCAGGACAACATCGATGTCACGAAGTGGTCCTGGCGTCTGCCAACGTCGGCCGATGCCAACCTTGCCGTCGATATGGAAACGCTCGAATCCGTTCTGGCTGCGCGCGCATGCAGCATGGGCGTCGAGATCCGGCGCGGTTTTGGCGTGAATGCCGTTGTCGCCTCGAGCGAAGACGTGACAGTGCAGGCGGCCGGCGAGACCTTCCGGGCACGCTGGCTTGTCGGATGCGACGGCGCCCGCAGCACGGTACGCAAGACTGGCGGCTTTGACTTCGTCGGCACCGACCCCGAGTTCACGGGCTATTCCATCGATGTCGAGCTGGCCGATCCGGACAAGCTTCGTCACGGCCGCAACTACACGCTCGCCGGCATGTATACCTATGCGCAGCCCGGGACGATCGCGATGGTCGATTTCGACGGCGGAGCTTTCCACCGGACCGAGCCGATCACGCGCGAGCATGTGCAGAGCGTCCTGCGTCGCGTCTCCTGCACCGACGTCAGCGTCACGGCGCTTCGGCTCGCCGCCACCTGGACGGATCGGGCCCATCAGGCAACCACGTATCGCAGAGGGCGGGTGCTCCTCGCGGGCGACGCTGCTCACATCCATTCGCCGCTGGGCGGCCAGGGCCTCAATCTCGGTCTCGGCGATGCGATGAACCTGGGCTGGAAACTGGCGGCGACGATCCGCAGGCAAGCACCGGCCGATCTCCTCGACAGCTATTCGCGCGAGCGGCATCCTGTGGGCGCGCAAATCCTCGACTGGTCGCGCGCGCAGGTCGCGATCATGCGGCCGACACCGAGCACCCGCGCGCTCCAAGCCATCATTCGCGATCTCATCGAGACGCGGGACGGTGCGACCTATTTCGCCGGGCGCGTGCGCGGCGTTTCGCTCCGCTACGATCTCGGTGGCAGCCATCCGCTGATGGGACGGAGCGCGCCGGATTTCGAGTTGCGCGACGGGACGACGGTTGGAGAGCGCCTCAGGACGTCGAAAGGTCTGCTGCTGGATTTCGACGCGCGTTCACCGCTTCAGGCGCTGGCAAGTCGCTGGGGCGACCGGATCACCTATGTCGCGAGCGAGGCGAGGGATCGGCTGGGTCTGAGCGCCGTGCTGCTGCGTCCCGATGGCTTCGTCGCGTGGGCCAGTGACGGCGTACCCGACGATGAGGAGGCTGCTCAGGCGGCGGCGAGATGGTTCGGTGACCCCACGATCACGTCTGCGTAGCCCGCATGCGCGGAGCGATATGCGGGACCTTCCCGGGTATCGCTTCGCTCACCTCGGCTACGCAGCTGTTCCGCCGCCGCTACGCCCCCACCGCCACCGGCGCGAACACCACCTCGATCAGCGTGCCGGAATTGGCCGCGCTCTTGATGTTGAACCTGGCGCGGTTGGCTTCGACCAGGGCCTTGGTCAATGACAGGCTCAGCGCCGAACTGTCCGCGGCATCGCCGGGCGGCGGCGTGCGGAACGGCTCCATCGCGGCGGCGACCTCGCGCTCGCTCAGGCCGTGGCCGGTGTCGCGGATGCGCAGGGCAATCTCGCCGCGGTCGGTGAGCGCGGTCGAGACGATGACCTGGCCGCCGGCGCTGGCGAGCCGGATCGAGTTCGAGATCAGGTTCATGGTGATCTGCCGCATCGCGCGCGCGTCCACGCTCACCTGCGGCAACGCATGCCCGAGCGAGGTACGGATGATGATGCGCTCGCGGTTGGCCTGCGGCTGCATCACCGTGACGCAGGCTTCGACGAGATCGTTGAGATTGAGGTTGGCGAAATTGAGATCGAGCTTGCCGGTCTCGATCCGCGACAGCTCCAGCAGATCGTCGATGATGGTGATGACGCGCTCGCCGGAGGCGCGGATGTCCTTCATGTACTCGCCGTAGCGCTCGTTGCCGAGCGTGCCGAAGCGCTCGGAGATCATCACCTCGGCGAAGCCGATGATGGCGTTGAGCGGCGTGCGGATCTCGTGGCTGATCCGCGCCAGCATGTCGGCCTTGGCATTCGCCGCGCCGTCGGCGAGACGGCGGGCGTTCTTGAGCTCGCTCTCGCCCTTCTTGCTCTGCGAGAGGTCGCGAAACACGGCGAAGAAGTTCGGGCCGTCGGGCCTGGTGCGGCCCATGATCATGGCGAGCGGAATGACGCCGCCCTTCTTCTCGCGCCCCAGCACCTCGCGGCCGTGGTCGAGCAGGCTCGCGATGTCCTGGCTCTTGAGGCTTTCGAGATAGTCGAACACGATTTGCTGGCTCTCCGGCGCGAACAGCGTCACCAGGTTCCGCTGCATCAGCGTTTCGCCGTCATAGCCGAACAGCGCCTCGGCGCTGCGGTTGCAGGCGTGGATGTTGCCTTCGGCATCGAACATGACGATGCCCTCGGCGGTGGTGTCGAGGATCGCGGCGAGATCCTCGGCGTCGGTATCGCCGGCCTCGGGCTCGAGCTCGGGCGCGTAGGGGAAGGATTCCGCGACGACGGGGTCGACGACGACAGACGGCGCGATGACGGGCGCAGCAACGACTGTTGCGGCTTGCGGCAGCGCGCAGATCAGCGCATGCGCGCTCGCGCCGTCCCAGTCGATCGTGTGCAGATGCGCCTCGGTGGTCGGAAGCGGCTCTTGGCCGTTCGCCACCGTCGCGCTGATCGTCACCGGCGTGCCGGCTTGCGACGTGCTGCTCGCCGACGACACGCCGGGCTCGACGTAGAGCGCATCGAGCCCGCCGGCATCCTCCAGCGCGCCCAGGCTGGAATAGCCCATGCGCGCGAGGAAGGCGGGGTTGGCGTAGAGCAACCGGTCGAGCCGGTAGATCAAAATGCCCGTCGGCAGCAGATCGAGCAGCGCGCGGTCGCGCACGCTGTGGCCCTGCGCGGGCGGCGCGGGTTCGGTCAACCATTCGGCCGGCGCGTGCGGCGCCTCAGGCTCCGGCATCGAAGGTTCGGGCGTGGTTTCCGTCGGCGGCCCGGACGCGACGGCGGCGATGGTCTCGCGTTCGCGTTCGAGCCGCTCGGACAATTGCCGGGCGAGCTCGTTGAACGCGCTGTTCTCGACCGGAGTCAGCGTCGGCGATCGCGCATCGCCGGGCGGGCGGAACGGCACGACATTGGGAGGCGTTTCCACTGGTGTTTCCGGATCGGTTGGGTGTGAATTCGCGTCGGCTACGGGTTCGGGCAGTTCAGGTTCAGGGGTTGGCTCAGGCTCAGGCTCGGGCGGCTCGCTCGGCGGAGGCGACGCCTCCGCCACGGGCTCCGGCTCGGGATCGAGTTCGACGACGTCGGCGGAGAGGCCGTGCTGTGCGGGCGGCGCGGCGAACAGCTCAAAGCGCCTGAGCGCATCGAGCCGGTTCAGTCCGTCGAGATCGCGACAGACGCCAAAGCCCCTGAAGCCCGCGAAATTGCGTTCGCGGTCGTAGACCGGCAGGCCCGCGAGTTCGACCGGCAGATGCTCGCCGCCATCGGCCGGCCAGTTCACGGTGATCCCGGCCCAGGTGTCGTGGCTTGCAAGCGCCTGCGCGACGCGGCCTTCGGGGTCGAGCGCAAATTCGTCGGCGATCTCGCGCCAGGGGCGGCCGAAGCCGGCGGCGGTGTGCGCACCGATCAGGTGGATGAACTCGTCTGAGCCGAGCACAAAGCGCCCCTCCGCATCCACCTGCCACAGGAAGCGCAGCGGATGCTGACGCGGTGCGGACGGCTCCGCTGGCGGCGGTTCGACCATGTGTGAGGTGATCGGCGCGGCCTGCGGCGACACAATGGCCTCTCTCGGGTTTTCAACCGGAGTTTTGGGCGCGGCGTCGACTGCTTCGCTGACAGTTTCCTGGACAGGCGCTTCGGCCGCCTCCGAGATCGTGACGACCTCCGGCATCGCGTCGCTCGCGGCGGCTACGTCCGCGATCGTCGCTGATGGCGGGGCGGTCTCGGTCGGAGCCGGCGTATCGACCGGCTCGGCGAAGGCGTCGAACAGCGCGATTTCGGATGCAGCCTCGTTCGACTGCGCAGGCTGCGCTTGGTCCGGCGCCGCGGCCGGAGGGACCGGCGGCGGAGCCTCAGGTGCGGGCTGAGCGTCTTGTTCGCGCGCGATGGTCTCTTCGGCAGCGGGCGCCGCCTGCCGGGCGGCCGGCTCGATCAGCGCGACAAGACCGACATCGGCGCCGACGCCGACCCGTTGCAGCACCATCTGGCCGATTCCGATCGGCGTCTCGGCGCGGCCTTTCGTCAGCGCATCGCTGCGGGCCTGGTCGAGCCCGGCATCGCCGAGATCGCGGAAGCCGAGCAGGGAGCGGGCGGCTTCGCTGGCGCCGACGAACAGGCCGTCGGGCGCGAACGCCGCCATCGGCACCCTGGCGCCCTCGACGAGACGATGCAGGCGCTCGACCAGCGGCATGGAGCGCAGCGTCGGATCCATCGCGGTGACGAGCACGCCGGAGCTTCCGTCGGCGAAGTCGAGACGGGCGCAGGCGCAGGTCATCAGCATGCCCAAGCGGGCGCCGAAGCCGTGCAGCCGTTCCAGCCTGATCGCGCCGTTCGGCGCCAGCCGGCGCGCGAGCCGGGCGACCTGGCGGCGATGGCTGTCGGCCGGGCCGAAGGTCCTGTCCGCAAGCGCTGTGGCATTAGCCGCGCCGAACAGCTTTGCACCGACCGGATTGGCCCAGAGCACGCGCGTGCCGTCGATCGACCAGAGCCAGGCGGGCAACGGAGAGGTCGCGTGCACGGCCAGCCGGGGATCGCCCACGCCTCGCAACTGGAAATCCGAACTCGTCATCCGACCGGCTTCAAGTCTCGCTTGGTAGCATCAGGGTGCAAGGCTGCCGGAATGACAGCCTTAAGAAAGGGTTAGTATCGCGCGCAGGCGCGGGCAGGTCCGCGGCTCCGGTCTACACGGCCAAGCCTAAAGCCGCGATAACCTTAAGTAGCCGCCCCCGCAAGCCGCAGCCCGGCGGCATCCGCAGGATTCGCGGGCGGGGCAGCCCAGCGAAATGCGCCAGATCGTCAGCGGCATCACAGGTGCCCATCCTCCCCTGGAGGGGGAGGATCGGTTCGCATGGAGCGAAGCGCAATGCGAACCGAGGTGGGGTGACAGCCTCTCCGCAGATGCGGTGCCCGAGTGGGGAGATCGCCCCACCCCGCTCGCGCTTCCGCGCGCGGCATCACAGGTGCCCCATCCTCCCCCTGGAGGGGGAGGATTGGTTCGCATGGAGCGAAGTGCAATGCGAACCGAGGTGGGGTGACGGTCTCTCCGCAGATGCGGTGCCCGAGTGGAGAGATCACCCCACCCCGCTCGCGCTTCCGCGCGATCGACCCCCGAGCGAGCTCCGCTCGTCTCGCCCCCTCCAGGGGAGGGTAAGGGCACTCCGCTACCTCAACCACGGGTTCCTCGGCCGGGAACCCTCATCCTCACCGCGATTAAATTTCGCGGCGCAGCCCGGATCACGTTTGCGTTGCACAATGTTGACATCTTGGGCAGCGATAGTGATGGGCGCTGGGCGAGCCATCTTTTTGTATCGCGTTCCAGTGTTCGTTCCCGCTGAATTTGAGGCCTAGGTCGGGGCCGGCGGGCGCGCCAGAAGGCTCACTCCATTTTTTCTTTATCGTGAGGGACATCATGACAGGTGCGACTGATCCGTTTTCTGCCTCGATCATTCCGTTCGAGGTTCCCGAGCAGATGCGTGCGTTCGCCGAAAAGGGCGTGTCGCAGGCCCGCGAGAGCTACGCCAAGTTCAAGGACGCGGCCGAGACCCACAACGGCACCGTCGAGGCCGTGTTCACCTCCGCCAACAAGGGCGCGAGCGAGTACACCGCCAAGCTGGTGGAGTTCATGAAGGCCAACACCAGCGCCCAGCTGGACTTCGCCCAGCAGCTGTTCGGCCTCAAGTCGCCGGCGGAAGCGCTGGAGCTGTGGACCGGCCACACCCGCACCCAGCTCGAGACCTTCCAGTCCCAGGCCAAGGAGCTGGCCGAGCTGACCCAGCGCGTCGCGGCCGAGACCGTCGAGCCGATCAAGGCCTCTGCCTCGAAGTTCTACAAGCCCGCCGCCTGATCAGGCCGGGTCGTTCAAATTGAGAAACCCGGGCCTAGAGCCCGGGTTTTGCTTTGGAAATAACCTCGTCGGAAGCGCGATTCTCGGGTTTTGCGGCCTTGCCAAAAACGCCCGTTGCACCTAGTTTCCGCCCCGTCCAGCCCCCCTTAGGTCGACGGCCCGTCCAGGCGCCCAAGGCGGCTCGCAAGGATGCAGTTGTAGCTCAGTTGGTTAGAGCGCCTGTCTGTGGAACAGGAGGTCGGTGGTTCGAGCCCACCCAACTGTACCAACAAAAACAAATACTTACAGAAATCATCGAACGCTTGCGGATTGTTGTAGCTACCAGATAGCTACCACGAGAGCGCTAGTGTGCCAGGCACGTGAATTTCGGTCGCGCTCAAGCGAGCGCAATGCACGTTGCCCAGATGCCGCTTAGTCCGGCCTGTGGGTTGCGGTCGGTGTGAATGAAAATGAAGGGACTCGCACCGACATAGTCTCGGATCCGCCGGTCGATCGAACTCAACTTGTAACGAGCGCTGACACCAATGCTCGCTCAAGGCTGAAACAGGGGTTCGATTCCCCTAGGGGGAGCGCCACCTAACGCTTCTCCCGTCCGCCAGTTCTTTGAAGCGTGTGGCGTCCTTAAGAGCCTCCAATCGGAGGCAAAAAATTGAAGATACAAAATATTCCCGCCATTTCACAGGATGGCGACGATAGGCTCTTTCCGGTTCACCCGGCTTGGAGCCAAGCCTTGCACCCGAAAGCGTCCAACAAACCGTCCAACAGCGGGGTGAGTCATGCCTGACTTCCTCACGCGGCGGAACGGCATGTGGCATTTTGTTCGCCGCGTCCCAAAAGAATACTGCAACCTGGACACCCGAGGCGTAATTCGTCACGCCGCTGCTTGTTGGCGAGCATTATCTCGAAGGAAACGGCGAGCGCTGGGCATCGGCGCTTGATCCCAGGACGGGGCGCTACTCCGGCTTTTTCCGCGCCAGCGAGCTAGAAGCGCTTTCACCAGAGCGCGTGCCTTCTGTCGCACCTGCCGCGAAGGCCAAGAGCATTCGATTTCAACAAAACACTCCATAACCAAAAATGACTTTGACGAGAGACGGCCATGACTGAACCTGCAAACGACGAGAATAACGAGAACGCCCACAAGGAGCCGCTGTGGAGCGATCTCGTCGATCTTCTCCCTGGCTTTGCCAAGCTTACGCGGTTGCGGGACGGCCATGCAGATTCCCTTTTCAATCGCGTGCGCGGGATCGCTTACCGTGAAGCCTTTCTCGCGCAGAAGGATGGACGGGCCATTGTCCATACCAAGGGAGACTTGCCGGACGCCGGATTCCTGGAGATCAAGACCCACGCCGGTTACATCCTGATGTCGACGCCGCTGAAGCGGGCCTTTCTCTACCCGTTCGATAAAGGCGATGCTTTCCTGAAGGTGATGATGGAGCCGTTGCTGTCCGCCGCCGGATGGGTGGACGCCCTGCAACGGCAGAACATGGAAATCCGGGAAACGCTCGCGCCCGACCAAGAACCACCTTACTTCACGCTTGCGACCGAACTCGAAAAAGATATCCGCGCCGCCCAGGAACAGGCCGAGGCTACGGCGGGAGACTTCGACCTCAAGCCCTATTTTACGGATGAGCTTCACGACTATTACAGTCGCCGTGTCGATCTACACACCGATCGGGGCTACGAGCATGCCGTCCGGGACGAGGAAGCCAAACGAAAATGGGAAGCGGAATCCAGTCAGGCGTGCATATTGATACGTACGGCTCTCGATATGCTTAAAAGCCGCGGCGTGCACAAAATCATCTTCGCAAAGGCACGCCCTGAGGCCTATGAAGAAGCGGTCAAGCAGATCGCTGAAATACGAAATAGTCACATGCCAAGCGTGCCCTTCGCAGGTGACGACATGGGCTTTCCCCTGGTCTTCCGGAGAACGCAATCGAAGCCGGAAGAAACTGAGCCGCAGGTATCGAATATCGAGAAGGCCAAGGCCTTCATGAAAGAGCGCTGGGAGGGGTACCTCAAGGCCGCGCGTGAATTCCAGGATAAAAACGGCACGAACGTGGCCAATTCGCACACGCAGAATCTAAAGCGCGCGCGTAATGTCGTGCGCGATCTTGATGCGTTGATGAACAGCGGCGTAACCGAGATCGGCTATGCGCCGGACGATTCCGAGGATGATGTCGTTGCCAAGATCGCCGCCGTAAAACCGTCGGCCGCGCCCGAGGCCAGAGACGAGCAAACCGGTCCTATCGTGGTCACTCCTCCCGCGGAAGCAGATAATGAATCCGTGGTCGCGCCTGAAATAACTGAACGGGAACCAAGCGTTGCACCGACGCCAACGCCGTCTCCAGCACCGGCAGGGCCCGCGCCAACCATATCCACGGCACCTGCGCCGCAAAATGTTGGGCCGCAGACGCAGCCTACTGCTTCTGCGCCGCCATTTTCCGCAGGCACGCCACGCCCGATCCCTCCGCGCGCGCAACCGCAGCCACACCAGCCGCCTTCCGTTCGCGATGAATGGAAATACGCCAAAACCATCTTCGCTTTAGCGAAGGACAAAGCGCCTGCGCTCCTTCTCGGCGCAGCAACCGGCGCGGCCGTTCGTATCGGCGCACAGTTTGCCATGGCGGCCTTTGTCGCGACGACACCCGGTATCGCCGTTGTCATCGGCTCGGCGATGGTCGCGGGCGCAGCAGCGGGTGCGTCCTCGCGCCTGGCGGTCACGGCTGCATTCGGCGGTGCCAAGAAGCAGGAACAAGGCTGGCAACGAAAGGCGCTTATCGAAGGCGCGCTGATGGGTGCGCTTGGTGGTGCGCTGGGCGCGAGCGCCATGCATTTCGCGCATGATTATCTGCAAAGCTGGTTAGGCCATCCTCCGGCCAGCTCGACGCCGCCTGCACCGCCAAACGTGCCGCCGCCGGTCAGCGATTCACCTGCGGCTGGAGGCCCTCCGGTACCGGGGCCCACACCTCCGAGCGGCCCCGTGTTGCCGTCTGCCGATGTCCCGGCACCGCGAGCCACTCCCTCGCCACCCGACGTCACCGTACCAGCAGATCAAACCGGCTCGCGCGTGCCGAACGCACCGGGAGCACTTGACGTCCCTTCAACGCAGTTACGCGGCTCGCTTACCCCCGATCAATTCGCATTGCTGCCTGATAACGTTCGCCATCTAGCGACATCCGCATCCCCGAAAGCAATGTGCCTGTTCTGCAAAGAAGCCTCTTACGTGATGCTCAACGCACCGCAGCGCGATGCGGCCTCGATCGCGGCTGGCGCAAAGCTGTTGAAGTACGGTGTGCAGATCGCGCAGCAGGCCGATCTGCATGGGCCGGTTAGCCGTATGTTGAACGCCGACCTCGCCTATGTGAAAGCGTGGGGGATCGGGACCGACAAAGACCTGCCGCAAGCGATTGCCTGTGCAAGGCAAGCCGGTCATGCGGTCAACAACTATGGGCCCCGGCTGCTTCGTTCCCTCGGGTTGTCATAGAACCTCTGGAAACGAGAGCTGGCTCGACGGCGCGATGGGCGCAGGCACACGCGACATTTCTAGTGCCGTGTAGCTCGTCCTAGTATGGGGTCGCATTGGTCGTCGAGGATTCTCGATACCTCGCCTGTTCTCAAACCGGCGGCTTCCACCGCGCCACCGTCCATCGAGCCGTTGACCACTGCCGCGCAGCCTGCGGAAAACTTCAGGGCAGCATCGATGGCCTGCGCGGGATCTTCAATCGCAACGGCGTACATCTCATGGCCGACCCCGCCATCGGCTTTCATGATCGCAACGGTGACCATCCATCCTGCCATCGAACATTCCTGACTTGTGCTGCTCACACGCGCCAACCATTATCGCAGAATTCGAACGTTAGGAAGCCTGGACGCCGGTCGCATCCGTTTCGGCGCGTGGGGCAGGGTGCGTTGCCTCGTCACCGCGTGTTCGATGCGACCTCGCATCGCATACGTCGCTGTTCGTTCCCGGTCGATCCGTTCTTCCGATTTATCCTCCCGAGTACATCACATCCGAAATCGCAAATTCCGCCTCTATGAACCGCCTTGCCAGCAGGTGCATGACGCGGGCGGCCGTGTGCAAGCGAACGATCTCGTGAGCATCATCGGGATCGGACTTTGAGTGCTTACCTGCATGCGCTACTGCAATACGGCAGGAATCGTGAATGTATTTGTGCGGCGGTTCGCTGCCGCACAGTGCGAGGAAACGGCTGATATCGTCGTTCTTCGTGGACGTGGCGCGCAAGGCCTCGAAATTGGCAAGAAACCATTTACGCGCCGCTTCCTTGCCGTGATTCCGGATTTCGATGATCTTGTAATAGTTCAGCACGGCATAGCTCACGAAGCCGTTCTGCTGGGCGTTGCGCGCCTCCCGGAACAGCGCGAGCGCGCGCCGTGCTTCCTCGGAACCCGGGATCTTCCGGTCGAAGATGTAATGGTGTGCCGTTGTGAAGGCGAGGTCGCGCTTGGTCACCGGAACCGGGACGGGATTTCCCGACCACCCAAACCCGGCGATCGCAAAATTGTCGTCGCACCATACCATCACGCTCAGGAAGCGATTGATGACCGTCATGGCGGTTCGCTCATCAACCCGATTGGCTGCAAGGTCGATGTGCACCGATTGCACGTGCTCCTTCGTCTTCGGCATGAGGACCAACTAGTATTGGTCGAACGTGATAAGCTGCTCCTCCTTTGGCCACGTGACCTGGTTATCCACGCCGATATGAAGGAAGCGAGAATTATTGCGAACGCCGAGCTTTCGGTAACGCTCCCGCTCCACTTCCTCGGCATCGTATTCCGAGCCATCGCCTTCGGGAGGGGCAGGGAAGCGCTCGGCTAGTTCACATTCGCGCGCGAGGCGATGGAAAAACTCATTTGTAAACGACATTTCACGCATTGCTGCCGCGTTCATTTGGCGATCCGGATCGAAATCGACCTCGCTCCCGGCCGAGAGCAGCGAAACGGCTTCCTTTTGCACGAAATGTGCCCGCTGCTTTTGCCCGTCGCGTAGATACGTTACTTCAGCGCCGCCATTACTGTTGATGCCAGTCTCGGCGACGGTCAGCCTCATACGGATGAAGCTCTTTCGGGCTTCTTCATTTGCCAGAAGCATGACGACAACGTCACTAATGGTTTCCGCTTGGAAGAATGACGCATCGGCTCCCCCGACCGGGCGTAGCCCATTAAGCACGGTGGCCACATGCCCGGCCCATCCCGGATGCAACGGGATAAGGCCGAATACGGCAGCGGCAATATGCTGTGGAGACAACTTCTCCTCGCGCCGCTCCCGTCCGCGCGGCAGCCGGCCGTATCGACGCAAGGACTCAAATCGCTGATCCATTTCCTGCGGCGCGCTGTGTGACACGTCGCTGTTCTGAAGCTGTAGTCCGAGAATACGGGCCAGGTTCTTTGCATACATCGCAATTCGCTTCTGTCGGGGTATGGGCTCGCCGCGATCAAAGCACGGGGGACAGCATCACCAAAGCGGCGCGATTTGTCGAGCAAACGACGCTCGTTTATACAGTGCTTGACGTTGGTGTAAGTCGTTGAAATTACGAAAATTCTTGGCTGTGGCTCTATGGGCTGTCTCTTGTCGAGCGACCGCGATGTTATTCTCGTTGACCATCGACTTCATATTCGCTCCCCGGTTGCAAGACCGCTCCTCCTGCTACAATCTCGGCCAGCCCCACTATGTGAGGAATTGGCGATTCGCATGCACATCACGAAAGCGAAGATCAGAAATTATAGATCACGTGCACATTGCGATATTGAATTCCGTGACGGCCTGAACATTCTCGTCGGCGACAACGAAGCCGGAAAATCAACGCTCCTCGAAGCCGTAAGCCTAGCGTTGACGGGCTCCTTGAACGGACGGCCTCTTGCCCAGGAGTTGCACCCGTTTCTTTTTTCGGTGCAGGCAACACGCAACTACCTTGCGGCGCTGCATGGCGGAAAGCCCGCAACTCTTCCGGCAATCACGATCGAGCTGTTCTTTAGCGATATTCCGGAGCTCGCCGAGTTCAGGGGCGATAACCATTCGGAGAAGCCGGGGGATCTCCCGGGCATTATCTATTCGATCGAATTCAACGATGCGTACAAGGACGCCTACGAGCAATACATTGCCAAGCGCGACGACGTTCGCTCGATCCCGGTTGAGTATTATCAGGCGGTATGTCAGTCCTTCGCGCGGAAATCCGTCTTGCCGCGTCAAATTCCGCTATCTCCCGTCATCGTGGATGCCAGCCGCATTACCACGATCACGGGTGCGAACCGCTATGTGACCGGTCTCATCCGGGAGGCATTGCCGCCCAAAGAACAGGTTCAGTTGTCCGTCGCCTATCGGAAGCTCAGGGAGATTTTTCTCGCCGACGACAGCATCAAGCAGATCAATGCAAAGTTTGCGGAGCGGCACGGGGAAATCTCCGAGAAGACGCTCTCGATGACGCTCGATCCTACGGCGCGAGGGGGCTGGGAAACCGCCGTCATGCCGAGCCTCGATGATGTTCCCATCACCCTCGTTGGCAAGGGCGAACAGAACGCCGTCAAGATCAAGCTGGCGCTTGAGAATAGCTCCGATGCGAACGTCTTCCTTATCGAAGAGCCTGAGAACCATCTTTCCTTTTCCCGCTTGCACGGTCTCATCAATGCGATAACGAAGAAGGCGGGCGCCCGCCAGCTCATCATCACGACGCATTCAAGCTTTGTCCTCAACAAGCTCGGCATCAACAACGTCATTCTGTTCAGGGATGGCGCCTCGATGAGGCTCGATGCACTGACTGCGGACACCTACGAGTACTTCAAGAAGCTGCCCGGTCACGACACGCTTCGGCTGCTGTTGAGCAGCAGAAGCATACTTGTCGAAGGCCCGTCGGATGAGCTTGTTGTTCAGAAAGCCTTCATCGCAAAGCACGGCGTAAGCCCTCTCGAAAAGGGCGTCGACGTGATCTCGGTGAAAGGGCTGGCGTTCAAACGGTTTCTCGAAATCGCGAAACTTCTCGGTATCAAGACCGACGTGGTTACGGACAACGACGGCGACGTTGAAGCGTTGAAAGCCAAATACGCCGATTACCCTGCGGATGGTAAGATAAACGTCCGTTATGATGATGACGAGGCGTTCCCAACGCTTGAGCCCCAGATGCTCAAGGCCAATAGCCTTGAGCGCCTGAACAGCGTGCTCGGCACCGACTACGACGACCCAGATGCGCTGACCGAATACATGACGAAGCCCGCCAACAAGACCGACGTCGCCCTTAAGATTTTCGACACGACGGAGGCGATAACGTTCCCCGGCTATATCAATGCCGCCGTCGAATAAGATTGTCTTTGCGTCCGCCGGCGCGGGCAAAACAACGGAAGTCGTGACGCAGGCGCTTTCGATGCGTCCGCGTAAAGTGCGATTACTACGTTCACGCTCAAGAACGTGGAGGAGATCAGGCGCAAGCTGATCGAGCTAAACGGATGCGTGCCGCCGGAGATCACGGTCTATCCGTGGTACACCTTCGTCCTTCACGAGATGGTGCGCCCTTATCAAGGTTGCGTTCATCAAGAGCGGGTCGGGGGCGTTCATTTCGCCAAGGGCGCCACCCGGACCTATGTCCCGAAGGCAGATGTCGCCCGGTATTATTGCGACCGTGAGAACCAGGCCTACTCCGATCGCCTTGGCGATTTTGCCTTGCTGTGTAACGAGGCGAGCGATGGGAAGGTCATTCGCCGGTTGAACGATATGTTTGCCCACATCTTCGTTGATGAAGTGCAGGACCTTGCCGGATTTGACATCGATGTCCTTGAGCTGCTGCTCCGCTCTCCCATCGCCATGTCGCTTGTCGGCGATATTCGCCAGTCGACCTACCGCACCAGCTACGCGACAAAGAATAAGAAGTTTTGCGGACGCGGCTTCATTCTGAAGGCCGAAGCCTGGAAGAAAGCTGGGCTGTGTGAAGTGACTTACATGGCGCAAAGCCGCCGTTGCATCCAACCGATCTGTGATGTGGCGGACCTCATTTTTCCCGATCTCCCCAAAGCTCAATCGAAGAATGAGAGCCAAACCGCACACGACGGGGTCTTCGTGGTGCGGACGATCCACGTCGAGGAATACCGGAGGCAGTACCAGCCACAGGTACTTCGGCTCGACCGGCGATTTGGCGCCGGTCTCCCGGCCGAGAACTTTGGCATGGTGAAAGGCCTAGGTTTCGAGCGCGTCCTGATCATTCCTTACGGAGGGATCACCAAATGGCTCCGCACAGGCAAGCCGGAGCACGTTGCCGGGTCGGCAGACGAGGTCTATGTCGGTATTACCCGTGCCTATCAGAGCGTCGCTTTTATCCACGATGGTGATGTGGCCGTGCCGGGAATCTCTATCTTTGAGCCATAGGCTCAAGGGTCGATGCGGTTCGTGGTACAGTAGCGCGATGATCGAATCCCCGCCCGAACAGGACCAGCCTCGCCCACCCGGGATCATGGCACGAAACATCGCCGATCCTATAAAGCTGTCCGGCCTCCAGCTGCACGGCGTGTCCGCGGAAACAGCCCGCGGAGGGGATGCCATCAAGGTCTACACAAGGCTGAGTCTCACTTCGGATGACAAGTTCTTTCACCGCGTAGCGGAGGGCCTGTGTAATCACATCGAGCACATCGCGCGGCAGTCCGGAGGAGCCGTCAACCTTAAGCGCGCCGACGTCGTGCTCCTCGTCGTGCATCCGGATGACACGGGCGACTTGTGGCTCGATACGGCAGCGGTTGCGCTTCAGATCATGACCAAGCGAGACATGGTCGCCGGGGCGGTGGTGTTCGAGCAGGATATTGCCGACGTTATCGGCATGGGTTTCCCTCTTGTCCCGATCGGCCAGGAAGATCGTGTCGTCTGCATGTTTCGCGAAGGCTGGCGCTTTGGCTTGTTCTTCGATTTCAACCCTGATGCCGAATTTTCCGTAGAGGAAATGCAGCGCGACCTTGGCACGCTGCATCGCAGGCTGAAGTACCGAGACCTTTACGATGCGATCGCCGACCAGGCCGTGTTTTCACGGCTCATCGCCGCGGGCTGGTTTCCATTCGTAGAAATTCTCGGTCCCGAATTTGGGGAGCTCCTAAAGTTCAGCGAAGCCGGATTTGAGCTCGATGAAGTGGAAGCGAAGATCCTTGCGAAGTTCGACTCTGAGCGGATCGAGCGGATGTTCAGCCGGTGGATGGCGAAGGCGCATTTTGCCGGCAAGGAACGGCTTTTGCGCTCGGCGCTGAAATCCTTCGCGGAAGGCGACGCCGTGCCCGTGCTGAAAATTGCCTTGACTGAGATCGAAGGAATTTTGGGTGACGCCTATCGCAAGGTTTATGGGAAGGGCGCGCGGATCAAGAAGCTGCTGGAATTCGCGGTCGCGTCGGCGGAGGCAAAGGCGGGGCACCCGGATACACTCTTGTTCCCGGCCGCTTTCGCTCATTATTTGAGATCGCATACCTTTGCTGACTTCGACCCCGCGGCTCGGACCGGCAATGCCAGCTCGCGCCATGCCGTCGGTCACGGTGCGGCAGCACCTGAAACCTATACGATGGTGCGGGCGCTTCAGGCCCTGCTTACCCTCGATCAATTGGCTTTTTACACGTGAAGCGCCCCTTTGTGAGAGGAAGGCGTGCTAAGTGAGCTATAAATAGGTCACAAAGGCTTAAATGATCTATTTATAGATCGTATACTTGACGTCGGTTCCGTTTTGGTCTATAAATAGATCACAAGGCTACTTATGGCCTATTTATGGATCAGACGTGCCCAAGACCAACCGCCCTGTCTCGCCCTATGCTGCGGATGCCGCGATCCGGCTGGGGCAGCTCATCCGCCGGGGACGCATTGACCGCCGCATGACGGTGGCTGCCTTGGCGGAACGCGCTGGGGTCTCGCGTGGCCTCATGCAACGCATCGAGGCGGGTGACCCCGGTTGCACCATTGGCGCCGTGTTCGAGGCCGCGGCGATTGTCGGCGTGCGCCTGTTCGATGCAGGCCAGGTGACGCTGTCGCGCGACGTCGAATCCAGCCGCGAAGTGATGGCCTTACTTCCCAAAGCAATCCGCAGCCACCGAACCGAGCCCGACGATGACTTCTGAGCAAAAACATACCCAAGCCTATGTATGGGTTTGGCTGCCGGACAGCACGCAACCTGTCGTCGCGGGTCTCTTGTCCGTGAGCGGGAAGCAACTCGTCTACAATTACGGGCAGAGCTATCTTCGCCGCAACAATGCCATCCCGCTTTATGAGCCGGAATTGCCGCTCAAGACCGGCGTCCTTCCGCTCCTGAACGGGCTCAACATGCCCAGCTGTATTCGCGACGCGGCACCCGACGCGTGGGGCCGCCGCATCATCATCAACCGCAAATTCGGCTCAGGCGGAAAAGATGTCGACCCCGGCAGCCTTGACGAACTGACCTATCTCCTGGAGTCCGGATCGGACCGTATCGGCGCGCTCGATTTTCAGGCGTCGGCGTCGAACTATGTACCGCGCGAGAGCGCGGAAGTGTCGCTCGATGAACTCCTGAACGCCGCCACGCTGGTTGAACAAGGCGTGCCGCTGACGGCCGAACTCGACCGTGCGCTTCTCCACGGGAGCTCCATCGGCGGCGCGCGGCCAAAGGCCATGATTACGTCCGGCAACAAGAAATTCGTGGCGAAGTTCTCGTCCCAGAACGACCTCTTTGGCGTGGTGAAAGCCGAATTCGTCGCCATGCGCCTCGCGTCCCTCGTCGGTCTCACCGCCGCGCCCGTGGCCCTCAAGCGCGCCGCCGGAAAGGACGTGCTGCTCATCGAGCGCTTCGACCGTGAAAAAGCCCCGGAAGGCTGGCGCCGCAAAGCCATGGTCTCGGCGCTCACGCTGCTGGAGCTCGACGAAATGATGGCCCGCTATGCGAGCTACGAACAGCTTGCCACCGCGATCCGTCATCGTTTCACGTCACCGAAGGAAACGTTGAAGGAGCTTTTCGGCAGGCTCGTGTTCAATATCCTGTCCGGCAACACCGATGATCACGCTCGAAACCATGCTGCGTTCTGGAATGGTACGGAGCTTACGCTCACGCCCGCCTACGATGTCTGTCCGCAGAACCGCACGGGTGGGGAGGCATCGCAGGCCATGCTCATCATGGGGCAGGAGCGTGCGAGCCAGATCGCACTTTGCCTGAAAGCCGCGCCCTCGTTCCTGCTTAATGAGGGGGAGGCGATCCTTATCGCGACCGCGCAAATCAAGACCATCAAGGAACGCTGGACGCAGGTATGCGACGAGGCCACGCTCAGCGAGGTCGACCGGAATTTCCTGTGGCGCCGCCAGTTCTTCAATCCCTATGCGTTCATCGACGCGCCGGAAGCTATCACGCGCCTCGTCGGTTACCCGCGCGACCCGCCAGATTTTCGAAATCGGCCTTCGAGAGCGCATCCACCCCGCCGATGACGATCGTTCCCGTCGGCCACTGCTGGTCCGCGAGCGCCGCGTCGATCAGGTCGATCCCATCCAGGCCGGGGATGCTGTATTCCGGGAAGATCGTGAAGTGCGTTTTCTCGGCGTGATGCGGCGCGGTCCGCGAGACAGCCAGTGTCGCGGTCAGGTTCCTCAGAAGTTCGAGCTTGCCGGCAAGGGGGGTCCTATACGGCTCCTGCTGTGTCAATGTCAGATGGGGTTGGGCGATCACCATGCCCACGCGATCATGCGGCAACAGGATGCCCCGCTCGGTCAGGTCTACGCGTGAGGTGTGGATCATGGCGGAACGAACTTAAGCCTCGACTTGGGTTAGACCACGAGAATTGGCTCCTAGGAAGGTGTGGCCGCCGCTCGTACAACTTATAGGCTAGGCAGCAAAACCGACACAAGCGTGCTCCTTGGACGGGTCTTGCACATTGGTCCCGTTCGCGGCGACCGCCGCGGCGTTGATTGCCTACGACCTTATTTTTGCTGCAAGGCCTACCGCATTTAAGAAGTGAAGCAGATGGAAGGCCACGTCTAAGCGGCTGGATATACGTCATTGTAGTCTAAGCCATTGTAATATAATATATTTTATTTATATGCCACTGTGGTCGAAGTGAATTGGAACTCTAGCGTAACCATCTTTGGCACGAAGTCCCGGTAGGGATGAAAATAGACGGGGCTGATCGCGGTCATGCTGAAACGGCAGTCGCCTCCCGCTCCGCTTGCGCCGCAATGTTCGCGAGAGGGTGATGAAAATAATGCTCGCTCATCGCGCGGCGGATGGCCGGCGACGGTGCTTTATCGACGTAGGGCTTCATCGCCGCGCCGTCCTTCCATGCGACAGCGTAATCCGGCGATGGGGGATACGCCTTTAGATATTTCAGGGCCTCTGGATCGATCGGCCCGTTCGTCCATAGCTCGAAAGTAAACGGCTTTCCCGCGATCCGAGATTCATGTCTGAGAATTTTATGCAGCAGCGGCACACGGTCGTCCCGCCACTTCGTCGCTTCCTCCAGGGTTACGCGGGCTACAGGGATCTTCGCCTTGCATTCGATCACAAGCACGCCTTTGTTATCGGGCTTGTCGAGCAGCACGTCGGTTTCGGCGGATCGGCCGGTCTCATAATCCTTCCATTTTTCACCAGCCCGCAAGTATCCGCCCTCGACATCCTTGACGAGCGAGCCGACGATGATCTCGAACAGCGCGCCGCGCAGATTGTTTGCCGCACCCTCGATGCGGGGCAGGCTGTTCAGTACCCGCTCGACATGATCCGGATTGACCGAAGCTGTCGCGCCGGTATCCGTCAAAAGCGAAATCAAATCGCGCAAAGCCTTAGCGACATCCTCTCCGAACAGATGAGATGTCGTCGTCGCAAGAATCCCTCGCGATCGCGCGAGCCCCCATGCCTTGCTTGAGAAGCCATCCGCCACCAAGAACGGCATGATCGGCGCGACATTGGCTGGCGCCGACGCTAGATCGTGTTTTCGAACGAAGGTCGCGACGGAGTCTTCGCTGAGCACATCGCGCAGGTTGACATCGCACACGATAAAACCGGGTTTCAGCCCCTTGCCGGACGGCGCGACAAGCGGCCTCGCGTAAGAAGGCGCGCTCAAGTCCCACGTGACGCTCGAAACGACAGGCGCCTCGCCGTCGCCTCTAACCCTCACTTTATCAAAGCTGCCGAACCCCGTTCGCCGGAACCATTCCTTCATGCCGTGCAGCACGACGTTTTCGGCGACCATTCGCGCTCTAATCTGAGCAATTGGGTCGGTTCGGTATTCATGCGGGCGAAACTTCACGTAGGTTTCGTTGGTTGCGTCGTCGTGAAATTCCTCAAGCAGATGAATCGCCGACAGGCGATCGAAGATGCGCTGCGGGGACAATTGCCGCGAGCGGGCTGCGGGACCGCCGCAGACTCCGTCGAACAGATGGCGCGGACAGATGCCGCCGCGTGCTTTTAATCCAGCGATCGCACCCCAATACGATTTGCCGTGCTCGCGGAAGACGCGCTCCATCGCCTGCCAGTAAGTCTTGTCGCCAAACTGGTCATCGAGATAGAGAAAGCGCGCGTTGTGGGGAAAGCGAAGCCCGGCGAGCCGTTTGATGGTGAAGTCGTCCGCACGCGCGATGCGCTGACGCGCGGCGTCGGGCGAGACGCCGTCCTTCGCCATTTCGGCGATAAGATCGGTGGTCAGGGCGGGGCCGATCCGCCGCAGGAGGTCTTCAATACTGGCCATAGCTTCAGTATGTCACACTGCTCTATTTATAATAGGTTGTCTGTACGGCGGCCGTCTTTTTCGAACTTCCCGAGCATCACAAAAGAATATTGTATATCAATATGTTACGAGGCAGTTTTTGAGATCAGAAAAGCCTGATGTCACACCGAATTTGTCGCAAGTGATCCTAACCGCCTCGCTTTTGCTCGGCTGCGTCTGGGGTCGGCATGTCCTACGATCGAAAACAAACCGATTGCTTTGGCTCGCACCGAACACCGAGAGCAGATGAGGAATGTCCTCCGGCCGCCTAGTTAAGATGTACATATCGCTTTGGGCGTCTCCCAGAATCGCGAAATGCACTTTCGCTGGGTCAAGCGCATCGAAACCGGTTCGCAGCTCTGTCTCGTCCTGCTTGATGTCCGTCACGATCCAGGCGCCCTGTAGTCTATTGTCAGGATCTGCGGCCAAGAACTTCGGCTCGACACTCCTGAACAGCAGCTGCACGTCGTGCGCCGGGGGCGCACCGCTCGTTAAGACAGCATCAGTCATCTGCGAATAAAAGTCGGCAAAGCGCCGCTTCACGTCAAACAGGATGCGCCGCGTTCCTGCCGCGCCCAATACCCAATCGACAGTTCGGTTGCCGGCACCAAGTCCCGTGACCTCATGTTCCGCCGGAATGGCATCGCTTACGCGCAACATGGGGAGCATCTCGGCCAGATATTCTTGATGCTTCGCCTCGTCTGCGAGCAAGGGGAGATAAGCCGTCCTCTTCTGCTCCGGCAAGCGCCGGCGTGCACAATCGAGCACGTCGAACAAGACTTTGACAGGCGGCCACATATGGACGCCCCACACAAGCGATCCGTCAACCTTGTGCGGCTCTCCGAACTCATAACGCCAAAAAAAATCAGCTTCTCGAGAAAGCATTCGCAGGCGGCAAGCTTGGGCGGAAGGATCGCGAGCAAGCCATCGCAGTCCGCATCAGTCCTTCCGCGCGCAAGGCCTTCCTCGCGCAGGCGTACCGGCAAGGTGCCTTTCGCGGCGACGAAATCGGGCTGAATCTTCTCGAGCCACATCTGATCCCACCCTTCTGGAATTCCAACCCGGCGCAGCCTCAACTTTTCTTTCTTGGGAAGTGGCCTATCGATCTGGAAAAAGCCTTTGTGAGTATTGATTGCCAAGCGCCTAAGTTCTGTTTTTGTTCCCATGGATAAATTGTCAAGATCGCGAACTCGTCAGACGTTCTCCACATTGTATCGATCGGGTCGATAGTCCTTGGTCAGACCGTCGCCGGAGTTGTAGACCCGCAATAGGCTTCCTACAGGGTTGTCTGAGACCGCCAGCCCTCCGGTCCCAGGTCCACTGAGCTTTTGCAAACTTCTCCATGGGAATGGCCATGGCAGTGGCAAGCCCTCTCCTAAGGGATCAAATAGTTCAGAACGTTCTTCAAGATCCTGTTCTATCGTGTTTGTGCGAGCGTGAATTCGCACGCCCTTGAGTGGTTTTCCCTTGCCCCAATAGTTGGCCGGATCTCGGGTGATCGCGGCGTCGGCACTCACTGGCGCCAAGACGGGGAGAGATATTCCAGCAGGCTCGTCCGCAGTGAAATCGAAGTCCTGGATCCCATCCTTTGGTACGTCAAAATAGTACCAGGCTCCGAGCTTCGGATTTGTCCATCCTGTTGAACTCGTCCTCCCGGATGCCGAAACGACAATTTGCGGAGGATCGCTTTTGAGTATCTTTATCACTGCGCTTTGTACATCATCACTGCGCTTTGTACATCGTAGATGCGTACCATTTTCGTCACTCCCTGCTAGCACTGCCTGAGCCTCCTCGGCATTAAACGTCGCGACTTGGCGATCTGCCAGGCTCAAAGACTGATCGGCCGCGCGGGCCTGATTGGTCGCAAGCACCTCAAGCGCTTGCGACCGTAGGGCTGTGATTTGCTGCTCGAATATGTGCATCCATTGGCCTGTAGCTACCTGTGTGGTGACGTCGCAAGCGATGGTGGCCAGCCTTCGCCCTTGGATTGGAAAGGCTGGCCACCCTGCTCCTGAGAGGGTCACATTCTCCAGGCGCCCCAGATAATGGCGCAGACAAGTAACCGGGGCACCTATCAGAATCGGCGGGTCCCTCCTCCTCGACCAGTCTCTAAGCTGGTCCGACAGCTTGCAGAAACGGGAGACACCAGCATGCCCAAACGCGTGCGCATTCGTTGCATAAACAAGACTGACAGGCGAAGCTCACACGAGAGAATCAAAAATGTCGGCGGGGTAAATTCAGACGGAACGCGATGGAAGCTATCCGTTGAGAAGACTATCCGAGACCTCGAAAGCCGCGAGTGGGAGTACTACGTCGAAGAATCAGGCGTCACTGTCGAGGTCATCGTCGCCACCGATGGCCGCCACAAGTACATCAAGACAACAGTTGACGGAATTCAACCGGACAATCTCCTTTCCCTCCCTGAGTGTCCGTGATGCTTATCGATCCCAGATCGTGGCAGCGCGAGCGCGACTCGGCGTCGGGAATGCGAAACGACGCTGTCCCTACCACGCCCGCGCTGCCCCAGTGTTAAGGCGACATGACTCGGCGCTTCGCGATGGAGCGATGAAGCGCCGTCCCTATCACGCTAACTTCGGTGGCCAGCCTTGCCAGGACAACGCCAACCACCTCGCTTTCCCGGGAGGGTCGTCAAGCTCCACGGGCGCCAAGTTGTAGCGCCAAGATCGCTCGTGGGGCACCTACCTGGATTGGTTGGGCTGCCTGGGGGCAAGGCCGATGTCGAAGCTGCCCGCGTCGCGAATTCTATTTCTCCGACTGCGGTATGTAGTCCCGGTGAAGGACGGTTGGCCTTGCAGCACCGTCAAAGAGCACAGTGATGCCGGTAGTTCGCGGGCTGATTTCGACTACCGTCCCGGTTTTGTGCAGCAAGTCCGAGCACCGGACATATTCCCAAGTCGGCTCATCTTGAAGCGACTGCCGACGGCAAGTCGGTGTGTCTTATGCGCGGTCATTCCTCGATTCGGGAATAGGTTTCCGTGACGTGCGCCACCGTAAGCTGGTAGCCCTGCGTCCTCGCCTCCGGAATATCCGCCAACCGACGATCAGAGGGTAGTGTGAGTCGAGAACTGATGTTGAAGTGAGGATACTTGCCCTTGATCCGGGGATGTAGTTCAGCCGCAACTTCCACGTCTGACGTCGCAATGTATCTGCCACCCCACATCTCGATGATGTTCTTTAAGGGGTAGGTTGGCTTTGCGAGTCTCTTTGTCGTACTTTGCGCATCAAACCACTCAAACGCGATCCTGATGCAGTCGTCATGTTCGTGCACATTATTCGGTTGTTGATATCGGACGCGTTTTTTGGCCTCTGAGATTTGTTGAGCGGTGAGCATACTACAGGCTATCCCTGTCGCGTCCGATGAATTGATTGCGATCAAAAGCGGAGGCCGCGCGAGCGCAAATTGTATCGCTGGGAGCTCGCGCAAGGCACCTACCTGAATTGGTCGGCGGCATGGTCCGCCACTGAACGCTAACCTTGTTGCTCCTTTTGCATCCGAAAGAAGAACTCCCGTGGCCAGACTCGCACGCGTTCGTTGCATCAGGAAGACCGACAGGACGAATCCACACGAGAGAATTAGCAGCATCGGCGGGGTATATTCGAACGGAAGTCACTGGAAGCAATCTGTCGTTCAGAAGATCAGAGACATCGAAAGCGGCGCGCGGGAATTCTATGTCCAGGAAGGCGGGCTCACTGCTGGTTTGATCGTGGCCAAACACGAAGGGCACAAGTACATCAAGACGACGGCAGACGGCATTCAGCCAGACAATCTTCTTTCACTCGCTGAGTGTCCGTGATGCTTGTCGATCCCAGATCGCCGGTAGTGCGGGCGCAACTCGGCGCCGTTCGGCTGCGCGGCGTCAGGCGCTGTCCCCGCCACGCCCGCACTACCCTTTGAAGTTAGCGGCAACATGACTCGGCGCTTGAAAAGTTCCTCGCGTTTACCCTGAGGAAGCGCTGTCCCTGCCACGCACCGCTAACTGGGGCCAGCCAGCCTCAGGCAGGAAAGAAGCTGACCTGGATCTTATCGCTCGCAGAACGAGCATAACTACCATAACGGGGCTTAGCCCGCGATGGAAGCAGCGCGAGCGCGACTCGGCGTCGGAATGCGTAACCGCCGCTGTCCCTGCCACACCCGCGCCGCCGGTGAAGTTCGCGGCAACGTGACTCGGCGCCTTGACGTGAACCGAGGAGGCGCTGTCCCTATCACGTGCCGCTAACTTCGCGCTGGTCAGCTTCAAGCGGGCAGCAAGAAGCTGATGGGTGTGTATCTTTCAGCCAACGCCACAACAGCGCAACTACCTGAACCGGTCGTTCACCTGTCTTGGCAATCAGTCTGGGATTGCAGGCGGCGCAGGTGCGAGTCGCAATCGGTAACTTATACCAAGCCAGGTACAGCGCGACGAACAGTACCAAGGCTGCAAGCCCGAACGCCCAGCCGATGCAATAGCGCCTTATCCATCGGCCAATTCCGATCGATCTCCTCGGCCGCCTGCAGCGACATACCACTGCGGCCTTTCTGTTGAACAACACAATGGGCGCATCACCCGATTCGTAGATTTTCCGCCGAGTCTTTTCCGCGATTGTTCACGACGTCGAAGCTAACCTTGGCTCCCTCGGCGAGAGAGGTGAAACCGGCCTTCTCGACTGCCGAGATATGGACGAACACGTCCTTCTGGCCGTCGTCCGGCTGGATGAAACCATAACCCTTTTGGGTGTTGAACCACTTCACGGTGCCCATTGCCACTTAACTTCTCGATTTTTCAAAAATGAAAAGTAGTGCGCGACTCCGACAAAAGAATGGCTTACGCCGCGCCTTGCACGCGCCAGGCCTAGCCGAAGAAGCTGGTGCTGTCGGCGGTGCCGGCAACCGTGCCGGGGAAGAAGGTAGACACTCCGGCGCCGGCTGGTGAGTTCGGGCGGTAGGTTGCCGAGATTCAATTTCATTTGTGGCGTCCGATTTCCTTCAGCAGCTGCGCCCGCATTCCGAGCACAACATCGGCCGGCAAATCGTTTGTTGCAAAAATTGGCTGGGCGCGCGCTGCTGTTCCCCGCTCGCGCGCGCCCATCGTGCGCCGCTAATTGACCGGCGCGACCTTTGGATTGCCCAACACAACGGTCGCACCAGCAGCGAGCGAAGTCCCGGAGTTCAGCGTCAACACAGCCCGAAGGTATCGATTTCCGCTGTGGGCTTCGGATATTCCCGCCATTTCGCAGGGTGGCGACAGTAGGCTCTATCCGGATCATCCGGCTTGGAGCAGAGCCCTGAACTCGAAAGCGTCCAACAAAACGTCTAACAAACCGTCCAACAGCGGGGGTAAGTCATGCCTGACTTTCTGACCCGCAGGGACGGCACGTGGCACTTTGTGCGCCGCGTTCCCACTGAGTTCTCCAAGTACGACAGCCCAGCCAGAGACCGCAACAACGCAAACGCAAAATCGTAAGAATGAATGCCGGCAAGAATATTTTGAAAGAGGACGTCATCAATTGCGGAAAGGAGATCATGGCGGAAGTCCCTGCCGCGATTGGCCTGAAACTCGTCCCGCACCTTCGCAAGGACCTCCAGCTTGCTCCCTTGATACTTCTCATCATCGATCAGCATGACGATGCCGATCAGGAAGTAGAAACGCGCCGCAATTCCACTTTTGTCGGCGATCCTTTTAAATGTATCGGCGTCTCGATCGAGTGCACATAACTTAAGCCCCTCAAGCGCGCCGATGAGGACGGCTGGCTCACTGTTGGCTTGCAACCTAGTCACGGCAGCCGAGACGATTTCGGCTTCCGTAAGTTGGCCTAGCCGCATGGCTGCGGCCGTCAGTACCCGGAGCCCTGCCGCACTAACCACGGAAAGAGCTTCCCGGCGTGCATCGGCAGCGCGTCCCGGCACAAGAGTAACCCGCATGTCCTCGACGATGGAAACCGGACCGTATTCGGTCTGTCCGTTCTTGTCGCGCCGCCAGTCGGGCGCCGCGAGCGTGCCGTCCCGCTCGAAATGAAAGTTCTGAATGACAAGCATGCCGCTATGCCCGCCGGGATGCTCCACCGCGTTTCTCATCGCGACAAAGGGCGCGATACACGCCGGAAGCTGTTTCAAGTACCGGATGTGATCGGGCTGGGCCTGGAAGTTCGCCTCGGCATACTCGATCACGGACGGACGTGGCTTCTTCGGCATCGTCCATTCGCTCGCTTCCTCGAAGCTGGTCCCGAACAGGAGATTAAAGACCTGGAGCAGATCGCGCAGGAAGTTCTTCGCTTCATAAAGATAGTTGCGGCATTCTTCCTCGAGCTGCATGACCTGCGGCAGCGTCACGGAGACCGCGCCCCTGCCGGGCGGCTTGTAGGAGGCCGCCAGCTTTTCAGTTTCCGCGCGAAGCTTTTCTTGGATTTGCGAGAGGCGCAGCAGCTTTGGCGTGAGGTCGTTCAGGTAAAGGCTCTGGATCTTCTCCGCCTTGTCTTTTGCGATCGCGCAGTTCTGCAAAATCTCGAAGTTTTGCAGCGTGAGGCGCGCCACGATCGGATTCGTGACCCTGGTCCAGCTTTTGGGCAACAACAAAGGGTAGCATAAAGGCCTCTTATCACCTTCATGTCGTCGGGTCGCGGACGGGGTGTCTTCCATAGAACGCGACACTTGAACGATCCAAGGATGGCCGACGTCCTGGGACCTACAGCTCCTGGTTCAGGAAAACGAAATCGTGGACGCTATTCGGCTCGTGCTCGCTGGCCACAGGATGGCAATCGAAGGAGCCGCAGGAGTGGCGGTAGCCGGCTATCTGAAGACGGCGGAGCGATACGCTGGCCAGAACGTTGCCGTCGTGGTTTGCGGCGGTAATATTTCCTATGAGAAGAGCTGGCCCCGCAAATTCGGACAGTAGCTTGAGTGGATTTTCTGCCTGACAGCGGCGAGGATTCTTGCTGCGAATCAGGAGCGAAGATGACGAAGAAGAGCCGCCGGACGCATTCTCCGGCATTCAAGGCGAAGGTTGCTTTGGCTGCGGTCAAAGGCGACAAGACACTGGCGCAGCTGTTTGATGTTCATCCGAACCAGATCACGATCTGGAAAAACCAGCTCCTGGAAGGCGCCGCCGGCGTGTTTGGGCATGACAAGACATCGGCCGAGACGCCGGTCGATTTGAAGGCGTTACATGCCAAGATCGGCGAGCTGGCGTTGGAAAACGATTTTTTGTCCGGCGCGCTCACCAAGGCGGGCCTGCTGAGCGCAAAGCGATGATCGACCGCGATCATGATCTTTCTATCGTGCGCCAGGCGAAGGTCCTGAAGCTGGCTCGCAGCACGGTCTACTATGAACCTCGGCCAGTTTCGGCCGAGGACCTTGCCTTGATGCGTCGGCTCGATGAGCTGCATCTCGATTATCCCTTCGCGGGAGCGCGTATGCTGCGATCGTTGCTGCGGCGGGAGGGCGTATACGCCGGTCGCCGCCACATCGCGACGCTGATGAAGCGCATGGGGATCGAGGCGGTCTATCGTCGCCCGAACACGAGCAAGCCGGCTCCGGGTCACAAGATCTACCCGTACCTGTTGCGCGGATTGAAGATCGAGCGGCCCGACCATGCGTGGGCAATGGACATCACCTACATTCCGATGCGGCGTGGCTTCGTCTATCTCGCGGCGGTCGTCGATGTGTTCAGCCGACGGGTCCTGGCCCATCGCGTCTCGATCACAATGGAGGCGGCCTTCTGCGTCGAAGCGGTCCAGGAGGCGTTGGCGAAGCACGGCAGGCCCGAGATTTTCAACACGGATCAGGGCAGCCAGTTCACCAGCCTCGAGTTCACCGATGTGCTGCTGGACGCGAAGATCGCCATCAGCATGGACGGCAAGGGCGCCTGGCGCGACAACGTGTTTGTCGAGCGGCTCTGGCGCACGGTCAAATACGAAGAAGTATATCTCCGCGCCTACGACAGCGTGTCCGAGGCGCGAGCGTCAATTGCCAAGTATCTGGCCTTCTACAATCAGGGACGCCCTCACTCGAGCCTTGACGGGCGCACGCCCGACGAGGCTTACTTCGGCACGCAAGCTATGGTGATGGCCGCATGACCGTCGCCGACGGTTTTGTCGTCGCTCTGGTCGGGCTACGCCCTCCCGACGCAACGACAAAACCGTAAAGCCCCGCGTTCAGCATAACCCGGCAGGAATCCACTTAAATCCAGCGGGGCGCTGTCCAAACAACCGGGGCCAGCTCTAGATGCTATGCTCAATCCTCTGCTAACAGAGCGGCCGGCCGTCGGCTTCAGTGCGCGTGCGGTGACGAACGGGGCGTGGCATGCCGCGATTGGAGCGCGATCGTCGGTGCCTCGCAAACTATCGATCCTAGCCGAGCTCGCACAAATAAAGCCTAGGAGATGGGGTAGTTGAAGTATTGCTGTTTGCACGGCACTTTCCAGCTTGGATCCAGCGCTCAGGCGATTGTCACTTTACCAACCCAGTGGTGAGCTGAACCGGGGACACGAGCCCGCCCTCGGGGAACCCAGAGTGCGACTCCGAACAGACCACACTCGCCAACCAATCTGCGTCAGTAACTAACGGAGAATTACCCAATGGATTATGAAACGCGGGGTCGCTGACGACATCCGCACGCGACGCGCCATCGAGAACCTGCCTGTTCTGGGCGGCTATACCGAGACGCGCCAGAAGGCAAAGTCTTGGATCGCGAACGGCGCACCGTGGCCCGTATTGAGGTGACCATGCTCGGCCTCGACATCCGCTTCCTACTCCTCGTCAGAGCAGATGTGCGGCCGCATCAATCGGACTAAAAACCGCACTCTCACGAATAGGACGGGCTAAAAGCGAAGTTTACCCCGTCGAGGCGCGATCCCGCATCCTGTCGGAAGGTCGGCGCCCGTCTGTAGGCGCCGAAGGTCTAAGCGACCCTTCGGCCCGAAAGCTCTTGGTTCGCCGCCAATCTGATTAGACCGTCGACTGCGTTTCGAACTGCACGCTCGTTGACCAAGCGCTCTTCGGCCTGTGAGAGATAGATCCGTCCTTCATCGCGCTCGGCAAATGTCTCTCCAGACATCGCCTGTTCAGTGAAGGCAAGTCCCTTTCGGTCTCGCGATCTGGGCATTCATCTCTTCGATGAGCGACGCAAGCAAGGCCCAATTTTCAGCCCCGACCTCATGCAAGAGAGCATTTTTTCTGGTCAGGCAGACTGGCCGGATGGCGTTCTCGACCGGGTTCGTGTCGAGCTCGAGGCGCCCGTCTTCGAGGAAGCGGGTCAGCCCCTGCCAGTGATTGAGCGCGTAGCGGATGTCCTCGGCGAGCGTCGAACCGCTGGAGATCATCGACAGCTGTTTCTCGAACCAAGGCTTTAACGCGGCGACCATGGGCAGCGAGTGCTCCCTGCGCGCGGCCAGCCGGATGTCCGGCGATGAGCCGCGCACCATAGCTTCGATGGTGTAAAGCTGTGCGATGTGCCGAACGGCGGCCTCGGCGATCGGCGATTTGCTGTTACGGGCCAATTTGACGAAGCGCCGGCGCAAATGGCTCCAGCAATGCACGAGCGTCCACGGCCCTTGCGGTCGAGCGACTTCGGTTAGCCGGTCATAACCGTCATAGGCATCGCATTGCAGGAAGTGTCCGCAAGAGCCATCCAGGAACTGCTCCGCAAAGGCACCGCTGCGACCGGGGGCATATCGGAACAGCACGATCGGCGGACTTGGGCCGCTGTGGCCGCGGTCGTCGGAGACGATCGCCCAGAAGTAGCCCTTCTTCGTTTGGCCTCGCCCGGGATCGAGCACCGGCGCCGTGGTTTCGTCCATGAACAGACGATCCGCCATGGCCAGGCGGCGGCGCATGTGGTCCGCGATGGGCTGAAGATGGAAGCAGGCGCGGCCGGACCAGTTGCCCAGTGTCGCCCGATCAAGTCGGATGCCCTGGCGCGCATAGATCTCGGCTTGGCGGTAAAACGGCGCATGGTCGCCAAACTTGGAGACGATCACGTGAGCAATCGCCGCTTCGGTCGGCAGCCCGCTGGGCACGACGTGCTCCGGTGCGTGCGCCTGCACGACAGGGCCCGAGCAGTGGCGACAGATGTATTTCGGGCGGCGCGTGACCAACACCCGCCATTGCGCCGGGATCACGCCGAGGCGTTTGCTGACGTCCTCGCCGATCTTTGTCATGGCGCCGCAACCGCACGGACAGAGCGTGCTCGCAGGCTCGATGATCCGTTCCACCCGTGGCAAATGGGCAGGCAAGCAGCCGCGATTGCGATGAGAACCTTGATCCGGCACGCTCCGCGATCAGCCCTTGATCACAGCCTCGGCTCTCCTGCGCCGCGTCCAGGATGCCTTGCGCGATCTCCACGTCTTCCAACGGTAAGTGATACTGATCTGGCCGCAGCTTCTCGGACTTCGCGCCGAACTTTTCGCGTCGCAATTCGCCGAGGATGACCTCCAGCCGACGCCGCGCTTCCTCCGACGCCGCCAGCGCCCCCTGATGCTCGCTCAAGGCCGCCTGCGTTTGCGCCAAAAGCGCTTTCAGTTGTTCATTTTCGTCGCGCAGCGCCGCGATGCTACGCTATTTCGAGCACATCGCCGCCGCGCGTGCCACGTTCAAAATAGCTTCCGAGTCATTCTGCCGCAGTTATCCAGCCGCCTGGGGACGCCGCGCTTCTTCCGGGCGGACCAACCTCCAATCCAGCCCCTCGAACAGGGCTGCGAACATCGCCGGCGATATCCGCATCACGCCGTCTGCAATCGTTGGCCAAACGAACTTGCAACCTTCAAGACGCTTGTGCACCAACACCAGGCCCGTTCGATCCCAGACCAAAATCTTGATCCGGTCCGCTCGTTTCGATCGGAACACGAAGGCTGCGCCGCTGAACGGGTCGAGACGAAGCATCTCCTGCACCTTCGCCGCAAGCCCATCGTGGCCACAGCGGAAGTCGATCGGCCGCGTCGCGATGTAAATCTTCAGATCGGCACCGGCCGCGATCATCGTGACGCTCGCACTGCGCGGATCACCCGGGACAACTGCTCGCCATCTATGGCTGTGTCCGTCCGCAGCACGACATCGCCGATCGCGATCTCAAGCTTGATCGCCGGAACGTGACGCTCCTCCACCGCGCTTTCCACGACCAGCGGTGCGAATGTCGACTGCGATGCCTCGCACGGCGCCAACATGCCTCGCTGTCGAAAGCGTCGTCGCCAATCGTAAATTTGCCAGCGCGTCGCTCCGTGCTTGCGCGCCACCTCGGACACCTGGGCACCAGGTAGCAGGCTCTCGGCGACGATCCGGGCTCTCTCAGCCTCCGAACGCACACGGCGCCCCGAGGGTCCTTCGAGGACCTCCAGCCGGCTCACCGGCCCTACCGGTGAGCCGGCCAAATGGACGTCCTTTTTGCTGTCCAATCCCATCCAAACCTCCGTTCCAAGTCGGAGGCTTCTTCGCACATTCATTCTAACTCTGAAGCCAGGGTAGCGGCTTCGCGCTTACGAAGGAATGGCACAAGGTCCATCAGCGCAACGAACCGCTCGACCTCCGCGTCCACAACATCGCGGCGCGGCTCTCGCTCGGGATCAATATCGAGCGCCGTTTGATGACCTTGCGCGCCGCAGCGGCGAACGCGCTGAATGCCGCTCCGCAGCCGACCGCCGCGCGCGAAGAACCCGTCCCGGCGGCTCCTGAGGCCGTTCCTGCGCGGCGGCGCATCCGCAGCCGTGGCGTTGAAAGTTAGGAATTGAGCAGTTAGATGAAGAGAATGATGACCGGAGATAATGTTCGAGCCGCCCGTGCGAAGCTGGGCCAAATGTGGAAGCCCGGCGGCGGCGCGCTGACCGCGCAAGAGCTTGTGCCCGCCCTTGGCGCTGTCTGACCACGGCACCGACCACGTTTACAACGTGGAGAAGAGCGAATCCGCCGTGTCGGGCACTATCGAGATGCTTCTGCGCATCTCTCGCCGGTGGAGTGCCGCCCGACGATGCCGTGATCTTCAAGGCCACGCCAAAGCGAGCGCGCTAGGTAGTCTTCTGGCAGCTAACTTCCGGCTGTGCTCTGTAAGCGGACGGTCGTCGGCATAGACGGGGTTGTCCGAGATGGGCCAAAACCAGCCGCACCCGCTTGGGCGGCTTCCGCTTGAAGCAGAACGCAGCTTGGGTATCTGGGGCCCGCATCAATCTGCTATCGTCGCGCGCATGATGGCTAAATTGACCGTTGCCCGCATCGGCTGCGGTACCCCATACATGCATGAGCGCCAGAGCCACTCGACAGGACCGAACCGATAGTGGCGCAGCCACCACGCGCTGAACCCCACCTGCGCGACATACACGAAAATGCCGATCGCCAGTGTCGCGGCCACGCCGAGGCGGCCAAATTGGCCTAGACCATAGCCGTAGAAGATCCAGCCGCAGATCACAGATTGCGCCAGATAGTTGGTTAGCGCCATGCGGCCAAGCGGCGCGGCCCAGCCCAGCATCCTCCGCTCGCCCGAGAGGTTCACAGCGGCGATGACCGCGGCCGCATAACCCACGGCCAACACGACCGCCCCCAGCTGTTCCACCGGAAAATGCGCGCGCCCGAGCGACGGCCCATCGAAGAGCTCTTGTCCTGCTGCCGCGAGACTCAATCCGCCGCCGAGAAGAATGCCAAAGGTTGCGACGACGAACAGCAGGCGCCGGTTCGCCGAGGCCCGACGCAAAACCCCGCTGCGCCACGCGAGGGCGCCAACGAGGAACAGCGCGACAGTGCGCGGAAAGACCACGACGTGCGCCGGAAAAATCGCCGGCACCTCGCGGATCCGGAACGCGAGCACATCGAAAAATCCGCCCGTGCCGTAGGCACGCATCGCGTCCGCGGCAAGAGCGGCCATCCCGGCTGTTCCCGGCAGCGGCACGATCGGCGGTAGCACCGGCATGGTCACGTAGAGCCCCAGGAGCAGCAGGGCTGCACCCGCCATGAGCCACCGCGCGCAGCCGAGGAAGGGCAGCACCACGAAGCCCGCCAGCGCATATTCGACGAGAATGTCGCCGTTCCAGATCAAATAGAGATGCACCAGGCCAATCGCCAGCAACACCACCAGCCTGCGCCCGAGCAAGATCATGCGCCGTGCATCGCCGGCAAGCCGCTCGAATTGGATGACGAGGCCGACGCCGAACAGCAGCGAGAACAGCGCAAGCGCCTTCCAGTCGACGGCGACCGTCAGCACAGCCGCCACCACCCGGTCGAGCGGCCCCGCCGGCTCCGCGTTCGGCAAGAACGGCGCGTAGAAGGAGACCCGAAATATGGTCACGATGTTCATGGCGAGCACGCCGAACAGGGCCAAGCCCCGCAGCACGTCAATCGCGTCGAGCCGCTCCGACGGGCTCATAGGCTTTGGAGGCGCTTCACTCGCCATTGGCGCGCTGCGTGAGCCGATGCTTCCGCTGGAAATCGCAGGACTCCCAATTTCCGGTGGAGAGATTTAGAATCCTGCCTCGTGCCGCGTCAAACTACCTGAATTGGGCAAAGTCTCACAATGCGCTCGATGTGAGTTCGGGGTTTTGCCGGTTCCAGTCGATGTGGTCCGGATGGCACCGCCGAGGTCGGTTCGGGGCAAAAGCGGCAAGACTTTGGATAAGCTTAACATTTCCGGTCAGCCCCGGTAAGCGGAAGTCTGCACGAGTTGAGGTCGTGCTAAGGGAGATCGGAACGAGCGGTCAGCGTTACACGATCAAGGATCGTGAGCTTTGGTGCGCCGATTTGCGCCAACTCGATCAGCGCGCCCAACACTTGGAAAAGCGGGCAGCGCGTGCGAAGCGCGGCGGCATTCGTACCCAGCGGGTGATCCCGCTGTGATTAAGCCCGTCGCTCCGACCCTTATGGACCGCTTCCTGGCGGGCGTCGCGCCAAACTTCGCGACGCGCCGCTACCACGCGCGCCTCTCTCTCAACTACATGGGCCAGTACGCCGGTGCGCGCTCGAACCGGGCGGCGCTCAAGGCGTGGAAAACGCATCCCGGCTCGGCCGATTCCGACTCGCTTGGCGATCTTCCCACGCTGCGCAGCCGCTCGCGCGATCTCGGCCGCAACAACCCCATCGCCGCCGGTGCCAAGCAAACCTCCAAAAACAACGTCGTTGGCTCCGGCCTGCGCGTGCGCTCGAAGCTGAACCCGAAGCTTGTCGGCCTCTCTCCGGAAACCGCCGAGTTGTGAGAGCGCAACACCGAGACGCTGTTCGATCTTTGGGCGCAGTCAAAGCTCTGCGACATCACGCTCACGCAGAATTTCTATGAGCTTCAGGGGCTCGCTTTCAACGCGGTGTTTGAGTCCGGCGACACGTTCGTGCTGCGGCGGCCCCCGAAACGCCCGAATGCCGTTGTGCCGCTCGCGCTCAACGTGATCGAGGCTGCTCGCCAGTCGTGATATCCTCAATGGAATCGGCGAGGCAGTCGAGACGCGCGGCTTCGCCCACATGACCAGCGGCCCTTCCATTGGCGCGCTGCTCGATCAACTTGACTGCACGCAACGCGCGCTCAACCTCGCCGTCGCGAGATGACCTTCTTCGCGATCATTTCAGTTAGCGGATCGTCACCATCCTTCACGCAAACGGTATAGAGCGCTTGCTTGTAAGCCGCCCTGATGCGGTTGACCATTTCGGGCTCCATCGCGGCGTCTCGAACCATTCGGTGAATAATTCACATGTCTCAACCTGGGGTTCGGCACGTCTCCCTCCGACTGAGACGAACCATAAACGCTTCCCCCGAACGGAGTTCACCGAGAGAAGCAATGCTAGAACGTGAATTTAGTATTCCCCCGGGACTGGTAAAGCGACGCGCATCGTCCGGACCGGGCGCATGCTTCGCGGTGGCCTTTTGACCTTTGGTTTCTCGCAAAAAGTGGCTTCCCGAGCCGTGATTGGCCCGCCGCCGGGACCGTCACTCCAGACGCCGATGGCATTGTGACCGACCAACCCTGATAGGTGCGTCTTGGGTCTCTTCGGAGATACGATGTGACGCGTAAGGGGCGGCTGCGTAGGGTAAGAGACTAGATGACTAATAGGCGCGTGCTTTGGTTCGCTCTCGGGCTCGGGCTCTGTGTCGGCCTTATTCTGTGGCTGGTTTTGCCCGGCGGGCTGGCCGGTAAGGGCGACGGCGTCCGTGCGGATGACAACCCTCTGATCGACAAGGTTAGATCAACTTGGCGAGCGGAGGATGGTGAGACGGCGGAGGAAATCTTTGCCAAGGTCGCGACGGTAGCCCACTTCGTTCCCAGAGGATGGGAGGCTGGCCGAAAGACCGACACTGGCGAGCGCGTTGTCTTTTCATGGGCCAAACACAGGTCTGACAAAACGACGGACGAAAATATGGTCATGTGGGAGGTGGCCCCCGATGGCACGGCGAAACTTGTGACTCTATATGCGAAACCGATGGAACTAGGCTGGCAAGCGTTCGCACTGTCTCTTGTTGTTGACGAGGTAGCCAATAACGAAAGAGGCGTGAACCGCCGCTTTCTGCATGATCCCGCTAACTTCAACTTCGTGACGACCGCACAAGGCAAGTTGGGCGATCTTCTGCGGCGCGGCCGCTGCACTATCGGCGAACCGGTTGGAGTGCACTACTCGCCAAAGGCAGAGGATCAGCAAGCCGCCGAGGACGACCTGTGGCACGTCGAGCTTTCGGTCGGCTGCAATGTTCAAGGACTTGGCGACGGAGCCATCATTTTCGAGAGGCCCAAACGGCAAGATTGGGAACCGCAATCCGTGTTCGCCAAGCTTTTCGCCACGTCTTCGCCGCTCTTGGTTTGAGCTTGCAGTCCCAAAAGACCCGGAAGCATTCGAGCCGACCCGAAGGACATTGCCAAAGTGAAGGCAGAAAACAAGCTGGAGATGCAGGGCCGTCTATCATAGTTAGCGTTGATACATACGATCGCGCGCGCAGAGAACCGGGCGCGAGAGCCTGTCATCCGGGGTAGACCATGGATGCACTGGCGAGCAAGCCGACCGTGGAAACATGGCCGTTGCCCCATATAGGCCTCTGTGAACGCAATTCCGGCGCCATTCGCCCGAGGAAATCCAGCAGATCGCGGCATCGCCAGTGGGGCTGGACGATGCCGATCCTTGCGGCGGATGACGGCATGGCTCTCGCAGGTCACAGGCGGCTCGCCGCGGGCAAACAGCTCGGCCTCGCCGAGGTGCCAATCGTCGTCGCGTGCGGTTGGAGCGATCAGCAGAAGTGCGCCTATGTCATCGCCAACAATCGGCTGACAGACGCCAGCGATTCGGACGACGAGATGCTGCGGCTCGAATTGTCCGACCTCGTGGAGGGCGGCTTCGAGAACGCGCTGACTGGCATAACCGGGTAGGTCGGAATCCAGGAGTTCGTCCTTGCGCGCCGCCGCCGCAGTCCGAGCACGCAACAGGAGTCGGAGCCGTCGCTTGTCTTGCAAGGATCGTGCGATCAGTCGTATTCTCGCCTGTGTGCTCCGATCACAGATTTAGAGCAGCAATCCCGACGCACAACACAAACAGGCCATCGTCAACGGCTCGGCTCCCCGGCGCGGTAGGCTCCACGAGCGAGCGCCGCGCGCGGCGCGTCTGCCTAGCACACCGCTTTTTCGTTTCTTCCGTGTGGCTCATGATCTGACGCCCCCTCGACAAGCTTTTTCAAGACCTACCGCCACAGCTCTCGAACTTCCTCCGAGGCTCTTCCCTCTTGTGCAAACTCGGTCACGCCTAATCCTGCCCCAAGCACGTCCTGATGGTCATTGCGCTGTCCGACATAGGGCAGCGCAAGCACCCCGAGCGAATTGAGCGACGTTGCAGCTTCAGTCAAGCGGCAGCCCCGCGGTGGTGTCTGATTGAGGACGAACGCAAATCGGCGGTTGAGCCTACGAATAGCAATCAGCGTCGGTATCGCAGCTTCGATGTCCGCCGGACTCGGACGCACCGGAATCAGGCAAAGATGGGCCCCCGCGATGGCGCGCATGGCCAGTGCATTATTCGTGGCGGCGGTATCGATGACGGCGAGCGAGATCCCCTCAGCTTCAAGGCCGACGAGCGCCCCTTCTATTTCGACGGGATCGGCGAGCCACCACGCAGAACGAGACGTCTATCGTGTTCGGCAATCGCCACGCCAGAACCGCACGGCTGGTCCAGTCGACGATGACGACGAGATAAAGAAAGTGGCGGCCGATGGGCAGATACCTGATGTCGGCCGCCCATACCTGGTTTGGCCGGTCGATCGTCATGTTGCGCAACAAATAGGGATAGATCTTGTGGCCCGGCCCCGGCCTCGTCGTGTTCGGCCTTGGTCCCAGCGCCGCGATGCCCATCTTGCGCATCAACGCTGCACGCGCTTGCGATTGACCTGAAGCCCCTCAGCCTTCAGCATCGCGGTCATCCGCCGCGAGCCCAGGAACGGCCATCGCTTGCTGGATCGCATTGTACAACTGCGCATCAGAACACCCATCTGGCTATGTGATTGAAGAGAAGAGACTTTGTTGAGCGGGATGCGATCCCGCGGGGTATTTTGGTTCTTTCGCGCTCGTTCGGCGATAGATTGAGCAGCAGTTGTTATCAGCCAGGTGCGGGCGAAGATCCAAGGACCATCCGGCAGAGGATGGATGGATTCGATCTCGCCGGCTTCAGCGGCCAGCCGGAGCGTCTTGGGCGCGATCTTCAGGAGCTTTGCGGCGTTGCCAAGGTTGAGCCATGGCTCGATCCCGTCCTCGGCGGGCTTGAACACCGGGATGTGGTAGTTCGAGCGCATTGATGTGACGCGCTCGCGGGTCCAGCGATTGCCGTTGCCGGTCTTGAGGCCGTTGCGATTGAGGAGGCCGGCAATCAGATCATCGCTGGCGATCAGCACCAGTTGACGCGCGGCTTGGACGGTATCGGCAGAGGTGCTGTTGCGCTGTCCGCGCCGGCGCTTCGGCAAGCGCAACTCGCTGTGGGCGCCCCCCACCCAATGGACGATGAGAACGATCTCCGAGGCCGCGTCGTCGATATCGGCCACGACCTCATGGATGAGGGTGCGCACGATGCGCTTCTTGAGGCGCGTATCCGCCGTCGGCGCATCCCAGACCGCTTTGAGGTTCGAGGCCAGAACACCGAGCGAGACTGGATCAGCAAGGAGTGCGGGCGTGGCCGCATCATGCATGGCGATCTTGGCCTCAACCTCCGCCGCGCTAGCGCCCTGTTCCAGCGCGCTTCCAGCTCACTGGCCACCAGCCGGTTCGCGGGATCAGCGGCATCGTATTGGCCCGGTCGGCGGCATAGCGCGCCGCTTCGAGATCGCGACTGAGAGCATCTCGCACCTGATCCCGCCGCTCCCTGGCTCCCTTGGCGGCAGCGGTTGCAGCGGCAATAGCGCCCGGACGACGACCCCAAGCAGTGCTTCCTCGATGGCGTCATCGACGCGCAGTCCGCCGAAGGCGATGCAGTGGGGCCCGCCATTGTCCAACCAGGCGCGGCTGCAGCCGTAGCGCGGGATATGGTTTTCCATGCCGGAGTACCGGAGTGTGAGCTTGCGACCGCAGCGCTCGCAGCGGATTAGACCGGCCAGCAACGCGTCACCATGCTTGGGCGCGCCGTGATGCCGACTGGTGGGAACATTGCTGCTGACCATGGTGCGAATCGCCTCGAACCTCTCCCAGCTCACATACCCTTCGTGAGTGTTGGGCTTCAGCGTCGGCCATTCGTTCCGCGCCTTGCGGCGGATCTTCACGCTCACGCCCGCGGTGCTGTATCCCGCCGCCACAGCTGTATTATAGGCATAGGCGCCGCCGTAGACCGGGTTCTCAATGATCCGGTGGATGGCAGAGTAGTTTGGTCGCCGCCAGGCCGTGTCGCCGTTGGTCTGCTTCACCGGCAGATCGAGATTGTACGCGTGGAGCCAGCAGAGCGCCTGTCGCGCGCTGCCCAGTTCCTCGACCTTGTCGAACACCAGCTTGATCGCTTCCTGGACACGCCTATCCGGGTCTTTCTCATAACGGTCGCCAGCCTTCACGAAGCCGACGGGTGCTGCCACAACCAACTCGCCCCGGCGCGCCTTCTCGTAGCGGGCCGAGAGCGAGCGCTGGCGCAACAGATCCAGCTCGTACTCGTTGAGGCTGCCCTTGAGCCCGAGCAGCAGGCGGTCGTTGCCGTGCCTTGGCGCATAGATGGTCTCTTGATCGACCAGAACGGTATCGACCACGCGGCACATCTCGATGAGTTGCTGCCAATCCCGGCTGTTGCGAGCGAAGCGCGAGACCTCGCGGGCGCAAACCGCACCAACCTTACCGAGACAGACCTCCGCTACCATTCGCTCGAAGCCGGCGCGTTGAACCGCACCGGCGGCTGACCGACGACGCGAGGCATCGCTTGACAGAGGCTGGGACGCAAATCTCGATGATTGCGGGCTTCAGAGCGAACAGCGAACAAGCGACGGCTCAAGCTGTTCGGCGACGAGACGACGATGCCGGTACTTGATCCCGGCCGCGGGCGCACCAAGACCGGTCAGCTCTGGGCCTATGCGGCGGACGATCGGCACGGGCGCCCGGCGCCGATCCGCCGGCCGTCGCCTATATCTATGCCCCGGCCGCAAGGCCGATCGACCGATGGCCATCTGGCAGGTTCTGGCTACGCTGGCTATGGCAAGCTGGCCGAGCGTGGCGACGTTCAGCTTGCATCCTGCTGGTCGTAAATGGAGCTATGGCTGATTTTGGGTGACGCGGCCTGATCAGGCGGCGTGGCTTTCAGTGTTCGGAATGACTTCGATTCCGTCGATGAACTTTACACCGGCGATGACTTTCGGCAACTGGTTCGTGCTCTTCAATCGCCGCCAGGTCTTCGATGCGGCGTCGATGAGCTTGAACACCATCAGCTTCGCAGTTTGTTGCGACAGCGATCCCTTGGTCCGCACCGTTCGGTGGCGCACCGTGGCGAAGACGCTCTCGATCGGGTTCGAGCTGCGTAGGTGGATCCAGTGCTCAGCAGGGAAGTCGAAGAAGGCGAGCAGCGCATGGCGATCCTTGATCAGGCACTCCACCGCACGTCCGTATTTGACGTGGTATTTCTCGACGAAGACGTCGATCGCGGTTTCAGCTTCGGCCCGGTGTGGGGCCAGATAGATGTTCCGCAGGTCGTTCTTCATGGGGCCCTGCACGGATTTGGCGACCTTGTCGAGTACGTTGCTCACTTTATGGCACCAGCATCGTTGGTGCCGCGTGCCGGGAAAGGCCTCGTCCAGTGCCTTCCAGAAGCCGAGGGCGCCGTCGCCGATGGCGAGTTGCGGGGCAATCCGTAACCCGCGTTGCCGCAGGTCGATCAGGAGTTCGCGCCAGCTCTGCGCGCTCTCGCGCACGCCGACCTGGAAGCCGATCAGCTCCTTCTTGCCTTCCGGCGTGGTGCCAATCAGCACCAGCATGCATTCGCTGTGATCTTCCATGCGGGCCTGCAGGTACACGCCATCGGCCCAGATGTAGACATAGCGACGCGCCGACAGATCGCGTCTCTGCCAGCGTTCGTACTCGACCTGCCAATCGGCCTTCAGGCCGGCGATCACCGAAGGCGACAGGTTCGGCGCATCCTTGCCGAGCAGCGCCGAGAGCGCCTCCTGGAAGTCGCCGGTCGAGATGCCGCGCAAATAGAGGACCGGGATCAAGGCATCCAGGCTCTTCGTCCGCCGCGCCCATAGCGGCAGGATTGCCGAACTGAAGCGGAGGCGGTCGCCTGGCCCGCTCGCTCCGCGGTCGCGGACCTTGGGACGAGCGACCTCCACCGGACCGATGCCGGTCGCAATCTCGCGCACCGGACCGTGCCCATGTCGGACCAGGCGCGCTCGACCGTCGGGCAGCGTCAGATTGGCCTTGCTGGCCAGAAACGCGCCAACCTCGATCTCGATCGCCCTGGCAAGCAGGTCCCGCGCGCCGGCTCGAACGATATCGGTCAGTGGATCATCAACCGCGGACGGCTGACGGAAAGCAAGAACATTGGTAGTCTCGGTCATGGCGTATCGCTCTCCTCGAGAGGTTCTGGCAGGCTCGTCACCCGCCTCGATACGCCGCCTTCCTCACACCGTCATCACCCAGATTCCGCCATAGCTCTCGTAAATGCGGCCCCAACTTCTATGAGCCCGCAACCCCTAGCCGGGCGCCTACTGCTTAGCGAGGGGCTCAAGCACAGCACCGAGTTCTACGTGATCGAGAAGGACATCAGCGGCCGCGGCGCCGAGGAGCGTCGTCTCGTACGGCAACAGAAAGCCGGCTGCTTGCCGATATCTTCCAGAGGTGGCTTCACGCAAGGCTCGGCCCGATCAGCCGGGCGGCGAGCTTGCCCATCAAAAGCCGTTGTCATCCGGCGCCATACCGTCTCGCCAGGAACTCACATCGACCCCGTATTCGGTCTCGCTGAACGCCATGTTGAGCGGATCGTCCAGTGAAACCCGGATATCGCAATGGAAGGGAAACGATAGATCGGCCTCGGCTCCATCGCCGCGCCGCATGTCCGAATTTGATCCCCATTGCAAACCAACCGCGATCTTCCCGTGGCGCGGTATGTAATAAAGTGCGCGCCGATCGAGCGTACCGCTGTCGTGTCCACATAGACTGCATCGACGGAGTGATGGGTCGCCAGCTCGTCCACTTCCATGATCGTGTCGGTAATCAGCGCATCCACGGTCGTATTGTCGAGTTCGTCTTGGATGGCGTCCAAGATCGTCTTGCGGCATTCGTGATAGGTATCGAGGAAATTTCCAAGGGCCTCGATCCCGCCGGATGCTGCAGCGTCCTGCTCGTCGCGGCGCTCGATGATCGTGTCTTCACAGCCGTGGACGTGCTTGCTCAGATTGTCGACGGCCTTGGCTTCTGCCGGATCGGGGCGATATCGATTTGAAGTGCGTCCTTGACGAACTCGTCGCTCAAGCCGCCCTGAATCGCAAAGACGATCCGTTGGCCTCGGGTAGGAACGTTCCCTTCGCGCTCGGATACGAACCATTCCGATTGAACGACCTGATCGGCCGGGGCAAGCGTCCCCATCGTGTGTTCGAACAGGATCCGCATCGCGGTGCTGAAGAAATTGAGGCGCAGCGGGTTGTCGACATCGCCAAGGGCGTGTTGCGCCCCGGTGATCGTGGTTCGGGAGAAATCGTCGAGCGCTTTCGGCTTCAAGGCCGCAAGTTGCTCGTTCAGCCAAGGCGATGCCATCGTGGGGGCTTCCGCTGATGTCGCGGCGCCGGACCCGCCGCTCGTGCTTGTAGTCGAACTGCGGGACATGCGGCTCACGAACCCACCTTTACCATGAAACATCCGCACCAGCACAAGATCGTAAATTTGGAACGCAACGCTATTGAAGCGATTAAGCGTGGCGACACTCTCCGTGCCCGGATCATCGCCCTTGTCCGATCGGATCACCGCGTTCTGAAACTGCCGAACATCGGCATCCATTCTGGCTCGTCTCCGAAACCGGTGTAGCCGATCCTGTAGGTGCCGGCTACGCCATCAACCAGCGCCTTCGAGACTGCGCCGCTCTCTTTATCGCCGACATTCCTAAAGCGGGCGTGGCTGTCGGCACAACCGCGGTGCGAACAATGGCTCGCTCAGATCTAGGGTCTGTACCTAAATAGCGCCACGTGATTCTCTTGCCTACGTGTTGATTCGGGGGCGAGAGAATGCGCGCTGGTTTGTTTTGGCTGAACGACAGGCAATGGGCGCGTATCGAACCGCATCTGCCGAGGGGACTGACGGGGCCGGATCGGGACGACGACCGACGCATCGTCAGCGGCATCATTCACATGCTGCAATCGGGTGCACGATGGCGTGATTGTCCACGTGAATACGGCCCTTACACGACGATCTACAATCGCTTCAATCGCTGGGCCAAGCGAGGACGATGGTGCGCAATCTTCGAAGCGCTGGCCAAGCCTGGCGAAGACGGCGTCGTACTGTCGCTCGACTCGACCTCGATTAAAGCTCACCGGTGTGCCTCCGGCGGAAAAGGGGGGAGCACAATCAAGCAATCGGCCGCTCGCGCGGAGGCCGCACGACAAAAATCCATGCGCTGAGCGATCCGCTCTGCCGGCCGGTCGTCCTGCATCTGACTCCAGGCCAGGATGCCGATATCGCTGCGGCTCCCGATGTCCTGGCGCTCGCGCCACCCATGAGCGTGCTCCTCGCCGACAAAGGGTATGATGGCGACAAGCTTCGCGGCGAAATCATTCGTCGTGGCGCCAAGCCCGTAATCCCCAATAAATCTAACCGTGTCGTCATCCATCGCTTCAACAAACGCGCCTACAAAGGACGAAATGTCATCGAACGCTGCTTTTGCAGGCTCAAGGACTTCCGGCGCATCGCCACGCGATATGACAAGCTCGCCCGTAATTTTTTGGCCGCTGTTCATCTCGCCGCTCTCGTCGCATATTGGCTCAATTGAGTCTGGACCCTAGGTCATCAGTGAGCCGTCCGAGGGCAGCATTGAACTGCTCCCACAAGCGGAGCCATCGCTCCAATTTCGCCGCCTCATCAGGGGGCTGCTGCCTAAGTCCGTCGGCCCCGGCTGGCTAATCGCATCCCCGACCGATTCTTCGGGCCCGCCGCAAAGCACATGCCAATTGCTCAAGAGATAGCGTTCTTGCGTCGTGAGGTCGCGAACGGTAGGTCCCAGTGTGCCCGTGATCCGCTGCTTGAGATTGCCCACGCTGAGACCCGGCTGGACAAGACGTCGGGGCGCGCACGGAGTTCCGGTGTGAGGGCTGTAGCCGATCTCCAGGACATCGAGGTCGATCCCGTCGATCCTGTTCGGCAGTCTCTGGTCGACGGACAGACGCTGCTTCCGGTTCATATGAAGTCGAACCGACAGCCGGGCGGTACGCATGCCGTCCTTAAAGGCAAACCCGTAGTCGACCCTCGAAACACCATCGAGCGACCGAGGCAGGCCTCTTGGCCTTGTTCAACGCAATCGCAGCACGGGAAGGTGGCCAGCGCGCCATTGGCCGACGATCACTGCGAGCTGAACGGTATTGACCAGAGAAAGTCCGTTCGCAATCGTCCAGAGGCGTAGGCGCGATCGTTTTGAAGATCGGGCTTGCCGCGAAAGACTGGAAGGAACACCGGTCCGCCTTGGCCGTACCAATTTGACCTTCGAGCGGACCGTTGTGGCAGTTCACGTGCGGTTGCCCGATCCGCCATCCGGAAAACCGGCCTCAAGCTGTTATTCTGTGAGGACGGCGGCCTTAACGGATGTCCTGCTTCTTCTTTGCAACCAACCGCTACCAGATAAGGCAGGTATGACGTTTTAAAGGTTCTGGTACCCTCTTGGTCATCGAAAGCTCCAGCGAGCCACTCAGCCCGTAGCAATCCTTTCCGGGAGATATGGAATGCCTGAGATCGTAGGCGAAGACGGAAAACGCGAACGGCGAGCACGTGGAGGACCCGAACTGGCCGAGGCATCGCCCCCTGGAGCAGGTGGCACCACGGATCATGTTGGAGAAAAGACCTCAGCTGCATCGCGCATTTCATTCACGGTTCCGGAATGGCAAAAATCAATCGAGGCGACAAGAAACCTGTTCGCCGCGGCGCTCCGCGACGCGCTAAAGCTGACTGCTTCCTCTCTGCATGATCAGGCCACTTTTATGAAGACTCTTGCGGACTCCAAAACTCCCTCTGAGCTACTGAAGTGCAACCTGGATTATGCGGAGCAATCCTGGTCGAAATTGTTCGGCGAGGGCTCGAAGATGTTGGATCGTCTCAAGCAGAGCCAACGGTCTTCGGTAAGTTAAGAAATCGCCAAGCTTGAAATAGGCTGATGGCGCGATATTCTCTCCGGTGTGCGTTCGGGAGACCTGAGGAAGTCGGCCCGCGTTCAGACCATGCCTATTGCTAGTTTTGAACTCGACATGATCTTTTACTGGAATATAGCCATGGACTTGTAATTCTTGGGGTGTTCCCACGATTTTCTCTACCGTGTTCAGTAGTATCGCCCGTCTCGCCTGAAAACTCAAGTTGTGGAGCGCTGTCTGCGCTGCATCAGAGAATTGTTTGATCTCGTCGGCGCTCGGCATCTCGGTGACATAACTAGCGTTCGTTTGTTGTTGCGCACTCGCGATTGTGTTTTTCAACGACGTAAGTTTCTCCCGTAGCGGGGTCGTGTATTCTCTCAGCTGCTCGACCGTGAACAGGCCAGCGCCATACGCTTTGTTGTAGCGATCCTCCTGTACCTTCAATGCGGCTAATTCTTTTTTCGCAGCGGCAACATCGCCGGCAGATGACTTCACGTTCGCCCGGCGCGTCCCCAACCAGCGACTAGTCTGTTCCGAAAGCAATTCTTCCGAGCCCATCAAATCGGCAATCTTGTCCCAAACGAGCCTATCGGCGATACGCGCATTTATTCCCCGTTCTTTGCACGTTGCTGACAGAGGAAAGCTGAGCGCTCTATCGGTACAACGATAGTAGAGGTGCTTGCCTCGCAGCACACCTTCACCGGATCTGCTTCTCCCGCAGACGCATCCAATCTTGCCCGCAAGGAGTACTCATTCTTTCTGTTCCGTTGAGACAGCGCGAAGTTGGCGTCGAGTTGTGCGCGAGCGCGTTCAAAGAGCTTTTTATCTATGATCGCGGGCACCGGAATAATGAACCACTCTTCTCCTGGTCGCATTCGACGACTCGTCTTTTTTACTTTTCGATACGCGTCTTGTTTGATTGGGTGCTGAGGTGCCACAGCATATGATGCGCCCCAGTGGGCTTCGCCGATGTAGCCCTTAACCGCGCTGACGAGCGAAATCTCGGAGCGTTGTTAACTGGGTCTCGACGGTCCCCTCCTCCTCTTGTCGCGCAGTCGAGACCCTCGCGTATATTGCAATCAGCTTTGTGCTTGGTACCAATTCTTCGTGGTTCATACTCTCTATAGCGATAAGTTTACTCCCGACCCCCGGTATGAGTCGAGTCGGTTGGTGCAACGTGATGATGAACACATCCAACAACGGGGCGCATTCTCAGGACCTCCTCAAATAGAACATCAAAAGCGCTAGCTAACCGCATTTGGTGTCCAGCTGGTGGCTCGTCATGTAATTGATAGTGAACTTGAGGCATCGTCCTTGTTCTCATCCTCGCATCATGTACTTTCCAGCAGCTAAGATGCTAGGCGGCAAACAATGCCAAACACGCACATTCACCCACTATCCGTTTTGAGCTGGACTGCCGTACTTCTCACGAAGCGCCTCAGCTCGCGTAATGTGCTCGCAAATCATCCGCGAGGACCTTCTCGCCTTTGACGCAAGCTAGTAAATCGTACCCGTCGATTGAATGGCCGGCGTTATCTTGAATTGAGAGTAAGCGCGGTTTTCCGCGCACGTGTGGATGTCCCGGGTTCTGTTGAATTTCTGAAGAGGTCGGCGTTGCCCACCTTGAGCCGGTAGGCTCGGGGTGCTGATTCCACAAAGGAGAGCAACGCCATGACGAGAGATATCACACCGGCTGATTGGCCGGCGACCGGGGCTGTGGACGAAGTGACCTGCCACTGAATTTTCATCCAGCGGCAGTTAGAGTCTCGGAGTTTTGTACGCCAAGTGGCGCGGGTGGAGCAACGGACGAACGGCGGAGCTGGTCGGGGTTGCGCAGCCGATCGTCCGTTGCGGTGAGGTGGGCGGCATAGGCCGCGGGGGTCAGGTATTTCAGCGATGAGTGGGGGCACTGGAGATTGTAGAAGCCCTCGATGAAGGCGAAGATATCGCGCTGGGCTTCGGCCCGGGTCTCATATTGGCGATGATGAACGAGCTCGGTCTTCAGGGTATGGAAGAAGCTCTCCATCGGGGCATTGTCGTAGCAGTCGGCTTTGCGGCTCATTGATGCCGTGATGCCGTGATGCCGTGATGCCGGCGGCCGACAGGATCGCGCGATAGTCCTGTGAGGCGTACTGCACGCCGCGATCGGAGTGATGGATCAATCCGCCTTCCGGCTGCTGCTGCTGATTGCCATCTTCAAGGCGGACGAGGCGAGTTCGACCTGCATGTGATCCCGCATCGCCCAACCGACGATCTTGCGGCTGAAGAGGTCCATGATGGCCGCCAGGTAGAGCCAGCTGCGCGTTTCGCGGGATCGTGAGCGCGGATTTCAGGGGATCGTGAGCAGAGATTTCAGACGATCGTGAGCAACGATTTCGCGGGATCGTGAGCAAGGCTTTCGGAGCCTTGCAGCGCTTCGGCCGACAACTCAACCGGCTTAGGGATGACCTCGTGGTTAACGAGGAAGTCCAATGCCTACCCAGAGATTGTCGATGCGCCGGATCAAGGAAGTCCTTCGGTTAAAACATTTTCAAGGCCTGCCAGAGCGGGCCATCGCGCGGAGCGTGGGCGTCAGCAACGGCGTTGTGCACAGCTACCTGAGCCGCGCCCGCTCTGCTGGGTTGAGCTGGCCGCTTCCGGAGGGAATGACCGATGAAGACCTGGAGCTTTTGCTTTTCCCGGCCCCACGACCAGCGTCTCAGAGCCCGCAGCGGCCGGTGCCCGACTGGAGCTACATCGATAAAGAGCTCCGCCGGCGCAACGTAACCCGTCGCCTGCTCTGGGAGGAGTATCGCGCCGTTAATCCCGACGGTTTCGGGTACACGTGGTTCTGCACTACCTACGAGGCCTGGAAGGGGCGGGTCCGACCTTCGATGCGGCAGATTCATCTGGGCGGCGAGAAGGTGTTCGTGGATTTCGCCGGCGACACCATCGACATCGTCGATCCGCTGACCGGGGAAGTGCAGCCGATGAAGCTGTTCGTCGCGGCGATGGGCGCTTCGAACTACACCTACGCCGAGGCCTGCCCCAGCGAGAGCTTGGCCGACTGGATCCGGGCCCACGTCAACTTGTTCACGTTTTTGAGCGGAACGCCGACGTTCGTGGTCTGCGACAACCTCAAAGCCGCCGTCAGCAACCCCGACCGCTACGATCCCGGCCTCAATCGCACTTATGCCGAGATGGCGAGCCATTACGGCACGGCCATTCTCGCCGCACGGCCGCGGCGCCCAAAAGACAAGGCGAAGGTCGAGGTCGCGGTGCAAATCGCCCAGCGCTGGATTCTGGCCCGGCTGCGCAATCAGCGCTTCTTTTCCCGGGCCGAGCTCAACGCCGCCATCAAGACACTCGTCGACGAACTCAATGCTCGTCAAATGCGTGGCTTCGGCTCAAGCCGCGCCGAACTGTTTGCCGAACTCGACAAACCCAAGCTAACCCCGCTGCCAGATCAGCCTTATGCCTTCGCACGCTGGAAGCGCTGCCGCCTCGCTCCCGATTATCATGTCGAGGTCGACGGCCATTGGTACTCCGCGCCGTATCGTCTGATTGGCGAGCTGGTCGATGCCCGTATCGACGATCGGACGGTCGAGATCTTCCACAAGGGCCAGCGGATCGCCAGCCATGCCCGCGCGCCCAACCGACGCGGACACACCACCATCGCCGACCACATGCCCAGCGCCCATCGCCGCTACGGCAAATGGACCCCCGCCGCGGTGATCGCCGCCGGCGAGCGGATCGGTCCTTCGACAGCAGCGTTTTTCCAGGCCGTGATCGACGCCCGGCCCCATCCAGAACAAGGCTTTCGAACCTGCCTTGGCATTCTGGCGCTCGTCAAAAGCTACGGCGCCGAACGCCTCGACGCAGCCTGCCGGAGGGGCATCCTCATCAAGGCGCGCTCCGTCGCCTCGATTAGATCGATCCTCCAGAACGGCCTCGATCGCACGTTCTTCGACGAATCTTTCGAGCACCAGCCCCTGCGCCACGGCAACATCCGCGGACGCGACTACTTCCACTGAAGCAAGGAGAGACCCGGCATGCTTAACCACCCAACCCACGAACGGCTGATCGAGCTTGGCCTGACCGGAATGGCCAAGGCCTTCGAGGAGCAGCGCCGATCGCCCGATCTCGAAGCCCTGCCGTTCGAAGATCGCATCGGCCTGTTGGTCGACCGCGAAGCCGCCGAACGCGACACCAGGCGGCTCACCACGCGCCTCAAGATCGCCGCACTGCGCCAGACTGCTTGCGTCGAGGACGTCGATCTGCGCACCCCGCGGGGCATCGACCGCGCCGTTTTCGCCAAACTCGTCGAAGGTCGCTGGATCGATCGCCACGAGAATTTGCTCGTCACCGGGGCAACCGGCCTGGGCAAAAGTTGGTTAGCCTGCGCGCTCGGCCACAAGGCCTGCCGCGACAACCGATCAGTCCTCTATCATCGCGTTCCAAGGCTGTTCGAGGCGCTCGCGCTCGCGCGCGGAGACGGACGTTACGCTCGGCTCCTCAAAAGCCTCGGCCGCGCTCAGCTTCTGATTTTGGATGATTGGGGACTATCGGTGCTCACCGCCGCGGAACGCCGCGATCTGCTCGAAATCCTCGAGGACCGCCATGGCCGCGCATCCACCATCGTCACAAGTCAGCTCCCCGTGGACACCTGGCATGGAGCCATTGGGGACCCCACGGTCGCCGACGCCATTCTCGATCGCCTCGTCCACAACGCCCACCGCCTCCAGCTCACCGGAGAAAGCATGCGAAAACGCAGCGCCAAAACCATCACCCTTGACGGCCAACCAGAACACTGACTCTATCTCCCATCGGCCGTAGCGGGCTGCTCACGATCGTCTGAATTCAGTGCTCACGATCGCGCGAAATCGATGCTCACGATCCGTGAAATCCGCAGAGCCAGCCCTCTGCAGTCGGAATGTAGGTAATATCGGCGAGCCAGATCCGGTTTGGGGCCGCGGCTGCAAAACGACGTTCGATGAGGTTCGGCGCGATCGGCAGGCCGTGGCGGCTGTCGGTGGTCCGAACGCGACGCGGTGATGCCATGATGGCGCGGATGCCGTGCCGATGCATCAAGCGTTCGATCCGGCCACGGCTGGCGCCACGTCCCTGTACCCGCAGAGCGGCATGGACCCGTGGGCTGCCATAGCGTCCGCCACTGTCTTGATGGACTTGCCGGACCGCAGCCAGTCGCGCGGAATTGGACGTCGCACGGGCGCTCACCGGGCGCTCGCGCCAGGCGTAATAGCCGGCCGCCGAGACCCCGAGCACGGCGCACGTCAGCCGCACCGGATAGTGCGTGCGTTCGCTTGAACACCTCGCGGTCGGAGAGACCATTCTCTACGACACCGAGCTCAGGATCACCTGCGCGCCGCTGGCTGCCCGCAAGACTATCGGTGGGCGCTGCTTGGACACGAAAAGAAGACGGTCGCCGAAGGCTATGGAGAAGGTTTCCCGGTGCCCTTGCTTCGCAAGTGGATCGACCGCATTGGCACCTGAGAGCTTGCTATTCCGGCAAATCCGTTTCGCCTACCTTTGCGGTGCTGGATTTTTCCGCAGGCGCTGTGCTCGCGTCGTGGCCGCGCACCATCGATGGCCTAACCTCTCGCACGAGTGCCAGCGAACCGAACCGGGACAGGATTGCATCTTGCGTGGCATCCGACGCAGGCAGACCCTTCAATTCTTTTGGCCAGGTATCTAGAGCGCGTGTTGCGGTCTGCCGCATTTCACGCTCCAACACCCTTAGGTCCACCTCGATGAAGGGAGCGATGCGGCGGAGGCGCGCAGTGTCCACGATTTTCGGGTCCTTGGTGCCATTGAACCTAAGTGCCATGGTATCGTGGAGGTAAGTCAGGGTTGAGACGATATCGTAGGCCGGCGTTAGTCGCGCATGGCGTCCATCGGGGTAAATGAACGACCAGTTTTTCAGATGTCCATCGCTATTGCCTAACATGACGTCGACAACAAGCCGCCTCAACCCTTCCAACACGTCGCCGATCGGATCGTTAGAAAAGCGCTTTATCGAGCGCAGAAGGGTCTCTTGGTTCCACCTGAAGTATTTGTCGTCCGCGATGGCTCCGGCGATTTGAGCGAAATCCTCGGTATGGATGCGAACATTGCCGGCGGCTCGGTCAAAGCGGCTTAGAGAAAGTGCGTACCCGCCGAGTTCGCGAAATTTCTCCGGAACACCTTGGATCGTCTTCATGTCGACGAGCCGAGCATCGGAAACGTTCACACCAGCCAAGCGAGCAAGTTGCAAAGAGGTGTATTCGTTTTCGACAAGACCGGGAAACTTATTGCTCGGCAGTTTTAGAATCACATCACCACTCTCGTCCGCGCCCGGTGCGGTGAGCCGGTGGGTGTCGCCGTGCATTGAGAACTTGAGCTGCACGCCGGCTAACGAAAAGCTGATTGGCTTGCCGGTTACCGGCGCTTCCACCGCCTCGTCCGACAGTCGCTTTGGTGGGGGCTCGCCAGCCTCTCGACGTGCGACTATTGCGCCAGGAAGGTCGCCACCCAATCTTGCCAAGACATCGTAGTGGTCAAAGGAGCCGGTTCCGAATTCACGCTCGACGAGTTCGAGAAGCGCTCCTTCCGGGAGCAGATTGTCAAAGTACGGAGGCAAGATCCGCCCGTGCGAGATCTTGTCTCCTCTATTCCGAAGTCGCGCGAGCGTTTCCTGCTCGGTGGCGCCATGCCACGCCAAACTAACAATCGGACGTTCTCGACCAAGCCTCAAATATGAATCGTCGACCTCAAACATTATTACGCCAGGCGCGTCCCGCACCAGCGTTCCTACGCGGACCTCACGGTCCGCGGAGGGGCGTAGAAAGATGCCAAGGATGCTGGGACGATTAAGAACCACCATGCGTGCTCACGACTCCTCATCCTCGGAGGGGTCGGGGATAAAAACCTCATCGTGCAGGCTACGAACCGGCACTGGATAGGCGGTTTCGGTTGGAGGCTGTTCAATCAGGGACATCACTTCCTCCAGCCTTTCGGCAGGGACAAAGGTCAACGTCAGGCCAGCCGCTTCGCCCGCTTGGGCCAATGCGTCGACGGTGGCATTGATCTTACCATGTTCGATGCTGCTCAGACGGCTGGGCGCATTTGCGGTCCGGCGTCCCAGATCGGCCAGGGTCCATCCCTTGCTCCGACGGGCGGCTGTCAGTTGCGCCCCTAAGCGCTCTCGGGTTTCCCTCTGTTCCATCGCTTATCTTTTAAGGTAAGTTCCATCGAATATTCATCTATAGGATAATGTACACGCCGTCAAGTAGATTCATTTATAATATAAAAATCACGTGAACTTCACGTATAAGATAAAGTAATGCCGCAATCAAACCTTCGACACCCAGCCGGCTTCCAAAAGGAATGCCAATGACCTGCACATGTTAGTTCGCGAATTGCGGCCCACTCGGCCACTTGGTTCCCTCGTCTCGCTATTCACCTCTTCGTTGTCTATATTCAGAGCGAGGAGCAGGCATGAGCGGACAAGCGACCATCAGCATTGATCGCGACATTGTCACGGCCGCGACCGACCGCGCCAAACAAGGTCTCACGATCGAAGACTACGTCATGCAAGTGCTGCTTCGCGATATGGAGCGGGACCCCGGCGAACGAAACATTCTAGCCTACGATGCAGCTGGGCCAGGCTCCCAATTCATGATGACGCGCGAGGAAGGCGAAAGTGACGAGCACTACGAAATGCGCTCCTCCACTCTGCGCATGCTCTTTCCCTAGCGTATGAAGGCCGGTGATTACGTCCGCTGCAATTTCCCCTTCCGGGAAATCGCGGGTCCGGGACCTTCGCCTCACATCGTGCTCTGCCTGGCGGTCGGTCGTATCCAAGATGAAGACTTCGCCGTGGTGGCCTACACTACGACCAGAGTGTCCTTCGAAGGCGAGCGGCGGCCTCGCCAGCATCTGCTAGCCAACGAACAGCGAGCTGTGGCTCTGGGCCAAAGCAAGGCTTTCCATGCCGATGCCAGCCGCGTCGCCCGATTGCCCCTAACTCAGGAATACTTCCCGGATCTGCACAACGGTCAGATCGCGACATTCGGTCACGATCCGGCGTTCGTCGACAAGGTAGCCTAGGACGCGTTTGGCGAGCCGGAGACGGATTGTCGTCGATGTTTAGCGCCGGTCCTCCTCGTCAGGACGGCATTCTGGGCAGGTGTCACCAATCGAGTTAAGCACGTCGCGAACCGCGGCCTCCGCTGCGTGAGGGGAGACGTCTGCTGGCGGGTCCTGACGGGCGATATCGAAGGCGCGCTCTCGTGCATGCGGATCGGCGCGGTCCTGCATCCAACCGTGCTCCTCGCACTCGCGGATGGCGCCCGTTTCCTGGAGTACGTGGATCGCCCATCCGCGCAGTGTCCGTATCACCGGCCTTCGTTCACTTGTCATCAGCTTGGAAATGGCTCCTAAACGGCGAATCGTTTTGTCCGTCATTCGTTCCGGCCGATAACACATGGCTGGGATTCGCAACGGCGGGAGTTTAAGGTTTGGTTCGAATCTTTGACCCGCAGACACCCAGTCCCTGAGCTTTGTCTTCCTGGCTTTTCGTTTGGCGCGTGCGGCAAGTGCCGCACAGGGCTCTCGTGTTGGGGTGGACGGCTCCCTTCCGCCACACTGCGTGACAAGATGAGGTCGTCGCTGACCTCACACGAAGGAGCCGCCCGTGGAAACGATTGTTCGCATCGGTTTGGATACGTCAAAGAGTGTATTTCAGTTGCATGGCGTTGATGGGACAGAGCAGCCGGTTTTGCGGCGTAAATTGAGGCGCGGGCAGGTTTTGGAGTTCTTCAGGCGTTTGCCGCCCGGGCTTGTGGCTCTGGAGGCTTGCGGGGCATCGCACTATTGGGCGCGGGAGCTGCAATCACCCGGACATGAAGTGGCAATGATCCCGCCGCAATATGTCAAGCCGTATGCAGCGCGGGAATCCGACGCTGCGGATGCGGAGGCTATTTGCGAGGCAGCAACCCTCGTGCTCGCCAGCAGCGAGCACGAGGCCATCGCCAAGGGCAACGCCATCCACGGCCTCGCCGGCCTCGGCAATTTTTCGTTCAGCGATTGCGGCGAAAGACTGGGCTCGCCTAGGTTCATGAGCCGGAGGCGCATTCATGAACGTCGTCCTCAAGCCGGGTACGCTTTGAGGATAGATCTCCGACATATTCATCCGAAGCCGATGGCAGCAGCGCGACGCCTGCCGCATTCAGGCGGTTGCCTCAGCTTCCGGCAGCAGGAGCCAAGCTCAAGATCTTAGCGATTGCTCAGAAAACCGCCTCTGTGCAAGACAATGGGTCCCTGTACGCGCAATAAGAGGAAACCGCGCTGTGACAGTCTCTCTTGACGGCGAAATTCGAGACGGACGGCATTACATGCAGGTCCGCGTCTATTTCGAGGATACCGATTCCGGCCAGATTGTTTATCACGCGAATTTTTTGCGTTTCATGGAACGTGGCAGAACGAATTACTTGCGCCTGCTCGGAACCAATCAGCAAGCGCTGCTCGAGGAAACGCGGAACGATGCGCCGGGCTTCGCCTTCGTTGTCCGTTCGATGACAATCGATTTTCTAAAACCGGCAATCTTGGACGACCTGCTTGACATTGTCACGGTCCCGCAAGAGGTGAGAGGCGCGTCAATTGCCTTGCTGCAGGAGTGCAGGCGCGGGGGTGATCTCTTGGTCTCGGCGCGTGTACGGGTCGCGTTTATCTCAGGCGGAAAAGCGCAGCGCATCCCAAAGGCTCTGAGGCTTGCTATGGAAGAGCACAGATAAATCTGCCTTTCGTTCACGCTTTAACGCTCCAGCGACCCAATGAAAGCAATGCGTTCGCCTTCTGTTGCGATATCGTCAAGTCAGAGTTCTCCGGCATCGTCTATCACGCCAATTATCTCCGATACATGGAGCGCGGGCGCACCAATCATCTGCGGCTGATGGGGGCCGAGCAGCAGGCGCTGTTCGACCAGGTCGAAACGGAGGGTGCGGGCTTTGCCTTCGTGGTGCGCTCGATGCATCTGGACTTTCTGAAGCCCGCGCGGATGGACGACGTGCTCGACGTCGTGACGTGGCCGGTTGCGGTGAAGGGCGCCTCCATCATGCTGGCGCAGGAGGTGCGGCGGGCCGAGGACGTGCTGGTGAAAGCCGAGGTCCGCGTCGCCTTCATCAGCGGCGGCCGCGCCCAGCAGATCCCGAAATCGATCCGCATCCTGATGAAGGCCGATCTGATTTCCTGATCGCCCGATAAGTGATCGGCCGATAGGTGATGGCCTATCGACTCCGCCAATTGCGGCGATAGATTGCGGCCCGGACCAACCGATGAGGCCACCATGTCGCGCCCGCCGCTTCCACCCTTCACCCGTGAGACCGCCGCGCAAAAGGCGCGCATGGCCGAGGACGCGTGGAATTCGCGCGATCCGGTGAAAGTCTCGCTCGCCTATACCGAGGACAGCCGCTGGCGCAATCGCTCGGAGGTGTTCCAGGGCCGGGAGGCCATCGTCGCGTTCCTCACCCGCAAATGGGAGAAGGAGCACGACTACCGCCTGATCAAGGACCTCTGGGCCTTCGACGGCAACCACATCGCGGTGCGCTTCCAGTACGAATGGCACGATGCGGGCGGCCAGTGGTATCGCTCCTACGGCAACGAGCAGTGGGAGTTCGACGAGCACGGGCTGATGCGGCGCCGCGAGGCGTCGATCAACGATATCGCGATTGCCGAGAAGGACCGCCGGTTTCACTGGCCGGCGCCGGGACCGCGGCCGGCGGATGTGCCGGGATTGGGGACGGATCCGTTCTGAGACGCGTAAACAACTCTCGCCCCTCATGGTGAGGAGCCGCGAAGCGGCGTCTCGAACCATGCAGGCCCCGCCGTTGTTGCATCCGGGCCTCTATCCTTCGAGACGCGCGCGAGAGCGCGCTCCTCAGGATGAGGGGATAGATCTGCGCGCCAAAAACCGCGTGATTGCCCCACCCAGCTTCGCGTTGTCCATCGGCTCCGCCAGCGACTCCCTCGCGGTCGCAACGACATCCTCCGGCGCCTTGCCGTCGCGGAGTTCGCAGCACACTTGCGCAAACTCCACGTCGAATTCCGGATGCGGCTGCACGGTCAGCGTGGTGCCGTTGGCGTAGAGCAGGCCGGCATGCGGGGTGAATTCGGACGAGAGGATCGTCAGCGCATCGCTGGGCGGCTCGACCACCTGGTCCTGATGCGAGGCGGCGATCGCAACCGCTTTGCCGTCGACGACGCCGTTCTCCGGCAGCACCTGATAGACGTGGCGGCCGATGCCCCAGCCCTTCTCCGACTTCTGCACGGTGCCGCCGAGCGCCTGCGCGATCAGCTGATGGCCGAAGCAGACACCGACCATCGGCGTCTTGTTGGCGTAAGCCGTGCGCACGAAATCTTCCAGCGGCGCGATCCAGTCGAGCCCGTCATAGACGCCGGCGGCAGCACCGGTGATCAGCACGGCCTCGAGCTTGCTCGGGTCGGGCAGCGCATCGCCTGGGAATGCTGACGACGTCCACCTTGGCGGTCGGGTCCTCGGCGCGGACCATGCGCTCGAACATGTCGGGAAACGAGCCGTGCTGCTCGCGGTACTTTTGCGGGACCTGTCCGGTCTCGATGATGGTGATGCGTGCCATGTGCCCCCGGGTCAAAAGGTTGCGAAGCTCAGTCGCTTTCTGCCCCATGTTGCTGGTGTGGCGCTGTGCGCTCCAGCAGTGCGCTCTCTTTCCGGACCTCGTTGAGAAACGCTTTGGCCAGGCGCGACAGCGGCTCGGCTTCCGACCATAGCATATAGGCGACGGCGTGCGTCGTGGGCGTGAACGGCCGCACCACGAGGCCGCTGCCGCCGTTCTGTCGCGGCGAGAACGGATCGACCACGGCGGCGCCGACGCCGGCGGCGGCGAGCACGCAGGCCGTGTTGCAGTAGCGCACCTCGACCGTGGGCTGGAACGGCGCGCCGGCGCGGGCAAAGCTGTCGCGCACGGCCTCGCCGAGGCGCGTGCCGCGCTCGAGCCCGATGAAGGGCATGCCGGACAGATCGGCGGCCGAGATCACGGGCTTGTCGGCAAGCGGATGCCGCGGCGGCAGCACGCACACCATCTCGCCGGTGTGCACCACCTCATGCGCGATGCCGGGATGATGCGTCAGCCCCAGCGCGAAGCCGAGCTCGGCAACGCGGCTGAGCACCCCCTCGATGATGCCCTCATAGCGCCGCACGTCGAAGAACACGCGCGTCTCAGGGCGGCGGCGAAGGAAGCTTGAGAGCGCCGACGGGATGATGCTGTAGGCCAGCGGCGGCGTCGCGACGAGCGCGAGATGCCCGGAGCGGTTCTCGCGCAGATCGCGGACGCGGTTCTCGAGCTTGGCGTGCAGCGCGAAGATCGCTTCGCTCTCCTTGTAGAGCGCCATCGCCTCGGCGGTCGGAAACAGCCGGTTGTTGACGCGCTCGAACAGCGCAAAGCCCGCCTGCGCCTCCATCGTCTTCAGCGCGTTGCTGACCGCGGGCTGCGACAGCGCCAGTTCGTCCGCCGCCGCCACCGTGGTGCGATGGCGGATGACGGCACGCAGGATCTCGAGCTGACGCAGGTTCATATCACTGCCGATTATACTCTGGGCCAAAACATCATAGCAGAACGAATTGATTTTGCAGCCCCGCTTCCGCGTAATGGTCGCGGATTTGCACGTCGCATCAAAGGGTTCATTCGCCCATTGAGGCAGCACTGCGCACATATTGGAGGCAATCTTGGTTCGTGTCCTTCGCGCCGCCGCCGCACAGATGGGGCCGACGCAAAAAGCCGATACGCGCGAGCATACGCTGGCGCGAATGCTCGACATGCTGGAGGAGGCCGCCCGTCGCGGCGCCAGCCTCGTGGTGTTTCCCGAGCTTGCCTTCACCACCTTCTTCCCGCGCTGGCTGCTCGAAGGCGCCGCGCTCGACCACTATTTCGAGCGCGGCATGCCGAACCCGGCCGTGGCAAAACTGTTCGACCGTGCGCGCGCGCTGCGCGTCGGCTTCTATGTCGGCTATGCCGAGCTGACACCGGACGGTCGCCGTTATAATTGCGCCATCCTGGTCGATCGCGACGGCGAGATTCTCGGCCGTTACCGCAAGGTGCATCTGCCCGGTTCGGTCGAGCCGCGCGAAGGCGCGCGCTACCAGCAGCTCGAGAAGCGCTATTTCGAATATGGCGACCTCGGCTTTCCCGCTTTCCGCGCCGGCTCGGCCTGGGCCCACGCTATCATGGGCATGATGATCTGCAACGACCGCCGCTGGCCGGAATCCTGGCGCGTGCTCGGCCTGCAAGGCGTCGAGCTGGTCTGCATCGGCTACAATTCGGCGGCCTATGACCCCAATGGCGGCGTCACTGAAGATGCGTCCTTGCGCACCTTCCACTCGACGCTGGTGACGCAGGCCAACGCCTACATGAACGCGACCTGGGCGATCTCGGTGGCGAAGGCGGGTGAGGAGGACGGCTCCGGGCTGATCGGCGGCTCCTGCATCGTCGATCCCAACGGCCGCATCGTCGCGCAGGCCCAGACTCTGGCGGACGAAGTCATTGTCGCCGACATCGATCTCGATCTCTGCCGCCAGGGCAAGGACAAGATGTTCAATTTCGCCGCCCACCGGCGGCCGGAGCAATACAGGGTGATCACCGAACGCGCTGGCGTCATCGAGCCGGCCGTTCTCGACGCGGACTGACTGGCACGGCGCTGGCAAAGGACTCAAAGCAAAACGTTGGCAAAGGAGCTGACATGATACGCCTCTCGCTCTCTCTCGGTCTCGCAGTACTGGCTACCGTAACGTCGGCGCAAGCGGCGGAGCTTCCCGCGGAGATCAAGCAGGCGGGCGCGTTGAAGCTCTCGGTCAACTCCACCTACGCGCCGATGGAGTACCGCGATCCCGCCACCAACGAGCTCGTCGGGCTCGACGTCGATCTGGCCAACGAACTTGCGAAGCGGCTTGGCGTCAAAATCGTCTGGAGCGAGACGCCGTTCGCCGAGCTGATCCCGTCGCTCCAGACCAGGCGCGCGGACTTCATTATCTCCGGCATCTCGGACCGCGCCTCGCGGCGCGAGACCGCCGATTTCGTCGACTACCTCGCGACCGGCCCGCAGTTCTTCGTGATGGCGGACAATGCGGCCAAGGACGCGACGGATCTCTGCGGCAAGAAGGTCGGCACCACCCGCAGCACCAGCTTCCCGGTCGAGATCGAGAAGTGGAGCAAGCAGAACTGCGAGCCGGCCGGCAAGCCGGCCATTCAGTACGTCCCCGGCGAGAACTCGATCGACGTCCGCAACCAGCTCAAGCAGGGCCGCATCGACGCCGCAGTGCAGGGCAGCGAGACGCTGCCTTACGCGCAGACGCAGGAGCCCGGCAAATATCGCGTCGTCGGCGAGCCCTTCGCCAAAGGCTACCAGGGCATCATGTTCCGCAAGGACGATGCGGCTTTGCGCGAGGTGGTGACGGAGAAGCTCACGGCGATGATCGCCGACGGCGCCTACAAGGCCGTTCTCGACAAATGGGGCCTGGGGGCCAACGCGGTGGCCCAGCCCATGCTGAATGCGGCGCCGCAATGAAGCCGGTGCCGGCACTCGCGGAGGGTTTCCCTGATTTGTCGGGGATGCGGATCGCGCGCGAGCCGCACTGGTTTCGCTGGCTCAGCGCGGCGCTGATCGTCCTCGTGCTGGCGGCGATCGTGCGCGCCTTCGCCGGCGGTCAGATCGAATGGTCCTATGTCAGCCGCTTCCTGACCGCAAAAGTCATTCTCGAAGGTATCGTCAACACGATGGTGATGGCGGTGCTGGCCATGGCGCTCGGCATTGTCCTCGGCGTCGTCGTCGCGGTCATGCGGCTGTCGCCCAATCCGGTGCTGAAGACGGTCGCGGCGGGCTACACCTGGTTGTTCCGTGGCACGCCGCTGATCCTGCAACTGCTGTTGTGGTTCAACCTCGCGCTGGTGTTTCCGACCATCGGCATTCCCGGCCTGTGGTCTGCGCGCGCGGTCGACGTCATGACGCCGTTCCTCGCCGCGCTGCTCGGGCTCGGCATCAACCAGGGCGCCTATACGTCCGAGGTGATGCGCGCCGGCATGCTGTCGGTCGACATCGGGCAATACGAGGCGGCGCAGGCGATCGGCATGGGGCGGCTGCGCGCGCTGCGCCGGATCATCCTGCCGCAGGCGATGCGGGTGGTGATCCCGCCGCTCGGCAACGAGTTCATCGGCATGGTGAAGGCGACCTCGCTCGCGAGCGTCATCCAGTATCCGGAACTGCTGCACAACGCCGAAAACATCTACTACGCCAATTCGCGCGTGATCGAGCTGCTGATCGTTGCCGGGCTCTGGTACCTGCTCGTGGTCTCGATCCTGACGCCGCTCCAGATGCTGCTCGAACGCCGTTTTGCCCGCGGCACATTGCGGCTGGCGCGATGACAAAACCCCTCGTCGCGATCCGCTCCGTCAGCAAGAGCTTTGGAGAGTTCCAGGCTCTCAGAAGCGTCTCGCTCGACGTCTGGCCCGGCGAGGTGATGTGCCTGATCGGCGCCTCCGGCTCCGGCAAGACCACGCTGCTCCGTTGCATCAACCAGCTTGCGGCGATCGATGCCGGCGGCATCTGGCTCGACGGCGAGCTGCTTGGCGTGCGCGAGCAAAGCGGCAAGCTCTACCGTCTCAGCGAGCGGGAGATCGGGCGGCAGCGGCTGAAGACCGGCATGGTGTTCCAGCGCTTCAACCTGTTTCCGCACAAGACCGCGCTGGAGAATATCACCGAAGGCCCACTTCAGGTGCAGGGGCGCAAGTCCGACGAGGTGCGCGCGGAGGCGCTCGAACTGCTCCGGCGCGTCGGATTGTCCGCCAAGGCAAACTGGTATCCCGCGCAGCTCTCCGGCGGCCAGCAGCAGCGCGTGGCGATCGCGCGCGCGCTCGCCATGAAGCCGATGTTGATGCTGTTCGACGAGCCGACCAGTGCGCTCGATCCGGAACTCGTCGGCGAGGTGCTTGCGGTCATGAAGGAGCTGGCGAAGAGCGGCATGACCATGATGGTGGTGACGCACGAGCTCGGCTTCGCGCGCGAGGTCGCCGACCGCGTCGTCTACATGGACCAGGGCGCGATCGTCGAGCAGGGGCGCGCGTCGGACGTATTGGGTGCGCCGCGCGAGGAGCGCACCAAGGCATTTCTTTCGGCTGTGATCTGAAATGGGGGCGTGTTGATGAAGAGACTTTGGGTTGCGGCGGCGCTTTTCGGCGCCATGACCGTTTCGGCCTTGTCCATCGAGCTGCCGGCGGAGATCGCCAAGCGCGGCAGTCTCAAGGTGGCGCTGGTCCCGAACTATCCGCCGATGGAATTCCGCGATCCCGCCACCAACGCGCTGTCCGGCTTCGACATCGATCTCGGCGAAGCCATCGGCCGCAAGCTCGGCGTCAAGATCGAATGGCAGGAGACGAGCTTTGCCGAGTTCATGCCGTCGATCTCGACCGGGCGGGTGGACGCCATTCTGTCCGGCTTCACGGACTACGCGAGCCGTCACGACATCGCGTCCTTCGTCGATTATCTCAGGAGCGGCCCGCAGTTCTTCGTGCAGCAGTCGCGCAAGGCGGAGTTCAAGGACGCGGCATCGCTCTGCGGCAAGAAGGTCGGCGCCAGCCGCCGCACCATGTTCCCGGCGCAGATCGCGGCGTGGAGCGAGAAGAATTGCGGCAGCAGTCCGATCCAGTTCATCGGCACCGACGGCTCGGCCGACGCCCGCACCCAGCTCAGGCAGGGCCGCATCGATGCCGCCGCCCAAGGCAACGAGACGCTGCCCTACATCATGGACCTCGAGCCCGGCGCCTATGCGTCCGTGGGCGAGCCCATCGCGCAGCAATTCACCGGCATTGCCCTGCCGGTCAAGGAAAAGGCACTGCAGCAGGCCATTCTCGAAGCGGTCGATGGGTTGATCGCCGACGGCACCTACAAGACCCTGCTTGCCAAATGGAAACTGAACGACAACGGATTTGAGAAGGCGACCATCAATGCTGGACAGTAAGGCACTCAAGAGCATCCCGCTCGTTCCGGCCAACACCGCCGATCCCGCGCCGGAATATCCCTGGCCGAAGCCGTACACTTCGGCGATGTTCCTGTCCTTCGACGTCGACGCGGAGAGCGCGTGGACCAGCAAGGACGCGGTGCACGCGCAGCGGCTCATCACCATGAGCTATGGCGGTTACGAGGCGCGCGTCGGCACGCCCAGACTCTTGGAGCTGCTCGACCAGCTCGATCTCAAGGCGACCTTCTTCGTCACGGGATGGTCTGTCGACGCGCATCCGGCGATGGCGGAGTCGATCCTCAAGGCCGGCCACGAGATCGGCCACCACGGCTATCACCATCTGCTGCCCGATCCTGGTGATCCATGGATCGAGGAGGAGCTGGAGCGCGGTTTCGAGGCGCTGAAGCGCCGGCTCGGCGTCAGGCCGACCGGCTATCGCGCGCCCTATGGCGAGTTCACCGAGGAGCTGCGCGCAGCACTCGTACGTCACGGCATCGTCTACACGTCCTCGTTCCGCGACGACGTGCGGCCTTATCGCCATCGTCTGGCCGACGGCAAGCCCGGCACGATCGAGCTGCCGGTCACAGCGAGCTATGACGACTGGATGCACGGCCTCTCTGCCCGCTTCAGCCCGCGCTCGATCTTCCCCAAGGAGCACGTGCTCTCGATCTGGAAGGACGAGCTCGACGAAACCAGGGATTGGGGCGCGATGGTGACGACCGTGCTGCATCCCCAGTGCAGCGGCCGTCCGATGCGGCTGCGCCTGCTGCGCGAGTTCCTGACCTACGCAAAGTCGTGCCCTGACGTCTGGATCACGACCGGCGAGAAGATCGCGGAAAACTTCCTGCGCCACGAAGCCGGCAACCGCTGAGCAGCACCATGACCCGTCGCCGCATCCTCGTCATCAACCCCAACTCCTCGGCGTCGGTGACGGCGGCGATCGACGAGGCGGTCGCGCCGCTGCGCATTGCCGGCGGGCCTGACATCGAGGTGGTTGGCCTCGCCGAGGGGCCGCCGGGCATCAGCTCGCAGCGCGATGCCGACAGCGTGGTCATGCCGCTGGTCAACCGCGTCACGCGCGACGATGCGGATGCCTTCGTGCTGGCCTGCTTCAGCGATCCCGGCCTGCATGCGGTGCGCGAGGCGGCCGGCGGCCGTCCGGTGCTTGGTATCGCCGAATGCGGCATCTTTCGCGCGCTGATGCTGGGCGAGCGCTTTGGCATCATCGCGCTGTCGCCGTCGAGCATCCGCCGCCAGCAGCGCCTGGCGCGGGTGATGGGCGTCGACAGCCGTTACGCCGGAAGCTGGTCGGTCGGCGCCAGTGCCGCGGAGACGGCGGGCGCCGACATCCGCGGCCGCTTGATCGACGCCGGCCGCGCGCTGGTCACCCAATGCCGCGCCGATGTCGTGGTGATGGGCTGCGCTGGCATGGCGTCGCACCGCGCGGCGATCGCGGAAGCGATTGGTGTGCCCGTGATCGAGCCGGCGCAGCAGGCGGTGGCCGCTGCGATCGGCGCGGTCTTGTTGAACACGTAAGATCCGTCAGGAGCCTCTCGTAATGCCTATCTCCCGCCGCTCGCTCCTCAAGGCCGCTGCAACAGTGCCGGCGTTTTCGCTGCCGGGCATCGTCCGCGCCGAATCCCAGAGCACCTTGCGCTTCATTCCCGTCATCGACCTCGCCTTCGTCGACCCCATCTATTCGACAGCGCAGGTGTCGCGAAACCACGGCTTCATGGTCTACGACACGCTCTATGGCATGAGCTCCTCGCTGCAGGTCTCGCCGCAGATGCTGTCGGGCCACGCCATCTCCGCTGACTTGCTGCAATGGGACCTCAGCTTGCGCGACGGTCTGTTCTGGCACGATGGCGAACGTGTGCTGGCGCGCGACTGCGTCGCCAGCATCCGCCGCTGGGCCGCGCGTGATGGCTTTGGTGGCGAGCTGCTGGAGGCGACCGCCGAGCTCTCGGCCGCCGACGACCGCATCATTCGTTTCCGCCTCAAGCGCCCGTTCCCGCTGCTGCCGCAGGCGCTCGGCAAGGCCGCGATCAATCCCTGCTTCATGATGCCGGAGCGGCTGGCGAGCCAGGACCCGTTCAAGCCGCTGACCGAAGTTATTGGCAGCGGCCCGTTTCGCTATCTCGCCGACGAGCGCGTGCAGGGCGCCCGCAACGCCTATGCCAAATTCGACCGCTACCAGCCGCGCACCGACGGCAAGCCGGATTGGACCGCGGGACCGAAGATCGTGCATTACGACCGCGTGGTCTGGACCACCACGCCCGATGCCGGCACCGGCGTCGCCGCGCTCCAGACCGGCGAGCAGGACTGGCAGGAGACCACGCCGCACGATCTGCTGCCGATCATCAAGGCGGCCGGCGATATCGAGACGCGCATCCTTGACCCCAGAGGCTACGCCTGCATGCTGCGCCTCAATCATCTTCAGCCGCCGTTCGACAATCCCGCCATTCGCCGCGCGCTACTGGGCGCGATTGATCAGTCCGCGTTCATGACGGCAGTGGCCGGCACCGATCCGGCCTTCCAGGTCTCGCCGATCGGCTATTTCGCGCCGGATACCCCGATGGCGAGTGACGTCGGCCTCGATGTGTTCCGTGGGCCGCGCGACTACGCCAAGGTCAAGGCCGAGCTGAAGGCCGCGGGCTACAATGGCGAGAAGATCGTGGTGCTGGTCCCGACCAATTCGCTGGCGCAGAAGCCGCTCGGCGAGATCGCGGTCGACTCGCTGCGCAAGGCCGGCATGAACGTCGAATATGCCGGGCTCGATTTCGCCGTCGTCCTGCAGCGCCAGCTCAAGAAGGACCCGATCGGGCAGGGCGGCTGGAGCGCCGCGGTCGGCAACTGGCAGGGCATCGACTGGCTCAATCCAGCTGGCAACACCAACATCCGCGGCGAGGGCAAGGTCGCCGGCTGGTATGCGAGCGAGAAGATGGGGCCCTTGCGCAGCCAGTGGCTGGCCGCCTCCGAGCTTGCCGAGCAGCAGCGCATCTGCCGCGAAATCCAGACGGTCGCGTTCGACGAAATCCCCTATATTCCGATCGGCCTGTACAAGCAGCCGACCGCCTATCGCAAAGCCATCACCGGCATTCTCGACGGCACCGCTGTCTTCTGGAACGTACGCCCCGCATGAGCACCACAGCAATCTTCGGCAGCTATGTGCTGTCACGGAAAGACGGCGTGCAGGATGTGCTGCGCGACCATTGGGTCTTGGTCGAAGGCAAGAAGATTGCCGCAATCACGCGCAGCAAGCCGAGTGCGGATCAAACTTACGATCGCCCCGGCCGCTTCGTGCTGCCCGGTCTCTTGAACCTGCACAATCACTGCTTCTCCGAAGCGGTGGCGCGCAGCCACACCGAGGATGGCAACGGCCGCAAGAACAACCAGAGCATCGTCTATACGGTGCTCTTGCCGCTGACCAAGCGCGGCGCCGATATCCTGTCGGCGGAAGAGCGCCTCGCGGTCGCCCGGCTCGGCATCCTCCAGCTCCTCAAGGGCGGCGCCACCACCGTGATGGAGCCGTTCCGCAATTCGATTCCGGAGATGTTCGATGCCGCCGAAGAGATGGGCATCCGCTTCTACGGCGCGCCCTATCTGTTCTCGACGTCCGACGCCAAGGCGGGCCCTGATGGCGTCGTGCGCTATTCCGGCGACGACGGCACCGCCGACATGGCAACGTGGGACGCGCTCTATCAGCGCTGGAACAATCGCGGCGACGGCCGCATCAGCCTCGCGATGAGCCCGCACGCAACGGACACCTGTGGCCCCGATCTGCTGAAAGCCTGCGCCACGCGGGCGCGCGAGCTTGGCGTGCCCATCACGACGCACATGGCGCAGAGCCGTGCCGAGGTCGAGACCATCGGCAAGCGCTATGGCGGCCGCACGCCGGCGCAATATCTGGACTGGCTCGGCCTGCTGGCGCCGGACCTGATGGCGGCGCACTGCATGTTCAGCACCGACGACGATCTCAGGCTGATGGCCGCGCGCGGCATGACCGTGCTCAACTGCCCGCGCGTATTCGCGCGCGCCGGCGTCACCGCGGCGTTCAGCCGTTTTGCCGAGCATGGCGTGTGCACCGTGGTCGGCACCGACGGCTACAACATGGACCTGCTTGGCGAGCTCAATGCGGCCTCGCTGATCTCCAAGGTCACGTCACAGCGCGCCGATGTCGCCAATTCGCCGGAACTGATCGAGGCCAACACGGCCGTGGCTGCCGACGTCATCAAGCGGCCCGATCTCGGCCGGATCGAGCCGGGCGCGACGGCCGATCTCACCGTCGTCGATCTCACCCATCCGCATCTTCAGCCGCTGTTCGATCCGCGCCGCGCGCTGATCGCGCTCGCCAACCGCGCCAACATCGATCAGGTCATGGTCGACGGCCGCATGCTGGTCGATGAGGGATGCTATCTCGGCGCTGACGAAGCGGCGATCACGGCGGCGGGCAGTGCGGCGATCGGCAAGATCTGGGACCTGCCGGAGGCGCAGGTCGCGTTCAACGGCTGAGCGCTGCGTCGTCCTCGAATTCAACCAGCGCTTTGCGCATGGTCTCGACGAGATCCAGCGCCACCGGCGAGGGGCTGCGCTGCGCCGGAAAAACGGCGGAGAATTCGAAGTCGATGCGCGGCAGGAAGCGGCGCACGACGACGCCACGGGTGGAGAATTCCTGCGCGGTGAAGGGATCGCAGATCGCGACGCCTAATCCCGACGACACCATGCCGCACATGATCTCCGACAGCGTGGTCTCGACCCTGAGCACGCGGCGGACGTCGTGGCGATGGAACACCTGGTCGACGAGGTGACGGCTCGACGACCCCGCCGACAGCGAGATGAACGTCTCGCCCTCGAAATCGCGCGGCTCCAGAACTTCCTTCTCCGCGAGGCGATGGCCGGTCGGCAGCACCGCGACGCGCGCCAGCGCGGGTAGCCGCTGGCTCGGCAGGCCGGAATGGGCGATCGGCACCTCGGCAAAGCCGATGTCGCATTGATTGTTGAGCACCCAATCGACCACGATCGGCGAGATCACGCCGAAGAAGGCGAGGTTGAGGTTGGGCCGCTCTTTCAGGAAATGTCCGGCGAGCCGCGGCAGATAGCCGTTCGACAGCGCTGGCAGCGCGGCGATTCGTAGCGAGCCGGTGCGGCGGCCACGGATTTCCTCGGCGGCGGCGGTGATGCGTTCGAGGCCGACGAAGGAGCGCTCCACCTCGGTATAGAGCGCCATCGCCGCGGCGGTCGGCACCAGCCCGGTACCGCGCCGCTCGAACAGCTCCATTTTCAGCAGCGCCTGGAGGTCGCGCAGCAACCGGCTCACGGCCGGCTGCGTCACGGTCATCAGCGCCGCCGCCTCAGTCACGGTGCCGGTCAGCATTGTCGCGCGGAAGGCCTCCACCTGCCGCGAATTGATCCGCGCCATCCCAATTTCCATCCATAATATTTAGGCATGCAGAGGGTGCCATTATTCATTGGACGATGGAAGCCAGGGTTTGCGATCTTTTTCATCAGGACTGGAGACAGCCCGCTTTTTCGGCAGATTGGAGGGGTTCAAACCTCCGAATCGCGCCAAAACCTGGCGAACAGGGGCCGGAGCCCTGTCCGGAGAGGGTTGGCGCGGAAGGAAATGCGGAAGGCGCCTCAGTCAGAGATTTTTCGGCACGTCACCTCATCCCGGTATTGGAGATCGGTCCATATGAAGACTCTCAGCCTTCTGACCGCGGTCAGCATCGCAGCGCTCATTGCTGTCCCGTCGGCCGCCTCGGCCCAGCAGAAAACGCTCTATGTCGCCGGTTACGGCGGCTCGTTCGAGAAGACCATCCGCGACGAGGTGATCCCGGCCTTCGAGAAGGAGAACGGGGTCAAGGTCGAATACGTCGCCGGCAACTCCACCGACACGCTGGCCAAGCTCCAGGCGCAGAAGGGCAATCAGCAGATCGACGTCGCCATCGTCGACGACGGCCCGATGTACCAGGCGATCCAGCTCGGTTTCTGCGGCAAGCTCGAAGGCTTGCCGGCCGCCGATCTCTATGACACCGCGCGCTTCAAGGACGATCGCGCCGTTGCGATCGGCATCGTCGCGACCGGCCTGATGTACAACACCAAGGTGTTCGCCGAGAAAGGCTGGGCGCCGCCGACCTCCTGGAACGATCTGAAGGACACGAAATACGCAAAACAGCTCGTGATCCCGCCGATCAACAACACCTACGGCCTCGAAGCGCTGGTGATGCTGTCGAAGATGAACGGCGGCAGCGAGACCAACGTCGATTCCGGCTTCAAGATCTTCAAGGAGCAGATCAATCCGAACGTGCTTGCCTATGAGCCGTCGCCGGGCAAGATGACCGAGCTGTTCCAGTCCGGCCAGGCCGTGATCGCGGTGTGGGGCACGGGCCGCGTGCAGAGCTTCGCCAACACCGGCTTCCCCGTCGACTTCGTCTATCCGAAGGAAGGCGCGGCGACGCTGCTGACGACGGCGTGTCCGATCACCAAGCCGAATGCCTCGCCGCTCGCCTCCAACTTCGTCAAGATGCTGCTCGATCCAAAAATCCAGCTCGTGATGCTGAAGGACTACGGATACGGCCCGGTGCTGAAATCACTGGTGGTACCGCCGGAGCTCGGCAAGATGGCGCCGATCGGCGAGCGCGCGGCAAAGCTCTATAATCCGGACTGGACTGTGATCAACGAGAAGCGCGAGGAGTGGACCAAGCGCTGGAATCGCGAGGTCGAGCGTTGATCTGATCGTTCGTAGCGGAGACAGCGCATGGCCTATCTCGAGCTCGATCGGGTCGCAAAACAGTTCGGCGCGCAGACTGTGGTCGATGACTTCAGCCTGTCGGTGGGGAAGGGGGAGTTCATCTCCTTCCTCGGCCCGTCCGGCTGCGGCAAAACCACGACCCTGCAGATGATCGCGGGCTTCCTCGATCCCACACGCGGCGCGATCCGCCTGGAGGGCAAGGACCTGACCGCGATCCATCCCGCGAAGCGCGGGCTCGGCATCGTGTTCCAGAGCTACGCGCTGTTTCCGCATATGACGGCGGCGGAGAACGTCGCGTTCGGCCTCGAGATGCGCAACGTGCCGCGCGCCGAAAGAGCCGAGCGCGTCCGCGCCGCGCTCGCGATGGTCGGGCTTGCCGGTTTTGAGGACCGCCATCCGCGCCGCATGTCCGGCGGTCAGCAGCAGCGCGTGGCCCTGGCGCGCGCGTTGGTGATCAAGCCGAGCGTGCTCTTGCTCGACGAGCCGCTGTCCAATCTCGACGCCAAACTGCGCGAGGAGATGCAGATCGAGCTGCGCCAGATCCAGCGCACCATCGGCACCACGACGATCCTGGTCACCCACGATCAGAACGAGGCGATGTCGCTGTCCGACCGCATCGTGGTGATGAGCCAGGGCCGCATCGAGCAGATCGGCTCGCCGCAGGAGACCTATGAGAAGCCAGCCTCGGCCTTCGTCTCGCAGTTCCTCGGCAAGACCAACGATTTTGCGGCGACGATTGATCGGACCGCGACTCCGGTGCGGCTGGTGGCTGGCTCCTGGAACGCGCCGGCGCCGGCCGGGCTCAGTGGCCCTGTCACTGTCAGCATTCGCCCTGAACGGATCGGCTTTGGCGATACCGGGCTCAGCGCAAAGATCGTCACGCGTATCTTCCAGGGCAATCACTGGCTGTTCCAGTGCGACAGCGAATGCGGGCCCGCGATTGTGATCCGCCAGAATGATGGCGAGAGGCAGCCGGCCGAGGGCGAGGCCGTTCACCTCGCCTGGCGTCCCGAAGACATGAGCGTGCGCGGCGGAGCCTCCGCATGAGCGCGGCCGCCGAAGAGCGCAACGCGCGTGCGCCATGGGCGCTGACCGCGCCCGCCTTGATGCTGTTCGTCGGCGTGCTGCTGATTCCGCTGGCGATGACGGTGATGCTGTCGTTCCACGACTGGGGTCAGTACAAGGGCATCGAGCTGGTCTTCATCCTGAAGAACTGGCACGAGATCGCGACCGATCCCTATTATGCCGAAATGTTCTGGCGGACGTTTCGCATCGCGATCCTGACAACGCTGCTCACCGCGTTGCTCGGCGCACCCGAAGCCTACATCCTCAACCGCATGAGTGGCCGCTGGAAGAGCTTTTTCCTGCTGATCATCCTCGGGCCGCTCTTGATCTCCGTGGTGGCGCGGACGCTCGGCTGGGCGCTGCTGTTCGGCGGCAACAACGGCCTCGTCAACAAGCTGCTGATGTCGCTCGGAGTGATCCGCTCGCCCATTCCCTTCATGTTCACCGAGACAGGGATGGTGGTTGCGCTCGCCCATGTGATGATGCCCTTCATGGTGCTGTCGGTGTGGGCCGCGCTCCAGCGGCTCAACCCGCAGATCGAGAACGCCGCGATGTCGCTCGGCGCGGGACCCGTGACCATCATCCGCCGCATCATCATGCCGCAGATCATGCCGGGCGTGCTGTCGGGGGCGATCATCGTGTTTTCGCTCTCGGCCAGTGCCTTCGCGACGCCCGCGATCATCGGCGGCCGCCGGCTCAAGGTCGCGGCGACGCTGGCCTATGACGAATTCCTCAACACGCTGAACTGGCCGCTCGGTGCAGCGGTCGCAACGCTGCTGCTGGTCGCGCTGGTGCTGATCGTCGTCGGCAGCAACGCGCTGATCGAGCGCCGCTACGCGGAGGTGTTCCGATGAGCCGGAACGGCCCGCTCGCGCTGATCTTCCACACGATCTTCGTCATCGTCATGGTCGCGCCGATCCTCGTGGTATGCCTCGTTGCCTTCACGCCCGAGGGCTTCCTGTCGCTGCCGACCAACGGCTTTTCGCTGCGCTGGTTCAGGGCGATCGCCAACTATCCCGAGTTCATCCATGCCTTCTGGGTGAGCCTGGGGCTCGGTGCGCTCTCATCCTTCGTGGCGCTGCTGTTCGCGGTGCCGGCGGCGCTGGCGATCGCGCGTTATCGCTTCCGCGGCCGCGATGCGCTCGCGGCGCTGTTCCTGTCGCCGCTGATGATCCCGCATGTCGTGCTCGGCATCGCCTTCCTGCGCTTCTTCACCTCGGCCGGCCTCGGCGGCAGCTTTGCCGCGCTGATCATCGCGCATGTCATCATCGTGTTTCCGTTCGCGCTGCGGCTGACGCTGGCGGCGGCGACCGGCATGGACCTCTCGGTCGAGATGGCCGCAGTCTCGCTCGGCGCCAACGGCTGGACGCTGTTTCGCCGCGTGACGCTGCCGCTGATCCTGCCCGGCGTCATCAGCGGCTGGGCGCTCGCCTTCATCCAGTCCTTCGATGATCTCACCATGACCGTCTTCCTCGCGGCACCCGGCACCGAGACGTTGCCGGTGCGCATGTTCCTTTACATCCAGGACAACATCGATCCGCTGGTGACGTCGGTCTCGGCCTGCGTGATCGCTGTTACCATGACCGCCCTCATTCTGCTCGACCGCTTCTACGGGCTCGACCGTGTGCTCGGCGGCAAGGGCGATACGGGACGATAGGAGAACCCATGTCCAGGGATTATGACGTCGCTGTGGTCGGCGGCGGATTGCTCGGCTCCGCTATCGCCTGGGGCCTCGGCCGGCTCGGCAGGAGCGTGGCCGTGCTCGACGAAGGCGACATCACCAAGCGCGCCTCGCGCGCTAACTTTGCGCTGGTCTGGGTGCAGAGCAAAGGTCTGGGCATGCCCGCCTATACGGTCTGGACCGTGCAGGCGTCGCAAGCGTGGGGCCGGCTCGCCTCCGAGCTGAAGCAGCAGACAGGCCTCGATGTCTCACTCCAGCAGAATGGCGGCTTCCATCTCACGCTCGGCGAGGATGAATTTGGCCAGCGCACCGAACTCGTCAAGCGCATGCACAACCAGACCGGTGCTGCCGACTACAAGATGGAGATGCTCTCTGCATCCGAGGTGAAGAAGTCGCTGCCGCTGATCGGGCCAGAAGTCTCCGGCGGCAGCTATTGTCCGCTCGACGGCCACGTCAATTCGCTGCGGACCTTTCGCGCGTTCCACACCGGCTTCAGGGAATTCGGCATCGACTATTTTCCCGAGCGCCCGGTCTCGGCCATCACCAAGAGCGGTGGTGAATTTCGCCTGACCACGCCGAAAGGCGAACTGCGGGCCGCCAAGATCGTGCTCGCGGCCGGCAACGCCAACCAGACGCTCGCGCCCATGGTCGGCCTCTACGCGCCGATGGGCCCGACCCGCGGCCAGATCGTGGTGACCGAGCGCACCATGCCGTTCCTGCCGCACCCGCTGACCACGATCCGCCAGACCGACGAGGGCACGGTGATGATCGGCGACAGCAAGGAGGACGAGCTCGACGATCGCACCCTGAAGCATTCCGTCAGCGCCGTGATGGCCGATCGCGCGCAAAGGATGTTTCCGCATCTGGCGCGGCTCAACGTGGTCAGGAGCTGGGCCGGCATCCGCGTCATGCCGCAGGACGGCTTTCCGATCTACGACCAGTCGGAGACGCATCCCGGTGCCTTCGTGGCCTGTTGCCATTCCGGCGTGACGCTCGCCTCCAACCACGCTTTCGAGATCGCGCGCATGGTTGCAGCTGGCGCGCTCGAGCCGGAGCTGGTCGGCGCGTTCTCGGCCAGCCGTTTCGGCGCCGCCGGTGCCGCGAACAACAGCGGCTACTAGAGATATCTAAAGGAGCCAAGAGGCATCCCATGTTTAGACGATCCGAACAGGAAAGGCGACCGCAGGTGCAAATCTTCGTGGATGGCACGGCCATCGCGGCGCGCCAGGGCGACACCGTCTCCGCCGCGCTGCTGGCCTCCGGCTGTGATGCGCGCCGTTCCACCGCAGTGAGCGGCGCGCCGCGTCTGCCCTATTGCATGATGGGCGTGTGCTTCGACTGCCTCGTCACCATCGACGGCGTCGGTAACCGCCAGGGCTGCCTCGTGCCCGTCGCCGAAGGCATGCAGATCGAGATTCAGAAGGGCAAGCGGGAGATCGGAAAATGACTGTAGCTCCCAAGCGCGAAGCCTATGACGTCGTGGTGATCGGCGCCGGGCCCGCCGGCCTCGCGGCCGCTGCGACGTCCGCCGAAGCCGGCCTGTCGACGCTGCTGCTCGACGAAAACATCGGCCCCGGCGGCCAGGTGTTTCGCGCCATCTCGTCGACGCCGGTGACCGAGCGCAGTCAGCTCGGCGCCGACTATTGGGTCGGTGCCGACCTCGTTCAGTCGCTCCGCGCGAGCCGCGCCGAGGTTATCCATCGCGCCACCGTCTGGAGCCTCGACCGCAATCTCGAGATCGCCGTCTCGATCGGCGGTGCGTCCGCTTTTCTCAAGGCGCAGCGCGTGATCCTTGCGACCGGTGCGCTGGAGCGGCCGTTCCCGATTCCCGGCTGGACCTTGCCGGGCGTGATGACCGCGGGCGCGGCGCAGACGATGCTGAAATCATCGGCCCTGGTGCCTGACGGACGCACGGTGATCGCGGGGCAGGGGCCTCTGCTCTGGCTGCTCGCCGCGCAGATCTTGCGGCTGGGCGGCCGCATCGATCGCATCCTCGACACCACCGAGCGCGGCAACTACTTCGCCGCGTTGCCGCATGCCTTCGCCTTCCTGACCTCGCCCTATTTCACCAAGGGGCTGTCGATGATGCGCGAGGTAAAAGCCAAGGTGCAGGTCGTCTCAGGTGTGACCGAGCTCTCAGCATCCGGTGATGGCCAGCTCGCGAGCGTGAGCTATGTCGCCGGCGGCAAGCGCGAGACCATCCCCGCGGATCTGTTGCTGCTGCATCAGGGCGTCGTGCCCAATGTCAATCTGGCGATGGCCGCCGGTATCGAGCATCGCTGGGATGATCTGCAATTGTGCTGGTCGCCGGTGTTAGACGCGAGCGGCAATTCGTCGGTAGCGGGCATCGCGATCGCTGGTGACGGCGCCGGTATCGGTGGTGCCAATGCGGCTGTGGTCCGTGGCCGCATCGCGGCGCGCGCGGCAGTGGAGGCATTGGCGCCTGCGGTTGCGACAAAGCTTGCGCCGATGGCGACGCTCCGCGCCGATCTCGCCAAGGCCGAGCGCGGCCGCGTCTTTCTCGACACGCTGTTCCGCCCGGCGCCGCAGTTCCGCATTCCCACGGGCGACACCATCGTCTGCCGCTGCGAGGAAGTCACCGCGAAGGACATTCTCGATGCCGTTGCCATCGGCGCGACCGGGCCGAACCAGCTCAAGGCCTATCGCCGCACCGGCATGGGCCCGTGCCAGGGCCGGCTCTGCGGCCTCACGGTCACCGAGTTGATGGCGCAGGCGCGGGGCAAGACGGCACAGGAGATCGGCTATTACCGGCTGCGCGCACCGGTCAAGCCGATCACCCTCGCCGAGCTCGCCGCTGTCCCGAAGAGCGAGGCCGACGTCAAGGCGGTGGTGCGCGGATGACCCAAAACGTGGATGCGATCGTCGTCGGCGGCGGCATCCACGGATGCTCGACCGCGCTGCATCTGTGCCTCGCCGGCATGAAGCCGGTGCTGATCGAGAAAGACTACGCCGGCCGCCATGCATCGGGCGTCAATGCCGGCGGCGTCCGCCAGCTCGCGCGGCACGTGCCGGAAATCCCGCTCTCGATCCGCTCGATGGGGATCTGGGAGAAGATCACCGATCTCCTCGACGACGATTGCAGCTTTGAGAGTTACGGTCAGGTTCTCGTCGCGGAGAACGAGGAGGAGCTCGCGGTCTGCCGCGCGCGTGTCGCCGAGCTGAACGCGCTTGGCTTCACCCATGAAGAGCTGATCGACGCGACTGAATTGCGGCGGCTGGTGCCGGCCGTGGCTGAGACATGTCCGGGCGGCGTGGTGTCGCGCCGCGATGGGGCCGCCAATCCGGCGCAGACAACGACGGCGTTCCGGCGCAAGGCCGAGCAGCTCGGCGCGACCGTGTGCGAGGGCATGGCGGCCAGCAACATCCGTCAGAGCGGCGGCCTCTGGCACGTCGATGTCGGCACTGAAACCTTTGCCGCGCCGGTGCTCGTCAATGCCGCCGGCGCTTGGGCCGGAAACATTGCGGCCGCACTCGGCGAGCCCGTTCCGGTCGAGACCGTGGCGCCGATGCTGATGATCACCTCGCGCGTGCCGCACTTCATCGACCCCGTCGTGATCCTGCGCGGGCGCAAACTGTCCTTCAAGCAATTCTCCAACGGCACCGTGCTGATTGGCGGCGGCCATCTGGCGACGCCCTATCAGGATCGCAACGAGACCGTGCTGGACTGGAAGAGCCTCGCGGTCAGCGCGCGCACCGTGTTCGAGCTGTTCCCGGTGATGCGCAGCGCGACGATCGTCCGCGCCTGGGCCGGCATCGAGGCGAAGATGAAGGACGATATCCCTGTGTTCGGACCGAGCAGCCGTCACAAGGGCCTCTATCACCAGTTCGGCTTCTCGCTGCACGGTTTTCAGCTCGGCCCCGGCGCCGGCGCCGTGATGGCCGAGCTGATCGTCAATGGCGGCACCCAGACCCGAATCGGCGATCTCGGCATCGACCGTTTCCATCCTTCCACGCTCTAAGAAGAGGACATCATGAGCATCACCCGCAGCATCCGCACGCCCATCATGCACCGCGCCGTCGAGGCCAACGGCTTCGTCTTCATCGGCGGCACCATCGCCGACGACACCTCCGTGTCCATGGGCGACCAGACCCGCAACATCCTCGGCAAGATCGCCGGCTATCTGAAGGAAGCCGGTACCGACAAGTCGCGCGTCGTCAGCACCTCGATCTTCGTCACGGATCTTTCCAAGAAGAAGGAGATGGACGCGGTCTGGACCGAGTTCTTCGGCGACAACCTGCCGACGCGTGCCACGGTCGGCGTTGCCGATCTCGGCGGCGGTGCACTGATCGAGGTGGTGGTGACCGCACTCAAGGGCTGATTGCGCTCTTCTCACGGGCCCGTGAAGAGAGCCGTCGATCCGAACATGACGAAGATGTAATGGTCTGGATTAGCTGCGGCGCTTTGACGCGCCGCAGTTTCCGTTTATCAGTAGGGGACTCGGCTGGAATGCCCAATGTCCTCGCAGAATAATAACAACGAGCTCGCGATCAAATTTCGCTGCCCCGGAGAACTCGAAGGCCTGCTGCCGCAGCCGGTGCCGGCGAATCTCGGCGTTCCCGACTGGCTCAAGGCGATGCCGACCACGGCCTTCAGTGCCCTCAATCAGCAGGATGACGAGACGGTCAAGCGCTGCCCGCCGTTCATCGACGCGATGACATGCGGTTTCCTGATCCCGCTAATCTGCGATATCAGGGTCGAGGATGGCGAGATCAGCTGGGACAACGACATCCCGCCCGGCGGTGAGATCGATTTTCCGCGCTCGCCGATCAGCTTTCACGATCAGGGCCAGCTCACCGGCTCGCCGCTGTTCGAGGCCGATCGCTTCGTCATCAAGTTTCACAATCTCTGGACCATCGAGGCGCCGGAAGGCTATTCGCTGTTCTTCACCCATCCGGTCAATCGCTTCGACCTGCCGTTCATCACGCTGAGCGGCCTCGTCGATTGCGATCGCTATCGCGACAGCTGGATCCACTTTCCGGCGCATTGGCACAATACGGGCTTTCGCGGCGTGCTGCCCAAGGGCACACCGATCGCGCAATGCATTCCGGTCAAGCGTGAGGATTGGACGCGGCAGACCTCGGCGTTCACCGAGGATGAAGCGCAGAAGGTCCACGCCCTGCGCGCCGCGCTGAAGCGCGAGCCGGGTCTGTACCGGCGGAAATTCAGGGCGTAGCCCGCTCGGGCCTGGCTCCCAGGAATTTCGCCGCGGCGCTCGGGCGGAAGAAGAAGCGGCCGTGCGACGAGGCGGCGAGTGTGAGGGCGGCGCGGCTGAGCATCTGCGGCCGTCCGCCATACACGGACCGCAGCGCCGCCTCGCCGCCATCGCGTTCGCCCATCTCCATCAGGCAGATCGCGAGATTGGCGCGGGAGAGAGCGTCGTCCGGGCGAAGCCCGAGCGCGTGACGGTAGGTGTCGGCGGCCTCCGCATAGGCGCCGTCGAGAAGCTCGGCCCAGGCAAGTTCGGTCAGGATATCGGTGCGTCCCGGCCCGATCGCGCGCGCCGCGGTCAGCACGGTACGCGCTTTGGCGCGATTGTTATTCCGGACATGCATGCGGCCAAGGTCGAGTTGCAGATCGACGCTGGCCGGGGCGAGCGCGAGGGCTTGCTCGATCATCCCGACCGCCTCGCCAACCTCGCCGGCGTTCGCAAGCTGGCCCGCCAGCTCCTGGAACGCGGGCAGATAGGGCGGACGGCGCGCTGTGGTTCGCCGCAGTTGCGCCAGTCCATCGCTTCTGCGCCGCGCGGCACACAGCACATGGCCGAGCAGCGTCTCGATTTCGGGATCGCTATTGCGCTTCGCGGCTTTCGCCAGCGGCGCAATCGCCTCCTCCGCACGCTCCTGGCCGAGCAGGGCATGGGCGAGGATCAGCACGGCATTCCGGTCGGTGCGATTTGATTTCAGGGCTTCGGTCGCAAGCTGCCTTGCAATGTCGAACTGCTTTGCACGTAGCGCCAGAAAGGCTTGCTGAAGCAGTTGGGCGAGGGGGCTATTCGGCTTGCCGCTCAAGAGATGGCCTCTTGGTTGAGACACGTTGTTTTTTGCCCCTTACCGCATGCCCCATGCAGCGTCCATCAACAGCTTCGTGATGCTTTGCTGATTGGCGCGGACGCGTCGCACGGAATGCGCCTTGATCTCGGCGCCCGGCGGGATTATCAGCGAGACATCAATCAGGAGTTTCGCATCCATGGATTTCACCCCGACCGCAACGCCCATCCGCCTTGCTCACGGGGAATTCCATGCCTGCATCGATCATCCTGTCGAACCTCTCGCTGTCCACGCCTGACGGCCGTCCTCTCCTTTCCGACCTCAACCTGACATTTGGTGCCGAACGGGCTGGTCTCGTCGGCCGCAACGGCGTCGGCAAGACAACGCTGCTTGCTGCGATCACCGGAGAGCACATTCCCCAAGCGGGACGCGTTCTCGTGAGCGGAACCGTGGGAATGCTCCGCCAGGACGTCCAGCTTCCTGCGGGCGCCGCGGTGATCGATCTGTTCGGCGCGCGCGCAGCGCTGGAGCTGCTTCGCCGTGCCGAGCGGGGCGATGCATTCGCCGACGAAGTCACCGACGTCGACTGGACGCTTGAAGCGCGGCTTGCGTCCGCGCTAGCGCGTGTCGGGTTCGATCCTGATACCGACACGGAGCTGGATCGTTTGTCGGGCGGGCAGATCACGCGGATCCGTCTGGCCGCGCTGGTCTTCGCCGAGCCGGACTTCCTGCTGCTCGATGAGCCCACCAACAATCTCGATCGGGATGGACGTAAGTCAGTGGTCGACCTGCTCGCAGGCTGGCGGGGCGGGGCGATCGTCGTCAGTCACGACCGCGACCTGCTCGAGACCACGGATGCCATCGTCGAGATGACATCGCTCGGGGCAAGACGGTACGGCGGCAATTGGAGCAGTTACCGCGAGCAGAAGGCCATCGAGCTCGCTGCCGTCAGGCACGACCTTGCGCATGCCGAGAAGCATCTTGCCGAGATCGACGGCAAGGCGCAGGAGGCGGCGGAACGCAAGGCGCGCAAGGACAGCGGCGGCAGGAAGAAGCGCGCCAAGGGCGACATGCCGCGCATTCTCGCCGGTGCACGCAAGGACCGCAGCGAGGACAGCGGCGGAAAGACCGCGCAGATCGCCGAGCGGCGGCGCGCGGAGGCGATCGAGGCCGTCGACACGGCCCGCCGGCGCGTCGAGATTCGCAAGCCGCTGTCGGTCAAGCTGCCCCCGACCGGCCTGCCGGCGGGCAGGGAGGTGGTATGGCTCGATCGCGTCAACGCCGGCTACCAGCCGGTGCAGCCGGTCCTGCGCGATCTCTCACTCACCCTCGTCGGCCCGGAGCGCGTCGGGGTCGTCGGGCCGAACGGTTCCGGCAAGACAACGTTGCTCAAGCTCGTCACAGGCGAGTTGCGCCCGTTCGCGGGCACCGTGCGGGTCAGGCCGGACTTCGCGCTGTTCGACCAGAAGGTCAGCCTGCTCGATCCCGCGATCTCCATCCTTGACAATTTCGGGCGTCTCAATCCGAAAGCGAGCGCGAACGAGTGCCATGCTGCCCTGGCCCGGTTCGCGTTTCGCGCCGATGCCGCCGCGCAGATCGTGGGGAGCCTGAGTGGCGGACAGCTGTTTCGTGCGGGCCTCGCCTGCGTTCTAGGCGGGGCGGCGCCGCCGTCCCTGCTCATCCTGGACGAGCCGACCAATCATCTCGACATCGAGTCCATCGAAGCCATCGAGGCAGGCTTGAGGGCCTATGACGGCGCACTGCTCGTGGTCAGTCACGACGAGGCGTTCCTGCAGGCGATCGATATCACGCGCAGGGTCGAGCTGGTCGCCAACACTGCTCTCTAAGGCCCGACAACAAGAACCCGACGCCCTGCCCCCAGCGGGGCTGCGTGGCGCGGCCTACGAGGCCGCGCTGCCGCCCGGTTCCAGCGCCTCGCCCATCTCCAGCGGATGAGCCATGGTCTCGTGCAGCGCCTCGCGATCGAGCTCGCCTTCGGAGATGCTGATGACGACGCAGGCGATACCGTTGCCGATCAGGTTGGTCAGCGCGCGGCACTCGCTCATGAACTTGTCGATCCCGACCAGGATCGCGATCGACTGGATCGGGATGTCGGGAACGATCGAGAGCGTCGCGGCAAGCGTGATGAACCCGGCGCCGGTCACGCCCGAGGCGCCCTTCGAGGTGATCATGGCGATGCCGAGAATGCCGAGCTCCTGCCAGATCGTCAGATGGGTGTTGGTCGCCTGCGCCAGGAACAGCGTCGCCAGCGTCATGTAGATGTTGGTGCCGTCGAGGTTGAAGCTGTAGCCGGTCGGAATGACGAGGCCGACCACCGAGCGCGAGGCGCCGAGATGCTCCATCTTCTGGATCATCTGCGGCAGCACCGTTTCCGACGAGGAGGTGCCGAGCACGATCAAGAGTTCGTCCTTGATGTAGGCGATGAAGCGCAGGATCGAGAAGCCGGAGAGCCGCGCGATCGAGCCCAGCACGATCAACACGAACAGGATGCTGGTGAGATAGAACGTGCCGATCAGGGCCGCGAGGTTGAGCAGCGAGCCGAGGCCGTAGGCGCCCACGGTGAACGCCATCGCGCCGAACGCGCCGATCGGCGCCACGCGCACGATGATGCGGATAATGCCGAAGAACATTTTCGCGGCCTTGTCGATCGCCTCCGCGATCGGCTCGCCGGCCTTGCCGAGGAAGGCGATGGCGAAGCCCGACAGGATCGAGATCAGCAGCACCTGAAGCAGGTCGCCGCGCGCGATCGCGCCCACATAGCTGTCGGGAATGATCGCCATCAGATGGGCGACGATGCCCTCTTCCTTGGCCTTGGTGACGTAGGTCGCCACCGATTTCGGATCGATCGTGGCGGGATCGATGTTGAAGCCGTGCCCGGGCTGGAGAATCTCGCCGACCAGCAGGCCGATGGCGAGCGCGACGGTCGAGACCGTCTCGAAATAGGTCAGCGACTTCAGCCCGACCCGGCCGACGCGCTTGAGGTCGCCCATCGAGGAAATGCCGTGCACCACGGTGCAGAAGATGACAGGCGCGATCATCATCTTGATCAGCGCGATGAAGCCGTCGCCGAGCGGCTTCAGCTCCTTGCCGAGATCGGGATAGAAATAGCCGATGAGAACCCCGAGCGCGATCGCGATCAGCACCTGGATGTAGAGGATCTTGTACCAGGGCTGATGCCGGCGATGGATGGCTGGCTGGATCGCGACTTGTGTCATAGTGTGTGCCCCGGAACGCATTGATTTTTGATTCTGCAAGATCTGGATTTTGCAAGCTTTGAATCTTGCATGACTCGCATCATGTGATGGTCGCCGCAGAAGCGACAATCACATTTTTGTCGGATCGCACGAAGATCGGTCGCTGCACCGCAACGGGGGGAATATGACATCCACGATGGGCTCGGACGAGCAGCCGCAGAGCTATTTTCCGCGCTGGAAATTCAAGGCCTCGGGCGTGATCATGCCGGAGGAGCGGCTGTCATGGGGCCAGACCGTCGTCTCCGGTCTCCAGCATTGCGTCGCAATGTCGGGCTCGACGATCATCGCGCCGCTGCTGATGGGATTCGATCCCAATGTTGCGGTCCTGTTCTCCGGCATCGGCACGCTGATCTTCTTCGTCATCGTCGCCGGGCGCGTGCCGAGCTATCTCGGCTCGAGCTTCGCGTTCATCGCCGTCGTCATCGCCGCCACCGGCTATGCCGGGCAGGGGCCGAATCCAAATCTCTCCGTCGCGCTCGGCGGCATCGTTGGCGCCGGCGTGCTCTACGGCGTGATCGCGCTGATCGTGATGTGGTCGGGCGTTGGCTGGGTCGAGCGCCTGATGCCGCCGGCCGTCACCGGCGCCGTGGTCGCCGCGATCGGCCTCAATCTCGCGCCCGTGGCGGTCAAGGCGGTGAGTGCCAACGCGTTCGACACCTGGATCGGGCTTGCGACCGTGCTGATCATCGGCGTGGTGGCCGTTGCCGCTCCAGGCCTGTGGCGCCGCCTGCCGATCATCCTCGGTGCGATCGGCGGATATCTGCTGTACCTGCTGCTCGCGAACGGCCTTGGCTTCGGCAAGCCGATCGACTTCGCGCAGCTCTCGGCCGCGCCGTGGTTGGGCATGCCAAGCTTTACCACGCCGACGTTCCAGGCCGATGCAATCTTTCTGATCGCGCCGGTTGCGGTCATCCTCGTCGCCGAGAACCTCGGTCACATCAAGGCCGTCGGCGCCATGACGGGCCGGAGCCTCGATGCCTATCTCGGCCGCGCCCTGTTCGCCGACAGCCTCGCGACCATCGTGGCGGCCTGCGGCGGCGGCACTGGAGTCACCACCTATGCCGAGAACATCGGCGTCATGGCGGCGACGAAGGTCTATTCGACACTGCTGTTCGCGTTAGCTGCGGCGGTCTCGATCCTGCTCGGCTTCTCGCCGAAATTCGGCGCACTGATCCTGTCGATTCCCGGTCCCGTCATCGGCGGCCTCTCGATCGTGCTGTTTGGATTGATCGCCGCGATGGCCGGACGGATTTGGGTCGAGAACAAGGTGGATTTCGCCAATCCTGCGAACCTGATCACCGTCGCCGTGGCGCTGACCGCGGGCGCCGGCGACCTCACGTTCAAATTCGGCGCGTTTACGATCGGCGGGATCGGCACGGCGACTTTTGGCGCCATCATCCTTTATCAAATCCTGACCTCGCCGCTGGCGCGGCGCGCGGAATGAATCCCAGGGATGCACGGAAGGATGGAACAAAACGCGCCGTCCGTCGATGATGAGACATTCCGGAGAGAACACATGCCGCAGACCGATCGCTCGACCCCGTTTTCCTCCCGCCTCGTCGGCCACTACGCGCTGGTGACCGGTGCCTCGCAAGGCATCGGCCGCGCCGTCGCCATACGGCTCGCGCAGGAGGGCGCGACCGTCGCCATCAACTATGTCGATCACCCTGAGAGGGCCGAGGAGACGCTCGCGCTTGCAAGGACAGGATCGGCTGACCGCGGCCACGGCAAGCTCGATCATGTCGTCGTCAAGGCCGATGTCAGCAATGAGCAGGAGGTCGCCGCGATGTTCGAGACGGTGCTTTCGCGCTGGAAGCGGCTCGACTGCCTCGTCAACAATGCCGGCTTCCAGCGGGAGTCGCCGAGCGAGGCGCTCGACATCGAGACCTACCGCCGCATCATAGATGTCAATCTCAACGGCGCCGTGCTCTGCGCGCAGAAGGCGCTCGCCCACTTCGTCGCGCGCGGCGGAGGCGGCAGCATCATCAACTGCTCCAGCGTCCACCAGATCATCCCGAAGCCGGGCTATCTCGCTTATTCGATCAGCAAGGGCGGCATCGCCAATCTGACGCGCACGCTGGCGCTGGAATTCGCCGGCCGCGGGATTCGCGTCAATGCGGTCGGCCCGGGCGCGATCGACACGCCGATTAACGCGGCCTGGACCGGTGATCCCGCCAAGCGCGGCGTCGTCACCAGCCACATTCCGCTGGGACGGGTCGGCACGCCGGAAGAGATCGCCGCCGTGTTCGCCTTCCTCGCCTCGGATGACGCCAGCTACATCACGGGCCAGACCATTTACGCCTGCGGAGGCCTGACGCTGTTCCCCGAGTTTCGCGAGAACTGGGCCAGCTAGAAACGTGGATTCACGACCGAAACCACGAACTCATCACCCCATGCCGACCGCTTCAAAAATCTGCCGCGAGCAGGTCGTAGGAGCCCCGGCTGCCGCGGACATACTTCCTGGCCGCAGCCGCACATATCAAGTCGCGGTTGGAATCGAACGCGATCAGAAATCCCAATTCGCTGGAATGGGTGCCTGGTTGAAGCCGCTTCAATGCGTCTTCGTCGATGAAGAACGAGGCCTCGATGGCGCTGTCGTGTCCCCAGAACCGCACGGCATGCCGCGTCCGGTCATACGAGCGGCTGTGATTTGGAAAGTCGATCATGGTCAGGCCGATCAGGTTGCAGGTGCCGCGCGCCAGCCTTTTCGCCGTTTGAGTCGGGGCTCGCCGGGTGGCCGACGCTCGACCCGCGTACGTCAGGAACACGGACGTTCCGTCGAGACGAAGACGCGCCGGTTGTGCCTCTCTCAAATGAAGATTTGGCAACAGGGCAGCAATCCGATTCAATGCCGATCGCGACAAATAGTTTCTTGATAAGCCTCGCTATTCGGCGAAGGGATCACTAGATACAGTTTATCACCGCGCGCCCCTCGGCTGTCATCGGTGACTGAGAGCATTGCGCTCCCGCCGGAACCAACAGGCGGTCAGTATGTCGGATTCCCATAGATTCAGCCTTCGCGAGTGGCTCGTACCTCCGGTCTTGCTGCCGGTTTTTTTCGTGGTGTTGATCGCCGCATCGATGCTCATACAATGGTAGCCGGTCTCGGCGTGCCTTCGCCATCGACTCAAGCAAGCAGTTCGTCAGAATCGATCCCGGTCTCTTTGGCTTGCGAGTTAAATTCCAGGGCGATCAACGCCCTCGATCGAGCCCGCAAGCTGCCGTCGGGAGACAAGCGCACGGTGGCAATGCGCCGGGCAGCGATCCTCGGAAATGCCGCTGAAATCCTCGCGTATTTCTCGGCGGCGAAGGACCGCTGCTGAAGGAGCCCGCATGTTCAAGTTTCTTCACTACCGTGCAAAAGCGGCCGCGTATGGCGAACTGGCGAGGAATTCGCCCGGCAAAGCCGATACGCGCAAATTCGAGCAACTGCAGGACAGCCACACATCGCGCGCGGACAACGAGCAGATGCTCGCGGACCAATATGTGGATGCAGTCAACGCCGGGGAGACGGAGCGACTGCGTGGCGCGGCCCTCGCGGCGGAGGAAGAGCGCGTTTTGCGCTGTCTCGGTGCGGCCGTCATCATGCAATGGAATTCGTTGCCGACGACGCTCCAGCGGGAGATCTTCGATACCGCCGGATCGGTTGGGACATTGCTGGATACGGCGGCGCTCCGCGGGCAGATTGCCCGGTTTCTTCACAAGCATAGGCACGACGCCGATCCCGCCAAGATCTGACGTGTTCAGGGGCTGAGCGAGAGGCGCGGTTCGCGAAGCATATGGACGCAAACAACAGGAGGATCCCGATGGCACTGACAAGATTCCGTATCGATGAAGAGCCGCATGCCATGGACGGGCTGCGGCTTCTTGCCCAGGAAGGCACGAGAGAAGTCGAAGCGTTCGTCAGTCGCAAGGTGATGGACGTTTGGGCTGAATCGGTCGAGCACAGTGGCGGACGTCAGAGTTTGTTCCGGAAGCAATACAACGCGCTTGGCAAACGGAACTTTGCCGCGCTTGAGCACATCGTGAGCGCCAAATACCAGCGGGGCACCCGGTTCAACCGTCAGCATCCGTTTGTCGAGGTGTTGTTCTCGGACATTGCGGAAAGCGGGGAGACCTTGAATCTCAGCGAACTGGTGCGCGAGCCGTTGCCGCCGGCATTTCACCGGCGCGCCTGATCCGATTGGAACGCCGCCCGGTAGCGGCTACTGGTTTGCCAATGTGCCCCGTCACAAAGGTAAGCGGCGTGGCCTGCTCGGGCTGACGCAGGCTAAAAGCTGATCGCCGGCTTCGAGCTGCCGGCGCGGGGGTGATCTGGCAAAACGACACGGCGTGAACTACATCTGCGCCATGGCAAAACCTCCGCTGGCAAACCGTTCGCTCGAAGATTTCGTCGGCCGGCACGAACGTCTGTTCGTGCTGACCGGCGCCGGCTGCAGCACCAATTCGGGCATTCCCGATTACCGCGACAGCCATGGCAATTGGAAGCGGACCCAGCCGGTCAATTTCCAGGCCTTCATGTCGGAAGAGCCTACGCGCCAGCGCTATTGGGCGCGCAGCTTGATCGGCTGGCGGCGGTTCGGCCAGGCGAGGCCGAACGATGCGCATCATGCGCTTGCCCGGCTCGAGGCGAGCGGGCGCTGCGAGATGCTGCTGACCCAGAACGTCGACCGGCTGCATCAGTCCGCCGGCCACCGGCAGGTGATCGACCTGCATGGCCGGCTCGATCTGGTCCGCTGCATGGGCTGCGGGGCGAAGACCCCGCGCAACGAATTCCAGGACAGGCTCGGCCGTGCCAATGCGGAATGGCTGACGCTCGACGCCGCCGATGCGCCTGATGGTGACGCCGATCTCGAGCATGCGGATTTCTCGTCGTTCAAGGTGCCCGCCTGCGAAGCCTGCGGCGGCATCCTCAAGCCCGACGTCGTGTTCTTCGGCGAGAACGTCCCGCGCGATGTGGTCGCCACCGCGCAGGATCATCTGGCGCAGGCCGACGCCATGCTGATCGTCGGCTCCTCGCTGATGGTCTATTCCGGATTCCGCTTCGTGCAGGCTGCCGCGAACCGGCAGATCCCGATCGCCGCGGTCAATCTCGGACGCACCCGCGCCGACGATCTCCTCGCGCTCAAGGTCGAGGAGCGCTGCGAGGCGGCGCTTGCATTCCTGCTCTGAGCGCGTGGGCCGCACCCTTCTACCGCATAGGTGCCACGCAAAACGGCTCGGACGCTTCACCCCGGGCGTTGTCGCTGGTATGAAAATTGCTGCGGTTTTCGCGCAGTTTGTCGATCAGTACGGAGAATTTGGAATGCTTGAGGGAGCCGAGGTGCGGCTTGCCGTTGATATCGGTGGCACGTTCACCGACATCGTGCTGGACGTGGGGCAGGATCGCAAGACGCGCAAGGTGCTGACGACGCCGCAGCGGCCCGAGGAGGCGGTGCTGGATGGCATGCGTCTCATTCTCACTGACGCGCGCGCGCATATGAGCGACATCGACGTCTTCATTCACGGCACGACGCTCGCGACCAATGCGATCATCGAGCGCCGCGGCGCCAAGACCGCGCTGATTGCAACCGACGGCTTTCGCGACGTGCTCGATATCGGCACCGAGAGCCGCTATGACCAGTATGATCTCGGCATCGACAAGCCGAGGCCGCTGGCGCCGCGATCTCTCCGCTTCACCGTGCCGGAGCGGATCGACGCGCACGGCGCCGTTCGCCTCCCGCTGGACGAAGCGGCGGTCCGCGCACTCGCGCCAAAATTGCGCGCGCTGAACGTCGAGAGCGTCGCGATCGCCTTCCTGCACTCCTACGCCAATCCCGAGCACGAGCGCCGCACGGCCGCGATCCTCAGTGAGGAGATGCCCGGCATCTCCGTGACCGTGTCCTCTGCGGTGTGTCCGGAAATCCGCGAATACGAGCGCACGTCCACCGCGGTCGCCAACGCCTATGTGCAACCCCTGATCGACGGCTATCTCGCCCGCATGGCAGATGCCTTGCAGGTCGAGCAGTTCCGCGGCGCGATCTATCTCGTCACCTCCGGTGGCGGCGTCACCTCGATCGAGACGGCGCGGCGCTTTCCGGTGCGCCTCGTCGAATCCGGTCCCGCCGGCGGCGCGATCTTCGCGGCGCAGATCGCAGCGCGGCTCGGCGAGAGCAAGGTGCTGTCCTTCGACATGGGCGGCACGACCGCAAAAATCTGCCTGATCGAAAAATACCAGCCCGAGACCTCGCGCGTGTTCGAGGTCGATCGCGCGGCGCGCTTCCTGAAGGGCTCCGGCCTGCCGGTGCGCATCCCCGTGATCGAGATGGTCGAGATCGGCGCCGGCGGCGGCTCGATCGCGCATGTCGATGCGATGAAGCGTGTCACTGTCGGCCCCGAGAGCGCCTCGTCGGAGCCGGGACCTGCCTGCTACGGCCGCGGCGGCCAGCGTCCGGCCGTGACGGATGCGGACGTTGCGCTCGGTATGATCGATCCTGATGCCTTTGCGGGTGGTACGATCAAGCTCAGCCCGGAGCTTTCGAAGGCGGCGCTGTTGCGCGCCGTCGGTGAGCCGCTGGGCCTGTCGGCGGAAACCGCGGCTTACGCCGTGCACGAGGTCGTCTGCGAGAACATGGCGAGCGCGGCGCGCGTGCATGCGGTCGAGCGCGGCGAGATAGTCGGCCAGCACACGCTGATCGCCTTCGGTGGCGCGGCGCCGTTGCATGCGGCGCGCGTCGCCGAGAAGATCGGCGTCTCGCGGGTCATCGTGCCCTCGAATGCCGGCGTCGGCTCGGCGGTCGGCTTCCTGGCTGCTCCCATTGCCTATGAGCTGGTGCGCAGCCGCCATGTCCGCCTCGATGATTTCGACACCGAGGGGGTCTCTGAGCTGCTCCAGGAGATGGTGACTGAAGCGCGCGCGCTGGTGGAGCCGGGCGCGGCCGGTGCGCCGGTGCGCGAACGCCGCGCGGCCTTCATGCGCTATGTCGGCCAGGGCCACGAGATCTCGGTCGAACTGCCGAACCGGCGGCTGACATCGGCCGATCTCGCCGGGCTACGCCAGAAGTTCGAGGCCGACTATTCGGCGATGTTCGAGCGGCCGATCCCGGGCGCCGCGATCGAGGTTCTGAGCTGGTCGGTGCTCGCGACCACCGATGCGCACAATCCTTCTGTCGTCGCTTCCGTCGCGCGCAAGCCCGCCGGCAAGGCCTCGGGCAGCCGCAAATTCTTCGACGGACGCGCGGGGGAAGTGATCGAGATCCCGCTCTATCGCCGCGAGGACATGGCACCGGGCGCGACCATTGCGGGTCCCGCCGTGATCGCCGAGGACGAAACATCCACCTTCGTCTCCAACAGTTTTGACGCCCATATCGACGGTGCCGGCAGCATCGTCATGGAACGAAAGGCGGCCTGATCATGACCAAGGCAAATGGCGCGAGCCTGATCGACCTTCAAATCATGTGGCACCGGCTGATCGCCGTGGTCGAGGAGCAGGCTCAGGTGCTGCTCCGCACCGCCTTCAGCCCGATCGTGCGCGAATGCGGCGATCTCTCCGCCGGTGTGTTCGACCTCAGGGGGCGGATGCTGGCGCAGGCGGTGACCGGCACGCCCGGCCACGTCAACTCGATGGCGGAATCGGTCAAGCACTTCATTGCGCATTTCCCGATCGAGACGATGAAGGAGGGCGACGCCTACATCACCAACGATCCCTGGATGGGCACAGGTCATCTCAACGACTTCGTCGTCACCACGCCCTGCTTCAAGGACGGCAAGCCGGTCGCGCTGTTCTCCTGCACCAGCCATCTCATGGACATCGGCGGCATCGGCTTCGGCCCTGACGCCACCGACGTGTTCATGGAGGGGCTCTACATCCCCATGCTGAAGCTGATCGACCAGGGCGTCGTCAACGAGACGCTGATGGCGATGATCCGCACCAACACGCGGCTGCCGATCGACACCGAGGGCGACACCTATTCGCTGGCCGGCTGCAACGACGTCGGCTGCGAACGGCTGGTCGAGATGATGACCGAGTTCGAGATCGACACGCTCGACGAGCTCGGCGACTACATCTGCGACCGCTCGCGCGAGGCCGTGCTGGCCGAGATCGCAAAACTGCCGAAGGGAAGCTGGCACAGCACCATGGTCGTCGACGGCTATGATGCGCCGGTGACGCTCGCCGCGACGCTGACGATCTCCGAGACGGGCATCCACGTCGATTTCGACGGCACCTCGGCCGCCTCGAAGTTCGGCATCAACGTGCCCCTGTCCTACACCACGGCCTATACCGTGTTCGGCCTCGGCTGCGTCGTCGCCTCGCAGATCCCGAACAATGCCGGCTCGCTCTCGCCGCTGACGGTGTCGGCTCCCGCGGGCGCGATCCTGAATGCGCCAAAGCCGGCGCCCGTGGCGTCGCGTCATATCGTCGGACAGATGCTGCCGGACGTGGTGTTCGGCTGCCTGCGCCAGATCATTCCCGAGCGCGTACCCGCGGAAGGTACCTCGTGCCTGTGGAATCTCAACGTCCGCGGACAGACCCGCTCAGGTGCCGGCGGCAATTACGGGTTCTCGATGGCGGTAACTTCGAATGGCGGTACCGGCGCGCGCTTTGCGAAGGACGGGCTGTCGGCCACCGCCTATCCCAGCGGCGTGCGCGGCACGCCGGTCGAGATCGCGGAGACGCAAACGCCGCTGATCTTCTGGCGCAAGGAGCTTCGCCCGGATTCCGGCGGGGCAGGGCGCACCCGCGGCGGCCTCGGCCAGATCATCGAGGTCGGCAGCGGCATCGATGCGCCCTTCGACATCCTCGCGGCGTTCGATCGCATCGATCATCCGCCGCGCGGCCGCGACGGTGGCAAGAACGGCGAGGCCGGCTATGTCGGATTGAAGTCCGGCCAGAAGATGCGTGGCAAGGGCTTTCAGACCATTCCACCGGATGACCGGCTGCTGGTGATGACCCCGGGCGGCGCCGGTATCGGCGACCCCAAGGAGCGCGATCGTGCAGCGATCAAGGATGACGTTGAGAGCGGTCTCGTGTCGGCTGACAACGCTGTTGCCGTTTATGGGTAGCTAACGCTCCGGCAACGACTGCGGCGATTACCCGCCGCAGTCATTCGGCGCCGGCTTCCCGGCAAAACGATCGGTCATCCAGTTCACCGCGACCATGGTGCTCGCCTGCGCGGCGCGGCCGTGTCCGATGTTGGGAAGGGTGACCATTTTCACGGGGCTGCCCGCCTTGCACAGCCGGCCCATATAGGCGCGCGTCACCGCGGGCCGGATGATCTGGTCGACAGTCCCTTGAGCGAGGAACACTGGCATGCCGGCGGGCAATGTGCCGGCGCTGTTCTTCTCCAGCAGCGAGCGCCAAGGCTCGCGCTTGGTCGGATCCGGCACAGTCAGAAAATATTGCTGGAGCGGCCGCTCGGTCCGCTGCCGGATGAAGATATCGAAGGGACCTTCGATGCATTCGCGCGCCAGTCGGTCGATCACCGGAAGTGCGCGCGGATCGACGACACCGTCGAGCGCGGCGTCGTAGACGCGATGCCATGACCACAGCGTCATCGCTGTGATGTTCTTGCCGCCGACTGAGTTGATGTCGTCGCTCATCAGCGTGGCGAGATCCGTCGCGGGCGCCGCAGCGGCAACGCCGAGCAGATGGAGATCGGGCGCATAGGTCGGCGCCAGCCGCCCGGCAAACAGCACAGCCTGTCCGCCCTGCGAGTGTCCCCACATAGCAAAATTCTTGGCCCCGTCGGCGCCCGGCAGATCGCGCGCGACGCGCACGATGTCGAGCACGGCGCGGCCCTCGCTCTCGCCGACGAGATAAGGATGCGGACCCGGCGTGCCGAGCCCGGGATAGTCGGTCGCCGCGACGATGTAGCCACGCGCCACCATCGAGCGCAGTCCCTGGATCTGCTGGAACAGGAAGATCGCGAGCGACGGCGCGCAGCGCGGCACAATGCCTGACGTTGGATGCGCCCAGGCCACGATCGGGCGGCCGTCGGGCGGCGGTGGGCCCTGCGGCACGATGACGACGCCGGAGACGAGGATGGGTTCACCCTTCAATCCGGTCGATCGGTAGAGCACGCGAAAGGCCGATGCGCCGAGCGGCGCGCCATCCATCGGCTCCTGTCGCACCAGGCTGCCAGGCGGTCCGTCCGCAAGCGATGCCGGTGCGTCGTAAAATGCCGATTGCGCGTGGGCAGTCACGATGCCGGCGGCGAACATGACGAGTGCGGCCATCAGAGCGCGGGCGGCGACAAGCATTTGCGATCCGCTCCAGCGCACGATCACATCCCGTACAGGATTTTCAGCTCACCGCTCGCGCGCAGCGCGAGTGTGATCCCGTCGGCAAGCAGCAAGGCCTTGTCGAACTGCACCGAGGAGAGCTTGCCTTCCATACGGAAGCCGTCCTTGAGCGGACGCGTCAGCCGCTGGTTCGCCGCCATCAGCAGGTTCTGGTAGGAGACGCCATAGTCAATGTTCACGGCCTGCTTCAATTGCGCGACGATCGACTGCAAGCCGGGGTTTGCCTCTCCGTCCTGCGCGGCGAGATCGAGATCGGCGAGCGCGACGCTCTTGCTGGTATCGTCCACCTTCAGTGCGCCGGAGAGATAGCTCCATTGGCCTGCATTGGGGTCGCTGTCCGACGTCTTCGCAAGACGCAGGCCGATCACAAGCTTGCCCGCCGACGGATAGACCTGAACCTCGCGGAACGCGCTGTCTTGCGCCGGCAGCGCGGCGATCGCCTGGCTGATCTTGTCCTTGATCGCGTCATAGCCGAGCCGGACCGGAAGGATGACGTCGAACGTTCCCGGCGCGGTCACGTCGGTGCCAAGCGGCGGCAGCGATGTCGGGGTGACGCTCGCACCCTGCTGCCCAATCGACGTCACGGCGCTGCCGGAGAGTTCGAGCGAGCCGAACAACACCTTGTCGTTGGCCCGCACGCCGGCAAATGCGGCAGCTTGCGGCGTCACTTGCAGCCAGACCGGCGGCTCGTCGGCGAGCTTCATCGGTTCGAACGCATGCGTCCAGGCAGCGGCCGCCTTGTCCCGCAGATTGAGTTTCCTTGCCGCGGCCAGCGCACGTGATCGCACGCGCGCGAGCTGCGTACGGATGCGCGGCTCGACGTAGGGCGCAAGATCGACCTCGCGGCCGAGCACATGCAAATAAGGTGCTTCGCTCCAGTGGAAGGATTCGCTGAAATTCAGGTCGAGCGACCAGTCCTTGCGCAGCGCGGGCCGTGCCTCGGCCTCGATCGTCGCGCGCGCTTCGGTCTGGCCGCGGATGCGCGCGGTGAAGCGGTTGGCGCCCTGGCCTTCGGCCGCGCCGTAGATCGAGACTGCACCATAGACGTGGTCGCCGCGGCCATAGAGCGAGACGCCGCTGGTGCGATTGACGAAGCCAAACACGTCGCAATTGGCGTTGACACGGAACATCAGTACGCGGCGGTGCACGCAGTTGACGCGCTCGTCGATGGTGGCAAGCCGCTTGGGGATATCCTGCTCGATCGCCTTGGCGAGCGCCGGCAGACCGAACTCGATGGTTGCGGACACCCGCGAGGTCGTGGCGAGCGGCGCCGGCGGATCGGGAGCGAGCGGCGGCTAGTCGGCGGCGTGCGCGGCTTGCGCGAGTGCGGTGAGGGCGAGCGCAACAAGGCCGGCACGTTTCGTGGAACGAACAATTCGCAAAGAAACGGGCATTCTTCTTATTCCGGCTTGGCCCTGCTTCGCGCCCAGGCCGCCGGCAGCGGTGCCGTTCGGTCTTCAGAGCAAAATCGCGGAAGGAGAGGGCGGTCAGTGGATCAATTATTGCTTGTATTCAATGGTCGCGTATCGCGGCACTTGTATGGCGCGGCGTCGCGCTTTGAGCAAGGCTTTGTATATCGCTCCGTTATGATGGCCGTTCTTGAATTGCTCAAAAGAGATTGACGCCGCCCCCGTCCAAATGATCACGCGATGAAGCTTCTCCGTGGGCGCTGCGATTTTTGAGTCCGAGATCTGCGGCCAAGACGAAACGGTCAGCGCAGCTGACGTTTCAAATTCGTGCTGCGCGTTAAATTCGCGCCGCTCGCGCATTCCATCTTTGCGCCCTCCCTCATCCGGCGTACTCTATGAGAGCGAGCAGGAGTGCAACAGCAACCAGTCCAGGAAACGTAGCTCCTTTTGGCGATGTCCGCCGAGAGAGATCGAGAGCTGTTGGCAGCTCATATGCGATGGAGAAGAACCGACACTTAGCGAGCTGCAAACATCCCTCGCAGCGTCTGCGAGACGCGAGTTCAACAAAACACAAAAGCGGGAGGAACGGATGAAGAAGCGTTGGTGTAATTCTGGTCTACCTCTTGTTGTCGGCGCGACACTTGCGGCGTCGGCGGCGTTGGCCCAATCCGTGGATACTGCCCGGATCGAGAACGCCGGTCAGAACGATTGGCTCACCTATCATGGTTCATACAAATCCCATCACTACAGCCCGCTCGCGCAGATCAATGCGAGCAACATCGGCAATCTGGGCGTAGCCTGGACGCACATTCCCGGACGATCGACGCGCGGCCTGCAGTCAATGCCGCTCGTGGCCGACGGCGTGCTCTATTATTCGGGTTCGTACAGCCGGGTCTTTGCGCTGAACGGCGCGACCGGCGAGGTCATCTGGTCGTTCTTTCCGGAACTCGATGAGGCGCTCATCAGCCGACAGACCCACTCGCCCTACAACCGCGGTGTAGCCCTTGGTGAAGGCAAGGTCTTCGTCGGTACGATGGATGGTCGTCTGTTCGGGCTCGATGCGAAGTCGGGAAAGGTTCTCTGGGAAACCAGGCTGATCGACTCGCAGAAGCTCACGGTCGGCTTCACTGGCGCGCCGCTTTACGCGAAGGGAAGCGTCATCATCGGCTCGCAGGGGGGTGAATGGCCGGGCCGTGGCCCGATCTTCGCTGTCGATGCCACCACCGGCAAGAAAAAGTGGGAGTTTCTGACGGTCGCGGGCACCGACGAGGCCATGAAGACCTGGGGCAACGATTCCTGGCGCACGGGCGGTGGCGGCGGCTGGATGCCGGGCACCTACGACTCCGAGACCAACTCCGTCCTGTGGGGCACCGCGAACCCGGCGCCGCTCTACGATTGGTCGGGCGCTGATTACAAGACGCAAGGTGCGCGTCCCGGCGACAATCTCTATACGAGTTCGGTCATCGCTCTCGATATCGATACCGGAAAGCTGAAATCCTACCATCAGGAACTGCCTCACGACGCCTGGGACTTCGACAGCGCCGTCGGCGAGTTCGTGATGCTGGAGCGCGATGGCCAGAAATACGTGGTTCATCCGAACAAGGGTGGCTTCGTCTTCGTCTACGACCGTAATCTTGGCGTGAAGAACGTCTGGCGGCTGGTTGAGAACATCAACTTCGTCAAGGATATCGATCCCAAGACGGGCGCGCTGATCGGCCGTCGCGATTTCCCTGTCGGGAAAGTCACTGAAGTACCGCTGTGTCCCTTCATTGGCGGCGGCATCAGCTGGAATGCCGGCTCGTACAACCCGAAGACCGGGCTTTATTACAAGATCGGCCAGGAATGGTGCATGACGCTGGATATTCAGAAGACGACGCCGGTCACCGCGCCCCAGGTCCAGCTCAACATCGGCGCCGACTTCAAGATGGTGCCGCCTCCGAGCGGCGAGATCTACGGACATCTCGACGCGCGCGACCCGATAACGGGCGCGAAGAAATGGGAGGTTCGCTTTCCCGAGCCGCCGCTTGGGAGCGTTTTGTCGACCGGGGGTAATCTTGTGTTCGTACCCGACTCCCGTGGCATCCTTCACGCCTACGATGCCGAAACCGGGGCCGAGTTGTGGAAGCACAACAACGGCACCGGCCACCAGGGCGGTATCGTCAGCTACTCCGTCGGCGGCAAGCAATATATCGCCGTGGCGGCCGGCTTCGGCGGCATGCTGGCGGACGAATATGCGCCAAACTTCGGCGGCGTCTACAAGAGCATGCCGCGTGACGACGGCGCCCTCGTCGTCTTCAGCTTGAAATAGTCTGTCTCAAACGATCTGCCGAGGAGCGGGTGCAAACCCGCTCCTCGGTCGATTGCAGCGGCCGGGCGTGATTCAGGAATGGAGCGGACGTGTTGAAACTGCATTTGAAGTCGCTTCCGGCGGTGCTGGGCGCTTCGTTGCTGTGCGTTGTGGTGGCTCGAGCTCAATCTGCCACGCCGGCGCCGGACAACGGGTCACTGGACGTCGAGCAGTTGTTCGCGGGGACCTGCGGCTTTTGCCACTCCGACGGCGGCCGGGCTGCTGGCAGGGGACCGCAACTGATGAATTCGCAACGAGACGACGAATTTCTGCACAACCGTATCAAGATCGGCAAGCAAGGTGCGATGCCGGCATTCGGCGAGAGCTTCAGTGACGCGCAGATCGACCAGATCGTCAAATATATCCGCGCCTTGAAGCCGCGCGAGGGCTGACCCGCCGGGGCCTGATCCATCCAGATGAGACGCGGCATGAAGGCAATTGTCCTGATTATCGTCGGTGCCGCCATCGGGCTGTCCGGACCGGCGCAGGCGCGAACCCTGGAGGCGATCCGCGCGAGTGGCGCGCTCAGACTCTGCGCGCATCCCAACTCACTTCCTTTTGCGCGCAAGGGCGGCGATCCATCCGGCTTTCAGGTCGAGTTGGGACAGGTGCTGGCACGCGAGCTCGGTGTCTCGCTACGGCTCGACTGGATCATCACGCAGTACCAAATGCGCAGCGCCAATTGTGACATTCTTCTGGATGTCATCGCCGATCGCGAAGCGCAAGGCGAGACCCGCTTGAGGATCTCGAAACCGTACTATCGCACGGGCGTCGCGCTCGCGGTGCCGTCATCCAGCGCGCTCACATCGTTCAAGAGCCTCGGCGAGCATACCAAGGTGGGGGTGCAGGTCGGCTCTGTCGCCGCCATGATCATCGGTCAGCGGCACGTGCCCATATCGATCTTCGGCTTCGAGACCGACAGCCTCGACGCCGTATCAAACAAGGAGATCGATGCGGCTGCGGTCACGCCCACCGCGGCGGGCTACTTCAATCTGACGCATCCTGACAAGGCACTCCGGATCCTGGATCGCGACGAGGGCGTGGCCGATCTCAACTGGAATGTCGCCGTCGGCATGGTCCGCCCGGATGATGCGTTGCGCGAGGCGATCGACGGAGCGCTGGAACGGCTGCGCAACGACGGTACGATCGATCGGATCTACGGTCGCTATGGGATCGTGCTGCAAGCGCCGAGGTAGCCGATTGCCGAAAGAACGACGCCGTCCCGGTTTGGCCAGGACGACGTCGCTTTGCGAAGATATCGCTTTGGCCTTAAGCCGCCGCCTTCTTCCGCGCCTGTTCGGCCTTGTACAGCTCGAACTCTTCGGCGATCGCCTTCGCGACCGACGGCCGCTGGCGCAGGCGGTCGTGATACGCCTTCACGTTCGGCCATTTGGCGAGCTCGATCGGCGGGGTCGCCATGGTCCAGTTGATGACCGTGACGAGATAGGCGTCGGCCACGCTGAAATGGTCGAGCAGGAAGTCGCGCCCCTTCAGGTAGTTGTCGAGATAGTCGAGCCGCGACAGGTTCTTCTCCAGCGCATAGGCCTTGGTTTCCTGCGGCGCCTTGCGGTCGAGCAGGGGGATGAACAGGCCCTTGTGCAGCTCGGTGCCGATAAAGCAGAGCCATTGATGCAGCCGGGTGCGATCGATGCCCTGGGCCGCACCGAGGCCGGATTGCGGGAACCGATCCGCGACATATTGCAGGATCGCGGCGTTCTCGGTCAGCACCACGCCCTCGTCGGTGCGCAGCGTCGGCACCAGGCCGATCGGGTTGACGGTGCGGAAATCGGTGCCGTCGTTCAGCACTGTCTTGGTCGGCGGATCGACTTCGAGATAATTCGCTTCGGCGCCGGCTTCATACAGCGCGACGCGGGTCGCCATCGAACAGGCGAGCGGCGAGAAATAAAGATCCATCTTGGGCCTCCTTGGGCAATTCCTCTTTGGGTGTCGCTCGACCTGGCCAGATTGATTTTTGTACCATCTTGTATAATATCGCGGCGGTCAAGGATTAATTTGCGAAATGGTACAAAAATCGAAGCCGCCAGCTGCTGCCAATGAACCGAAGCGGCGTGGCCGTCCGCGCGCCTACGAGCCCGACGTAGCGCTCGGCAAGGCGCTCGACCTGTTCCGCCGGCAGGGTTTTGCGGCGACGTCGCTGGACGATCTCAGCGAAGCGACCGGCATGAACCGGCCGAGCCTCTACGGCGCCTTCGGCGACAAGCGCGAGCTCTACATCAAGAGCTACCAGCGCTACCGCGAGGACGCGCGCGCCTCGATGGTGGAGATCTTTCGCCAGGAGATGCCGGTGCGCCAGCGGCTCGAGCGCATCTTCGCGTCCGCGCTGAACATCTATCTCTCCGGCGAGACCGGTCCGCGCGGCTGCTTCACGGTGGTGACGGCGGCGTCCGAAGCCGTCGGCGATCCCGAGATCCGCGCCATGGTGCTGGATGGACTGACCGAGCTCGACAAGGCTTTTACGAATTGCTTCCGCCGCGCCAAGGAGAAGGGCGAGCTGCCTGCGAGCGCCGACCCGGCCGTGCTGGCGCAGCTCGCCTCCGCAACCGTGCACTCGATCGCTATCCGCTCCCGCGCCCGCGTGTCGCGCAAAGAGCTCGAGGCGATCGTGAAGGGCGCGATTGACGTGATGGTGGGGGCCAAAAGTTAGGCCGTCGTCCCGGGGCGCGCGCAGCGCGAGCCCGGGACCCATAACCACAGAGAGAACTTTGGCGAAGACTGGTCGTTCGGTACTGCGACCATCCGCAACGATAAATCACGCGGTATGGGTCCCCCGCGTACGCGGGGACGACAGCGAGGGTGGGGCGCGTGCGTGCCTCTCTCAGCCTGCCGAAGCGTCTAATATCCCCGTGCCCGGTCCACCACGTTCTCCAGCGCACCGCCGGCCTCGAACTTTGCGATTTGCTCGGCGACATAGGCCGAGATTGCATCGGCGTCGGTGTCGGCCGCGTTGTGCGGGGTCAGCAGCACCTTGGGGTGGGTCCAGAACCGGCTGTCGGCAGGCTGCGGCTCCTGCACGAAAACGTCGAGCGAGGCCGCGCCAAGCGTCCCGTCGTCGAGGCAGGCCAGGATATCGGCCTCGTTCTGCAAGCCGCCGCGACCCGCGTTGATCAGCACGGGCGCGCCGAGCGGGCTGCTGCGGTTGAGCTTGGTGAAGACGTCGCGGTTGAGGATGCCGTGCGTATCAGGCGTCAGCGGCAACAGGCAGACCAGGATGTCGGTCTTGCGCAGGAACGCGTCGATCTGCGCGGCGCCATGGAAGCATTCGACGCCCTCGATCGTGCGCGGGCTGCGGCTCCAGCCGGCAACGCGGAAGCCGAGCCGGCGCAGCACGTCGGCGGCATCGGCACCCAGCGTGCCAAGTCCCATCACGCCGACGGTGACGGCGCTCGCCGGCCACTGATATTGCGGCTCCCAGCGTTTTGCGCGCTGCGAGTCCCGCAAGTACAGCTCCTGGCGGTGGTGCATCAGCACGTGCAGCACGACATATTCGGTCATGCGATTGGTGAGATCAGGCACGGCGACGCGCACCAGCGGCACGTCGGGCAGGCTCTTGTCGGCCATCAGCGCGTCGACGCCGGCGCCCAGATTGAAGATCGCACGCAGATTGGGGAAAGAGCTGAGGTCGCCCGGCACCGGCTTCCACACCGCGGCATAGTGCACCTCGGCCGGATCGAGCCCGGCGTCGGGCAGCAGCACCACGCGGCGGCCGCCGCAGACCGCGTCGAACCGGGCCTTCCAGCGCTCCGGCAGCCAGTTCTGCTGCGTGCTGTTGATCAGGACGGCCAGTGTGCCCATGCTCATTCGAAGTGCCTCGTCGGTTCCGTTTTGAAAACCCTCCTTGGCACGATCCGACGGATTTTTCTCGCAAATTTTTTCCGCAGCCCTGTCGGGGCGGGGCATATTGGATCGTCTTAAAAACAAGCGTTCAGGAAGGTGCTGCCCATGCTTTATGCGATCCTCTGCTATCACGACGAGGACTTCGTCGGCTCCTGGAGCAAGGACCAGGACGAGGCCGTGATGAAGAAGCTCGCCATGGTGCAGGACAAGCTCACACAGCAGGGCCGGCTCGGTCCGGTGGCGCGGCTGTTGCCGACCACGGCGGCGGCGACGCTGCGCAAGGAAGACCCGCCGCTGGTGCTCGATGGCCCCTATGCGGAGACCAAGGAGCAATTGCTCGGCTTCTACATCGTGGATTGCAAGAACCTCGACGAAGCCCTCGACGTTGCGCGCGACCTCGGCGCGGCCAATCCCGGCGGCGCCTATGAGGTGCGCCCCGTCGGCGTATTCCGGCCCGGAGGAATTTCGACGTGAGCGAGGCCGACACCGCCTGGATTGAGACCGCGCTGACCTCGGCGCGACCCCAGGCGGTCGGCGCGCTGCTGCGCTATTTCCGCGATCTCGATACCGCCGAAGAGGCCTTCCAGAACGCCTGCCTGCGCGCGCTCAAGACCTGGCCGCAGAACGGGCCGCCGCGCGATCCCGCGGCCTGGCTGATCATGGTCGGCCGCAACGTCGCCATCGACGAGGTCCGCCGCGCCCGCAAGCAGCAGCCGCTGCCGGAGGACGACCAGGCCATCTCCGATCTCGACGACGCCGAGGGCGCGCTCGCCGAGCGGCTCGACGGCTCGCACTACCGCGACGACATCCTGCGGCTGATGTTCATCTGCTGCCATCCGCAGCTGCCGGCGACCCAGCAGATCGCGCTGGCGCTGCGCATCGTCTCCGGTCTCACCGTGAAACAGATCGCGCGCGCCTTCCTGGTCTCAGAAGCGGCGATGGAGCAGCGCATCACCCGTGCCAAGGCGAAGGTCGCCGAGGCCGGGGCGCCGTTCGAAACGCCCGGCGCGGTCGAACGCTCCGAGCGGCTCGCCGGCGTTGCCGCAATGATCTACTTGATCTTCAACGAAGGCTATTCGGCCAGCGGCGACACGGCGGAGATCCGAAAGCCGCTGTGCGAGGAAGCGATCCGGCTGGCGCGGCTGCTGCTGCGGCTGTTCCAGAGCGAGCCGGAGATCATGGGGCTCGCGGCGCTGCTGCTGTTGCAGCATGCGCGCAGCGCCGCGCGCTTTGCCGCGGACGGCGCGGTGATCCTGCTCGACGACCAGGATCGTACGCTGTGGAACAGCAACATGATCGCGGAAGGTCTCGCGCTGATCGACAAGGCGATGCGCCATCGCCGCAGCGGCCCCTATCAGGTCCAGGCCGCGGTCGCCGCGCTGCATGCGCGCGCGTCGACGCCCGAGGAAACCGATTGGACGCAAATCGACTTGCTCTACGGCGCGCTCGAAGTGATGCAGCCTTCGCCGGTGGTGACACTCAACCGCGCGGTTGCGGTCTCCAAGGTGCGCGGACCGCAAGCGGCGCTCGAGCTGATCGAGCCGCTGGCGCCGAAGCTCGCCAACTACTTTCATTTCCACGGCGTGCGTGGTGCCTTCCTGATGCAGCTCGGCCGTAACGACGAAGCCCGCATCGCCTTCGACCACGCCATCGCACTCGCCAATACTTCGGCGGAAGCCGCCCATATCCGCATGCATATTGATCGCCTGATCCGGGACAGCCAGCCGAAGGGCGCCAATGGCGGCGCCAGGCAGGGCGCAAAGGCAAAGTGACGGCCAAAAATTTCGTCCCGCCAATTGTCGGCTCCCGCCGTTCCCCTTCGTCTTAATTCCATATCCAGGGAGCCACTCATGCTGAAAGCCATTGCCATCATCGCCGTCGTCCTCGCCGTCGGCATAGCCGCGGTCCTCGTCTTCGCATTGACAAAGCCCGATATGTTCCGTGTCGAGCGCTCGCTCGCCGTGAAGGCGCCGGCCAATGCGATTTATCCGCACGTTGCCGATTTCCATTTCTGGATGAGCTGGTCGCCCTATGAGGATCGCGACCCCACCATGAAGCGGACCTTCGGCAGAACCGCGTCAGGCAAGGGCGCGACCTATGCCTGGGACGGCAACAATAATGTCGGCGCCGGGCATATGGAGATCCTCGAGGCGAGCATGCCGTCGAAGCTTCGGATCAAGCTCGATTTCGAGCGCCCGTTCGAAGGCCACAATACCGCCGAGTTCACCTTTGTGCCGCAAGGCGATGCCACATTGGTCACATGGGCGATGTACGGTCCGGCGCCGTTCATGTCCAAGGTGATGCAGGTGTTCATCAACATGGACAACATGATCGGCAAGGACTTCGAGGCCGGCCTCGCCAGCCTGAAGAAGCTCACCGAGAAGTAGCAAGGCTTGCTGCCCCAAGGGGCAGCCAAGGAACTGCCAAGGAATCGCCAAGAAAACGAAGAGGAGAGAAACGATGATCAATGCCTATCTGTTCTATCAGGACACCTGCGAAGCGGCGTTCAACTTCTACGCCAAGGTTTTGGGCGGCAAGATCGACGCCATGATGCGCTCATCGGAAGCGCCGCCGGACATGCCCGCCGCGCCCGGCCGCGAGAAGATGATCATGCATGCGCGGATGTCGTTGCCCGACGGCAGCGTGCTGATGGCCTCCGACGCGCCACCCGAGCATTTTCAGAAAGCCCAGGGCTTTTCGGTCTCGCTCACGGTCACGGACCCCGCGGATGGCGAGCGCAAGTTCAACGCGCTCGCCGACGGCGGCACCGTCACCATGCCCTTCAGCAAGACGTTCTGGGCCAAGGGCTTTGGCATGTGCGTCGACAAGTTCGGCATTCCCTGGATGGTGAACTGCCCGGCCGAGGGCATGTGACGGGCGCGTCGGCCTGATACGCCAAGCCGCGATCCCACTCCCGTTGTTACGGGAGTGGGTCACTCATGCCGTCGTCATGTCACACGGCTGTTCGCCGCGTGCTCGCTCACCGGAGCGATCCGGTCGCGTCATCGCTTGGCGGCGGCGATTCAACGCAGCGAGGGCAGATCACGAGTTTCGTGCCAAGCTGCCTGTCGTTCTCCGCCTCGATTTCGTCATGGACCACCCACCACGCCTCGGAGAACGGGCGCAAGGTGCCGAGCACTCTTTCCCGCTCCTGATTGGGATTGTCCTGCGCAGGCGCCGGGTTCGCGGCGCGCCGCTTTGTGACAGAGGAGCGGTGAGGGGCCTGGTTCGGATCCCGGCCGAGGCCGTCCCATGCGATCGGTCGGCGCTCCTGCGCCGGCGCCGCCGCGCATCCGAGGAGCGCTGCGCAAAAAGTGAGCAAGACGAAGCCGTGACGCAGCATGCCGGACCCTTGGTGCGGTACGCGACACGCAAACTCCGCATGCGGAGCCTTGCATCGCGCCGGTTAAATGGAACCTAAGGGAAACGACGTGGCCGCCATGGCCCAATATGGAATCGTGCTCTCGCATCACATTGCGAGAGCAGTGAGGCCGCTTCGTGAAATCATGCGGATCGCATCGCACAACAACTGGCGAAATATTAGGCTGTAAACTCCACGACAGAATCGCTAATAATTTCTTCATAAATTCTACAAACTGGGGTGGGCGTAACTTGGGAAGGGAGCGACCGATGGCAGCGGCGCTACAAATCAATTTTGCACTTTGGGGCATGCTCATCTGCGCGACCTTGGAATTGGCGCAGACCATCCAGAGGCTCTACTAGGCCCGACGAAATGCGTGACCGGCGCAATTTCGCCGTCGCGCTTGCCTGCTAGCTCACCAGCAACGCGATGAGCGTGAAGCTGACGCTCGCGATCACGATCATCGAGAGGATGTAGTTGCGCGGCCGTGCCGTTCGCGCACGCTGCGGTCTCCGCCGCTGGAGTGGCTCGCTCGCCTGCCATGCGAGCTCCGACGGCGCGAGCGCAGCCTCTGCGCCCGAGCCGATATATTTCACATAGAGCTCGAGCAGCCGCAGCTCGGACGGCAGGTCCATCAGGCCCTCGCGGTGGCGCCGCGACAGCAATTCGAATTCGACGGTTTCCTGGGAGCTCAACTGGCCAAGGACAATGCGTCCCTGGTCCGACAGGCGGTAGTGAAAATCGATGGGCTGCACGGCCTGCGACCGGTTTGAAAATGTGCTGGTGTGGACGGCCTCTCATCCCCACGGTTCTATGGCGCTCCGGCGTCATAGCTAGATGAGAGGAAAGTCTGATGAATCTTCCCATTCGTATCGGTATGGATACTTCCAAGTCGGTCTTCCAGCTTCACGGTGTTGACGAGAACGAGGCGGTAGTTGTCCGGCGGCAGTTTCGGCGAGCCGAGATGATCCGCTACTTCGAGCGCCTTCCGCCGGTCCTCGTCGCCATCGAGTCCTGCGGCAGTTCGCATCACTGGGCGCGCCTGCTGCAGTCGTTTGGTCATGAAGTGAAGCTGATCCCGCCCCCAATATGTGAAGGCTTTCGTAAAGCGCGGCAAGAACGACGCGGCCGATGCCGAGGCGCTGTGCGAGGCGGTCACCCGGCCGAGTATGCGGTTTGTACCGGTGAAGTCAAAAGAACGGCAAGCGGCCTGCATGTTGATGACCGTGCGGGAACGCCTGGTCAGCGTGAAGTCCCAGCTTTCTAATGCCTTCAGGAGTTATGCGGCTGAGTTTGGCATCGTTGGCCCCGCCGGTCGGCAGAACGTCACGGCTCTTATCAAGCGGGTGCTCGAGGATGACAACTTACCGGAAATGGCGCGGGATCTCTTCCGCCTTCAAGCGGAGGAGTATGCCGCGGTCGAAGCCCGCCTGGCAAAGATCGAAGCCAAGCTGATGAAGTGGCATCGTGAGGATGATGTCAGCAGGCGGATCGCGACGATTCCCGGCGTCGGTCCGATTGGGTCGTCCATGCTAAGCATGAAGGCGCCCCCGCCGGAGACGTTCAGATCAGGCCGCGACTTCGCGGCTTGGCTCGGACTGACACCCAAGGATCACTCAACTGGCGGCCGGCAACGATATGGCGGTATCACAAAGGCCGGAGATTCAATGCTCCGATCGACGTTGATTGTCGGCGCGACTGCGCTGCTGAGGCACATTCGAAAGGGCCGTCATAAGCCGACACCCTGGCTCACTTCGCTGCTGGAGCGAAAGCCGCCGAAGTTGGTCGCGGTGGCCTTAGCCAACAAGTTCGCCCGTATCGCCTGGCGCTTGATGATATCGGGTGGCGTGTACAACCGGCCGGTAGCCGCCATGCCCATCTGATCTGAACTCGGTGTACCGGTCGAGATTGCTCGCCGGATAACCCACGAACTTGCAGGACGCAGTAGATGGAAGGTGGACCGATCGGTCGATACGCGCGAGCTTCCGTAGATTACACTGGCATCACGAATGTCGCCTATGTGCTTGGAGCGTGCGTAGCGAACACCATCTTGGCCAGCGGGCTTTGTCCGCGCAAACAGGCCGGACATCTGATAGCAAGCGATCTGGCCAGAAGTCTGCTATAATCCTGACAAGCGGGGGGCCGTCCACATCTGTAATCTTGAAAAAGCGAAACCATCCTAGTCTGTGACCATTGCTGAGATTATGACGGCCCTGCAGCCATCGTGACCCGAGCGGCCTCAATCTGGACGGGACCATCATAGATGGTCGGGAAGAGCCGCAAACCGCGTAAATTGGGCAGGCATTGCCAAGCGGTTGAGCGGATTTCGTGTCCGGATCGTCGTAATTTTGCAAAACTGCCTAATCGCCGGACAGCGGCGGATGCAACCGGTCACATCGCTGGCGGGCGCCTGTTGCTCAGCGGCAGCGCGGATAGATCGCCGCAAGGTCGCGGCCCTTCAGCAAAAGCAATCTGGACGAGAGGCCACCGTGCCGGCTGATCCAGTCGCGCACCGGGCCGGGATAGGCCTGCAGCACCGCGTCGGAGGCTTCGGGCTCGGCATAAAAACGCCCACGCCGGTCGACCGAACGCGCCGCGTGGAAGCCGAGTACCGCGCGTTTGGTGACGCAGATGCGCTCGCCCGGCACGATGCTGAGCACCAGCGTGCAGGCGGACAGGCACGGACCGTCGATCACCACGCGCTCGCCGCTCTCGCGCACCTGCTCGAACAGGTCGAGGAACGGCCCGACCTGTCCGCCGGGCGACTGGATGATGCGGATTTCGGCCATGGCGGGGGTAGTGGTAAAGAGCGCAGATGCGAGCATCCAGGCACCCACAAAGAACATGCGTCGCATGGAGCACTCCACTAACTCGATCCCGTAGGGTGGGCAAAGCGTAGCGTGCCCACCAATGGCATCGCAAATCTGGAGGGAAGGTGGGCGCGGCGCTTGCGCGCCTTTGCCCACCCTACGACGTTCACCCGTTCCGCCGTTCGCCGCGCAGCGTCGGCAGGCCGATGCCAGCCGCATCGAAGCCGCCATCGACGGCCAAAATTTGGCCGGTGATGTAGCTCGATCGTTCCGAGCACAGGAAATAGATCGCTTCGGCGAGTTCCTCCTCCAGGCCGTAGCGGTTGAGCGGAATGGCGTCGTGATAGTCGGCGCGGATCTCCCTGCTGTGCACCTGCTTCGCCATCGCGGTGTCGACCGGCCCCGGCGCGACTGCGTTGACGCGGATGTTGAGCGAGGCGAGCTCGACCGCGAGCTGCTTGGTCAGGTGCGCAAGGCCCGCCTTGCTGGTGCCATAGGCCGAACGCAGGGTCGAGGCGCGCACCGCCGAGATCGAGGTGACGTTGACGATGGCGCCGCCGCCTTGCTCGCGCATCAGCGGCGCGGCCGCCTTGGTGCACAGGAACGGGCCGGTGAGATTGACCGCCATGATCCTGTTCCAATCGGCGTCGCTGGTCTCCAGCACTGGCGCGAACACAGCGACGCCGGCGTTGTTGACGAGAGCATCGAGCCGACCGAAGCGGCTCATGACCGCCGCCATTGCAGCTCCCACGGCGGCCGCGTCGGACACGTCGCAGGTGATTGCCAGCGTGTTATCGGGATTCTTCAGGGCCGCCGCCGCGCCCGTCTGCAGCTCCCCCTCGATATCGAGCAGCGCGACGCGCCACCCTTCGGCCAGGAATTTCTTGGCCGTCGCCAGCCCGATGCCTCGCGCGGCTCCGGTGACGAGGGCGACGTTTTGTGGGGCCTGCGGCATTTGCTAATCTGTCCTGTGTTCGAAAGGGGCGCGCACGAGCGCCGGCTCCTTTTACTTCGCTTTCGTCCCGGCAAGAAGGGCTCCAGGCCATGCTCATCGATCCCAGCACGATCCCGCTCGAGGACTGGCGGCCAGGTGTGAAGACCCGCATGGTCACATCCGCGCGCAACGGCGCGACCGCGCTCTGCATCTTCGAGCAATGGGTCGATCCCGGCGCCGGCGCGCCGACGCACAGCCACACGGTCGAGGAGGTGCTCACCGTGCGGGCGGGCGAGGCGGAGATGTGGATCGAAGCCCGGCGTATCACGGTGACGGCCGGACAGGCGCTGCTGGTTCCCGCCGGACGCAAGCACGGTTTTCGCAATTCGGGAGCGACCATGCTGCATGTCCATGCGGTGTTGGCCTCGCCGGTCTTCGAGATGCTGCCGGAAGGGGCGAGTGAAGCAACGCGACGCTGGGAGCGGTAGGATAAGGACGTCGGTCTCTCTCACCGTCACCCCAGAGTGGCCGCTTCTTCAGCGGCCCTCGAAGGATGACGGCGATCGTGATAAAGCGAGAACTTACGCCAGCTCCGCCGATGCGCGCTGCATGTTCGACGACATGTCGGAGGTCACGATGCTCTGCTCCTCGACTGCGGCTGCGGTGGAGGCGATGAACTCGTTGACGCCGGCGATCGCGGCCTTGATCGCGGTGAGCGAGCTCGCAACGTCGCCCGAGATGGTGTTCAGCGCGTCGATTTCGGAGGTAATCGTGTCGGTGGCCTGCTTGGCCTGGCTGGCGAGGTTCTTCACCTCGGAGGCGACCACGGCAAAGCCGCGGCCCGCTTCGCCCGCCCGCGCCGATTCGATCGTGGCGTTGAGCGCAAGCAGGTTGATCTGACTGGTGATGCCCGAAATCATCTCAACGATGCCGCTCATGGCCTGGGCCGCTGCAGTCAACTTCTGAGCCTGACCGTCCGCGGACTCGACCCTGGTGGTCGCGACCTTGGAGGTCTCGCGCGATTTCGCCATGGTCTCGGAGATCTCGCGGATCGAGGCGCTCATCTGCTCGCTGCCGGCCGCGACCGCCTCGATCAGCCCGCGCGCATTGTCGGCCTTCTTGCGGCCGATCGCCTGCGCGGTGATGTCGGTGGCGTATTTCACCACCTTGTAGGGTTTTCCGTTGAGATCCAGAATCGGATTGTAGGACGCCTGGATCCAGATTTCGCGGCCGCCCTTGGCGATCCGCCTGTATTCGGCGGCCTGGTATTCGCCGCGGTTGAGCGTCTGCCAGAACTGGCGATAGGCAGCCGAATTCCTCTCGTTCGGCTCGACGAACATGGAATGGTGCTGGCCCTTGATCTCGGCCAGCGAATAGCCCACCGCCTTGAGAAAATTCTCGTTGGCGGTTCGGATCGTGCCGTCCATGTTGAACTCGATCACCGCCTGCGACTTCTGGATCGCGGCGAGCTGGCCGTCATTGTCGGCGGCCTTCATCTTCTGCGCGGTGATGTCGGTTGCGAACTTCACCACCTTGAACGGCTTGCCGGTCTCGTCGAGGATCGGGTTGTAGGTCGCGAGAATCCAGATCTCCTTAGCCCCCTTGCCGAGCCGCTTGTATTCGGCCGCCTCGAACTCGCCGCGGTTCAGCCTGGCCCAGAACGCGGCATAGGCCGAGCTCACGCGGTCCTCGGGCGTCACGAACATGCTGTGATGCTTGCCCCTGATCTCGTCGAGCGAATAGCCCATCGCGCCCAGGAAGTTCTCGTTGGCGGTGACGATGGTTCCGTCCATGTTGAACTCGATCACGGCCTGCGCGCGGTTGATCGCGGCGATCTTGCCGGAGTCTTCCATGGTCTTGATCTTGTACGCCGTGATGTCGGTGGCGAACTTGATGAAGCTGACCACCTTGCCGTTCTTGTCCAGCAGCGGGGCGTAGGAGGCATGAACCCAGACTTCCTTGCCGTTCTTGCCGAAGCGCTTGTATTGCGTGGTCTGGAATTCGCCGCGGTTCAGGCTGGCCCAGAAGTCGCGGTAGCGGGCGCTCTCGCGCTCAGTCGGGCTGACGAAAATGCTGTGATGCTTGCCCTTGATCTCGGCGAGCGAATAGCCGCTCATTTTCAGAAGGTTCTCGTTGGCATCGAGGATGGTGCCATCGAGATCGAATTCGATGACGGCCTGCGAGCGATCAAGGGCGTCGACTTCTGCGAGCGCGTGCTGGACTTTGGCCTTGCTGTTGAAATTGAACACTTGAAGGTCCCCGGAATGGTTCAACTATGCGTCGGCCGGGCTGCAATTGGCCTTCCCGAAAAAGTTGCATGCACGCGTTGATCAACTGTAAACCCTTGCAGCAAGCTGCGTGGTCTCCGTGGTTCCGCGTGCGCCGGCCATGTTGTTCTGCTTTCGAAGATTCTCGTCCTATATGCACGGCGGTGGACATAGTCGGTCCGTAGTCGTACGGACCCGCCTCGCGATAATTTCGCATCGTCCCTGTTGAAGTTCGGCAAGCAATGTCGGGGCACGCGTTCGTGCATCGTCTTCAAGAGGATCTTCTCCGCGGAGACCATCAATGCCTGACGACCGCGAGCGCCTGATTCGAGACCTCTTCGCAGCCTATCTCGGCAACGACCGGCAACGGGTCGCCGACGCACTGGCCGACGATTTCCGCTTCACCAGTCCGTTCGACGACGACCTCGACAAGGCGGCCTATTTCGAGCGCTGCTGGAAGGACACCGGCTGGATCGCGCGACACGACATCGAGCGGATTTTCGTCCGGGGCGACGAGGCCTTCGTCACCTATCTCTGTCTGGCGAAAGATGGCAGGAGCTTTCGCAACACGGAGTTCTTCACCTTTGCCGGTGGCGAGGTCAGCCGCATCGACGTCTATTTCGGCGCGGCCCGGACGGATGGGCGTTTCCTGCCACAGCCGCGCTAGCGGCCGGCGCAATGACCTCCGGAATAATTTTCATCACCCTGTCGGTTCCGTAAAGGTTGGTTCGTCTTAGAGGTAAGGGTGGGCGGCCCGGGCCGCCGCTCCCGTCCTTCCGGGGGTGGCGCCGCGCCGCGCAAACCCGAAACGACAAAGCAAACAAGGACTGCTCATGCGATTCATGATGCTGATGATTCCGCTCGGCTACGAGACCGCGCCGCCGGACGTGCAACTCGATCCCGAACGCGTCGCCGCGATGATGCGCTACAACGAGGCGCTGAAGGATGCCGGCGTGCTGATCACGCTCGACGGCCTTCACCCGCCGTCGATGGGCGCGCGCGTCTCGTTCGCGACCGGCGCGCCCATCGTGACCGACGGCCCCTTCGCCGAAGCCAAGGAAGTTCTGGGCGGCTACTGGATGATCGAGGTTGCCTCGCGCGAGGAGGCGATCGCCTGGGCGAAGAAGTGCCCGGCCTCCGCCAATGAAGTCATCGAGATCCGGCAGGTGCAGGAGATGGCCGACTTTCCGCCGGAGGTGCAGGCAGCCGCCGCCGGTTTCGACGATCTGAAGACGCAGCCGAGACGGCCGCGGATCAATTCGCGGCTCGTCAATCCATCATCCATCAACAAAGGAGAGAACCAATGAGCACCGATACCTATCTCGCCGTTTTCCTCGGCAGCAAGACCAGCCCGCAATGGGCCGCATGGAACGCGATGTCCGAGACCGCGCGGAAGGCGAAGGAGCAGGAGGGCATGGCGGCCTGGAAAGGCTGGGTCGAGAAGCATCAGGGCGCGATCCAGGCCATGGGCGGCCCTCTCGGCAAGACCAAGAAGGTCGACGGCAAGGGCGTCGCCGACATCGCGAACGAGATGGGCGCCTTTACCGTGGTCCGCGCCGCGTCCCATGAGGCCGCGGCCAAGATGTTCGAGAACCACCCGCACTTCGCGATCTTCCCCGGCGAACGCGTCGAGATCATGCCGGTGCTGCCGATTCCCGTCGGCTAGGCCGTGTCATTCCGGGGGCGCGCACACGCGAGCCCGGAAATCTCGAGATTCCGGGTTCGGCTCGTCGAGCAGCCCCCGGGTCGAGCCGCCCCCGGAATGACGAGTTGGCCGGTTAATCAAATCCGGCCTGCGCTAGTGACTTCACGCCCGGCTCATGTAAAAGCTGTTCACATGAGCTGGCGTAAGGACCAGGGCCGCACCGAGCGCGGCTATCACCACGGCAATCTGAAGGAAGCCCTGTTGCAGGCTGCCCTCGGGCTGATCGCCGAGAAGGGCGCTGCCGGCTTCACCTTTGCCGATGCCGCGCGCATGGCCGGCGTCAGCGCGGCGGCGCCTTACCGGCATTTCCGCGACCGCGAGGAGTTGCTGTCCTCGATCGCGCAGCGCGGCTTCGAGCAGTTCGAGCAGCGCCTGACCGCGGCCTGGGACGACGGGCGCCCGGATACGGTCTCGGCGTTCGAGCGCGTCGGCAAGGCCTATCTCGCCTTTGCCCGCGAGGAGCCTGCCTTCTACAACGCGATGTTCGAATCGGGCGTGCCGGTCGATTCAAATCCGGCCCTGCAGGCCGCCAGTGAACGCGCCTTCAACATCATTCGCGCCGCCGCCGAGCGGCTTGCGGCGCTGGCGCCGCCCGGCACGCCGCGGCCACCGGCCATGATGATGGCGCTGCACATCTGGTCGATGGCGCACGGCGTGGCCTCGCTGTTCTCACGCGGCGACGCCGCGCGGCGAAAACTGCCGATGTCGCCGGATGACCTGCTCGAAGCCGAGGTGCTGATCTATCTGCGCGGCTTGGGCTTCCCGACCGACCGCCGTCCGCCGGCGAGAAGCGCCGAGCCGCCGCCGGTGCCACCGGAGGCATCCTCCGGTTCTGGCCTGCCGCCCGGCGGCCCCTGGGGCAAGCCGAAATAAAATTGCGCAAATAATTCCGCGACCCTGTCAGGCGGCCGGCTTGACAAAATCGCGGGATGGTCTAGCTATGTAAATGTTATTTACATTCACAACGGCGCTGGTGCCGTGATGGAGATGGAAATGGCCTACACCGCTGATGTCAATCGATGGCGCGGTTCCTCTGACGAACGCTATGAGCGCCCCCACATGCTCGATACGCCCTGGCATCCCGGCTGGATCGCCGTGACCATCCTCGGCTTCATCATCTGGTGGCCGATCGGACTTGCCCTTCTCTTTTTCACACTCGGGAGCAGAAAAATGGGTTGCTGGAGCCACCAGGATCGCTGGCAGAACAAGATGGAGCGGATGCAGTACAAGATGGACCGCATGCGCGGCCGCATGGAGCGCCGTGGTTTCGGCTTCGGCTTCGGCCCGCCCTCGAGCGGCAACCGTGCCTTCGACGAATACCGCACCGAGACGCTGCAGCGGCTTGAGGAAGAGCAGGTCGAGTTCAGGAACTTCCTCGACCGTCTGCGTCACGCCAAGGACAAGGAAGAGTTCGACCAGTTCATGGCGCAGCACAAGACGCGCCCGACCCCGCCGCCGACCGACCAGCCGCAAGGCTGATATAAAAAGGCTGATCCGGGGTCTGCCTCTCAAAGCCTTCAGGCGCATGCCCCCAAAGTCCTGATGGCCCCGAGCCGCCCGCCTGCGCAACCCGCAGGCGGGCGGTTTGGTTTTTGGGGACCCGAACCAACCGCCGACGATCCGACACCAAGACTTGCGCGTGCCACCTCAATCCGCCGCGCTGCTGGACGACGCGCATCATGGACCTCTACACCCGCCTGCTGCTTGCCGTGACCGCCTTGGCGGTGCTGGGCTACATCGGCTTGGTCTATGGCAGCTGCGCGTCTGATCCCGATTGCCATTTTCGCCTCTGCGCCGGCGGGCGCGCGTTCTGCGGCGTTGATCACGTACATGTGCAGGACCGGTAGAACCCGATCCGCGCCGGGCCCGACCAAGCCCTGACGGCGCACCTCCCGCGCGCTGACGGGCCCGACCATGACCAACGCCGAACGCAAAGAGATCAGCCAGCGCATCGCGCTCCTCGAGCGCGCCTCGGCGCTGTTCGACCGGTTCGGAAACACCGTGCCGGTGGCGATCGCGTTCCTCAATGGATGGCCGACGGAAGTCCAGCTCTATCCGCAGTGGCAGCTCGGCGAATCCTGGCGGTTCTTTCTCAGCCTTTATCTCTATTGGTTCGCCTCGTTCGCACTCAGCCGCGCGGTCTCGTTGGCAAAGGGGAGCATCGCCCCATGATCCTGCTCCGCGATGTCGCGCTCTTCGTCCTGCCGGTGCTCATCGCGGCGGGCGGCTGGCTCTACGCGCTCAGCCTGCGCAAGCGGGCCCGGCCCGGTCTTGAGGGCGAAAGCAAGCGCGTCCCGGCGGCGTGACTGGCGCCCCGACCCGGACCGCCTATATTCGCCTTCACAAGAGTGGGCGGACCGGAGGCGACAATGGCGGAAGCTGCGATCACGGCGAGCGACGGCCTCTGGCAACAGGTCCGCAGCGAGGCGCAGCGCGCGGCTGATGCCGACCCCGTGTTCGGTACGGCCCTTGCGCGTGCCATTCTCGCTCATGATGATTTTGCCGCCGCCTTGGCCGATTTGATCGGGCAGCGGCTCGGCAGCGGCACCACCGGGCGCACGCGCTTCACGTCCTATTCCCGCGACGCCTTTCAAGGCGAGCCAGACCTGATCGAAACCGCCAGCCGGGATCTGCAGGCGATCGCATTGCGCGATCCCGCCATCACCGACCTGCTGCCGCCGCTGCTGCATTACAAGGGCTACGTCGCGCTGCAAGCCTGGCGCGTCTCGAACTGGCTCTGGCGTCGTGACCATCGCGACGCGGCGCTGCTGTTTCAGAACGAGGCGTCGAACCTCTTGTCAGCATTCATCCGGCCGCATCCATTGGATCGTCCGTCTATCTCGACCACGCCACCGGCATCGTGATTGGTGCGAATGTGGTGATCGGCGACGAGGTCACCATCCTCCAGAACGTCAGCATCGGCCGTCGCGGTGAATTGCCGACGCGCTCGCCGCGCATCGGCCGCGGTGTCTACATCGGCGGCGGCGCGACCATTCTCGGTGACATCTATATCGGCGATTTCGCAAAGATCGGCGCCGGCACTGTTGTGACCGGTGACGTGCCCGCCGGCTGCACCGCGATCGGCAGTCCCGCGCGATTGACCAATTGCCCCGAGCCCGCCTCGGCGGCTTGAGCCATCAATCGATCCCTAGGAGACATGCAAATGAAGACGGCAATCGTGATCGGCGTTGGACCGGACCGCGGGCTCGGGGCCCGGCTGTGCAAGCGTCTTGCGGCCGATGGGCTCAAGGTGATCGTCGCGGGCCGGACGCTGTCTGCCTTGCAGGCCGTTGTAGACGACATCACGAAGGCGGGCGGCGCAGCCGTGCCCTTCGTTGCCGATGCGACCAGGGAGGGGGACATCGTCGCGCTGTTCGATGCCGCCGGCGACAACCTCGACCTCGCCATCTACAACGCCGGCAACAACACGCCCGGCAAGATCATCGAGATGGAGGCCGACTATTTCGAGAACGCCTGGCGCGTGGTCTGCTTCGGCGGCTTCCTGTTCGGCCGCGAGGCGGTGCGCCGCTTGGTGCCGAGGAAGACCGGCACGCTGCTGTTCACCGGCGCCAGTGCCTCGCTGCGCGGACGCTCTGGCTACGGCGCCTTCAACTCGTCCAAGGCCGGCCTGCGCACGCTGGCGCAGGCGATGGCCAAGGAATACGCGAGCGACGGCATCCATGTCGGCCATGTCGTGGTCGACGGCGCGATCGCCGGCGACAAGATATTTTCACGGTTCCCGGATGCGGCCGGCCGCGAGGACAGCCTGATCGACATCGATGGCATCGTCGATGCCTTCGCCTTCCTCTATCGCCAACCCGAGCGCGCCTGGTCGTTCGAGCTCGACGTGCGGACCTCGAAGGAGAAATGGTGAGGGGCGGTCCTCGACCATTTCTACCGCCGTCATTGCCCGCGAAGGCGGGCAATCCAGTATTCCAGAGACAGCATTGAGATGCGGAGGAGCCGCAGCGTACTGGATACCCCGCTTGACGCCTACGCTAAAGCTTCGGCGCCCCTGGACCGCAGCCCCGGCGAAGCCTTGGCGTAGCCGGGTCGCGGGGGATGACAGTCGTAAGGGTGGCGTAGATCAATACCCGGCGGCCAATCCCGAGTTTCGGCGTGGATCGTTCGCACCGTAGTAACGGTTGTTGCCGACTTGCTCGCCATTCAGTGACGGCGCGCCGACGATGATGACCGCGAGATGGTTGGCCGGCTGCGGCGGCCCGAATTTGTGGCCCATGCCTTCCAGGATCTTGCGCGTGTCCGGTGACAGCGCATAGTCCTCGACATTGGTCATATCCGGCAGCCATTGCTGGTGGATGCGCGGCATGTCGACGGCTTCCTGCGCGTTCATGCCGTAGTCGATCGCATTGATCATGGTCTGCAGGACCGCCGTGATGATGCGGCTGCCGCCGGGTGTGCCCACCACCATGACGGTCTTGCCGTCCTTGGTGACGATGGTCGGGCTCATCGAGGACAGTGGACGCTTGCCGGGTGCAATCGCGTTGGCCTCGCCCTGCACGAGGCCATACAGGTTCGGCACCCCGATCTTGGCGGTGAAGTCGTCCATTTCGTCGTTCAGCAGCACGCCGGTCTTGGCCGCCGTCACCTTGGCGCCGAACCAATCGTTCAGCGTGTACGTCACCGATACCGCGTTGCCGTCCTTGTCCGCGATTGAATAGTGCGTGGTGTTGTTGCCCTCGTGCGGCGCGACGCCCGGCTTGATGTCCTTGGAGATCCCGGCCTTGTTCGGATCGATCACGGCACGGATCTTGGTGGCGTAATTCTTGTCGAGGAGGCGGTCGAGCGGATTCTTCACGAAATCCGGATCGCCGAGATAGCTGTTGCGGTCCACGTAAGCATGCCGCATGGCCTCGATCTGCACGTGGACGGCCTGCGCGGAATGGTAGCCCAGCTCCTTCAGAGGATAGCCCTCCAGGATATTCAGGATCTCGCAGATGACGACGCCGCCCGAGCTCGGTGGTGGCGCGGAAATCACGTGATAGCCGCGATAGTCGCATTCGACAGGTGCGAGCTCGCGCGTCCTGTAGCCGTCGAGGTCGTCCTGCGTCAGCAGGCCTTTGCCGGCTTGGCTCGATGCCACGATGGCGCTGCCGACCCAGCCCTTGTAGAAGCCGTCGGTGCCCTTGCTGCTGATCTCGCGCAGCGTTTTCGCCAGTTCGGATTGCAGCAGTCGATCGCCCACGCCGAACGGCTGGCCGTTGTTGAGGAAGATCGCGCTCGATGCTGGATCGTCCTTGAAATCGTCGGTTGCCGAGCGCAGCAGGTCGATGTCCCCCTGGTCGAGTACAAATCCCTGTTCGGCGAACTGGATCGCGGGAGCGAGCAGGTCGGCGCGCTTCATGGTGCCGTATTTTTCGCGCGCATATTCCATGCCCGAGACGGAGCCTGGCACACCCACAGCCAGATGCCCCTTGGTCGAGATGCCCTTGATGACGTTGCCATCCTTGTCGAGATACATATTGGCCGTCGCCGCCTTGGGCGCGGTCTCGCGGAAATCGACGAAGGTCTTGCGGCCGTCGGCGAGCTGGATCGTCATGAAGCCGCCACCACCGAGATTGCCGGCGGCCGGATAGACGACGGCCAAGGCATAGCCGACGGCCACAGCGGCATCGACGGCATTGCCGCCGCGCTTCAGCACATCGACGCCCACCTGGGTCGCCAGATGCTGCGCGGACACCACCATGCCGTTTTGCGCGGCGACCGGTGCGACCGACGCCGCGCGCGCGGCGCCGAACGCGACGAGGCTGACCGATATGATCGCGGCGGCCATCCACCGCACATTGGTTTGTGGTTTCGGCACTGGACGCTCCTCAGGCTGGGCCGGTGATGCCGGCACGTTGTTGTCCGCGAGCGCAGCCTATCAGCTCGTGCCCGCCGTGAGATGCGAGATGGAGCATGTGGTCGTGGTGTAGCTGTGGCGCACGCTAAGTTCCCTGCGATTTCGGGCTGGGCAGGGGAGGAGGTTCCAGAAGGGGCGTCCGTTGTGCCCGGTGTCATAGCGCCACGAGTCCGACTGCGCTCCCTCCCCCTTGGGGAGAGGGGGGGGCAGAGGGGTAACCCAGGAAAAGTGCTCGTTGCGTGCGTCCGATTTCATCACGGCGGGAGTCCTCGTGTGGTACCCCTCTCCCTAGCCCTCCCCCGCAAGGGGGGGAAGGAACCGACCTCGCCAGTGGACCCGGCTCCGATCCGTCGCCGCCATGTCCCGCGGCAAAGCGGCCAACCGCCTGCGCTGCCTGCCTTTCCGGCAGCCAAATTCGGCCGTGGTAACCGCACGTTAACCATCGGCGGGCTCTGGTAATTGCGGACAGTCGTGCCCGGAGCCGTGCTCAAGGCCCATAGTTTTGACATCTTGGCAGGGAATGCAGACGGCCGGCTTTGGACGAGCCCCTGCACCCCAGAAAGACAAGGCTTTGAGCGGGCTTGCCGGCCGCGCCGGTGCTAGCGCGGCTGTTGGGGAACCGGCAGCCATTTGCTGGCCGGAGAGGTCAGGTAAATGATCGCCTTGAGAGGATACTGCTTATGAATCCGGCCGACGTGGCTCAGTCAGCCCTTCCGGTTGCCGCTTCCGCGGACGTGTCGCTGATTGCGCTGTTCTGGCAGGCTCACTGGATCGTGAAAGCGGTGATGCTGGGGCTTCTCGCCTGCTCGGTCTGGGTCTGGGCCATCGCGATCGACAAGATCTTTCTTTACGCACGCACGCGGCGCTCGATGGACCGGTTCGAGCAGGCCTTCTGGTCCGGCGAGTCGATCGAGGAGCTCTATCGCACGCTCTCGGCCAAGCCGACGCATTCCATGGCGGCCTGCTTCGTCGCCGCCATGCGCGAGTGGAAGCGCTCGTTCGAGAGCCACGCCCGCTCGGTCGCGGGCCTTCAGATGCGCATCGACAAGGTGATGAACGTCTCGATCGCCCGCGAGGTCGAGCGGCTGGAACGCCGGCTGCTGGTGCTCGCTACCGTCGGCTCCGCCGGCCCCTTTGTCGGCCTGTTCGGCACGGTCTGGGGCATCATGTCGAGCTTCCAGTCGATCGCGGCGTCGAAAAATACCTCCCTGGCGGTGGTCGCGCCGGGCATCGCGGAAGCGCTGTTTGCGACCGCCGTCGGCCTTATCGCCGCCATTCCTGCCACTATTTTCTACAATAAGTTCACTTCCGAGGTGAACCGGCAGGCCCAGCGGCTGGAAGGTTTCGCCGATGAATTTTCCGCCATTCTGTCGCGTCAGATCGACGAGCGGGGCTGACGGACGGCATGTATAGTGTGAGGGGCAATTTGGGCACTCGATCATGGCGATGAACGTAGCTAGTTCGTCCGGAGGCGGCGGGCGCCGCGGCCGGCGCAAGCCCGTCGTGGCCGAGATCAACGTCACGCCGATGGTGGACGTGATGCTGGTGCTGCTCATCATCTTCATGGTGTCGGCTCCGATGTTGACGGTCGGCGTGCCGCTCGACCTGCCTCAGACCCAGGCCAAGAGCCTCGAAAACAACGACCAGAAGCCGATCCAGATGTCGGTCGACATCAAGGGCAAGGTGTTCATCAACGACGCCGAGATCGCGATCAACGAGTTGATCCCGAAGCTGAAGGCGATCACGGACGCGCGCGGCGGGCTCGAGGAGCGCATCTATCTGCGCGCCGACAAGAAGGCGGATTACGGAACGGTGGCCAAGGTCATGGGCCTGTTGTCCGGCGCGGGCTTCAAGAAGCTGGCGCTCGTGACCGAGGCGGATCAGGGGTAAACCGGTGAAGGTGAACGTCGACAAGACACTCGTTGCGTCGATTGCCCTCCACGTCCTCGTGCTTGGATGGGGACTGGTCACCTTTAGCAGCAAGGCCTTTGTCGCGGAAGAGTCGCTTCCGATCGACATCATCTCCACCGATCAGCTTGCGCAGATGATGTCGGGGCAGAAGACCGGCAAGAAGGAAGAGCCGAAGCCCAAGGTCGAGAAGATCGCCGAGGCCAAGCCCGAGGAAGATGCGGTCGGCAAGGTCACCGAGAAGAAAGAGCTGATCAAGACCAACTCGACGCCCGAGCCGCCGCCGAAACCCGTCGAGAAGTCGGTCGAGAAGAAGCCCGAGCCGCCCAAGCCCGTTGCCGAGGCCAAGCCCAAAGAAGAGCCGAAGCCGCAGGAAAAGAAGCCTGATCCGGCGAAGGAAGATCCGATCGCCGAGCTCCAGAAGAAGCTGGAGACCAAGAAGCCTCCGCCGAAGCCCGTCGAGCAGAAGGTCGCGGCGGTGCAGCCGCAACAGCAACCGAAGCCCATGGAGCGCAGCTTCGATCCCGCGCAGATCCAGCGCGACCTCGACAAGCGCGCGGCGACCCGGCACGAGCTCTCCGGCGCGGCGCTGAATGCGTCGGCTGCGCTGGGATCGACGACCGGGACTGCTGCCAACAACGTTGCGACGTGGGGAGGCGCGTTCACGAATGCGGTCCGGCGCTGCTTCACCCCCACCTATAACGGGCAAGACGCCGAGCAATACGAGGCTGACATCGATATCCCGATGAAAATCGACGGCTCGCTTGCGTCCGAGCCGATTATCGTCGCGGTTCGCGGCCCGTCTCGGTCGATTGCTCAGGCGGTGGCGGAGAGCGCCAAGCGCGCCATCGTGCAGTGTCAGGTCTATTCGTTCCTGCCGAAGCAGCAGTATGACACTTGGAAGACCATTCCAATGCGCTTCGGCCTGAAAGATATGTTGTGACATCCGAACAAAAGAATTTTGCGATGAATGACGTCCTATCGATGAACCGCCGCCGCTTCATGACGCTGACAGGATCGGCGCTCGCGACGCTCGGGGGCGGACATGCCTTGGCCCAGGGCCAAAAGCGACTCGAACTCAATCCAACGGAGTTTCGGCCGATCCCGATCGCGATCTCCAACTTCGTGCCGGGCTCGCCCGCCGACGGCGACGTCAGCAACGGCGTCACCCAGGTCATCACCAACAATCTGAAGCGGTCGGGCCTGTTCGCACCGATCGACCAGGCCGCTTTCATCGAGCGCATCAGCAACATCGACGTCGCGCCGCAATTCCAGAACTGGAAGACCATCAACGCCCAGGCCCTCGTCACCGGCCGCATGACGCGGGGGCAGGACGGAAGGCTCAAGGCGGAATTCCGCCTGTGGGACGTCATCACGGGCCAGCAGCTTGCGGGCCAGCAATATTTCACCTCGCCGGAATATTGGCGCCGTATCGCCCACATCATCTCTGACCAGATCTATGAGCAGATGACCGGCGAAAAGGGCTATTTCGACAGCCGCGTGGTGTTCGTAGACGAGACCGGTCCAAAGGAGCGTCGCGTCAAGCGGCTCGCGATGATGGACCAGGACGGTGCCAATGTGCGCTATCTGACCCGCGGCTCCGACCTCGTGCTGACGCCGCGCTTCTCGCCGAACTCGCAAGAGATCACCTACATGGAGTTTGGCCAGGGCGATCCGAAGGTCTATCTCTTCAACATCGAGACCGGCCAGCGCGAGATCGTCGGCAATTTCCCCGGCATGACCTTCGCGCCGCGCTTCTCGCCGGACGGCCAGCGCGTCATCATGAGCCTGCAACAGGGCGGCAATTCGAACCTGTTTGTGATGGATCTGCGCTCGCGTTCGACCACGCGCCTCACCGATACGCCGGCGATCGACACCTCTCCGTCTTACTCACCGGACGGCACCCGCATCTGCTTCGAGTCCGATCGCGGCGGCAGGTCGCAGATCTATGTGATGGCCGCGGGCGGCGGACAGGCGCAGCGCATCTCCTTCTCCAAGGACGACACCAACGCCACCTATTCGACGCCGGTGTGGTCGCCGCGCGGCGATTACATCGCCTTCACCAGGCAAGGCGGCGGGCAGTTCTCGATCGGCGTCATGAAGCCGGACGGCTCCGGCGAGCGTCTGCTCACCTCGGGCTATCACAACGAAGGCCCGACCTTCTCGCCGAACGGCCGCGTGCTGATGTTCTTCCGCGATCCCGGCGGCAGCGGCGGGCCGTCGCTGTTCTCCGTCGACATCTCCGGCCGCAACGAGCTCAAGGTGCCGACGCCGGGCTTCGCCTCCGACCCGGCATGGTCGCCGCTGCTGTCCTCGACACCCGGCTAGAGCGCTTGCGAGCGAAGCGGATACAGGTTCGCGTGAAACATCGGGGCTAAGACATTGCGCGTTCAGACGCGCGATGTTTTCGAAAAAACATGCCGATTTTTTCGGGGTTTGGTGCAGGACGCAAGCTTTCCTTCACCTTGTGCCCGGCAACGCTTGCCTAGTTGCTTGATATTTCAGCGGAAACATGTTCGCTATTGCCGAAAAACAACTCGACTTTAACGATGTTCCCTCAGAAAGGCTTCATCAGGTCTGGGTAAAAGTACGCGCCAAACAGGACGCGTAACAAGCCGATGCAGCTGGCCGACCAGAAGCAGAGCGATCGAGACGAGCTGGAGCCGATACTCTACGCCGCTCTCATCAACTCTATGGTGCAGAATTTCTGGGCGATTTTCCTGGGCTCGGCCTCCGCGGCCGTGGCCGCGGTCATGACTGCGCTGAAGACAGGCGATGTCTGGCTGTGGCCGCTCGCATTTCTGCTGATCGCGATCGGCACCGCGCGCGCGTTCCAGATGCGCGGATACGAAAACCGTACGCACCCACTGTCGTTCGAGGAAGCCAAGCACCTGGAGCCGCGCTACTGGCTCGGCGCGCTCAGCTATGCGGCGGTGCTCGGCCTGTGGTCCTTCGTCGTCATCTACAACAATGACGATCCGATTGCCGACATGCTCTGTGTCGCCATAGGCATCGGCTACACCGCGGGCGGCGCCGCCCGCAATTACGGCCAGCCCCGGGTGATCCAGTGGCACGTCGCGCTCGCCTGCGCACCGATGTCGCTCGCGCTGCTGCTGCATGGTGGCTTCTACCACATCGGGCTCGCCGTCCTGCTCGTGTTCTTCTTCGTCGGGCTGAAGAACATCAATCTCAGCCTGCATGCGATCTTCGTCAAGGCGCTGACCTCGAGCTTTCGTGAGTCCGCGCTGGCAAGCCAGTTCGACACCGCGCTCAACAACATGCCGCATGGCCTGTGCATGTTTCGCGCCGACGGCCGCCTTGCGGTGATGAACCATCGCTTCGGCGAGCTGATGGCGTTGCCCGAAGATCTGGTCAAGCGTGGCGCCACCGCTGCCGACATCGTATCGGCCTGTATCGCCGCCGGCTCCATCTCGGCGGAGAGCGGCAAGCAGATCCTGGCCGAGATCGAGCATGCGCGGATCTGCGAGATCGTCACCACCGACCCGGATTCCTCGCGCGGCCGCGCGCTCGCCTGGACGTTCCAGCCGATGACTGGCGGCGGCACGGTGCTGCTGCTGGAAGACATCACCGAGCGTACCAACGCGGAAGCCCGGATCACCCATCTCGCCCGCTATGACGAGCTCACGGCGCTGCCCAACCGGGTCTCGTTCCGCGACGAGATCGAACGGTTGCTGGCGATCTCGCACGACGCCGAGCGCCTCTCAGCGCTGCTGTTCGTCGATCTCGACCAGTTCAAGCAGGTCAACGACACGCTCGGCCATCCCTGCGGCGACCAGCTCCTGTGCGCGGTTGCCAACCGCCTGCGCGAGATGCTGCGTCCCGAGGATTTCGTCGCCCGCTTTGGCGGCGACGAGTTCGTCGTGTTCCAGCAGAACATCAGCTCGGCCGAGGATGCCGCGAGCCTCGCCCGCCGCATCGTCGAACGCCTGAGCGAGCGTTATCGCATCGACAATCACTTGGTCGAGATCGGCGCCAGCGTCGGCATCGCGCTGACCTCGCCGGACGGCGACGTCAGGGCCGACACGCTGCTCAAGAACGCCGACATGGCGCTCTATCGCGCCAAGGCTGACGGCCGCGGCACCTTCTGCTTCTTCCGCGACGAGATGGCGGCCACCGTCGAGGCCCGCCGCATTCTCGAGCTCGACCTGCGCAAGGCGCTGGCTAACGAGGAATTCGAGCTGTTCTACCAGCCGCTGGTCAATCTGAAGTCCGGCAAGATCACCACCTGCGAGGCGCTGCTGCGCTGGAATCATCCGGTACGCGGCACGGTCTCGCCGGTCGACATCATCCCGGTCGCCGAGGACATGGGGCTGATCGTCGATCTCGGCCGCTGGATCCTGCGCCGCGCCTGCATGGAATGCATGAAGTGGCCCGACGGCGTCAGCGTCGCCGTCAACTTCTCGCCGCAGCAATTCCACCAGCGCGACGTGCTCAGCGAAATCCGCTACGCGCTCGAGGTCTCGGGGCTGCCGGCCCACCGGCTGGAGATCGAGATCACGGAGTCCTCGCTGCTTCGTAACACCCAGCTCACCCACGACACGCTGTCGCAACTGCATGCGCTCGGCGTGCGCATCTCGCTCGACGATTTCGGCACCGGCTATTCCAGCCTTAGCTATCTGCACAATTTCCCGATGCAGAAGGTGAAGATCGACCGCTCCTTCCTCGAGGGCATCGACACCGACCGGCCGCTGACGCTGCTGCGTGGCGTGGCGCGGCTGTCGGCCGACCTCGGCATGGCCGTGGTGGTCGAGGGCATCGAGACCAATGAGCAGCTCGAGCTGATCAGCGCAGACGGCACCGTCTCCGAGGCGCAAGGCTATCTGTTCAGCCGTCCGGTGCCCGCCGTGCGGATGCGCCAGCTCCTCAACGCCTCGCATGGACGGCGCGGCGAGGGCCTGCTCCAGGTTGTCAGCTCACGCTCCTTCGCCTGAGTCCACATCCAGAAATTGCACGTCGTTTCAGGCAGTTGCCGAACCGACCGTAGTGCTACGGGGTTAACCCTATCGCGTCGATTGCTTTGCATCGTCGTTAAGGAGGTGTTAATAAATCGTCACGCGCGCGCAAGTTGTTCAGCGGCAAATGGCCCAGGTTCGCGTGGTGGTGTTGTTGGTGGTGGGTAAGGAGTTCGAATGCAGTCCTCAGCCAGATCTGTCATTTCGGCTGTTGGACGGGGAGCGGAGCTTCTGACCGACGTCGACTATCATCTCGCGGCGACGGACGCGGAGAAGGAGCAAATCTACAACCTCCGCTACCGCGCCTATCTGCGCGAGGGTGCCGTCAGGGAATCCGCGGAAGCCCGCGTCACCGACCGCTACGACGAACTGCCGAACGCGTGGACCTTCGGCGTCTATCTCCGTGGCCAGCTCTGCAGCTCCGTGCGCATCAGCGTGCTGACCTCGGAATGGCGCGAGTCCACCTCGGCCGACGTCTTCCCCGACATCCTGCTGCCGCGGCTCGATCGCGGCGAGGTCATGATCGACCCGACCCGCTTTGTCGCCGATCCCGACCAGGTGAAGCGGGTTCCGGAATTGCCCTATCTGACGACCCGGCTCGCCTACATGGCGTGCGAGCACTTCAATGCCGATCTCGGCCTCGCCATCGTGCGTCCCGAGCATCAGGCCTTCTACCGGCGGGTGTTCCTGCACGAGACGATCGCCGAGCCCCGCCTGGTTCCGGGGCTCACCAAGCCGTTTGGCCTGATGGCGGCGGATTTCCCGACCTTCCGGAAGAAGGTGTTCGAGCGTTATCCGATCATGCGCTCCACCGCCTTCGAGCGGCGGATGCTGTTCGGGCGCGGCGGGCAGCGCGAGATTCCGCAGCGGTCGTCACTGGTCCCGGAAGCCGCTCACGTCTGATTGCCTGCCGTCACCGCCTTGAGCCGCCGCGCGCCTTTCGGCCGGGGCTCCGTTCATCCCCATCATCGTCCGAGCCCAAAATTCCAGCAAAAACCTGCACTTTTGCCGGTTGCTGCAGGTTGCTTCACCCTCGCGCCACATTTAGAACCCATTAACCATGACGGTTGCTTTTCGCGGTTTGGGGGCATTTGACCGGCTGAAGCAAGGTTCCATCAAGGTTGACGGAACGTTCGCTTAACCAACCCCCTGTAGACCGGACAGCAGTGGACGAACGTGAGCGTGGAGGCTCCGGAATGAAATACCCTATGCGTATCCTCCAGGGATTGAAGCTGGCTGCGGTGGTTGCGATCGCGCTGTCGATGGGCGCATGCGCGAACAAGAACGCAGCGACGGATGCGATGGCCAATGCTGCGACGCCTGGCAGCCAGCAGGATTTCGTCGTTAACGTGGGCGACCGCGTGTTCTTCGAGAGCGACCAGACCGATCTGACGCCGCAGGCGATCGTGACCCTGGAGAAGCAGGCGCAGTGGCTCCAGAACTATCGGCAGTACAGCTTCACCATCGAGGGGCATGCCGACGAGCGCGGCACCCGCGAATACAACATCGCGCTCGGCGCGCGCCGCGCCCAGTCGGTGCGTTCGTTCCTCGCCTCGCGCGGCATCGATCCGAACCGCATGCGCACGATCTCCTACGGCAAGGAGCGGCCGGTCGCGGTCTGTAACGATATTTCCTGCTGGTCGCAGAACCGTCGCGCCGTCACCGTGCTGAACGCGAGCTCCTGACGATCAGTCAGGCGCCGTTCATCTTCAGGAACCGATTATGCCGGCGCCCTCTCGGGCGCCGGTTTTGTTTCAGCCATCTGTGACCGAAACCCCGTGGTGCCAGTCACATTTTTGGCGTACTGCCTTTCAATGTGTGGCGCGTCGCAGGTTCCGTCGCAGATTTCGTTTTCGTCGTCAGGGCAAGATGTCATCCAGATCCAAGGTCTTTACCGGCACCGTGGCGATCGCCGCGCTGTTCTCTTTGTGCTCGCCCGCACTGGCGCAGTCGGACGATGACCCCGAGATGCGGATCGAGCGGCTGGAGAACCAGCTGCGCCAGCTCACCGGGCAGAACGAGGAGCTGCAATACCGCAACCGCCAGCTCGAAGAGCGGCTGCGGGCGCTCGAGGGCGGCGCGCAAGCCGCGCCCGGACAGGTGCCGGTGCAGCCCTCTGTCGCGGCCGTACCGTCTGCGCAGTCCGCGCCGGCCTATCGCCAGCAGCAACAGGCCCAGCCGAATTACGAGCAGCCGCAGATCGCTGCTCCCGCGCCGATCGTTCAGGAGCAGCCGGCGCCCGGTGCGCCCGGCGTGCGCCGCCGCGGTGACTCCTTCGATCCGAACCAGAACCCGAACGCGCCCGGCGCGCCGCGCGCGCTTGGTGGCGGGCAGCAGCCGATGGCGGCAGGCGCCCCTGGCGGCGGGCGCGCTGCCGGCGAGCCGCTCGATCTCGCCAACACCAGCCCGCGCTACCAGCAAGGCGTGCCGCCGGCAGCCCAGCCCGGCTATCCGCCGGCACAATCGGGCTATCCAGCGCCATCGGGCGGCACCGGCCTGACGACCCTGCCGCCCTCGGCAACGCCGCGCGACGAGTTCGACCTCGGCATCGGCTACATGCAGCGCAAGGACTATGCGCTGGCCGAGCAGACCATGAAGAATTTTGCGCAGAAACATCCGAGCGATCCGCTGCTCGGCGACGCGCAATACTGGCTCGGCGAAAGCTATTTCCAGCGCCAGCAATATCGCGACTCCGCGGAAGCCTTCCTCGCCGTCACCACCAAATACGACAAGTCCGCCAAGGCGCCGGACGCCCTGCTGCGGCTCGGCCAGTCGCTGGCCGCGCTGAAGGAAAAAGAGGCCGCCTGCGCCGCCTTCGGCGAGGTCGGCCGCAAATATCCGCGCGCCTCCGCCGGCGTCAAATCCGCGGTCGATCGCGAGCAGAAGCGGGTGAAGTGCTGACGCGTGGTATTTGCGCCCTGACAATGCGGATGGTGCTGCGCTAAATAGTCTGGCGATTGCCTAGGCAGCGTCATGTCGGACGACGACAACTCACCGATCTCGGCACGCGCGGCGAAGCAACTCTTCGCCGAGCTCAGAAGCGTGCCGGCACTGGTGCTCGCGGTCTCCGGCGGACCCGACTCGGTCGCGCTGATGTGGCTCGCCGCGCGCTGGAAGCGCGGCCTTGCCCGCGGTCCGCAGCTGACCGTCGTCACCGTCGATCACGGCCTGCGCCCGGAGGCGGCGCGCGAGGCGCGCGAGGTCAAGCGGCTGGCGGCTGAACTCGGGCTGGTACACCGGACCCTGCGCTGGCGCGGCGCGAAGCCGAACACGGGATTGCCCGCCGCTGCGCGCGAGGCCCGCTACCGCCTGCTTGCACAGGCCGCGCGCAACGCCGGCGCGAGCCATGTGCTGACCGCCCACACCCGCGACGACCAGGCCGAGACCGTGTTGATGCGCCTTGTCCGCGGCAGCGGGCTTGCCGGGCTGTCGGCGATGGCGCGCCTCACGGAGCGCGACGGTGTCATACTGGTGCGCCCGCTGCTCGATGTCCCGAAGTCGCAGCTGATCGCGACCTTGAGGCGGGCGAAGATCGGCTTTGCCGATGATCCCACCAATCGCGACACCACCTTCACCCGGCCGCGGCTGCGCGCGCTGCTGCCGCAGCTCGCGGCCGAGGGCGGCGACAGCAGGAGCCTGGCGCGGCTCGCGGGCAGGCTGGCGCGCGCCAATGCGGCAGTCGACGTGCTGGTCGATGGCGCCGAACGCTTCCTTCAGCTTCGGGCGCGCGGCGATGCGCCGCAGGCGGGCGTTCGCAGCTTCGAGGCCTCGGCATTCGCCAATCTGCCGGAGGAGGTCCGGCTGCGGCTTCTGCTGCGGGCCGTCAATGCCCTTGGTCATGAGGGGCCGGCGGAACTCGGCAAGGTCGAGACCCTCCTGGCCGCGCTCGATCAGGCCATAGCTGCGGGTCCCCGCGCAGCCGCAAATGGCCGGCCGGTCCTGAAGCAGACCCTTGCGGGAGCCTTGATCAGCCTTGCCGGGGGGCGTATCCACATCGCACCGGCGCCGGAGCGGCGGTCCAAGGGGCGGATGATGGCGGATGAGGGCGGATCATGACACCGGCCGTTTCCGCCGCGCGCCGTCAGGACACCTTAACCAGGCAGGAAAAACCAAGGGCAGGTCGCCATTATTTCAGCGGGAATCGCTCTAAGATGGGATAAATAGTCCCATCTCGTTCCCTTGGCAGCGACCGGGGCGGCACCTAAATTGTATCCGTCTAACCAAGAGGATTCCTTGGGGATTTCCTCGCACTGACAAAGTAACTGCTCAAGATACCGCCCAAGGATCAGGCCGCGATCCGCGCGACCATGAAGGAAGATCGATGAACGCCAATCTGCGCAATTTCGCCCTCTGGGTCATCATTGTCTTGCTGCTGTTGGCGTTGTTCACGCTCTTCCAGAATCCGGGTCAGCGCGCCTCCTCCCAGGACATCGCCTTCTCCCAGCTGCTGAGCGAAGTTGACCGCGGCAATGTGCGCGACGTCGTGATCCAGGGGCCGGACATCCACGGCACCTTCACCAATGGCTCAAGCTTCCAGACCTATGCGCCGAACGACCCGACGCTGGTGAAGCGCCTCTATGACAGCAAGGTCCAGATCACCGCGAAGCCGCCCGGCGACAACGTGCCGTGGTTCGTCTCGCTGCTGGTCTCCTGGCTGCCCTTCATCGCGCTGATCGGAGTGTGGATCTTCCTGTCGCGCCAGATGCAGGGCGGCGCCGGCAAGGCGATGGGCTTCGGCAAGTCGCGCGCCAAGATGCTGACGGAGGCGCATGGCCGCGTCACCTTCGAGGACGTCGCCGGCGTCGACGAAGCCAAGCAGGACCTGCAGGAGATCGTCGAATTCCTCCGCGACCCCGGCAAATTCCAGCGCCTCGGCGGCCGGATTCCGCGCGGCGTGCTGCTGGTCGGCCCTCCCGGCACCGGCAAGACCCTGATCGCGCGTGCGGTCGCGGGCGAAGCCAACGTGCCGTTCTTCACCATCTCGGGTTCTGACTTCGTCGAAATGTTCGTCGGCGTCGGTGCTTCCCGCGTCCGCGACATGTTCGAGCAGGCCAAGAAGAACGCGCCCTGCATCATCTTCATCGACGAAATCGACGCTGTCGGTCGTCACCGTGGCGCCGGTCTCGGCGGCGGCAATGACGAGCGCGAGCAGACGCTAAACCAGCTGCTGGTCGAGATGGACGGCTTCGAGGCGAACGAGGGCGTGATCCTGATCGCCGCGACCAACCGTCCCGACGTGCTCGATCCCGCGCTGCTGCGTCCGGGCCGCTTCGACCGTCAGGTCGTCGTGCCCAATCCCGACGTCGTCGGCCGCGAGCAGATCCTCAAGGTTCACGTCCGCAAGGTGCCGCTGGCGCCGGATATCAACCTCAAGACCATCGCGCGCGGCACCCCGGGCTTCTCCGGCGCCGACCTGATGAACCTCGTCAACGAGGCCGCGCTGACCGCCGCCCGCCGTAACAAGCGGATGGTGACGCAGGCCGAGTTCGAAGAGGCCAAGGACAAGGTGATGATGGGCGCCGAGCGCAAGTCGCTCGTCATGACCGAGGAAGAGAAGCTGCTGACGGCCTATCACGAGGGCGGCCACGCCATCGTCGGCCTCAACGTCGTCGCGACCGATCCGATCCACAAGGCGACCATCATTCCGCGCGGCCGTGCGCTGGGCATGGTCATGCAGCTGCCCGAACGCGACAAGCTGTCGATGTCGCTGGAGCAGATGACCTCGCGCCTCGCCATCATGATGGGTGGCCGCGTCGCCGAAGAGCTGATCTTCGGCCGTGAGAAGGTGACCTCGGGTGCATCCTCCGACATCGAGCAGGCCACGCGGCTTGCGCGCATGATGGTGACGCGCTGGGGCCTCTCGGAGGCGCTCGGCACCGTGTCCTATGGCGAGAACCAGGACGAGGTGTTCCTGGGCATGTCGGTGTCGCGCACCCAGAACGCGTCGGAAGCCACGGTCCAGAAGATCGACACCGAGATCCGGCGTTTCGTGGAAGAAGGCTACAACGAAGCGACCCGCATTCTCACCGAGAAGCGTGCCGACCTCGAAGCGCTCGCCAAGGGCCTGCTCGAGTTCGAGACGCTCTCCGGTGACGAGATCATCGACCTGCTCAAGGGCAAGAAGCCGAACCGCGAGTCCGTGCTCGAGCCGACCACGCCGCGCGCCTCCGCCGTGCCCCCGGCCGGCAAGTCGCGTCCGCGCCCCGATCCGGATCCCGGCCTGGAGCCGCAGCCGCAGGCGTAATCGAGAAGCGGCCAATCGAGTTGAAAAACGCGGCGGAAACGCCGCGTTTTTTGTTGGCCGATGTTGATGCAGTTGCGCTTCAAACTCCGGTCTCGTGCCCCGGACGCAGCGCAGCGCCCCTTCGGCGGTGCGCAGCAGAGCCGGGGCCCATGTCTCCGCATCTTACCGTGGCCTTCTGGGTCCCGGCTCAGCGCTGCAGCGTTGCACGCTGCAGCGCGTCCGGGACACGAGAGAGAGGCGCGTGTCGTCGCCACGAACTCCGTCATTGCGAGCGCAGTCTCGTAGGGTGGGCAAAGGCGCGTAGCGCCGTGCCCACCATCTCTCGGCAATTGCGATAGACGCGGTGGGCACGCTTCGCTTTGCCCACCCTACGATATCTCACTTCGCTGCCGCTCCGGGCCTCTCACCGGCACGCTCCAGAAAATGCAGCACGTCGTCGCTGAACTGCTCGGGATCCTGCAGGAACGAGAAGTGACTGACCTCCGGCTGGATCAGCAGGCCGGCGCCCGGAATGTTCGCCGCCATGAACTCGGTGTTCTCGCGCTTGATCGCCTCGTCGTGGTCGCCGTCCACGATCCAGGTCGGGACCTTGATCGTCGCGAGATCCGACGCCGTCCATTTCGGCTGGCTCTCCCACATTTTGGTGATCTCGGCGACGAAGCTCTTGTACTCGGTCGGGGTCGGCGACAGGCGCTTGTACTCCTCGCCAGCCCTGGCGATGTAGGCGTTGAAGACGTCGCTCGACGCGATATCCGCAACGCCTGACGGATCCGAATTCGCCGCGAAGGCGAACAGCTTGCTCACCCGTTCCGGGTGCTTCATCGCGATGTCGAGGCCGATGATCGCGCCGTCGCTCCAGCCGACGATCGCAGCTTTCCTGATCTTCAGGTGATCGAGCAGGGCGACCACGTCCGAGGCCATCAGATCGTAGCCATAAGGCTCCTGATTGCGGCTGCTGCGCCCATGCCCGCGGCTGTCCATGACGATGACCTGATAGTGCCGTTGCAGCGCGCGGACCTGGCGGCCCCAATAGTTGGCGTTGGCGAGGCCGCCATGCAGCAACAGGACGGGCTCGCCGCGGCCGAAAATTGCGTACCAGACCTTGATGCCGTTGACGGGTGCAAAACCGCTCTGCGTCGCCCTGGGCAGTGTCGGCGTCGGCGCCAGGTTCAGCCATTGCGGCGCCGCATGTGCCGCGCTGATCGCGACCGTGACGACAAGCGCGGCGAGAAGATTGCGAAACATCATGATACGCCCTCCTGTTCGACCGGATATTAGCGCACGGCAAGTTGGGGGCGTCACGTCGCAACACGGTCCACCACCGAGACGTGAAGCCTCGTGATCTCCGTTGCCAGGCAGATGATGTCGATGCCACAACGCAACGTCCGGGCTCAAATGGGGCGCGCGCTCGGTCTGACTTGTGTCATCGCAACGCCTGCGATCGCGAGCAGCCCGCCGGCGATCAACTTCGGGGTCATGCGCTCGCCAAGGAGCAGCACGCTCGACGTCAAGGCGAACACCGGAAGCAGCAGGCCGAAGGGCGCGACGCGGCCCATGGAGCAGCGGGCGATCAGCCAGAACCAGAGGCCGAACCCGACAATTCCGCCGATGAAAATCGTGTAGGCGAGCGCCAGCCAGCCGCGTCCATCCGCCGTGACGAGGCTCGCCAGTTGTCCGTATTCGAGCAGCAGCGACATCAACATGACCTGTGGCACCGTGAACAGCGACGACCACCCCATCAGCATCAGGGGATCGAATGGGCCGTAGCGCTTCGTCAGGACGTTGGACACCGCGAACGCGAAGGCGGCCCCGACCACGAGCAGCAGCGGAAGCGCGTTTGCCGAGAGGGCTGGACCCGCCGCCAGCACGACCACGCCGGCAAAGGCAAGCAGCACGCCGGCGGACGTGATGAGAGACGGCCGCTCGCCAAGCAGCGGCCAGGCCAGCAGGACGGTGAAGGGCGTCGCGAGCTGATACGCGACGGCCGACAGGCTTCCCGAGCCGAGCCCGAGGCCGACATAGAACAGGCCGAAGTTCAGGCCACCAAGGAAGATCGAAATCGCGACGACAGGGCCGAACTGCTCGCGCGTCGGCCGTTTGACGAACGGAACGAGCAGCAGTGCGATCGCGAGGAAGCGCAGCGCGAGGAAGAACAGCGGCGGGAACTCCGCAACGCCCACCTTGATGGCCACGAACTGAAGAGCTGGCCCCGGTTGTTTGGACAGCGCCCCGCTGGATTTAAGTGGATTCCTGCCGGGTTATGCTGAACGCGGGGCTTTACGGTTTTGTCGTTGCGTCGGGAGGGCGTAGCCCGACCAGAGCGACGACAAAACCGTCGGCGACGGTCATGCGGCCATCACCATAGCTTGCGTGCCGAAGTAAGCCTCGTCGGGCGTGCGCCCGTCAAGGCTCGAGTGAGGGCGTCCCTGATTGTAGAAGGCCAGATACTTGGCAATTGACGCTCGCGCCTCGGACACGCTGTCGTAGGCGCGGAGATATACTTCTTCGTATTTGACCGTGCGCCAGAGCCGCTCGACAAACACGTTGTCGCGCCAGGCGCCCTTGCCGTCCATGCTGATGGCGATCTTCGCGTCCAGCAGCACATCGGTGAACTCGAGGCTGGTGAACTGGCTGCCCTGATCCGTGTTGAAAATCTCGGGCCTGCCGTGCTTCGCCAACGCCTCCTGGACCGCTTCGACGCAGAAGGCCGCCTCCATTGTGATCGAGACGCGATGGGCCAGGACCCGTCGGCTGAACACATCGACGACCGCCGCGAGATAGACGAAGCCACGCCGCATCGGAATGTAGGTGATGTCCATTGCCCACGCATGGTCGGGCCGCTCGATCTTCAATCCGCGCAACAGGTACGGGTAGATCTTGTGACCCGGAGCCGGCTTGCTCGTGTTCGGGCGACGATAGACCGCCTCGATCCCCATGCGCTTCATCAGCGTCGCGATGTGGCGGCGACCGGCGTATACGCCCTCCCGCCGCAGCAACGATCGCAGCATACGCGCTCCCGCGAAGGGATAATCGAGATGCAGCTCATCGAGCCGACGCATCAAGGCAAGGTCCTCGGCCGAAACTGGCCGAGGTTCATAGTAGACCGTGCTGCGAGCCAGCTTCAGGACCTTCGCCTGGCGCACGATAGAAAGATCATGATCGCGGTCGATCATCGCTTTGCGCTCAGCAGGCCCGCCTTGGTGAGCGCGCCGGACAAAAAATCGTTTTCCAACGCCAGCTCGCCGATCTTGGCATGTAACGCCTTCAAATCGACCGGCGTCTCGGCCGATGTCTTGTCATGCCCAAACACGCCGGCGGCGCCTTCCAGGAGCTGGTTTTTCCAGATCGTGATCTGGTTCGGATGAACATCAAACAGTTGCGCCAGCTCCGCCAGTGTCTTGTCGCCTTTGACCGCAGCCAAAGCAACCTTCGTCTTGAATGCCGGAGAATGCGTCCGGCGGCTCTTCTTCGTCATCTTCGCTCCTGATTCGCAGCAAGAATCCTCGCCGCTGTCAGGCAGAAAATCCACTCAAGCTACTGTCCGAATTTGCGGGGCCAGCTCTCTGATAACCCCAGAGCAGCGGAACGGCTACCGCGCAGACGATCTGGATGGCAGACATGGCATCTATCCTTTCACGACCGATCGGTCCAGATATTGGTGCGCCAAGTGCGGAGGCGTCCGTGGGTAGTTGACCTGATTGGGTTGCTACCTGACGAACCGATCGAGCAGAGCGTCAGCGGTGGCTTGCGATGTGGCCCGCGCCGGCGCCGTCTTGCCGACCACGCGCAGGCCCTCGACGAAACAGACCAGAATTTTGGCGGCACTCGCGGGATCGACACCGTGGGCCAGCTTGCCCGCCACCTTCGCGCGGGACAGGGCATCGGCCACCCGGGCCTCCATGGCCCTGAAGAAGCCCGCGACGCGACGACCAATCGCGGCATCCTGGCCGGCCAGCTCCATGGCCGTGGCCACCAGCAGGCAGCCGCGCCGGCCGTTGGCACCGCTGGTGCGATCGACATAGCCGGCAAGATAGGCCCGCAGGGCGTCGACCGGCTCCCTGCGGGGAGCGAGCTCGACATCCATCCGTGTCACGGCATCGGCAATGTAGCGATCGAGCGCGCGCAGGAAGAGCGAATGCTTGTCGCCGAACGCGGCGTAAAGGCTGCCACGCGAGAGTTTCGTGGCTCGAAGCAGGTCCGGCAGTGCCGTGGCGTGATAGCCGCGCGACCAGAACACCCCCGTCGCGCGTTCGACCGCGGCGTCCAGGTCGAAGCTTCGGGGGCGGCCACGGGGCAACTGCACTGAGGTTTGGCGGCTCATGATCGATATATAGACCGATCGGTCTTTAACTCGCAAGTGCCCGCTTCGGTGCGAAAGCCGGCGTCAGCTTTGAACGCGGAAATGGCTACCGGGGGCCAGTTGCAGACATCCGACAGCCGTGTGACCATGGCGGCCGTTGTTGCAGCCTACGATCGAGAAATTCCAAAAAGAGTTGGTTGGCTGAGACAAAGGCTCCGCGAGATCGACGAGTCATCGAGGCCCGATGGAGGGCATGCATTTGAGAAATTCAAGCAACGCTGCGTGTCCTAGCGAAGGTGCAGTCCAGATCGGCGGTCGATCACTGGCTTACCTTCAGGTCGGCGATCCGAACGGTCCGCTCGTACTTCACAATCATGGCGGACCATCGAGCCGGCTCGAAGCCAAGGTTTTTGCGTCTCACGCGCTCAAACTTGGTTTGAGATTTGTGTGCGTGGACCGTCCAGGCCAAGGCAAATCAGATCCTCAACACGGTCGCACCTTCGCAGGCTGGGCCGCAGACCTGGAAGCGATTGCCAACGCTTTTGAGACCGATCGCTTTGCGGTCACAGGCTGGTCTGAGGGGGGTCCTTGGGCGCTCGCGGCAGCGGCGTACCTCGATCCCGCGAAGCTGATACACGTGACCAGCATCGCTCCCGGATCCTACGGCGCATTCGGTACGAATTGGGCAGCGAAGGATCTGTCCTCGACCGACGCCATGGGCGGGTTCCTTGCACTGCATTTCCGGCCGGGTTTCCAGCTGATGTATGACCTGATCGATCTCACTGCGACGCGGTTTCCGGAGCAGTACAAGAAGGCATTGCTGAAGGCGAGCTGCCCCGCTGACCTCGCGGCGCTTGCCGATGACGATGTGTTGAGTGCCATCGTGGAGTCCGGACGCGAGTGCTTCCGGCAAGGCGTTGACGGTCTCGTGACCGATGCCCAGATGCTCTACCAACAGTGGCCATTCGACGTCACGGCGATCCATAGGCCGGTTCATCTGTGGCAAGGCAGCGCCGATACGTTTGTGCCTTGCGCAGTAAACAAACCGCTGGGTGAGCGGATGCCCGGAGCGGTATGGCACGAAGTCGCTGAAGGCGGGCACTTTATCGCGAGTTCACACGCCGCCGAAATATTGGCGGTCGTTGCCAACGATCTGGCAGCAACGGCGTGATTTCGGTCTCCCATCGTTCCGATGGGTATGTCCGCTTTGGAATGCGAAGACCTCAGAGTGAGCAGAGTCAGTGCGCTCTCCCCCACCAAGCGGACCTCAATGAAAGGTGTCGCCACTTCGCTGATGGACCAGGAGCGGAAGTTGCGGCTCTCACTCTCTTGCCGCACCGTGGCCGTAGAGGTCATTCGGGCAGCCCGGCTCGTCGCAACCCTTCCTCGTATCGAGCGAGATCTTCGGCGCGCCGATAGGGGCCGAGCACGCTTTTGAGATTGGAGACACGCACCGAAGGATTCAATTGCCGCAGCCGGGCCACCGCCTTTTGCGCCTGCTCCAGTCGTCCGGCCATTGCCTTGCTTGCGGCGTCCATACGTAACGCAGGTTGAAAGTCCGGATTGTCCTGCAACGCCATTGCCGCCCACGATGCCGCGTCGCCATAGTGGCCCAGGAAGAAATGGGCATGCGAGGTCCCAGTTCGTACCCCGCTCATAAACGGATCAAGCGGGTTGAGGCGGATGGCACGGGCGAAGCGCTCGATTGCCGTCTCCGGCTCGCCTAGCCAGTTCTTCACCCAGCCACTCCAAAACCATGCCTCGGCCCAATTGGAATTGAACACGAGCGCGCGATCGATCAAGGCGGCGCCTCCCCCGAGATCGAGTAAAACAAACGCTGATACATATCCGCTCGCCGCGAGGGCGATCACGTCGTCTTTTCCTAGCTCAACCGCCCTCTGAACGAGCTTTTTTACTTTGGCAGTCTCGCTCGGTGTGACCTGAAATCCAGCCATTGGTCTTGGCAAAGGTGTAGCAAAGGGCGGCACGACCGTAAGCTGACGCAAAACCTGGGTCGAGCTTGATCGCCTTGTTGAATAGGCGTAACGCCTCTTCGTTCGCTTGCCGGTTAGCAAACTGATAAGAGCTGGCCAAACCGCGTAAGTAGTGATCATAGGCATCAAGGCTCTCGGTAGGCTTGCGTTTGGCGCGCTCGATCTCGGCTTTTTCAACCGCCGGTGCGATCGCTCCGACTATGCCCTCGGTGACCTGGTCCTGCAGGTCGAAGATGTCGGTGAGTCCACCGTCAAACCGGTCTGCCCAGAGATGTCCTCCCGTAGGGCTATCGACGAGCTGTCCCGTGATGCGCACCCGGTTTGCCGCCTTGCGAACGCTTCCTTCCAGCACATAGCGCACGCCAAGCTCGCGCCCCACTTGCTTGATGTCGACAGCGCGTCCCTTGTACGTGAAGCTCGAATTGCGGGCGATGACGAACAGCGCCTTGAAACGGGACAGGGCGGTGATGATGTCCTCCGCTATTCCGTCCGCGAAGTATTCCTGTTCGGGATCGCCCGACATGTTCTGGAACGGCAGCACGGCGATGGACGGCTTGTCGGGCAGCGCCAGAGCCTGGGTGGTCTCGACCGGCGACCTTTTCGAGATTGCCGCAGAACCGTCCGCGTTTATCCTCAATCGCCACGCGCGCATCGGCTCAACAATGTTCTTCAGGTTCTGCGGACCCATGTCCTCGAAGGCGATATCGACCTTGCCGCGGATTTGACGTTGCGTGTCCTCGGAGATGCAGATGCCGCCGGGTTCCGCGATGCCTTCAAGGCGGGCGGCGATATTGACGCCGTCCCCGAAGATATCATTTTCGTCGATTATGATGTCGCCGACGTGGATGCCGACGCGAAATTCGATCCGCTTGGCCTGCGGCACCGCGGCATTTTGCTCAACCATGCCGCGCTGCACCTCGATGGCGCATCGCGCTGCATCGACGGCGCTGGCGAACTCGACCAGCATGCCGTCGCCGGTCGTCTTGACGATCCGTCCGCGATGCGCGGCGATGGAGGGATCGAAAAGAGACTTTCTGGCGGCCTTGAGGCGAGCCAGCACGTCTTCTTCGTCCATACCCATCATGCGGCTGTATCCGGCAACATCCGCCGCCAGAATCGCCGCAAGCCTCCGTTCCACGCAATTGTCGGCCAAAACGGCCCCCGCGAGATCGGTAGATTCCGTCCCACGTATCAAAGCACAGGGTGTTCCTTTTGGGCTAGGGTCAATGTCAGGTCAGGGTCAAAATGCGAAGAACTCAGAGCGGGCAAAGTCAGTCCGCTCCACCCCACCAAGCGGACCTCAATGAAAGGTGTCGCCACTTCGCTGATGGGCCAGGAGCGAACTGGTGTTGGCGCGGGACACAAAGAGAGCGCTCCTCGCGTAACGGGGAAGGGTCAAGTCTTGCGCTCAAGCCTTGTGTTTGATCTTCACGGTGTTGATGGTGCCGGTGAAGGCGTTTTCCCAAGGATCGTAGTCATCGCACACTGGGGAGTAGGCATCCATGCCGATGTCGGCGGTCTCACCGGCCAGCGACCACACCGCACCCTGCGTCTTATTGATGCGGCCCTCGCCGACTTTCCTGCCGTTGATCGACAGCACGCCGGTGCCGCCCTTGTGCAGGCCGCCGCCGTCATAGGTGAAATCATATACCAGCGTGACCTTACCTTCCGGTAGAGCCTCCTTGCCTTCGATGAAGTATTTCTCCCGCGCCAGCCAGTTGTAGGCGAGCTTGGGTCTTCCGTCCTTGACGTAAAGACTCCAGCCGCCGAACAGGCCACCCTGCGAGACCACGACGCCGTTGGCGCCGCCTTTGGGAATGACCAGGTCGGCGGTGACAACATAGGAACGGCTGAGCGTGTCGATGAAGACATTTTCAGCCATGCCGGTCATCCCGGCGTAGTAGGTCACCTCGGTACGGCCGGCCATAATGTCAGGCCGGCCGGCATTGGTCGCATTCAGCCGTGCGAAGGAGCGATCATCCATCGGATAAACGCCGAACTTGATCGCCTCCTGATGGAATAGATCCTGCAGTTCTTTCAGCTTCGCGGGATTTTGCGCGGCGAGGTCGGTGGCCTGTCCGAAGTCCACGGCCACATTGTAGAGCTCCCATTTGTCCTTGGCGTAGTCATCGACGCGGGGGCTGCTCTCCCATGGCGCGCGGTGCATCACGCAGGCCATCCAGCCGTCTTTGTAGATGCTGCGATTGCCGCTGCACTCGTTGTACTGGACGGTGTGGCGATCCTTTGCCGCCGCATCGTCGAACGAGTAGATCATGCTGGTGCCGGCCATCGGAATCTGCTCGACGCCGTTGACTATCTTTGGCTCGGGGATGCCGACGGCTTCAAGGATGGTGGGGCCAACGTCGATCAGGTGGGTATATTGCCTGCGGATTTCCCCTTTCGATTTGATGCCGCCCGGCCAGCGAATGACCATCCCCTGATTCTGGCCGCCGCCCTGACAGGCATTGATGCACCAGGTTGCCGGCGTGGAGCCGGCCATTGCCCAGGCCACCGAATAGTTGGGGTAGGAGTTCGGTCCGCCATACTCGTCCATTCGGGTCTTGAGATACGGGATGTCTTCGGGTGCGTCGTTGAGGTTGGACCATTCATTGAAGGTTCCGTTTAGACCACCGATCGCGGTGCCGCCATTGTCGCCGGCGATATAGATCACGATGGTGTTGTCGAGTTCGCCGAGATCCCCGATGGCATCGATCAAACGCCCGATCTCGCGGTCGGTATGCTCGGCATAGCCTGCATAGACTTCCATTTGTCGCGACAGCACCTTCTTCGCGTCGTCCGAAAGGGCGTCCCATTTTGGAATTTCAGGAGGGTTTTCAGCAATCTTGGTGCCCGGAGGCATCAGGCCCATCTTTATCTGACGCGCAAGAATTTCCCCGCGTAGCTTGTCCCACCCCTGATCAAATTTCCCCTTGTAGACATCGAGCCATTCTTTCGGCGGCGTGTGAGGCGGATGCGCGCCGCCCGTGGCGTAATACATAAAGAACGGACGATCCGGGGTCAGCGAGCGCGTACCACGTATCCAGCCTATCGCCTTGTCCGTGATATCGACGTTGAAATGATAGTTTGGGTCGCGCGGCACGCCGAGTTCGGTAGTGCCATCCACGAGGTAGGGCCGGAACAAGTTCTTCTCGCCGCCGATGAAGCCATAGAATTTTTCAAAGCCCTGTCGCGCAGGCCAGCGGTCGAACGGGCCGCTCATGCTGGTTTCCCACGGCGGCGTCTCGTGGCTTTTGCCGAACATCGACGTGCAATAGCCCCACTGTCGAAGAATTTCAGCGATAGGCGCAACGCTCTTTGGCCGCATGCCGGTGTCGCCGGGATATGAGGTCGCACCGTCAACTACAGCGGCTTGGCTATTTTGATGTTGATTGCGTCCGGTCAATAGCGCGGTGCGGCTCGGCGAACACAGACTGTTGACGTGAAAGTTCGTGTACGTCAGCCCCTCTTTGGCGAGACGATCCATGGTCGGGAAGTTGATCGGTCCGCCGAAGGTCGATGGGTCCGCATAGGAAGTCTGGTCTTGAAGAATGACCAGGATGTTGGGGGCGCCCTTCGGCGGCCGGATCGAGACTGGCTTCGGCTGCGGCACCTTGCGCCAATCCGGCTCGGTGATGACAGGACGCGGCGGCTGCGGAAACGGCAGGATCTCGCCAAGCTTCGGCCCCGTCGATGCGGCTGCCGCTGCAGGTGCCGGTGCAGCCTGTTGCACTTGAGCGGTCGCTGGCGCCGTCGCTGCCAAAGCCGTCATCGCAGCGAGCGACGAACCACCCAACAAAAGGTCGCGTCGTTGCATGCCGTCATTGCCGCGCCTCTTTTTTTCGGATGCGTTTGAGGAGGATTCGTTCGGGGGACCGTCTTCTGGATGATCGCTCATAGCGTCCTCTCTTGTTCGACGATTGAACCAAACTTCCTGGATGTACCTCACGTTGATCTAGATCAATGGAAGACCGCTATGGGTCGAAATGCGAAGAACTCAGAGTGAGCAAAGTCAGTCCGCTCTACGCCACCAAGCGGACCTCAATGAAAGGTGTCGCCACTTCGCTGATGGGCCATAAGCTGATTTTCGGATGATGACCTTTGGTGTTTGCTCATCCGGGAAAGGCTGCCTTGGAAATTGGTGCGACTGGCCTGAACGACGTGCGGGTTAGCCGGACAAGAACAGAAATTGATGCTTGAAAAGGGTTATAATCCCGCCGCGTTGAGCCGTGCCTGATTTACTTCATCCGCAGAGGACGAAGCCATGACCCAGCTGTATTTTGAAGATGCCGAAATTGGTATGACTAGCAAGGCTGGTCCTTATCTGGTCTCGAAGGAAGAGATCGTCCAGTTCGCCAAGCAATATGATCCAGCGCCCCGTCACCTCGATGAGGAGGCAGCAGCACGTTCAATTTTTGGGGGACTAACCGCATCGAGCGCCCATACGTTTTCGATCTTCATCTCGCTCACGCCGAAGCTCCAGCCTCGGCTCCATGTCCTCGCCGGAATGGGTTGGGATGAGTTAAGGCTGCCGAACCCGGTACGCCCAGGAGATGAACTCGATCTTGAAATGATTGTTCTGGAGAAGCGGGAGTCTAAGTCGAAACCTGATCGAGGCATCGTGCGCAACCAAATCAGAGTGCGCAATCAACAAAACGAAATCGTCTTGCAGTGTATAGCCAATATTCTCGTTGCGAGACGAGCGGGTCCATAGCAACGAGCCATCGTCCGTCTTGGCGGCGCTTGCCAACGCAAAATGTTCACGGCCGCTATGGGTCAAAATGCGAAGAACGCAGAGTGAGCAAAGTCAGTCCGCTCTACCCCACCAAACGGACCCCAATGAGAGGTGTCGCCACTTCGCTGATGGGCCATGAGCGGCCTAATTCATCCTTTGAACCGGCGGCGGCGTCCAAGAACCGGCTAGAAATTCTGACTTCGGCGAATAGAGGCGCATCAGCAGCGTGAACGGCTTTTTGGCGACGGGTAGCCAATTCATCTCCTTGTCACCGCCGGGTGTGTCCGCCTGTATGTACAGATCCAGCGAGCCGTCAGCACTAGTGGCGAGCTTGTCACGGTCGCCCAGGGCCATCCGATTAAGCGCATTCGGGATGAAATAGCCGTCGGTGTCGTACGCCGTGACAGACCAGAACGCATCGACAGGCGGAAACTTGCCCTTGTCGAAATGGAGGACGTAGCTGCTTTTGCCATCGAGCGGCCGGCCATCGCTATCCGTAGAAAGCGAAGGATAGACGGCGTCCTGCGGCAAATTCTCGCCCAGACAACACAAGGCGATTGCAGCGCGATAAAGATAGTCTACACCGTAGACGCCACTGCGTGTGGTGTAGACCCACTCTTTCCCGCCTTCGCCGCCTGCCTGCTTGGCGGCTTTGGCGACCAATGCCTTGCCGTCTGTCGAAGCGCGCTCGAATGCCTGTTTGATCAGCAGCGTTCTGACATTGAGATCAAAATTTTGGCCCACCTTGAAGTCCACGCGCTCAAGTCGATGAATCATCGGATAGTCGAATGGTCCCGGCGGGTTATCCTTCAGGAGTTCTGCGAAGCGGGCGAAATATATTGCCGCATCCATCTTCTCGATGTGCACGGGCGGTGGTGTTTTCATGTCGATAGCCGGATCGACGATGCCTTTCGGAGGCGTGTAGTTGCCCTTGCCCCATGCCGACAGCGGCGTCAGCTTGTAGCTCGCTTGAATCTTGTGGACGTTGTCGTAGTCCGCGACGCCATTGGTTTGAGTGCGTCCGCCGACGCCCACGAAGCGGGTGGGACTGCGGATGATTTCGAGCCCTGCCGGAGGTTGTCCCTGCCAGCTTGGGCCGACAAGTAGAAACTCGCGAGCAGAGTTGCGCCCAGTGGTGCGCGTACCCGGCACGGCGAATACGTCGGTCCAGAAGCTCAGCAGGGGCAGCATGAAGTAGCGATCTATCGCCGGCACTGAGAGCACGATTGGTTCAGGACCGAGATCAAGGTGGGCGCCTGAGTAGAGCGTATCGACGTTTGCCCGTACCACGGCTTTGAAGTCCGCTGGAGGGAAAGCACGGGCGTGACTAAACTGGTTATAAGGCCCCTGCGTTACGATGCCGGTCGGCGCGGCATAGTTAGCGCCCTGCCGCGTGAAGACATCCATCAACAGCAACGGATAGGCGTAGACATACGCGTCCTTTGCGATGTCATAGGCTTCCCGTTCGGAAACGTTTTGCGATGACGCTGACGTGATGGGTGTCAGGGCGAGTGCAAGTGCAATGATTCCCAGAATCGTTCTGGTCATGGCTCCGCTGCTTTCATCCGACCCAATGCGTCATAGGTTGGAAATCTGCTCCAAATCCGACAGCTTCCATGTCTTCTCGAACAGCGGCTTGTCGGGATCGTAAAAACGCATGGCGGGGAAGAACGCCTTTCCCGGTGCCGTGTAGATCCAGTTTGCCTCCTTACCTTCTGGTGCCTTGGGACCGAAGTAGATGTCTACCGAGCCGTCGGCGTTCCGCTGCATGGCCTGATTGTAGCTATCGAGCGTGACCACCGGCGCTTCACGTATGAGCGCCGCGGTATCCACCGCATACACGATCATTGACCAGTATTGCTTCGCCGGAACGTTGGCCGGGATGTGCACCGTGTAGGTCCGCTCGCCGCTCAGCCGCTCGCCGCGGCTATCACGGAACGTGAAGAGATACACCAAGCTGGTCCCGGTCTTCTTCGGCAAGGCAAAAGCGGCGAAGTTCGCAAAGCCGCGAGCGTCAATATCTAACGCGTCCCCGATCTGGTAAGTAAACCCGGTTTTTACACCTTTGGGGTCGGGCGGGGACCAGCTTCGGTCCGGCCACCACGGTTGGCTGTAGGAGGTCAGCGCTTCAATGAAGTGCGCCTGTGCTTCCCGCGCCGCAGACTTCAGTATGCTCTGCGTAGCCGGATCTGGCTTGAAATCCTTTCCCTTCTCAATACCGATGCTTTTGAGCATGCCCATTATGGTGACGTCGCGCGGCAGCACCGGCTCTTCCTGAACCATGCGGTCGAGGTTCTCAAAGAAGCGCTCGTCGAAGCTGGCGATGCCATCGAACGTCTTGCCATAGATATCGATGAAGCGTTGTTCCGGGGGGCTGGCGGCTTGCGCGAGCGGATACACGCGTAACTTCTTCACGAGCGCCAATGCAGCCGCGGTATCGGCATCGGTCGGTCCGTTCCTGATCGCCCGATACAACGCATAACCGTTGTATGTGGGATACCTAATCGGGAAGAAGCCCGCTGGGGTATCACCTTTGAAGTCGGGCGGGACCAGCAAATACTTGCCGCCCTTGCCTTGGTCCTCGCCCGCTGGACCGATGTCGGTCATTGGCTCGTCCCATGCGTCAACCATGGAGCCGAGCAGCCCGGCGTCGACGGCTGCCGGGATTTCAACAACGACTGGGCCGTCTTTTAAATTGTAGTTGAGATAGATGTAGTTCGTCGAAGCATTAGGCGTCGTGACCTGGAACTTCCAGTCCTGCGGTTTCGAGAAGTAGCAGATGTCGTTGTACTTTGCGCCGACATCGCGAAAATACGCTTGCCGCATCGCGTCGGTGTTGACCAGCGGCATGCCCCAAATCGCTGCCTCGATGGCACGCCGTTCGATGGTGCGGCGGGCAAGGTCGTCGGCAGAGAATGGCTGAGCGTTCGCTGATACTGCTACGCAGACAACGCCTAGTGCTGCGGAGATGATTTTCCTCATAGCACCGTTACCCTTACTCATATGAGAGTCATCGGGACGAAGCCGGCCTCGGAATCGATGATCAACTCCAGATTGATCCGCCAATATAAGCGATTTTCGGATAGACGGTGGCAATTCAAAAGACAGAAGCATTGCCCTAAACAACGTTGTGCAGATAACGGGAATTGGAACCACGCGCACTGAGTGAAAGCATTGCGGATGTGTGATGGGTTTGTCACGCGAGAGCGAAAACTGGCGTGTTGGCCTACAAATTCCGGGAATCCCCTGGCGCGGGAATCTTGGAGCCACATAATCGTTCGTATTCCTTATTGGACTGATGGGTTGTCATTCGCGTTCGCCGGTACTGGAGGGACCATGAGACCTAGTCGTCATAGGCACCGACTCCTTGCTGCCATGGCTCTCATCGTCTGCACCTCTGCAAGTTCAACAGACGATGCGAAGGCCGATGCCGGCGGCGTCGGCTTCTGGTTGCCGGGAGGCATGGGCAGTCTCTCCGCCGTGCCGGGACAGCCGGGCTGGAGTTTCACCAGTATCTATCTTCACGTCGAGGCAAACGCCGGTGGGGGCAAGGATCTGCAGCTCAACTCGTCCGTTGTCGCCGGCCTGCATGCGCACGCCGATGCCGTGGGTTTCCTGCCCGCCTACACTTTTGCCACGCCGGTACTTGGCGGCCAGTTGACGGTCGGTGTGCTCGGCGTGCCCGGCAACGTCGGGGTTGGTATTGCCGCCACGCTAACAGGCCCGCGGGGTAACCAGATTTCGGGCAACGCCAGCGACGAGAGGGCCACGTTTGGTGACGTGTACTACCTCGGCACCCTGAAATGGAATCAGGGCGTCAACAATTACATGTGGTACGTGCTCGGCAACATCCCGAGCGGCACCTACGACTCCACGCGGCTGGCCAACCTGAGCATCGGCTATACCGGCGTGGACAGCGGCTTCGGCTACACCTATCTCAATCCGCAGACAGGGCACGAATTGTCCGCGGTCGCCGGCTTCAGCTACAGCGGCATGAACAACGCGCTGCAATACCGCAACGGTATCGACTTTCATCTGGACTGGGCCATGTCGCAGTTCGTCAGCAAGAGTGTTCATGTCGGGCTCGCCGGCTATGTCTATCAGCAGGTCACCGGCGACAGCGGAGCCGGCGCCAAGCTCGGCGATTTCAAGGGCCAGTCGGTCGGCATCGGTCCGCAGATCGGGGTCTTCTTTTCCGCGTTCGAGGGATACACCGGCTATCTGAACCTCCGTGGCTATTGGGACGTCGTAACCGAGAACCGGCCGACCACCCAGACCGTAATGGTCACGCTGAGTCTTGCACCGTCCGCGCCGGAAAAGCCGACGACGCCGCGCGGGCCGAGGCAATTGAAGTAGCTCGAAAGCGGATTACGTGGTCGTGGATGGCGAAGTGAGTCCGCTTCACATCTTTAAGCGAACGTCGCATCCGAGAGGACGCGCCTGAAGCTGCGCCCTCACTTCGACGGCAGCGCCGCGCCGTCAGCATTGTCCCGCACATGAATGACGGCGATGTCGTCCGCGTAAATCCGCTTCCAGCCCTTGAGCTGATCGAGGATTTGCGGGCCCGGCGCATCGGCGACCAATAGCGTCGCGTCGATCTTGTACTGGTCGAGCAGGCGCGGCAGCAGCTCGGGCTTCTTGCCTTCCGTCGCCTTGAAGAAGTCCATGACGAACTTTTCGCCATAGAGCTCCGCGCGGCCGTCGACGTAAACAGGGATGTCGCGCGAGATCAGATAGCCGCCGAACTGATAGGCGTTGAAGATGCGCTGCACCCTGAGTTTTTCGAGCAGGTCGACTGCCGCAACCGGCGTCTGCGTCATCGTGAACGTGAAGCGATGGTGTCCCATGTAGAGCGAGGTCGAGGTCCAGCTCGCGGCCACGATCATGAGCGCGCCGAGCGCGGTGACATAGCGGGCCGGCCAGCGGTCTGCGCCGGCGGTGTCCGCTAGCGGGCGCGGGAACATCTCGCCGAGCGGCTTTGCCAGCACCAGCGGCACCAGGAAGGCGAAGGCCTCGATATTCCTGACATGGGTCAGCGCGCTCCAGGTCAGGAACAGGATCAGGAAGATCCGCGGCGCCGACAGCACGAGGCCGCGATAATAGCCGAGCGCGATCAAGCCGAGCAGTGCGCCTTCGAATCCGGTGAAGGTGGCAAAGTTCGCCGGCATCCATTCGAAGATCAGTGACAGCAATTCGCCGAGGCTGAGGATGTTGGTCGCACCCATCAGCGTCCGCCAGCCGTAAGGCGTGCAGCAGGCAGCGATCAGCGCGCCGACGCCGAACAGCACCCAGCGTATGAACAGCTTCAGCCGCTTTCCCTTCTCGGCATGCTCGACCGCTTCGAGCGAGATCGGGCCGATCAGTGCGAGGCCCAGCACGAAGCCGCCATGTAAATTCGCCCAGAGCGCTATCAGCGGCAGCCAAGTCCAGGACGGCGCGCTTCTGCGGTCGGCAGCCGCCATCAGCAGGCCGACCCACGCCACCATGACGGGCAGCGCCAGAATATGCGGACGCGCCAGCACGTGATGGATCGACAGCAGCAGCGCCAGCATCGCGAACAGCACCGCGCGCGGCGCCTCGATCTGCGCGTCGAGCAGATAGACGAACACCGCAGCGGTGAGCGCCATCCCGGTCGCGGTGAGGATGACCGGACCTGCCCAGCCCCATTGCGGGTAGGAGAAGGCGAACAGCACCTGCGACAGCCACGACGTCGAGATCCAGGATTCCCCAGGGCGCGTGAAAGAATAGAAGTCGGTGTAGGGCAGGGCACCGTGATCGAGGATCCATTGCCCGATCCTGATCTGCCAGAACGAGTCGGAGTCCTGAAGCAGCGTGTCGCCGACGAAGAGGAAGAACAGATAGGTGCCGGCACCGACGCAGAGCGGCAGCAGTGCTCGCGCGCGGCTCTGCATCGCAATGCTGTGGGCAAAGGAAAGGGACATGCCGCCTCGTCGTCCTGCTTGTTCTTGTCGGCCGGAGCATGATCCGGAAAAGTGTGTAGCGGTTTTCCGGGAAGATCATGCTCAAGCAATAACCTGAAGCGCGATGAACGATTCATCTCGTCGTGCTTCAGGCCGAGCGGGCGGCATTGGACCATGCGCGGTCATAACTTCGGGTAAATCGCGCCCCTGCAGCATTGCCGCGGATAGCTACGATTTAACGAATTGTTTTCAATTCTCCTTTACCATCGTCGAATACGTGCAATCCGCTTCGTGTTTCCGCAGTCGAATTAACTGCGGCGCAATTCTTTGCCTCTAGGTTCGGTTCCATGGTCGGGCGGCGCTGGGAAGCCGAGAGACCAGACCATTTGTAAGCCACGTGTACTCTTTGGGAGCAGTCTATGAAGAACCTCGTTTCGCGTTTCGTGAAGGACGAATCCGGCGCCACCGCCATTGAATACGGCCTGATCGCTGCCGGCATCGCGCTCGCGATCATCACCGTCGTCAACAACCTCGGCAGCTCGCTGAACACCAAGTTCGGCTCGATCTCGTCCAGCCTCAAGTAAGACCGGACGATCTGAGAGTTTCGAGAGCCCCGTCCCGGACGGGGCTCTTTTCTTTTGCGGGGTGGAGTGAGCCGGAGGCTGCTCGGCCTGCATGGTTCGCCCGGCGATGCAGAGCATCGTCCGGAGACGCTCGCTTTGGCGGGGCTCCTCACCATGAGGGTCTGATCTCTTGACGCAAAACGCGACCTCATCCCGAGGGCCCGCCGTAGGTGGGCGTCTCGAAGGATGGGCTCGCAGGCAAGCTTCCCGCTACGTTCTTCTTCAAAGCCCTCCATCCGGCGTTGCTTGGCTTGGCGCTCCCGTCCGTCCGGCGTGACGTTCTACGCATTTGCATCTTGTCATTCACTTTGAATAGTTGTTCAGTCCTTGCGGGACGATTTGCATCTATTGCAGGGACGACGCGTTCGGCCGCGCGGGGCGTGCGGCTGGCGTGTGGGACAGGAAGCGCGCCATGGTTTATCGGCGAACGCATCAAGTGGTGAAGCGCCTTGCGGCCAGGCGCAGTGCGATTCTTGCTGCGGCGCGGGAAGCTGCGGCGGAAGGCGGGATGGCGGCGGTGCAGATCGCGCCGGTTGCTGTACGGGCCAGTGTCGCGGCCGGAACGGTCTACCGCTACTTCCCGTCCAAGTCCGAGCTGATCTCCGAATTGATAGCCGAGGTGTCGCGCGACGAGCTCGCGGCGATCCGCCGGGCGGCCGATGCCGCGCCCGGCCCATCCTCGGCGCTGGCGGCGGCCGTCACCACCGTGGCGGTCCACACGCTGTCGCAGCGCAGGTTGGCCTGGGGCATCCTGGCCGAGCCGGTCGACGTCGATGTCAGCGCGTCCCGCCTCGCCAGCCGCCGCGAGATCGCCGGCGAGATGGCCGCGCGGATCGACGCCGCCGTGCGGGCCGGCCATTTGCCTGCGCAGGATACCGCGCTCGCCGCCACCGCGCTGTTGGGGGCGCTGCATGAGGCCCTGGTCGGGCCGCTCGCGCCCGATAATCTCGACGATCCCGCCAGGATGCGCGATGCGGTGCAGACCGTGACGCTGCTGGCCCTGCGCGCAGTCGGTGTGATGGACGCCCGCGCCAGGGGTCTGGTGGTGCAGCAGACGCTGCTGCCGACCGCGAAAGCGCTGGTTGGGGCCTGAAGAGCAGGTCGCGGCCGGGGCCGAGACCTGATTCCGCTCAGGTCATTGCCCGAGCGCGCCTTTCCACAAAACCCGAGCACCTTCGCCGGCAACGCCGGCTACTGTGCATGGGGTTGTTTTCGACATTTTTTGTTTGCCGGGCTCCCGCGGACTAGATATCCGCGCCGCCCTCGGGGCCGACCGAGGCGATGCGCACCATGTTGGTGGTGCCGGGAATGCCGAGCGGCACGCCGGCGACGATGATCACGCGCTGGCCGGCGCGGACGAAGCCGTCGCGGAAGGCGATCTGGCCGGCGCGGCTTACCATGTCGTCCTGGTCGCGCGCGTCTTCCGCCACCACGCAATGCACGCCCCAGACCACCGCCAGCCGGCGTCCGGCCGCGATGTTGGGCGTGATCGCCACGATCGGCGGCTTCGGCCGCTCGCGCGCGACGCGCACCGCGGTCGAGCCCGAGCTGGTCCAGCAGATCAGGGCCGGCAGGTCGAGTGTTTCGGCGATCTGGCGGGCGGCGTCCGCGATGGCGTCGCCGGCGGTGGATTCCGGCGCGGGGCGCTGCGCGGTGAGCACGGAACGATAAATCGGGTCGCGCTCGACCTCTTCGCCGATGCGGTTCATGGTCGAGACCGCCTCGACCGGGAATTTGCCGGCCGCCGATTCCGCCGACAGCATGATGGCGTCGGCGCCTTCATAGACGGCGGTGGCGACGTCGGAGACCTCGGCGCGGGTCGGCACCGGCGACTGGATCATCGATTCCAGCATCTGGGTTGCGATCACCACCGGCTTGCCGGCGCGGCGCGCCATGCGCGTCATCTGTTTCTGCAGGCTCGGCACGCGCTCCAGCGGCAGCTCGACGCCGAGATCGCCGCGCGCCACCATCAGCGCGTCGGAGGCCTCGATGATGTCGGCGAGGCGGTCGATCGCCTGCGGCTTCTCGATCTTGGCCATGACAGCGGCGCGGCCGCGGATCATCTTCTTGGCCTCGATCACGTCGTCGGCGCGCTGCACGAAGGACAGCGCGATCCAGTCGACGCCGGTCACCAGCGCGGCCTCGAGGTCAGCGCGGTCCTTCGGCGTCATCGCCGAGACCGGCAGATCGGTGTCGGGCAGGCTGACGCCCTTGCGGTCGGACATCCGGCCGCCGACCACGACGCGCGTCACCGCGTGCTCCTTCGTGGTTTCCTCGGCGATCAGCCGCACCTTGCCGTCGTCGAGCAGCAGCGAATGGCCGGGCCTGAGCGCTGCCAGGATCTCCGGATGCGGGAGATTGACGCGCGTGGCATCGCCCGGCGCCTTGTCGGAATCGAGCGTGAAGATCTGGCCGTTCTGGAGCTGGACCGCGCCTTCGGCGAAGGCGCCGAGCCTGAGCTTCGGGCCCTGGAGATCGACCAGGATGCCGATCGGCCGGCCATAACTGCTCTCGACGTTGCGGATCGTCGCGACCAGCTCCCGCATCTTGTCATGCGGGGTGTGGCTCATGTTGATGCGGAACAGGTCGGCACCGGCCTCGAACAGGCGGCGGATCATCGCGAGGTCCGAAGAGGCAGGTCCCAGGGTCGCGAGAATCTTGATACGGCGAAGACGCCTCATGGCTTATTTCCAGACGGTGGCGAGGGGGCTGGCGGAAGGCCAGGCGCGGCGGGGGGCGTACCACCGGGCGGACTATTGGGCAAACCCGGAACGCCGCCACCCGGGCCGACCGGGCCCGGCAGGCCGGGCACGCGCTGCTGCTGTGACGGCTGCTCGTTGGCGTCGGTGAGCTGGACCGTCCAGGCCCGCTGCTCGCCGGTATCGACCTCGAAATAGCCGGTCCGGTCGTAGCCGCGCGCGAGGCAATCCTCGGTGCCGCGGATGGTGAATTCCTTGTCGCGCGAGCACATGAAGGCCTGGCCCGACCATTCGCCGCCGCGGTCGTAGTCGATCGCATAGATGTAATAGTAGCGGGCGACCAGCGTTCCCCGCAGCAGGGTCTCGCAGGAGCGGGACGAGATGTTCCACCAGCCCTCGGTGGTCCAGCCCTCGGCGTCCTTGTAGCCGAGCGCAATGCCGACCCGGCTCGAGGTGTTGTTGCAAAGCCGGAAGTCGGCGGAGGCCGGGCTGGCCCAGAGGCACAGCAGGCCAACCACCAGCACCGGGACCAACCGGGCGAGCAGGCGAAGGGGGGCGCGGGGAGATTCGGCGATCATTGTCGCGGAACGTATACCAGATGATTGACGATTTGGCGTAGGGCCGGGGAGCCGGCCTTCGGGTTGGCTCTGGCGCCGTTTGCGCCGCGATGTGGCAAAATCTGTGACAAGGACCCACCTGATCCCGTAAGGGTGACCCCCATCGGGGGCAGAACCAATTCAGGCCGAAGGGATCCAGCCATGGCAATCGACGACAAAACCAGAACGGAGCTCGAGGCGGCCGCTTTCCGGCGCCTGGTCGATCATCTGAAGACGCGGACGGACGTCCAGAACATCGATCTGATGAATTTGGCCGGCTTCTGCCGCAACTGCCTGTCCAACTGGCTCAAGGACGCCGCCGACGCGCAGGGCGTGAGCTTAAGCAAGGACGAGAGCCGCGAGGCCGTCTACGGCATGCCCTACGAGACCTGGAAGTCGAAATATCAGGGCACGGCCACGCCCGAGCAGGTCGAGGCGATGAAGAAGGTTCACCCCGGGCACTGAACGGCCTCGCCGGCAGTCTGGCGGTGAGTCGCACCACACAACTTCTTTCTTGGCCTCGCCGCAGGAAGGTGTGGGCGCGCTGTGGACGAGCGCGATGCTGCCTTGAACGCGAGAGCCGCGAACCCTAAGGGTCAACCAGCACGCGCGGTGAGGATGCCGGCGTCACCTCGTTTTGCCAGTTCCATTGGGAGTACCAAGATGGCCACCTCCGCCGCCGTCCGCGACGACGAGCCCGCGACGAAATTTGCCAAGGACCAGCTCAAATCCATCATCGAGCGCATCGAGCGGCTGGAGGAAGAGAAGAAGGCGATCTCCGACGACATCCGCGACGTCTATGCCGAGAGCAAGGGCAATGGCTACGACGTCAAGGCGCTGCGCACCATCGTGCGCATGCGCAAGCAGGACCCGAACGAGCGCGCCGAGGCCGAGACCATCCTCGAGACCTATATGCAGGCGCTGGGAATGCTCTGAGGCGATGCGCCTCTAGCACTGCTGCCGTAGCCCGGATGGAGCGCAGCGAAATCCGGGTTCTCGCAGTATGGAAGCATTCCCCGGATTACGCTTTCGCTCCATCCGGGCTACAAGCGTGGCGTGTTGCACTTCGTTTGTGAACGGAGACCGCTGTGACTGCGCCGCCGCTGCCGCGCGAGGTGGACCGTGCCTTCCGCGCCCTTCCGGCGCCGATCGGCAAGCGGCTACTCCAGGTGCGTGCGCTGATCTTCGCGACCGCTGCGGCGCATAAAGCCGTTGGCGAGCTCACCGAGACCCTGAAATGGGGCGAGCCGGCTTACTTGACCGATGAGAGCGGCAGCGGCTCCACGATTCGGCTCGGCCGCCTGAAGGACTCCGAGCGCGCCGCCATACTGTTCAACTGCAAGACGACGCTGGTCGATACGTTCCGCGAGCGCTTTCCCGATGAGTTCGAATATCGGCAGACCAGGGCTTTGCTGTTGCCCCTATCCGGCGCGCTGCCGAAGCAGGAGCTCACCGTCTGCCTCTCGCTGGCGTTGACATATCATCTGGATCGGCGGGTCAGGAAAGCGAGATAGAAGCTGCAGGCTTCGACACTGTAGTCTTGGAAGTGGCGAGGACGCCATTGCGCCGGTCCGGCACGCAGCCTCGATCCGCAAGATTGTCGGTCTCGGTCTCAATTGCCGCGTCCGCGTTTGGCGTCTCGTCGGGCCTGCGCCCGCTTGTTGGCCTGCGAGACTCTTCCGATTTTTTCCGGTGGGAGTTTCTTGAGCCGGCGACGGCTTGGGATCAACCGCATGCCGTCATGCGAAGTTGGGGTCGTCTGCGGGCGAGAAAACTGACGCGCCCGACGGAGTGCTAACGCCCGTCGCGCCGCTTCCCCGAGCTCCCGTCGTGCTTCAAACTTCCGGATGCGCCTCAGCTCGTTCTTGACGCGCTTGATGGCGGCAGCGAAAACCGATTGGCGCCGGTTTGCATGCTCTGCCGTGCCGGAGAAACTCTTGCCGCGCGGGTCGGCTGTTCCCTTTGTTTCGCGGCGTCGATGCCGCGACAATGTACGCTCCCTGTCGCGCAGATCCCGAAGTCGGGCGCGAAGGCTCTCAAGTCCATCGCGCTCCATCTCTCCGACCACGGGATGGTGCGTACTCAATATGACTTCGCGCTCGTCGTGGTTCAGAAGGCTGAGCTCAGACTTGCATGGAACTGACATCGCATGCTCCTACTTCGCTGTGGCGACTTCCCTTGAGGTGCGGCGCCGCTGCGGAAACGCGGAACACCAAGGCAAACGCAATCGCGTCCTCGGACTTTGTCATCGCGTCCGTTCTGGGCGCACTGCCACAATGCGCGTTTGGAATGCGTAGCGATACCGGGTGGATTACCCGTTGGAAGTGGGGGAATCTCCCCTAGTGCAGATGCGCACCAGGCCGGGACGACACTTGAGCGTGTGGCGCTGTCGTGCCCCAGGATTGCGCTGCGCTTCATCCCGGCTTGCGGGACTACCGAACGGCGTGAGGGGAAAGATCTCAGTGCAGCGCCGCGGTGCGCATGACGAACGACGTCGTCTCGAGCTTCGCGGTCGCGCTGCCCGTAAAGCTGTCGCAGGACAGGCCCTGCATCGGATCGTCGGCAAAGCCCATCGCGACCACGGCCTGCGGTTTGACGAAATAGCCGCGCAGGGCAACGGTATCCAGCTCGCCCATCAGCGTCACCGACATCGCGCGGCTGGCGCTCGGCGACAGCATCACGATCTTGAGCCAGATGCTTTCGCCCCTGGCGGCGGAGAGGCGGGTCGCGGTTGCGATCCTTCCGTCGATGCTCTTGCCGACCACCGTGTTGATCTCGATCGCGGGCGCAAGGCCGCGCGTCGCGGCAACGGGGCGGCCTGTGCGCGGGACCGGCGCGGAGGCGGCGACGACGTTGGCGCGGTCGACCGGGGAGGCGGACGCCGGCGCGTAGGCCAGCGCCTGATAGGCCGCGCTGGAGACGCTCGCGGTCGCTTGCGGCTCGGTGGCGGCGGCGAGCGCCTGGCGGGCCTTCAGCGCCGCCACTTGAGCTGGCGTCGCCTGCTGCGGGGTCGCAGGGGTATCCCAGAAGCCGCGGGCATTGATGATGTCGGCCGGGGTCTCGGGCTTGCCGGCTGCCGGCTTGTCAGCCACGGGCGCGGGCTTCGGCTTGGGCGGTGCAACGAGCTGTGCATCGGCCGAAGCGAGCTGGATCGCAGCGGCGATCTGCGGCTTGGCGCGCGGTGTCGGCACCGGATCGGCCGGCTTGGCCACGGCGGCAACCACGGTCGGCGCAACAGGCTTGGCGGCCGGGGCGGGCGCGCCCTCGTCATCCTCGTCGCTGCTCGTGGCGGCCGGAGCCGACTTGCTCTTGAACAGGGCGGCAAAGAAACTCGGCTTGCTGCCTGAATCGTCGCCTGTGCCGCGGCGCTCGATGTCGGCCTTGGCCAGCTCATAGCCCTTCAGCGGCGTGCCGTCGGTCGGGACGTGGACCGTGCGGCCATCCGGGAAGACGCGGGCGAGCTGGTCATGCGTCATGCGCGGCCAGTGCCGGATGCTGCCGGTATCCAGATGGACGAAGGGCGAGCCGGAGGTTGGATAGAAGCCGACGCCGCCGCGCTGCAGGCGCAGGCCGGCGAAGCGGATCTGCTCCAGCGGCACGCCCGGAATGTGGAAGTCCATCGCATGCCCCAGCATGTGCTGGCTGAAGCGCGCCACGCCGGAGGAGCGGCGGCGGAGCATCGCGTTGGTGGCGGGGGAGCGGTAGGAGGAGATGATCTGGATCGGCTGCTTGCCGTCGACGTCGCGATAGACTTCCCAGAGGATGTCGAACAGGCGACGGTCCATGACCGTCTCGTCCTGGGTCCGCCAGTCGCGCAGGAAGTGGTTGAGCTGCTTCAGCGCGGCCTCGTCGAAGCGGCCATCGCGCTTGAAGGTGACGGTGAGGTCTTCGCCGGAATGGGTGTGGTGGAACGAGAGCGTCTTGGTCTCGTTCAGCGCGGCGGCGTCATGGACCGAGCCCGCGGCAGCAAGCAGCAGTGCGGAAGCGAGGCCGATCCGGGATCCGGCCTTCACTCCCGCATGGGACAACGACAGCACTGCGAATTTGCGTGCGAGACCAGTCAGCACAAATGAGCCCACCCAGTCGACGAGCGTTCAAAATGGACTCTCCCGGCAACCCCGTTAGCGCGCGAAAGAGGATGAACGCTTTCTTAAAGCGAGAAGGTTAATTCGAGGTTGACCTTCCCGACCCCAAACCAAGTCACAATACGAACCTAAGCGGTTCAGTGTGGCAAAAAAACGCCCGCTGCCGGAGTTCGGGTGGAGAATGGTTAACGTTAAACGACCCCATCCAGGGGGATGAGGTCGCTGATCTTACTAGAGAATTTCCGGCAAAGACCGGTCGGGGAGGCGTCAGCGGGTAAACACCCGCTGCTGCTGCGGCCGGCGGCCGACCGGAGCCGGCGGCGGGGTCGGCGCCCCGAACAGCCGCTCGAAGAAGTTCGGACCCGACGAGCCGAAGCCGCCGCCATTGTTGGCAATCGCCACGCCCGAGGGCAGCGTCGTCGCCGGGCGCGAATAGCTCGGCTGGGAGTGAGCAACGACGTTCTCGAGGTCCTTGCCGCGGCCGTTCTTCAGGATGTTGATCATGGTCGCGTCACGGCCATAGACGTCCTTGCGGATTTGCAGCTTGCCGCCATCGTCCACGAACGCGGTCTGGTAGGTGATGTTGACCGGGATCGGCGTCGGGAATTTCAGGTCGATCTCGCTCTTGCCGTACATGCTGCGCACGCGCTCCGGCGTGTACTTCTCGTTCGGCATGGCGATGTTGAGCAGAACGGAGGCGTACTGATCCGGGTTCTGCACGCGCATGCAGCCATGGCTGAAGGCGCGATCGTCCCTGGCGAACAGGTTCTTGTCCGGCGTGTCGTGCTGATAGACCAGGAACTTGTTCGGGAAGTTGAAGCGGATGCGGCCGAGCGCGTTGGCTTCACCGGGGGGCTGCGAGATGTGCACGGAGCCGTCGCGGTTCTGCTCGAGCTTGAGGCCCATGCGCTGGAGCACGGTCGGGTCCTGCTGAAGCGCCGGCAGATATTCGTTGTAGACGATCGACGGCGGCACGTTCCAGGTCGGATTGACCGTGATGTACTTCATCGTCTCGGTGAGCAGCGGGGTCGCATGCGAGCCCGGCTTGCCGGTGACGACGCGGGTGGTCCAGACCTGCTGGCCGCGCTGCATCACCTTCAGCGTGTAGTCGGGAATGTTGAGGATGACATAGGCATCGCCCAGCGAGGGAACGCCGAGGTCGCGCGGCAGCCAGCGCCAGCGCTCCATGTTCACCAGCACCGTGTCGATCTGCTTGTCGCGCTTCGGCGTGTTGATCGCCTTGGCGGTCTTGTCGTCGAGGACGCCGGTCGCCTTCATCTCTGCGCCGCTCTGGAATTTGCGCACGGCTTCGGCGACGGTGGCGTCATAGCGGGTGTCGCTGGCGTTCTCGGCGAGGCCGAGCTTGGCGCGGAGCTGCGGCACGCGCGGATCTTCGACGACGATTTCAGCCTGCTTCTTGCCGGCCGGGGTGTATTTCAGCGCCGGACCGTCGGCGATCTCGATCACCGGGCCGCTGCCCTGGCCGCGCAGCTCGGCGAGCTTGGCCTTCAGCTCCTTGTAGAGCTTCTGCGGCGGGTTGTAGCCGTCGAGCGCTGCGGAGGCGTCGGCTGCGGTCGTGATCTTGGCGAGCACCTCGCTCGGATCGACCGGATGCTCGGGATAGAGGATGTCGCCGCTGACCTGCGACCAGTGCATGCGGCCGCTCTGGGCCTGGCGCGCATAGTCGAACATGCTGGCGGTGAGCTTCAGCTCGGCATCAGCGAGCGCATCGGGCGCCGTGGCGGTGGCGAAATCCGGCACCGGGTAGTCGGCGGGATTGAGGCCATCGGAGGCCGCATCCTTCAGCCGCGTGATCACGCCCTTGGCCGCAGCGGTCAGGCTGCCGGCCTGGGTCCAGACCGGCGCGAAGTCGCGTGCACCGTAAAACTTCTCGATCGCGGCGCGCTCGTTCTTGCGGTCGAAATGGCGCGAGGTCTTGGCGCCGATGATGTCCTTGAGCTTGTCGGCGACCGGCTGGTCGGCGGCGGGAACGTTGCTCGCGGCCTTCACCGGCTCGGCGGCCGGAGCGGCAGCGGGGGCCGCAGGCGCGGCCGGCGTTGCCGTCGCGGTGTCGGCCTTTGCTGGTTCGGATTTGGCAGGCTCGGTCTTCGCGGCCTCGGACTTGGCGGGCTCGGTCTTCGCGGGCTCGGTCTTGGCGGTTTCGCTCTTCGGCGCCTCAGCTGCAGGCGTGGTGGCGACGTCGGAAGGCTTGGTCTCAACCTTGTCGGGGGCCGGCGCGGTTTCGGCCTTCACCGGTTCCTTGGTCGGCTCCTTTGCGGAGTCCTGAACCGTCGCGGTGGTGTCGAGCTTGATGTCGGATGCGGTCGGGGGCGGGACGTTGGCGGGCTCGGGGCGCGGGATCGCGGCTTCGATCGCGAGTTCGGCGGCGCTGCTGCGCACCTGATCCTGCGCCAGGGCCGAGCTGGCCGATACCGTGAGGAAGGTCGCCGCGACCGTCATCAAGACGCGGTCAAAGCCCGCACGGTGGTTCAAACAGTCACGCATTGTGTCGCACCCCTCGGGTGAACTGTCCCTCGTGGAACAGCTTCATTATCGCCTAATGAGCTTCGGGCTAAACTGCGCCGGCCGCTCGAAAGTTGCACGCCTGCACGCAACGATTCATACGCGGACGAACGAATCCTACGCAGACGATATACAGGCCCCGTTTGGGCGGCCAGCGCTACCCGGGACAACTCACGACAAACTGACTTCAAGAAAGCCCGTTTGCAACGGATTGTGCGGCTTTGGCAGACGCTTTTCCATGTGTCTGTCACTTCCAAGTCACGGTTCACGTCGCAGCCGGATTTTGCCGTAATACGAAGGGCTTGCGGCGTCATCGCAACGCCAAGCGAACCTCCGTTCGCATGAGGCTCAGGGCGTCTCCTCACCGCTTTTGCCGCCATGTCCGGGAACCCCGGCTTCGTCGAGCTTGCGGTAGAGCGTGGACCGGCCGATTTTGAGGCGGCGGGCGACCTCGGACATCTGTCCCCGATAATGCGAGATCGCGAAGCGGATGATCTCGTTCTCCATGTCGTCGAGCGGGCGGACGTCGCCGGTGGGGGTCAGCATGGAAAGGGTCCCCGCCAGCGGCAGCGGCGCGATCGGTATTTCACCACCCGACACCACCGAGGGCGCCGCGATCGGCTCGAGCATCAGCGGCGCGGTCGGGATGTCGGTCTCGAGATGCGGCTGCGAGGTGAGCAGGGGGAAGTCGGCAAGGTCGAGCTGGTCGCCCTCGCTCATCACCACCGCGCGGTAGACCGCGTTTTCGAGCTGGCGGATGTTGCCGGGCCAGTCGAGCTGGGCGAGGTGCGCCACGGCCTCGCCGCTGATGCCGGTGATGAGGCGATTCTCCTCGGCGGCAAAGCGCGCCAGGAAATGCCGGAGCAGATACGGGATGTCCTCACGCCGCGCCCGCAGCGAGGGGATCGTCAGCGGCAGCACGTGGAGGCGATAGAACAGATCCTCGCGGAAATGGCCCTGCTTCACCCGCTCCAGCAGCCTGCGGTTGGTCGCGGAGATGATCCGGACGTCAACCTTCAACGGCTTGCGTCCGCCGACCGCTTCGACCGCGCCTTCCTGAAGTGCGCGCAGCAGCTTGACCTGTGCGGTGAGCGGCAGCTCGCTGACCTCGTCCAGGAACAGCGTGCCGCCATGAGCCTCGACGAACTTGCCGGTGTGCCGTTCGGTGGCGCCGGTGAAGGCGCCCTTCTCGTGGCCGAACAGGATCGACTCGACCAGATTGTCGGGGATCGCACCGCAATTGACCGCGACGAACGGCTTAGCCTTGCGCTCGCCGCTGCCATGGATGGCGCGTGCGAACATCTCCTTGCCGACGCCGGACTCGCCCTCGATCAGCACAGGGATCGACGAGCCCGCGGCCTTCTGCGCGGCACGCATCACGGCCGCCATCGCCTCGGCGCGGGTGATGATGTCGGAGAAAGTCAGCCGGCCCTCGCGGCTGTGACGGATACGCTGCAACTCGCCCTTGAGCGCGGAGGCATTGAGTGCGTTGCGCAGAGAGACCTGGAGCCGCTCCAAGCCAACCGGCTTGACGACGAAATCGGCCGCGCCCGCGCGCATCGCCGTGATCACGTTGTCGATGCCGCCATGGGCGGTCTGCACGATGACGGGGACGCCGAGGCCGGCCTCGCGGATTTTCGCAAGCACGCCCATGCCGTCGAGGCCGGGCATCACGAGATCGAGGATGACGGCGTCGATCGCCGGTGCATCGGGGGCGGTGAGGGCGGCGATCGCGGCGTCGCCGGAGTCCACGACGACCGTCTCATAGCCGCATTTCTGCACCATGTTCTCGACCAGCCGGCGGGCTACTGCGTCGTCGTCGGCGATCAAAATACAGGCAGCCATGGTGTTCCCCGCACGCTACTACTATCTGTCTCGAATCGGGTCACTCTGGCCGAAGCCGATTAACGCACTCTTAAACCTTGATGCCCCCGCCCGCCGTCGCGCTTGTTGAACACAGGTTTCCCACACAATGAATTCGCGCTCCAAATCTGCTCTCAAGAAGTCTGCCTCCAGCAAGCCCGCTCTCCGCAAGCCAAGCACCAGGAAATCCGCCGCCAAGGCAAAGTCCTCCAAATCTTTGCCCGCAAAGCCTGCGGGCAAGACCGGCAGGCTTCCGGAGTGGAACCTCGCCGACCTCTATTCCGGGATCGATGCGCCGGAAGTGGCGCGCGATCTCGAAAGGATGGACGCCGATTGCGTCGCGTTCGAGACCGACTACAAGGGCAAGCTCGCCACAGGGACAGCAAACGAAGATGGCGGAAAATGGCTCGCCGAGGCGGTGCGACGCTATGAGGCGATCGACGATCTCGCCGGGCGTCTCGGCTCCTATGCCGGCCTCGTCCATGCCGGCGACAGCGTTGATCCCACGATTTCAAAGTTTTACGGCGATGTCTCCGAGCGGCTAACGGCGGCGTCCACGCATCTCTTGTTCTTCGCGCTCGAGCTCAACCGCGTCGATGACGATATTTTGAACCGCGCGATGCAGGCCGCCGAGCTCGCGCATTACCGTCCCTGGATCGAGGATCTGCGCAAGGAGAAGCCGTACCAGCTCGACGACAAGCTCGAGCAGCTCTTCCTCGAGAAGTCGCAGACCGGCTATTCCGCCTTCAACCGGCTGTTCGACCAGACCATCTCCGGCCTGCGCTTCAAGGTCGGCGCCAAAGAGCTCGCGATCGAGCCGACGCTCAATTTCCTGCAGGACCGTGACGGCACAAAGCGCAAGGCTGCGGCCGAAGCGTTGGCAAAGACCTTCAAGGCCAATGAGCGCACCTTTGCGCTGATCACCAACACGCTCGCCAAGGACAAGGACATTTCCGACAATTGGCGTGGGTTCAAGGACGTCGCGGATTCTCGGCATCTGAGCAATCGCGTCGAGCGCGAGGTGGTGGACGCGCTGGTCGCCTCGGTGCGCGCGGCCTATCCAAAGCTGTCGCATCGCTATTATGCGTTGAAGGCGAAGTGGTTCGGCAAGAAGCGGCTGGCATACTGGGACCGCAACGCGCCGCTGCCGTTCGCCGCGACCGACGTCATCGGCTGGCCCGATGCGCGCAACATGGTGCTGACGGCCTATCGCGGCTTCTCGCCAAAAATGGCCGAGATCGCCGAGCGCTTCTTCACCGATCGCTGGATCGACGCGCCGGTTCGCCCCGGCAAGGCGCCGGGCGCGTTCTCACATCCGACCACGCCGTCGGCGCATCCTTACGTGCTGATGAACTACCAGGGCAAGCCGCGCGACGTGATGACGCTCGCGCATGAGCTCGGCCATGGCGTGCACCAGGTGCTGGCCGCGAAGAACGGCGCGCTGATGGCGCCGACGCCGCTGACGCTGGCCGAGACCGCGAGCGTGTTCGGCGAGATGCTGACCTTCCGCCGGCTGCTGGCGCAGACCAAGAGCGCGAAGCAGCGCCAGGCGCTGCTCGCCGGCAAGGTCGAGGACATGATCAACACCGTGGTGCGGCAGATCGCGTTCTATTCGTTCGAGCGCGCGGTCCACACCGAGCGCAAGAACGGCGAGCTCACCGCGACGCGGCTCGGTGAGATCTGGCTGTCGGTGCAGGGCGAGAGCCTCGGGCCGGCGATCGAGATCAAGGCGGGCTACGAGAACTACTGGATGTACATCCCGCACTTCATCCACTCGCCGTTCTACGTCTACGCCTATGCCTTCGGCGATTGTCTCGTGAACTCGCTCTACGCCGTCTACGAGAATGCGGCCGAGGGCTTTGCCGAGCGCTACCTCGACATGCTCGCCGCCGGCGGCACCAAGCATTATTCCGAGCTGCTGCGGCCGTTCGGGCTCGATGCCAAGGATCCCAAATTCTGGGACGGCGGTCTCTCGGTCATTGCCGGGATGATCGACGAGCTCGAGGCGATGGGCTGAGGCGAAGCGCGAGTTCCTTCCCGGCGCACGGAATGCGGGTGTCGCAAGTTTTTGTGGCCCCCAGTTCCATCCATCCATGCGCGCGGGCGACCTTCGCGGCGGAGGCCGGCAATTTGCTACGTGCGATTGAACGTTCGCGCGGCCCGCAAGACTAACTCAACAGATACTCGAAAGATGATTTTCTACTATTGATTGTGGATTGATCGGTTTCTCCCTGGGGAGGCACCCATGCTCCATCAAGGGCCCGCCACGCCGGCTCCGATGGCGAGAAATGCTGCCGCCGTCGATCAGGAAACGCCTTGGTGCGAGAAGCACCATCAGATCGTCTGCGATGAGATCGAGGCGATCAACACCCGCCGCGAGCCGGAACGGCGCCTCGATGCCGACGGCCTGCAACCCTGCCAGTTGCTCGACGTCGTCGGGCTTGCGTTGTCCGGCGGTGGTATTCGCTCGTCGGCCGTTTGCCTCGGCGTGCTCCAGGCACTGAACCACCACAATCTGATCGGCCGGATCGACTATCTCTCCACGGTGTCGGGCGGCGGCTATATCGGCACCTCGCTCAGCGCCACCATGACGACCGCACGGCGCTTTGTGTTCGGCGAAAGACCCGCCGGCGGAACCGTCACGTCGGCCGAGATCAGCGATACGCCGTCGGTCGGACACCTGCGCAACTATTCCAACTATCTGATCCCTGCCGGTGCCCGCGATCTCCTGACCGGAGTTGCGATCGTCGTGCGGGGACTGGTCGCCAATATCGGGTTGACGTTGCCCATCGTGCTGCTGCTTGCCGCCATCACCATCTGGTCAACGCCGCTGCGGAGCTGCCTGACGGATGCGAACATCTTCGGCATCAGTCTCAACAACAGGTCGTTGTGCGAGCTGCACGATTTCAGCGACATCGATCGTTACGGTTTCAGCACATTCGGCCTGGTCGTCGCGCTGGTGATGTTCGCTTGCAGCGGGCTCGCCTATTTCACCTCCCGCTCCGTCCGCGGCAGCGGTCCCAGCGTCGTGTTCGCCTATATTGGCGGCATCGCGCTGTTGCTGGGCGTCGCGTGCGACTTCGCGCGGTTTCTCAAGGTCCAGCATTTTGCGCTGAGCCTGTCGATCGCAATCATCGGGGGCGTCCTGTTTTTCGGATGGGCGCTCAAGCAGTCGCTCGCGAGCCCCGGTAAGCGGCAGGAGTTCCGTTCGCACTGGCCGAGCATGGGCGCGACCTTCCTGGTGCTGCTGGCGGTGATCGCCTTCTTCGAGTTTCAGCCCTGCATGCTGGAGCAGATGTTCGATGTCGCCGAGAGCAGCGCAATCGGTGGACCGGCTGCTGCGGTTGCGATCACCTGGATCAAGTCGCTCGCGGCGGTGGCTGCGCCAATCGGTGTCTTCGTCACCGCGTTCAGGCAGCAATTCGTGGAATTGCTGAAGGGCAACAGCGCATCCTCGCAATGGGGTTCGCTTGTGCTCGCGGTCGTCGCCAAGGTCGCGCTATGGATCGCGGGCCTTGCGCTTCCGCTCGTCATCTGGGTCGCATACCTCTATCTGTCCTATTGGGGCATCGCCAACGATCTGTTCGAGAGGTGCCCGTCCGTTATGGGCGCAACCTCCCAGCGAGAGTGCCTGGTCAATGCCAAATCGAACGCGCCGTCCGGAAGCCTCGCAGGCAGGATTCAGTTCGATGTCAGCAAGGGGACCTTGTCGGCGGAAATCACGCCGAAAGCCGCACCGCAGGTCGTGGCAGATGCCGAGCAGTTGACGCCGATCTGGCACACGCCCGCCTGGCTCCTGTTCCTGGCTCAGAAAGCGGGGCAGGTGGTTCAGGTTCGTTTTCCCAGCCTGTTCCAGGGCAATGCTTCGGAGCTCGCCTACTCCTACAGCCTGCACATGGTGATCCTCTACACGTTCGCCGGCGCCCTGCTGTTCGCCATCTCGTTCTGCCTGACGCCGAATGCGAACTCGTTGCACCGGCTCTATCGCGATCGCCTGAGCAAGGCCTTCCTGTTCGATCCGACGCGTTCGGCCGACGGGCGCGTCGCGCCCGCCGAAGCCAGTCTCGACCAGGGGCGCGATTTCAAGGCGCTCGATCGCATGAAGCTGACGGATCTCTACGCCGCTCCGGCCGCGACGGCCCGGATTCCAGGGCAGCCGGCTGCGCCGAAGCTGCACGCGCCCTATCAGCTCATCAATACGGCGCTGAATATTCAGGGCTCCGACTTTGCCAACCGGCGCGGACGCAACGCGGACTTCTTCGTGTTCTCCGCCCTGAACGTCGGCAGCGAGGCGACGGGCTATGCGCCCACCGATCTGGTGCAGGACGACGAGCAAAGTCTCGATCTCGCCACCGCAATGGCGATTTCCGGAGCCGCGGCCTCCTCGAACATGGGTTCGAGCTCGATCAAGGCGCTGACGCCCACGCTTGCGCTCCTCAACGTCCGGCTCGGCTATTGGCTGAAGAACCCGCGTTACGTCGATGAGCGTGTTCGGCCGCAGCGCCGCTCCACGCCGATCTATTTCTGGTCGGAGATCTCGGGGCGCCTGTACGAGAACAGCGACAGCGTCTATCTGACGGACGGCGGTCATATCGAGAATCTCGGCGTCTATGAGCTGTTGCGCCGCCGCTGCAAGGTGATCATCGCGGTCGATGCGGAAGCCGATGCGCCGATGAATTTCGGTTCCCTGATGACGTTGCAGCGTTACGCCCGCATCGATCTCGGCGTCCGCATCGACCTGCCATGGACGCCGATTCGCGAGCGCACGCGTGCGCTGATGGCGCGCAATGCCGACAAGGCGGGTGATCCCGGCGCGGCCGACGAGCGCGACGACATTGCGCGAGACCACGTCCACGTCGCGATCGGCACCATCGACTACGGAGGCGACGAGCAGGGTTATCTCGTTTACGTCAAATCGTCGCTCAATGGCGACGAGAACGACTACATCCGGGACTACGCGCGGCGAAACGACCGCTTCCCGCACGAGACCACGGGTGACCAGTTCTTCTCGGAGGAGCAGTTCGAGGTCTACCGCGCGCTGGGCTTCCACATGGCGCACGGTTTCCTGTCCGGTGACAATCCGGTCGCGGTCGGGTCCGGCGTCGATCCGCATATGGCCCGATTCACTGAAGCGGGCGAGCCGGCGATCGACGCGGTCCGCGAGGCGCTCGGTCTTCCGGTACCTCGGCGGCAAACTGCGAGCGTCACCGCCACGATGATCGATCAGGGCTGAGCAGCGCGACAGCCGGATTCCCGGCAATCGGAATTCCAAATCACCTGATTTGCCCGAAAACCGGCCATCGGTGCCGTTGCCCTGCCCGAAGGTTTGCGGTATCCCAGCCCAAGAATTCGACTTTCGACTGGGGACAATACATGGCTGACCATAGCGAAGTGGCGTACACCACCGCCGACGGCAACGACTACGTTGCCCACGAGCAGACCTATGAGGGCTTCATCAAGCTGGTGAAGTACGGCACGGCCTCGGTCGCGCTCATCGTGATCCTGATGGCGATCTTCCTGACCTGACCTATCGGCAGCTGCACACGCCAGCAGCAGCTGCCGCCTACAAAATTTGCATCCAAGCCGGTCCCAAAACCGGTATCGAACGCTGCGGGAGTAACGCTTAAGTTTGCGCGCGCGCTGTCCCGCGTCGCCGGAGGGCCTATGAAGATCGCCGTTGCCAAGGAAATCGATCCGTCGGAGCCGCGTGTTGCCGCTTCGCCTGATACGGTGAAGAAGTTCAAGGCGTTGGGCGCCGAGATCGCCGTCGAGCCGGGCGCCGGCCTCAAATCAGGCCTGCCGGATTCCGAATTCACCGCCGTGGGCGCCACCGTCAGCGCCGATGCGCTGAAGGACGCCGACATCATCATCAAGGTGAAGCGTCCTGAAGCCTCCGAGCTCGCGCAGTACAAGCGTGGTGCGCTCGTCATCGCCATCATGGACCCCTACGGCAACGAGGCCGCGCTGCAGACGATCGCCGATTCCGGCGTCTCCGCCTTCGCGATGGAACTGATGCCGCGCATCACCCGTGCGCAGGTGATGGACGTGCTGTCGTCGCAGGCGAACCTTGCCGGCTACCGCGCCGTGATCGAGGGGGCCGAGGCCTTCGGCCGTGCCTTCCCGATGATGATGACCGCCGCCGGCACCGTGCCCGCCGCAAAGGTGTTCGTGATGGGCGTCGGCGTTGCCGGCCTCCAGGCGATCGCGACCGCGCGCCGTCTCGGCGCCATCGTCACCGCGACCGACGTGCGGCCCGCGACGAAAGAGCAGGTGGAATCGCTCGGCGCGAAGTTCCTCGCCGTCGAGGACGAGGAGTTCAAGAACGCGCAGACCGCCGGCGGCTACGCCAAGGAAATGTCCAAGGAATACCAGGCCAAGCAGGCCGCGCTCACCGCCGAGCACATCAAGAAGCAGGACATCGTGATCACGACCGCGCTGATTCCGGGCCGGCCTGCGCCGAAGCTCGTCTCGGCCGACATGGTCAAGTCGATGAAGCCGGGGTCGGTGCTGGTCGATCTCGCCGTCGAGCGCGGCGGCAATGTCGAGGGCGCAAGGCCGGGCGAGGTCGCCGACGTCGATGGCATCAAGATCGTCGGCTACACCAACGTCGCCGGTCGTGTCGCAGCCTCGGCCTCCAGCCTCTACGCGCGCAATTTGTTCAATTTCATCGAGACCATGATCGACAAGGGCAGCAAAGCCCTTGCCGTGAACTGGGACGACGAGCTCGTCAAGGCCACCGCCCTGACCAAGGACGGCGCGGTGATCCACCCGAACTTCCAGCCGAAGGTTTAAGGAGAGTCGCCATGGAGCATGCAGCACAGGTCGTCGACCCCTTCATCTTCCGGCTGTCGATCTTCGTCCTCGCCGTCTTCGTCGGCTATTTCGTGGTGTGGTCGGTGACGCCGGCGCTGCACACGCCGCTGATGAGCGTGACCAACGCGATCTCGTCGGTGATCGTGGTCGGCGCGCTGCTCGCCGGCGGCGTCGCCAATGTCTCGAGCGGCTCGGGCTGGGCACGCGCCTTCGGCTTCGTCGCGCTGATCTTCGCCTGCATCAACATCTTCGGCGGCTTCCTTGTCACCCAGCGCATGCTGGCGATGTACAAGAAGAAGTCGAAGTAAGCGGCCACCTCGGGCTGATGGGATCAATGGGGACCTGAGATGAGCGCCAACCTCTCTGCATTTTTGTATCTCGTGGCGGGAGTGCTGTTCATCCTGTCGCTACGCGGGCTGTCGAGCCCGGCTTCGTCGCGCCAGGGCAATCTGTTCGGCATGGTCGGCATGGCGATCGCGGTCGCCACCACGCTCGCCAACCATCCGCCGGCAGACGGCCTCGCCTGGGTGCTCGTCATCGTCGGCATCGCCATCGGTGCCGCGATCGGTGCGGTGATTGCCCGCCGCGTGCCGATGACCTCGATGCCCGAACTGGTCGCCGCCTTCCACTCGCTGGTCGGCATGGCCGCGGTGCTGGTCGCCGCCGGCGCGTTCTACGCGCCCGAGGCTTTCGACATCGGCACGCCCGGCAACATCCATCCGCAGAGCCTGGTCGAGATGTCGCTCGGCGTCGCCATCGGCGCGCTGACCTTCACCGGCTCGGTGATCGCGTTCCTGAAGCTGTCTGCGCGGATGAGCGGCGCGCCGATCATTCTGCCGTTCCGCCACGTCATCAATATCGTGCTTGCAGTTCTGCTCGTCGTCTTCATCGTCGGGCTGGTGATGTCGGGCAGCGCGCTGGACTTCTGGCTGATCGTTATCATCGCGCTGGCGCTCGGCGTGCTCATGATCATCCCGATCGGCGGCGCCGACATGCCGGTCGTGATCTCGATGCTGAACTCCTATTCCGGCTGGGCCGCGGCCGGCATCGGCTTCACCCTGGGCAATTCCGCGCTGATCATCACCGGCGCGCTGGTCGGCTCGTCCGGTGCGATCCTGTCCTACATCATGTGCCACGCGATGAACCGGTCCTTCATCTCGGTCATCCTCGGCGGCTTCGGCGGCGAGACCGCCGCGGCCGGCGCTGGCGGCGGTGAGCAGAAGCCCGCCAAGCTCGGTTCGGCCGACGACGCCGCCTTCATCATGAAGAACGCGCAGAAGGTCATCATCGTGCCCGGCTACGGCATGGCGGTGGCGCAGGCCCAGCACGCGCTGCGCGAAATGGGCGACATCCTGAAGAAGGAAGGCGTCGAGGTGAAGTACGCCATTCATCCGGTCGCGGGCCGCATGCCCGGCCACATGAACGTGCTGCTTGCCGAAGCCAACGTCCCCTACGACGAGGTGTTCGAGCTCGAGGACATCAACTCCGAATTCGCGCAGGCCGACATCGCCTTCGTGATCGGCGCCAACGACGTCACCAACCCGGCGGCCGAAGAGGACAAGACCTCGCCGATCTACGGCATGCCGGTGCTCCAGGTCTGGAAGGCCGGCACCGTGATGTTCATCAAGCGCTCGCTGGCCTCGGGCTATGCCGGCATCGACAATCCGCTGTTCTATCGCGACAACACCATGATGCTGCTCGGCGACGCCAAGAAGGTCACCGAGAACATCGTCAAGGCGATGTAGGGCCGGAAGGCGAGCGGACCGTGGCCCTGAACAAGGAGTGGCACCGGTCCCATCGCATGCCACCGAAGGCGACACGCGAGCAGCGTGTCGCATGGCACGCCGCCCATGCGGCGGCGTGCGGCTGCCGCGAGATTCCCTTGAGCATCCGGCCGGACGTCCTCAAACTGCTCAAGAGCCGCCGCAAGTCCTGAACTCCGGAATGGCGGGCCGCGATGACATTCCTGAAATGGACCGCCACCATCCTTGCGACCGGCTACCTCGCCGGTCTCGTCCTGCTGTTTGCCAAACAGCGCGCGATGCTGTTTCCGATACCGACGGCCGAGCGCACGGCGCCCGCTGCCGCGGGACTTCCAGACGCCGAAGAGCATGTCCTGACGACGTCTGACGGCGAGAAGGTCATCGTCTGGCACGTGCCGCCAAAGCCTGGCCGTGCCGTGGTGCTGTTCTTCCACGGCAACGGCGATTCTCTCGCCGGCCTTGCCGGACACTTCAAGGCGATCACGGCTGATGGCACCGGTCTCGTCGCGCTGTCCTATCGCGGCTATTCGGGCTCCAGCGGCGCACCGGGCGAAGATGGCCTGCTGCGCGATGGCGCGGCTGCGTATGCGTTCGCGACGGCGCGCTATGACGCCCGGCGCCTCGTCGCCTGGGGCTTCTCGCTCGGGACCGGCGTTGCGGTCGCCGTCGCCTCCGAACATCCGGTCGGCAAGCTGATCCTCGAGGCGCCCTATTCGTCGATCGCCGACGTCGCCGCCGCGCATTTCTGGTTCGCTCCGGTTCGCCTCCTGATCCGCGACCCCTTCCACTCGGACGAGCGCATCGCACGCGTCACGGCTCCGGTCCTGATCATGCATGGCGCGCAGGACCAGACCATCCCGATCGCATTCGGCGAGAAATTGTTTGCGCTGGCCCGCGAGCCGAAGCAGTTCGTCCGCATTCCCGGCGGCGGGCACGACGATCTCGGCAGCTTTGGCGCCATCGAGATCGCACGAAACTTCATCAATGGGTCCTGAGGGCTGACGGATGCGATCTTCTCGCGCATAATCGGTCTCCCATTTGAAGGAATCGCCCGCATGAGCGCACACGGACCGATGCCTCGGTCGTCCTGGATCTTCCCCGCTCTGGCGGTGCTGCTGTTCCTGATCGTGACCGCGACCGGCTACAGCTTTACGCTGACGGCGGGCGGAGCCCTGTTCGCGATCGTGCTCCTGGTGATCCTGTTCGGCACCGTGTTCGCGGCCGTTCATCATTCCGAGGTGATCGCGGAGCGCATCGGCGAGCCCTATGGCACGCTGCTGCTGACGCTGGCGGTGACCATCATCGAGGTCGCACTGATCACCACGATCATGCTGGGCGACAAGCCGGCCCCGGAGCTCGCCCGCGACACCGTGTTCGCGGTCGTGATGATCGTCTGCAACGGCCTGGTCGGCCTCTGCGTCTTCATCGGCGGCATGCGCTATCGCGAGCAGGGCTTTCAGGTCTCGGGCGCCAACGTCTATCTCAGCGTGCTGATTGCGATGGCAACCATCACCCTGATCATGCCCAACTACACGCTGACGACGCCGGGCCCGATCTATTCGACGCTCCAGCTCGGCTTCGTCGATCTCGCAACGATCGTGCTCTACGGCGTGTTCCTCTACACTCAGACCGTCCTGCACAAGGACTATTTCGTCAACGAGAGGGCGGACGGCGAGGGCGGGGAGGCGCTTTTGTCGGGCAGGATGCTGGTCCTCAGCATCGTGCTGCTGCTGATCTCGCTGCTGGCGGTCGTCCTCCTCGCCAAGAAGTTCTCGCTGGTGGTGGACGCGGTCGCCGTTCAGATCGGCGCCCCGCCGGCGTTCGCGGGCCTCCTCGTCGCCCTCCTGATCCTGATGCCGGAGGGCGTCTCGGCGATTGCGGCGGCGCGCAAGAACGACCTCCAGAAGAGCATCAACCTGGCGCTCGGGTCCTCGCTCGCAACCATCGGCCTGACCATTCCAGCGGTCGGGATCGCCACCTACCTGCTCGACCAGCCGCTCGTGCTGGGCCTGAACCCGGCGAACACCGCACTCCTGTTCCTGACATTCTTGTTGAGCATGCTGACCTTCGGTACCGGCAGGACCAATGTCCTGTTCGGGCTGGTCCATATGGTGGTATTTGCCGTCTACGTGTTCATGGTTTTCGTGCCGTAGAAGGAAATTCCCGATGCTTGCCGCCAAATCCGAGGTTCAGGTCGACAATGAGCAGGTCCGGGTGACCGAGTGGCGGCTCGCCCCGGGCAGCGCGACCGGGCACCATACCCACGGCATGGACTATGTCATTGTTCCCGTCGTCGCCGGCGAGATGACCATCGTGGCGCCCGGCAGCGAGCGTTCCAAGGCGCAGCTCGCGGCCGGAAAATCTTACTTTCGCAAGGCCGGCGTCCAACACGACGTACTTAACGAAACCTCAACCGAGATCGTGTTCCTTGAGATCGAGCTGAAGCCGTAAGGCGAGCGAACCCTTTGCCATCGATCCGTCGCAGTTGATCCCTTACAATGCCCTAAAGTTCCCGCATCTGATCGCGCGGGGAGTGGCCGAGAAATGCTGAAATACCTCGCTAAAATCTCGATGGATATTCTCCCCTCGGTGCTCGCGACGATCATCGGGGCGTACATCGTTAACCACTACATCAACGCCAAGCCGGCGGCCGATGCCCCCGCGGCCGTGGTAGCGCCTGCCCAGGCTGGTAGTGACGGCAAGCCGACCGACACCGCTAACCTTCCGGCGCCCGGCGTGAAGGCCAAGGGCGTTGCCGAGAAGAGCGTTTCCGAAAAGGGCGTGGACAAGGTGGCGGCCGAAAAGCCGGCCGATCATCAGCCGGCCACCGAGACCAAGGCCGCAGACGTCGCTCCCGCCGAGACTGGCCCGCGCGGCCGTAACTCCGCGCGTGAGAAGGCGGCCGCCAAGTCCAATCCGGCCGTCACGGCTCCCGCCGCCGCTCCAGTGGTGGAGGCCAATTCGGCGCCGGCTGCGACCCCCGACGCCAACGATCTCGCGCGGGCCGCCATCGAGCGCCTGCGCAAGTCGCCTGAGGGCAAGGCTGCTGAGAAGGCCGCTGAGGCCAGATCTCCCGAAACCAAGTCGGTTGAGACCAAGCCGGTCGAGCGGACCCCGGAGCCTGCGGTGCGGGAAGCCGCCCGCACCCCGGAGGCCCCGCGCACCATCTCTGCGGAGCAGTCCATGGTCCGCCCGCTGCCACCGCCGATCACGGTGTCGACGCCTTTGCCCGAGGCCTATGGCAATAGCGGTTCGTCGCCGTCTTACACTTCCTCGGTCGGCAATGACGATCCGAACCGGATGACGCCGCCGGCCGACATCCCAGTCCCGATGATCGCGCCGCCGCTTGATCTGCGTGCCGATGCCGGCGGGGCCATGCCGCGGCCGAAGAAGACCAATGTGGCCGACGAGATGCTGTCCGGCATGAAGTCGATGTTCCACTCGGTCCTGCCGAAGAGCGCCACCCCCGATTAGACGGCGGCCTAGCCGCCCTGCCAGGTGTCAGCCGCCGACGCGGGCAAGGCCGCTGCGGGCGGTATCGTCGCGTGGACGTAGCGCGACCGCCTTGTTGTAGGATGTGGCCGCCTTGGCCTTGTCACCCAGCCGCTCATAGGCCTGTCCTCGCGCGGTCCACACCTGCGCGTTGTGCGGATCGACCTCGGAGGCCTCATCGAGATCGGCCGCCGCTTCCTTGACCTTGCCGATGGCGAGATAGCTGATGGCGCGGCCGAGCAACGGCTCGACCTTTTGCGGATTGAGCCCGTTGGCGGCGCTGAAATCGGCGATGGCGAAATTATGCTCGTTGTTGCCCTGATAGATCAGGGCGCGACCATAAAGTGCCTGTGCGTTGTAGGGATCGAGTGCGACGGCCCGGTTGAACTCGTCCAGCGCGCCAGCCGTCTCCCCCGCCTTTGCCAGGGTCTGGCCTTTTGCGGTGTGAGCCTGGGCCTCGCTGACATTGCCCGCGCTGACCGCGCTGTCGGTGGCCGTCGCAGCCGCCTTGGGCGCCTCCTGCGGCTTCTCCTTCTCGGGCATCATGGAGCCGAGGTCGAAGGAGCAGCCACACAGCACGATCCCCATCAAGCCGAGCGCGAACGGCTGGCGCCAGATCTGGCGTAGCCGCGCCAAGCGGCGTTCGGGGAAAGGGGAGGCCATCTACGGTTCGCTCGCGCTGGTGCCGCATCGGTAGTGCCCCCGTCCCAGAGAAGGCACCGCTCACAAAACAATAACGCGGGCCAAGGGCCCGCGTCATCGAAAACTGAAGTCTTGGAAAACTGAAGTCTTGCAAGTCAGGCGGAATCAGCGCGGTCCGCGCGGACCTGCACCTGGGCCGCTGCGGCCGCCACGATCACCGCCCGGACCGGCGCCGAACACCGGCTTCGGCTTCATCGGCAGCAGGCCTTCGCGCTGCAGCTTCTTGCGGGCCAGCTTGCGCGCGCGGCGCACGGCCTCGGCCTTTTCACGGGCCTTCTTCTCGGAGGGCTTCTCGTAGTGACCGCGGAGCTTCATCTCGCGGAAAATTCCCTCGCGCTGCATCTTCTTCTTCAGCGCCTTGAGGGCTTGATCGACATTGTTATCGCGAACGAGAACCTGCACGCGGCATCCTCTTCAGTGGATCGGATTTGAATTCTGGTAAGTCAAAGGGGATGGCGAAACGCACAAGCCCTTAACCTTGAGGGCGCGGATGTATCAGACAAAACCCGCGATGTCCACCTGCCAAGCAGGTTTTCGGGCCAAGTTCAGCCATTAAATAAGGCGAAAATACCTCCGTGCGGCCCCGATTTGGGTGATTCGGCGCCAAGGGTGGGGCAGTTCCCGGAGCTTTGCTCCGGAAATTCCTGGAATTAGGGGAGACGTCACATGGATATGAAGAAATACGCTGCCGAGGCGATCGGCACATTCTGGCTCACATTCGCAGGCTGCGGCAGCGCGGTGATCGCCGCCGGCTTTCCGCAGGTCGGAATCGGCCTGGTCGGCGTGTCCCTTGCGTTCGGCTTAAGCGTCGTCACCATGGCCTATGCGATCGGGCACATCTCGGGCTGCCACCTCAACCCGGCCGTCACCGTCGGGCTCGCCGCCGGAGGACGTTTCCCGGCAGGACAGATCCTGCCTTACGTGATCGCGCAGGTCTGCGGCGCGATCGTCGCCGCCCAGCTGCTTTACATAATCGCCAGCGGTGCTCCCGGATTCGACGTCAGCAAGGGTTTCGCATCGAACGGCTACGACGCGCATTCGCCCGGCCAGTACAGCCTGATTGCCTGCTTCGTCACCGAGGTGGTGATGACCATGATGTTCCTGTTCGTCATCATGGGCGCCACCCATGGCCGCGCGCCCGCGGGCTTCGCCCCGCTCGCGATCGGTCTCGCGCTGGTGATGATCCATCTCGTCAGCATCCCCGTCACCAACACGTCGGTGAACCCGGCGCGCAGCACGGGGCCCGCACTGTTCGTCGGCGGCTGGGCGCTGTCGCAGCTCTGGCTGTTCTGGGTCGCACCGCTGATCGGCGGCGCGCTGGGCGGGGTGCTCTATCGCTGGCTCAGCGAGGAACCCTCTGGCGTCGTCGCGGGCGTGAAGACGGCCTGATCGAAAGGCGGGATCGCGGCATGCGCCGCGGTCCCGCTACTTGCCCTTCGTCGGCCTGACTTCGGTGACGTGGCCCATCTTGCGGCCGGGGCGCGGTGCGCCCTTGCCGTAGATATGCACGGTCGCGCCCGGCACGCTCAGCCACTTCTCGTAATCGTTGATCTCGTCGCCGATCAGATTGGTCATGGTGACGATTTCGCCGTGGCGCACGGCCTTGCCGAGCGGCCAGCCGGCAATGGCGCGGATGTGCTGCTCGAACTGCGAGACCGAGGCGCCGTCGAGCGTCCAGTGTCCGGAGTTGTGCACGCGCGGGGCGATCTCGTTGACCAGCACCTTCGGCCCGGTGCCGTTGGCGAGCACGAACATCTCGACCGCGAGCACGCCGACATAATCGAGCGCGCCGGCGATCTTGCCGGCGATGCTGCGCGCTTCTTCCGCGAGCGCATCCGGAATCTGTGCGGGGGCGCGGGATATCTTCAGAATGTGGTCGCGGTGCTCGTTCTCGGTGACGTCGAAGCATTCGACCTGGCCGGTCGCCGAGCGCGCGGCGATCACGGAGATCTCGCGCTCGTACGGGATGAAGGCTTCGAGGATCGCCGATTTGGTGGCGAGGCTGGTCCACACCTTGGCGATATCGTCGCCCTCGCGGATGATGGCTTGGCCCTTGCCGTCATAGCCGAAGCGGCGGGTCTTCAGCACCGCCGGAAGGCCGATCCGGGCGATCGCCTCGCGCAGCGAGGAGACCGAGGTGACGTCGGCATAGGCTGCGGTGCCGATGCCGAGCCGCGTCACGAAATCCTTCTCGGCGAGCCGGTCCTGGGTGGTCTCGAGGATCTTGCGGTTGGGCAGCACCGGGCGGCGCGCGTCCAGCACCATCGCGGCGGCAGACGGCACGTTCTCGAATTCGTAGGTGATGACGTCGACGTCGTTGGCGAACAGCTCGAGCGCTTCGACGTCGGCATATTCGGCGCAGGTCGCGTTCAGCACGACGTCGAAGGCGGGCGAGTCCGGATCGGGCGAGAATACCTGGCAGCGCAGGCCGAGCCGCGCCGCAGCCATGGCGAGCATCCGCCCCAATTGTCCGCCGCCGAGGATTCCGATGGTGTCACCGGGCTTCAGCTTCACCTGCTTTGCGTCAGTCACGCCTTGTCCTCCGGGCGCTCCGCAACCGCCTCGGTCTGTGCCTTGCGCCAGGCGGCGAGACGGTCGGACAGGGCCGGGTCGGACAATGCGAGCACTGAAGCTGCAAGCAGCGCCGCGTTGATCGCGCCGGCCTTGCCGATGGCGAGGGTGCCGACCGGGATGCCCGCGGGCATCTGCACGATCGAATAGAGCGAATCGATGCCCTTGAGCGTCCTGGATTCGACGGGAACGCCGAACACGGGCAGTTCCGTCAGCGCCGCCGCCATGCCGGGCAGATGCGCAGCGCCGCCCGCGCCGGCGATGATGACCTTGTAGCCTGCCGCCTTGGCGCCCTTGGCGAATGCAAACAGCCGGTCGGGGGTGCGGTGTGCCGAAACGATGCGGGTATCGGCGGCAACGCCGAGCGCTGCGAGCGTGTCGGCGGCATGCCGCATCGTCTCCCAGTCCGACTGGCTTCCCATGATGATGGCGATCGGCGCGGTCATGACGTCAATTGTGCTCGGAAAACAGAAAGATAGGCCAGATTAACGGTTCCGGCCGGTGGCTCGCAAGGCGGTGGCAAGGAGAAGGGAATGCACTATCCTGTCTTGGTGAATCCCCGCAAGCCTTCATTGAGCAGGATGCCCATGAAGAAACCAAAAAGGGCAAGCGCTGCGAAGGCCAAAAAGGGCCGGAAAGCCAGCGCCGGCCGCTCCAAAGCCGCCCCCAGGCGGCTGGCGAAGCGCTCGGCCAAGCCGGCGCGGCGCGGAGCGTCGGCCGCCGACGACACCAGGGCGACCATCCGCGGCTTGCGGAGCAAGCTCAAGGAGGCGGAGCGGCGGGTTGCGGAACTGGAAGCTGCGGCCGACACCGATTTCCTGCTGGAGATTCCGAACCGGCGCGGCTTCGAGCGCGAGCTCGCGCGCGCCATCGCCTACATGAAGCGCTACCGCGCCAGCGGCGCGCTGATCGTGCTCGACGTCGATCGCCTGAAGCCGATCAATGATTCCTTCGGCCATGCCGCCGGAGACGAGGTGCTCAAGGCGATTGCGGCCACCCTGACGCGGCAGGTCCGCGCCTCGGACGTGGTCGGCCGGCTTGGCGGCGACGAGTTCGCGCTGCTGCTCTGGAATCTCAGCGAGACCGACGCCAAGGCGAAGGCCGCGACCTTCGAGCAGGCGATCGACGAATTGTCGTTTGCCTTTCGCGGTCAGCGCGTGACCGCGGGCGCCTCCGCAGGTGTCGCGCTGCTGGGGGCGCAGTCCGATGCAGGCCGCGCGCTGGAGGAGGCTGATGCCGCCATGTATGTGCGCAAGGCGCACCGGCGGCACGAGCCGCTGATCAGGCTGGTCAGCAACTAGGGCACGATCTTCGCGACAAGCGCGGACCGCGTCGCGCGGAGATCATGCTCAAGCAACAACCCTTACAGCGTGGCCAGATCTTCCGGCACGTTGCCGAATTTGCGCAGCAGCGTGGCGTCGCCGAATTCGCCGGTCATGGGATCGCCGCTGCGGCTGAACGCAACCGCGCCGATATGGCCGGCACCGTGCGCCAGGATCTCGGCGCGCCGCAACGCGGCCGCCGAGCTCTGGCATTCCTCCGCGGCGCCCGCGACAGGCGATCCGTCGGCATCGATCAGGAAGGGCATTGCAACGTAGTAGGTCACATCCGACATGGCGTTGCTCCGATGTTGAACTCAGGCGGCGCTGCTGTTGCTCCGCACCTTGCTGCGTGCGGTCTCGGGAATGCAGCCGGCTGAAATCGCCGCCTGTAATTCTTCCAGCTCTGCTTCCAGATATTCGTTGGCCATGATCAGCGCCTTGATGGTGCTGCGCAGATTGCCGTCGCACATCGCGATCGCCTGGTCGCAGGCCTGTTCATAATGGCTGTTGTCGAGAAGGGCGGTTGCCGACATCTGCGTTGTCCTCGGGGGTTTCCTGGGCGTTTCCTGGGGCGGTGGGATGCCCAAATGTTCCTATTTTGTTCTTTTCGAGTCAAGCGGATTCGGATGCGGCGAGCTGCCACGAAAAGGGCCTCGCGGTTCAGGCGATGATGTCCGGCGTGATCTGGTCTTCGATGAACGCGATACGGTCGCGCAACAACAGCTTGCGCTTCTTCAACCGTTGTAACCGCAACAGGTCGGGGGCAGGCGATTGATGCATCGCATCGATCGCGGCGTCGAGATCTCGGTGTTCTTGCTGCAACCGGGTGAGCTCGGCTTCGAGCTCACGCTCGTCTTCATTGGTCATGTTCGCGGTGGCCGAAAACCCGATGGGCGTGAGATTCAAGGCTGTGGATGCCCTGTGGAAATTATCGTCCTTGCGCGCCGTGATCGCAAGCGATCTCGGGCCGCCGCTCACCGAACTCTCGCAAGATATTTCGACGATTCGTTGCGGCGTTGCGCAAGCACATTGATATCATGGATTTTTCCAGCGTGGTTCCTTACTCACGATTCGTTACATATGAATTTTCAAAAATGACGCTGCGACGACGGATACATATCGACAGAACGAATCGGTGATGTACACTTGTTTGCCCGGATCGAATCCAAGGTTTCCCCCTACCGAGGAGGTTTCGAATGACAATTCAGGCACATCTGGTTGAATTGGAACGGAAGCACAAAACGCTCGAAAACGAATTGCACGAAGCTCTCGTGCACCTTTCAACAGACGACCTGCAAATTGTTGAGTTGAAGCGACGGAAGTTGATGGTCAAGGACCAGATCGAGCGTTTGAAGCACACCGGCGACACGCTCCACTAGTAACCCCTGTAACAGTGTAGAGTTGAACTTACCCTTTCATGCAGGGGTGAGAGCTATTGCGCTCATCCCTGCATGAAGGTGCGCAGCGTGCAAAGTTATTTGCGCGGCGCTTGGAGCCTTTCCGCTCCGATTGAAAATCCCCTAGATGCCTGCGAGCTCAGCGACGTGGTCCGCGATCGCGAGCGATGACGTCAGTCCCGGCGATTCGATGCCGAACAGGTTGATCAGGCCTTCGACGCCGTGATCGCGCGGGCCCTGCATCAGAAAATCCTGCGTGGCCACCGCCGGCGGCACGATCTTCGGGCGAATGCCCGAATAGCTCGGCATCAGCGCGCCGTCGGGCAGCGTCGGCCAGTATCTCCGGATCGCCGGATAGAAGCGCTCGGCGCGTGATGGATCGACCTCGTAATTGATCGTCTCGATCCACTCGACGTCGGGGCCGAAGCGTGCCTGCCCGGCCATGTCCAGCGTCAGATGCACGCCGAGCCCGCCTGGCTCGGGCACCGGATAGATCAGGTGCGAGAATGGTGCCCTGGCGTTGCAGCTGAAATAGTTTCCCTTGGCGAGATAGGCCGGCGGAATCCGGTCGATCGGCATGCCGTCGATGTGGCGTGCGACCGTTGTCGCCGAGAGCCCGGCGGCGTTGACGAGCAAGCCGCATTGCAGCGTCATCGGCGCTTCGCCGCCGGCCTCGATCTCGATCACATCGCCGGCTGCCTTGGCGCGGACCAGCGGGGTGTGAAACGCGAAGGCCGCGCCGGCTGCCTCGGCCTCGCCGCGCAGCGAGAGCATGTAGGCGTGGCTGTCGATGATGCCGGTCGATGGCGAGAGCAGCGCGGCGTCGCAGGCGAGCGCCGGCTCCAGCGCGCGCGCGGCCTCGCCGGTGAGCAGCTGCATGTCGAGCACGCCATTGGCCTCGGCATGCGCCTTGATCGATTGCAGCTTCTCGGTCTCCTTGGCGCTGGTCGCGACGATCAGCTTGCCGCAGTTCTTGTGCGGGATGCCGCGCTCGCCGCAGTAGCGGTACAGCTCGTGCTTGCCGCTGACACACATGCGCGCCATCCAGCTGCCGGCGCGGTAATAGATCCCGGCATGGATCACCTCGCTGTTGCGCGAGGAGGTGATGGTGCCGATGGCCTCGGCTTCCTCGAGCACGATCACCTCGCGCCCGGCCTGGGCAAGCTTTCGAGCCACCGCGAGCCCGACCACGCCGGCTCCGATGACGACGCAGTCGACCCTATCCATGGTTGTGCAGTGTATCCATTGAAAGCAACGGTGGCATCAGGCCTGAGAACCACGGCACCGGGCCGTTTTCCATTAAGGAAGCATTTATCATGTCAGGGCAATTGCCGTATTTGGCGTCACATTTTTCTGTTGCGCGTACAGGCGTTTACCCGATCCAAACCCGTGAAGCCAGACAATCCGACGTTGAAAGCGCGGGTGGCTGATGGCTGAGAAGAACTGGCACGTGGGCAGCACGCTTCCGATTGCTGTGCAGGCCGTCGTGTGCCTGGGCAGCGCGGTCGCGCCTGCGCGCGCCTTTGCGCTCTCGGACAGCTTCGCGCCGCCAGGCAAGCTCGATCCCAATTTGGTCTGGGAAGCGCTGATCGGCGGCATCGTCGTCTGTGCGTTCCTGGCCGCCATCGCGCTGTGGATCCATTCCTCGCTGCGCCGCACCAAGCGCTTGCAGCTGCGGCGCAACGCCTTCGTCTCCTCCGCCATGAACAATCTCAACCAGGGCGTGGTGATGACGGATGCGCAACGACGCATCATGTTCTGCAACGACCGCTATCTCGAGATCTACGGCCTGGCGCGCTCGGATCTGTGGACCGGGATGACCGGCTACGACATCCTCGAACTCAGGCGCAAGCGCGACGTCCTCGGCGGTGTCTCCGACGATGAGTTCTACGAGAAGGCGGCGAGCCCCAACGGCCTCATCACCGAACTGCCCGATGGCCGCGCCATCCTCGTGAAATATTTCGTGTTGCCGAACGGCGGCTCGGTCGCGACGCATCTGGACGTCAGCGATCAGCGCAAGCTGTCACGGCAACTCGCCTCCACCAAGCAATTCCTGGAAACCGTGCTGGACCACGTGCCGGCCTGCGTCGCCGCGAAGAACATCGAGGACGGGCGTTACATCTTCGCGAACAGCGCCTATGAACGGTTCTGGGGGTTCTCGCGCGACCACGCCGTCGGCAAGAATGCGCGGGAGCTGTTCGCGCCCATCTCGGCGGCCAGCATCGAGGCGGCCGACAAGGCGGCACTGAATTCGCCGGACGGCCAGTTCCGCAATGAATTCGAGGTCGACCGCGCCGGTGAACGGCGCATGGTTGCCTCGATCCGGATCGTGGTCCGCGACGAGAGCAACAAGCCCGAATTCCTGATGCTCGTGTTCGAGGATATCACCGACCGCCGCTCGCTGTCGCAGGAGCTGGAGAGCACGAAGAAGTTCCTGGAGCTTGTGGTCGACAACATTCCGGTGGCGCTGATCGTGGAGCAGGTCAAGGACGGCCGCTACCTGCTCGCCAATCGCAGCGCGGAGACGATCCTCAACCGGCGGCGCGAAGAGGCCACGGGCCTGACCGCCTCCGACATCTTCAATCCCAAGGAAGCCAAGCTGATCATCGCGCGCGACGAGGCCGCGATCAAGAAGCGCGGGATGATCACCGAGGAGCACCCGATCTCCACCAAGGACGGCCTGCGGCTGTTCCTGACCCGGCGGGCGACCGTGCTCAGCGATGCCGGCGAGCCGCAATATCTGATCAAGACCCACGAAGACGTCACCGATCGCCGGCAGACCGAGTCGCGCATGGCGCACATGGCCTATCACGACGGCCTGACCGATCTGCCGAACCGCGCCGCCTTCCTCCAGGCGCTGACCCAGATGATCGAGGCCTGCGAAGGCACCAGCGAGGAGTTCGCTGTGCTCTGCCTCGACCTCGACGGCCTCAAGGAGGTCAACGACGTCTTCGGTCATGCGCTCGGCGACAAGCTGTTGATCGAGGTGGCCCAGCGGCTTCAGGATTCCGCGCGCGGCGGCGTGGTGGCGCGCCTGTCCGGGGACGAGTTCGGCCTGATCATCGACGGCAAGCAGCCGGAGGCGGGCCTTGCGCTGGCGCAGCAGCTCGGCGAGGCCGTCGCCCAGGAATTTCAGATCGACGGCCGGGCGGTTCGCGCCGGCGTCACCACCGGCATGTCGATCTTTCCGCATAATGGTGCCGACGGCGCATCGCTGCTGGCCAATGCCGGCGCGGCGCTGTTCCGCGCCAAGCAGAAGTCGCGCGGCACGATCGGCCTTTACCAGCCGGAGATGGACCAGCAGATCCGCGACCGCCGCGTGCTGCACCAGGACCTGTCGAAAGCGATCAAGAACGGCGAATTGTCGCTCGCGTTCCAGCCGCAGGGCATCGCGCGCCACAGCGTCGCCGAGAGCGAGATCATCGGCTTCGAAGCGCTGGCGCGCTGGCAGCATCCGGTGCGCGGCCAGGTCTCGCCGGCCGAGTTCATCCCGATCGCGGAGGAGAGCGGCCTGATCGTCGAGATGGGCGAGTGGATTCTGCGCGAGGCCTGCCGCGAGGCGGCGTCCTGGCCGAAGCCGCTCCAGGTCGCGGTCAATTTGTCGCCGGCGCAGTTCATGCACGGCGACGTGGTCGGGCTGGTCCATTCAATCCTGATCGAGACGGGCCTCGCACCCGGCCGGCTCGAGCTGGAAATCACCGAGGGCGTGCTGATCGAGGACTTTGATCGGGGTCTTGCATTGCTGCGCCGGCTGAAGGCGCTCGGCGTGCGCATCTCCATGGATGATTTCGGCAGCGGTTACTCTTCGCTGAGCTATCTCCAGGCGTTCCCGTTCGACAAGATCAAGATCGACCGCGCCTTCATCATGAATCTCGGCCGCAACCCGCAATCGGCGGCTATCGTCCGCGCCGTGATCGATCTCGGCCACGGCCTCGAAATGTCGATCATCGCCGAGGGCGTCGAGACCCTCGATCAGCTCGTCTTTCTTGCCAAGGAGGGCTGCGACGGCGTGCAGGGCTACCTGCTCGGCAAGCCGCTGCCGATCGGCAAATATGCCGGCCTCGTCGGCCGCGCCGAGACCATGGAGCTTGCGCTCAAGACCGGCTAGAGCGTTATCGAGCCAAGCGGATACCGGTTCGCGCAAAGAAAACGCGTCAAAACAAGAATCCAGCGCCCGTTCCGATTTCATCGGAATGGAAATGGCTCTAGTGATGGCGGGCGCTAGCTCCCATTCGACGGCTTCATGGCGGATTACGACCTTGCGATCATCGGCGGCGGCCTGAACGGTGTCAGCCTCGCCCGCGATGCGGCCGGCCGCGGCCTGCGGGTCATTCTGCTGGAGCAGGGCGATCTCGGCGGCGCGGCGTCATCCGCGACGCCGCGGCTGATCCATGGCGATCTGTCGGTGCTGGAACGCCGCGGTTTTTGGCGGGTGCGCCGGGCTTTGGCCGAGCGCCGGACCTGGCTTGCCATCGCGCCGCATCTGGTCCGGCCGATGCGTTTCGTGATCCCGGCCCATTCCGAGGAGCGTCCACCCTGGCTGCTGCGCGCCGGCTTGTACCTCTATGACAGCCTCACCGGTCGGAGCGGCCTGCCTGCCGCGACCACCCTCGACATCACGCATCATCCGGTCGGCAACGCGCTGAAGCGCCCGTTCGGCACGGCTTTCGAATATTCGGACTGTGTCGTCGATGATTCCCGCCTGGTGGTGCTGACGGCGCTGGATGCCGCCGAACGTGGCGCTGCGATCCGGACCGGGGCTCGCTGTGTCCGCGCCGATCGAACCGATACATGGCGCCTCGCGGTGGTCGATCGTGGCCATCGCCGCGTGATCACGGCCCGGGCGCTGGCCAATGCCACCGGCGGCTGGACGTCGATCGTCGCAGAGACCGTGCTGCGCCAGCCGCAGCCTGCCATGGCGGCCATGCAGATGAGCCAGATCATCGTGCCGCGGCTGTTCGAGTCCGATAACGTCTACGTCTTCCAGAACAGCGATGGGCGGCTGATCTTCGCGAGCCCCTTTGAGCGCGATTTCACGTTGATCGGCACGGTCACTCGTGATTTCACCGGTGATCCCGCGATCGTGGCGATGCCTGGGGCCGACGTCAGCTATCTCTGCGAGGCGGCCAGCCGCTATTTCCGCGAGCGCGTCGCGCCCACCGACGTGGTGCGCGTGGTCTCCGGCGTCAACCTGACGCTGGCGTCCGTGCGGCGGCGCGACGGGACGACGCTGTTCCACGCGCGCCGGCGCAAGGCGCCGCTGATCACGATGTTCGGCGGCGACGTCACCACCTCGCGCCTGCGCGCCGAGCGGGCCGTGACGAAGCTGACGCCGTTCTATCCGATGTCGCCGCCCTGGACCGCCAGCGCAGCGTTGCCCGGCGGAGACTTTGCCTGGGACCGTTTCGACACCGAAGTCGACCTCGCCCGCGACCGCTGGCGCTTCCTGTCGGAGCCGCAGGCCCAGCGTCTGGTCGCGGCCTACGGCTCACGCTTGCCGGCCGTGCTCGGCGAGGCGAAGACCCGCGACGAGCTCGGCCCCGCCTTCGGCCCCGAGCTGACCGGCGCCGAAGTGCGCTATCTGATGACCCGCGAATGGGCGCGTTTTCCCGAGGATATTCTGTGGCGCCGTTCCAAGCTCGGCCTGACGATGCCCGCGGCGGATCGCGACGCGCTGGCCATGTTCATGGCGAATGTGAGCTAGTGGCGTAGCCCGGATGGAGCGAAGCGCAATCCGGGAAAGTCTCACCACCGATGGACCGTCCCGGATTACGCTTGCGCTCCATCCGGGCTACGGGACTGCAGTGGAAGTTACCCCCCGAACCGGTTGAGCTGGGGACGATCGGCCGCTAGCGTGCGGCGGAATCGGGGTTGGCAGGGACCATGACGGACGAATTGCCCAAGATAGACGCCGGCGCGGATGCGCTTCCCGCGGCGGGGCAGCCGCTGCTGCGCATCGAGGGCGTCGCCAAGACGTTCGGGACGTTCCGGGCCGTGGACGGCGTGTCGCTCGACATCAAGGCCGGCGAGTTCTTTGCGCTGCTCGGGCCCAGCGGCTGCGGCAAGACCACGCTGCTGCGCATGCTCGCCGGGTTCGAGGCCCCGGACGAGGGACGCATCCTGCTCGGCGGCCGGGACATCGCGCAGGCGCTGCCGCATGAACGCCCGATCAACATGATGTTCCAGAACTACGCGCTGTTTCCGCATCTCTCCGTGCGTGACAACATCGCCTTCGGCCTGAAGCGGGCCGGCATGGCGCGTGCCGACATCGCCACGCGCGCGGCGGAAATGATTGCGCTGGTGAAGCTCGAGGGGCTGGAGAAACGCAGGCCCGACCAGCTCTCCGGCGGTCAGCGTCAGCGCGTGGCGCTGGCGCGTGCATTGGCGCGCCGGCCGCAGCTTCTGCTGCTCGACGAGCCGCTGGCCGCGCTGGACAAGAAGCTGCGCGAGAGCACGCAGGGCGAGCTGATGGAGCTGCAGCGCCGGCTCGGCATGACCTTCATCATCGTCACCCACGATCAGGAGGAAGCCATGACCATGGCGAGCCGGATCGGCGTGATGAAGGCCGGGAGGCTCGCCCAGGTCGCGAGCCCCCGTGAACTCTACGAAGCGCCGCGCTCGCGCTGGATCGCGGAGTTCGTCGGCGACATCAATCTGTTCGACGGCGAGTCCAAATTGCGCGACGGCCATCGTCTGATCATTGGCACGCGTGATGCGGGTGCGCTGGTGGTGGCCGAGCCGCGCGAAGGCGTCGGCGCGGGAAAATTGTCGGTCGCGATCCGCCCCGAGAAGGTCAAGCTGTCGCGTCGCGGCCCGGTGAGCGAGGCCGGTCGTGAGACGGCGATCAACAGCCTGGACGGCGTGGTCGCCGACATCTGTTATCTCGGCGGCACCACTACCTACAAGGTGAAGCTCGATGCCGGCGGAATCGTGCAGGCGTCGGTCCCCAACAGCGCGCGCCTCGACGTCGACGCCTACAGCCTGAACCAGCGTGTCGTCGCCTGGTTCACGCCCGACGACTGCATGGTGCTGCAATCATGAGCTCGCGCCGCATCTTCGCAAGACCGGCGCGCTTTGCCGCGATCGCGCCCTATGTCTGGATGCTGCTGTTCTTCCTGGTGCCGTTCGGCTTCGTGCTCAAGATCAGCCTGTCGCAGACAGCGATCGCACAGCCGCCTTACGAGCCGGTGTTCGACCTGATGGCGGGATGGGAGGCGCTCAAGGCAGCGTTCGCCGCGCTGTCGATCGACAATTTCAAGCTGCTCGCCTCAGACGACATCTACGTGTTCGCCTATGTGCGCAGCCTCACCGTCGCCGTCACCGCGACTGCGCTATTGCTCGTGATCGGCTATCCCATCGCCTATGGCATGGCGCGGTTGCCGAAGCGCTGGCAGGCGGTGGCGATGGTGCTGGTGATCGTGCCGTTCTGGACCTCGTTCCTGATCCGCATCTACGCGTGGATCAACATCCTCCAGCATGACGGCCTGCTGAACCAGATCCTGCTCGCGCTGCACCTGGTCAGCCAGCCGGTGGTGTGGCTCTCGACCGACACCGCGATGTATATCGGCATCGTCTATTCCTATCTGCCATTCATGATTCTGCCGCTCTACGCCACGCTCGCGAAAATGGAGCCGGTGCTGGAGGAGGCGGCCTCTGATCTCGGCGCGCCGCCCTGGCAGGTGTTCTGGCTCGTCACCTTCCCGCTGTCGCTGCCCGGCGTCGGCGCGGGCGTGCTGCTGTGCTTCATCCCCATCGTGGGCGAGTTCGTGATCCCGGACCTTCTGGCCGGCTCCAATTCGCTGATGATCGGCCAGACCCTGTGGCTCGAATTCTTCACCAACAAGGACTGGCCGGTGGCCTCCGCGGCGGCGATCGTGCTGCTGGTGGTGCTGCTGGTGCCGCTGCTGCTGTACGAACGCCTGCAGAAGCGGCAGCTGGAACAGGGGCGCTGAAGCGATGCGCAAGGTCTCCCGCCTGTCCCGCTTCAACATCGCCTCGCTCGCATTGGGCCTGGCATTCCTCTATCTGCCGATCCTCATCCTCGTCATCTACTCCTTCAATGCCTCGCGGCTGGTGACAGTGTGGGGCGGCTGGTCGCTCCGCTGGTACCACGAGTTCTTCAATGACCGCGCCATGATCGAGGCGGCCTGGATGAGCCTGCGGGTCGCGGTCTCCTCAGCGACCATCGCCACGCTGCTCGGCACGCTCGCAGCCGTTGCGCTGTCGCGCGGCGAGCGGTTTCGCGGGCGCACGCTGTTCTCGGGCATGCTCTACGCGCCGCTGGTGATGCCGGAGGTGATCACCGGATTGTCGCTACTGCTGCTGTTCGTCGCGCTCAACGCCGAGCGCGGCTTCTGGACGGTGACGATCGCCCACACCACGCTGACGATGTGCTTCGTCGCGGTGGTCGTGCAGTCCCGCCTCGGCTCGCTTGACCGTTCGCTGGAGGAGGCGGCGATGGACCTCGGCTGCAACCCGGTTCGCGCGTTCGTCGCCGTGACGCTGCCGCTGATCGCGCCCGCGATCGTGGCGGGCTGGATGCTGGCCTTCACGCTGTCGCTCGACGATCTCGTGATCGCGAGTTTCACCACCGGCCCCGGCTCGGCGACGCTGCCGATCCGGATCTATTCCGAGGTGCGGCTCGGCGTGAAGCCCGAGATCAACGCGATCTGCACGCTGGTGATCGCCCTGATCGCGGTGGTCATCGTCATCGCCTCGCTTGCCTCGAAACTCTCGAGCTCGCAGGGCGAGAGCGCGGCGCCGCTGTAGGCGAGGAGCAATCATGACATTCGCCTACCAGATACTGATCCATACGCCGGTCTGGGTCTGGATGCTGCTCGCCTATCTGGTGTGGCAGGGCGTTCAGGCGATGCAGCCGCGCACGACGCCGATCTGGCGCGCGTTGATCGTGCCGGTCGTATTCATCGTCTGGGGGATTTCGCGGCTCGGCTTCGGCCACCAAGACAGCGTTTGGCCGCTGGTCGCATGGATCGCAGCCGCGCTGGTGCTGCTGCCTCTTGGCATGCTGACGCCGCGCCCGTTCGACGTCGATCACACGACCGGGCAGATCATCCGTCCGGGCAGTCCATTTGGTCTGGTCCGCAACCTGATTGTCTTCGCCTCGCAATATGCGGTCGGCGTGATCTCGGCGATCGATGCGGGCGATCGCGCGCTGGCGATCGTCGCCGGCCGCGCCATCTCGGGCGCGACCGCCGGCTACTTCATCGGCTCGACGATCGCCCTGCTGGTCGCGTATCGACGCAAGAGCGCGGAGAGATGATCAGCGTGACCGGGTTGCGCGTTTCGCGGCCTTGGTGCCTATAGAACGCGACCGCGTCGCGGAGGCCGCGATGGGCCCCGCATATCGCGCGCGCACCGCGCCCTGCATCGCGGATCCGAGCTGCCGCAGCGCGAGGCTGTCGAGCGGAAACTCGAGCAGGATGTGAATCAGGCTCAGCGCCAGCAGGAAGGTGAAGCCGAAAGCGTAGTCGTAGAAGTAGAGCGCGGTGGAGGCGGCGCTTGCGGCGGCCATCGCCGCCAGCCGCGCCTTGGGCACCTCAGTCCAGCGGATGATGTCGGCTTTGATGAACCAGTTGAGGTAGTGGTAGGTGTAGACGAAGGCGAGCAGGCTCGTCAGCCGGGTGTCGAGGACGAGGCCGGGGACTCCGAACAGCCGGCCCAGCGCCGGACCGACATTGCCGAAATAGTCCTGTCCGACCCGGGCAAAGCTCGGGATCCGGATTTCGGCCGTTGGCGGCAGCAACAGGATCGTGGCGACCGCGAGCAGATAGACGACCACCAGCGCAGCCTGCACGCGGCTGCCCGACCGGTGCGCGCCGAGCACCATGAAGATCAGCGTGAACAGCGAGACGTGGATCAGGGTCGGAATCAGGATACCGATGACCGCAAGCGACGATCCGCTCGAATACATGATCGCGGACAGGGCGATCGCCACCATGAACAGCAGCATGCTCTCGATCGCGGAGGTGGTGGCTGCCAGCATGGCGCAGACGACCAGCGCGCCCCACATCGCAAGGCCGAACCACGAGGCGTTGTCGATCAGCACCGCGACCACGGCGACGATCGCGAGCACCGCCGCGATCCCGCGGTGGGGCAGATAATAGCTGCGATCGTGCATCTGCGAGGTTAGAGCAGGCGTGGACAACCCGCAATTGTCCGCGTTGTCGCTCGAACGTCCTGCTTGTGGCGACGCGATGCGTCCCGAAGCGTTTCCGAGCGAAGTGGATACCGGTTCGCGTAAGGAAAACGCGTCAAAGCAGGAATCGAAAGCCCCGTTCCGATTCCATCGGAACGAGGCTCTCGATTGTCAGGACTTCACCGCGCCCGCCGTGAGCCCGCCCACCATGTAGCGGCGGAAGGCGTAGTAGACCGCGGCCGGCGGCAGCGCGTAAATGAAGCCGGTGGTCATCAACAGCTCCCAGGGCGAATCGTCGGCAGCGAGGAAGTTGCCGAGCGCGACGGGGAGGGTGATCTCGCGGTCGTTGGACAGCAGCAGGAACGCGTAGAGATATTCGTTCCAGGCGAGCAGCACCGCATAGGTGCCGATCGCGACCAGCGAGGGCATCATCAGCGGCAGGTAGACCAGGCGGAAGATCTGGAGCGTCGTGGCGCCGTCCATCACCGCGGCCTCGTCCAGCTCGACAGGCAGCTTGTCGGAGGCCTGCTTGAGCACCCAGATCGCGTAGGGGCTGGCGATCGTCACCATGGCCAGGATCAGCGACCAGTGATTGTTGAGCAGGCCGTAATTGCCCATGGTGCGGTACATCGGCACGGCGAGGAACGCCGCGGGGATGAAATAGGTGAAGAGCGCGAGGTTCAACACGGTGCGGCCGCCCGGCACCTTCAATCGCGAGATCGCGAACGCCGCGGCGGTGGCGATGAACAGCGTCAGCACGCCGACGGAGACTGCGATCACCGTCGAGTTCCAGAACTGGATGTAGAAGTCGCGCAGGAAGTAGTGCTGCTGCTTGAACACGATCTCGAAGTTGTGGAGCGTCGGGTGATCCGGCCACAGCTTGCCCGAGAACGCGTCCTCCTTCGGGGAGATAGCGAACAGGAACATGTGGTAGATCGGAATCATCGTCCACAGGAAGACGGGAATACCGATCAGCAGCAGCCGCGCTTCGACCGCGACGTCGCGCCAGGAAAATTCGCTTACGCCGGGAAGCTTCATCGCGACAACCGTTTCATCATAAAGTACACGAGCGGCAGGACGAACGGCATCGCGCAGACGATGGAGGCCATCGCCAGCGAGAGCTGGTCGAGCCGGAGATAGCGGATACCGAGCGTCGCCAGCACGTGCGTGAGGTCAGCCGGGCCACCGCCGGTGAGCAGATAGACGCTGTTGAAATCGCCGAGCGTCCAGATCATCGAGAGCAGCGTGCAGGTGATGTAGAGCGTCTGCATCGACGGCCAGGTGATGTAGCGGAATTTCTGCCACCAGCTCGCGCCATCGACCTCGGCGGCCTCGAACAGATCGTGCGCGATCGCAAGGCGTCCGGTGATCAGGATCAGCGTCCAGAACGGCAGTGATTTCCAGATGTGCACACCGATGGCCATGCTCAGCGCCACGGCGGGGTCGTTCAGCCAGTTCGGGCCGTCATCGCCGGTGAGGGAGAAGATGAGGTGGTTGACCACGCCCCATTCGGGATTGAACATGAAGCGCACCGACAGGATGGTCGGGATCGACGGCACCGCCCAGGGCAGGATGAAGATCACCGAGAGCCATTTGATCCAGGTGCGCTGCTGCGCGAAGAAGCCGGACAGGAACAACGCGATCAGCATCTTGATATTGATGCCGATGACCAGGAAGATCAGCGTGTTGACCGCGGCGCGCGCGAAGATCGGATCGTGAAACAGCGCGACATAATTCGACGGGGCCCGCGCCAGCCACAGCCCGTAGCAGACGGGATAGACGACGAAGGCGAGGAAGACGAGCAGATAGGGCGCGAGCAGCACGATGCCCCAGACCTGCGCCGGGGTCAGCCGCGACGACAAGGGCGGAGCGGGCATCGACTGATCGCCAGAGAGCGTAATCGCCATTCTTCAGGACTCTTTGAAAGGACTTCAGGCCGCACGAGGCGGCCGGTATTAGCGTTTCGCCTCTCCCCGCGCCAGCGGGGAGAGGAAGAAAGAAGATTTAGCCTGCAACCTGCTTGATGCGGACGATCAGCTCGTCGACGGCCTTGTCGACCGGGACCTTTTCGCTGACGACCCGGTTCATCGCCTTGGCCCAGACGTTCTCGTTGTTGAGGATCGTGAACTTCCAGTTCTTGGTGAAGTCGAACGCGGCGGTGCCGCCGGTGAACTGGGCGTAGACCGCCTTGCGGTGCTTGTCGGCCTGCCAGAACGGGCTGGCCTGGCTTTCCTTCGTCACCGGGAACCAGCGGCCGAGCGCGCCCTCGATATAGGGACGAACATTCTCTTCCTGGAGCAGGAAGCTGATGAACTGCTTGGCCTCGGCCTTGTTCTTGGCCGCGGTGAACACCAGCCCGGTCTTGACGTCGGAGCGGTAGCGGATGGTCGAACCGTCGGGCGCCTTCGGGAAGGACGCCGTGACGATGTCCTGCTCATAGGCCTTCTTGCCGGCGTCGCGTTGCTCCTGCGTGAGCGCCTGGTTCTGCGAGTCCTCGAACCACTTCGCCGCGATCGAGATCGTGAAGTTGTGGGTCATCACGATGGTCTTGTTGTGGAAGGCGACGTTGTTGTCGGGGTCCTTCCAGGTTGTGGAGGAGGGCGGCGTGCAGCCCTTGATATAGGTGTCGGTGTAATCCTTCAGCGCGCTGATCAGATTCTCACGCACCTTGGGATCGTCGACCAGGAGCTTGCCGTCGTCGTCGACCAGCTTGACGTGATAGGCGTCCATGAAGGTGTAGAACGACTGGAAGGCGTCGGTGGATTCAACGCCCATCGGCTGGCCGACGCCGTAGATGCGCTGGCCGGTGGCTTTACGGATACCCGGCTGCACCTTGTCGCACCAGAACGTCCAGTAGCCCGCCCAGTCGGTCGGGATGTCGGCGAGCTTGAAGCCGGCCTTCTCCAGCATGTCGTTCCAGATCTCGACATGCATGCTCTGCTGCTTCAGCGGGAAGCCGTAATAGGCCTTCTTCTTGGTGACGTCGTTATAGAGGATCGACGCGTCCAGCGTGTTCTGCACGAACCGGCCCTTGATCGGCTCCATGACGTCCGTGAGGTCCTCGAGCTTGCCCTCATAGGCCCACTTGCCCTGCGCCTGCACGTCGTAGGAATCGGAATAGGCGACATCGGGCACAGTGCCGGCATCGAGCGCGGCCACCGTCTTCGGAATCATGTCCTGGATCGCGTACTGCGACAATTCGACCTTGATGCCGGTCTTGGCTTCGAACTTCTTGATCGTCTCGATCAGTGCGTCGTCTTCGGACCGATAGAAGCCCTTGCCCCACCAGACCGTGATCGTCTTCTGCTGCGCAAAGGCGGGTGCAGTGGCCGCAAAAAGCCCAACCGCAGCGACCGCCAATGAAACTGCGCCAATAACCTTGGATCTCACGTTTTTCTCCCTCAAACGGCCGGTGTTTTTAACCGGTCGTATAAAACACTAGCGCATGGCCGTCAGCCGATCTAGCGGCATCTTGTCAGACCTAGGTCGTGGGGTGTCGGGCCAGCGGAGATGCTTAATCCGCGCATCGATCCAATCGCCGCATCAATTCGGCCGGATCAATTCGCGATGGTCCGGCAGCGCCGGACGATCGCCGTCCTCAGTTGGACTTCGCGTTTTCCTTGGCGTTCTCGGCCGTCGGCGAATCTGGCGGCGCAGGGTGCTTCTCGCCGGTGATGCGCCGCTTCAGGAGGTCTAGGAAGGGGGACGCCGCAGGTGACTGGCGGATCAGGCTTTCGGGGTCGGGGAAGATCAGCGGATCGTCCCAGGGACCCTGCACCATGAAGGGCAATTGAAAGCCGGACGTCGTGTTGAGGCTCGCCACGCCCTTCATGTCGTATTCGCGCGTCGGCACCGAGGCAGTGCCCGTCAGCGTGATCTTCGCAGCCGGCCCCTCGATGCGGATGTCCTCGGCAGTGGCGATCCCATCGGAGAACTTCACCGCGACGGTGAGGGTGTCATAAGGGGTCGAGCCGTTGCGGAAATTGCCGCCACCCGACAGCGGCCGCCGCTCCAGCCGCTTCAGGAGCTGCTCGGCGTTGAAGCCCGAGATCGCACCGTCGTGCCCGGTCACGGTGGCAGTGCCGTCGAGCGACTGCACGAGGCCGAACGGGCTGGAGCCGGAGGCCAGCAGCGAGACGTTGATGTTGCCGCGGCCGGACAGCTTGTTGAGGCCGAACAATTCGGAGGCGCAGGCCTGAAGATCGACATCGGTGAACTGGAATTGCGCCTTGACGTCGGCGACGGTGTCGGAGCGCGCGATCCCGAACGAGCCCTTGGCGATGCCGCCATAGACCTGGGCTTCGCCGACCGAGAGCGCCAGCGTGCCGTTGCGCAGATTGGCGCCGATCGCGGTGCGGCCGAGTTTCGACGTCCCGACTGTCAGCCTTGCTGCCGACAGGCGCATGTCGAGGTCGGTGGTCGAAAGCCCGTTGAGATCGAACAGCTGCCTGTTCCAGTCGCGGGCGCCGCTGGCGAGCAGGCGGAAGGTCGAGATATAAGGTGTGAAGTCGAGCGCGTCGGCGGCAAGCGTCGCTTGCAGCGTCTGCCGGCCGTTATTGGCGTAGGTCATCACGCCCTCGGCAGTGTTGCCGTCGAGCTCGACATTGACGTTGGTGAGCGCGATCGAGGCGCCGACGACATTGGCGCGCGCCTTCAGCGCGAAGCGGCCGAAGCCGCCGCTGCCGGGCTGCGGCTGACCGGTCCAGCGCAGCGCGTTGCGCAAGGACGGGCTGTCGATGGTGAGCGTGCCTTCCATCATCGGGCTGGTGCGGTTGGCGACGCTGCCGTCGAAGGCAAGCTTGAGCGGGGCGCTGGCGATCCGCGCCTTCAGCCCGGAGCGGTCGCCGGAGAGGGCGGCGACGAAATCGGCGAAGCTGATCGAGCCGTCGACGCGCTCGCCGCGCCAGTCGAATTGTCCGGTCGCGGCGAAGGACCGCGAGATCGAGGGCCAGGCCAGCGACAGGTCGATGTCCTCGAACTTCTCGGCGGCGTGGGTGGTGGCGTCCTCGTAATTGAGCACACCGTCCTGGATCCTGATCTCGGAGAACGACACCTGGTTCTCGGCGCCCGGCTTCATGGTGCGCGCAATGGTCTGGATGAAGGGCGTCCAGTTGCTTTCGCCATCCTGCTTCAGGCTGACATGGATGCGCGGCCGCAGCAGGGTCAGGTCGGCGATCTCGAACCGCTGCAGCAGCAGCGGCAGCAGCCGGAGATTGGCGGTGAGCACGTCGACATGGAGCGCGGGATCGCTGGTGCCGCCGCCCTTCAGGCCGACGTCATGGAAGGAAATGTAGCTCGCCGGCAGCAGCGAAATGTCGATGCTGCCTGCCACGCTGAGCTCGAGCCCGGTGACGTCGCGGATCTGCGTTTCCACCGCCTTGCGCAGCGCGTCGCGGTTGATGAGCCAGGAGGTCGCGATCAGGGCGATCAGCGCGAGGCCGAGCAGCGCCGCGATCGGCGTCCCGAGGCGCTTCATTCCTTGGGCCATGGTCAATGGCATGTCCTGATCGGGTTGGTCGCGGGAGCCAGAAGGGCGGACCGGAAACCTGCGTGCCCACGCCCAACCCCCGCAACTTGATGGGTTTTCTTGTCGCTTTCAAGGCCGCGGACGGGTCTGCCCACGGCGTGGGCAGCTTCTATCACCGGAGGACGGAACGGAGAACCCCGTATCATTGACGGCTTTGGACGATTTCGCCTAATAATCGCCGCCAATGAGGCGCGACGCCTGCCAGCCGAAGGTTCACCCGAAGGTTATTTGCATGAACAAGGTCTATCCCGACGCCAAGTCGGCTCTCGAAGGCGTTCTGAAAGACAACATGATGATCATGTCGGGCGGCTTCGGCCTCTGCGGCATCGCCGAGGAGCTGTCGGACGCAATCCGCGAGTCCGGCGTCAAGGGCCTGACGGTCGTCTCCAACAATGCCGGCGTCGACGGTATCGGCCTCAGCCGCCTGCTCGAAACCCGCCAGATCAAGAAGATGATCTCGTCCTATGTCGGCGAGAACAAGCTGTTCGCCCAGCAATTCCTGGCTGGCGAGCTGGAACTCGAATTCAATCCGCAGGGCACGCTGGCCGAGCGTATCCGCGCCGGCGGCGCCGGTATCCCGGCCTTCTACACCAAGACCGGTGTCGGCACGCTGATCGCCGAAGGCAAGGAAGTGAAGGAGTTCGACGGCGAGAAGTACCTGATGGAGCGCGGCCTGTTCGCCGACCTCGCCATCGTCCACGCCTGGAAGGGCGACACCGCCGGCAACCTCATCTACCGCAAGACCGCGCGCAACTTTAATCCGATGATGGCGACCGCCGCCAAGATCACGGTGGCCGAGGTCGAGCATCTGGTTCCGGCCGGTGAACTCAATCCCGACCATATCCACACGCCCGGCATCTTCGTGAAGCGCATCGTCGAGGTCGGCACGGCCAAGAAGCGCATCGAATTCCGCAACACCCGCCCGCGCACCGCCGCTTAAGCGTCAGGAGACTCACATGGCCTGGACCCGTGAACAGATGGCTGCGCGCGCCGCCAAGGAACTACGTGACGGCTACTACGTCAATCTCGGCATCGGCATCCCGACGCTGGTCTCGAACTTCATCCCCGATGGGGTCGATGTCAGCCTCCAGAGCGAGAACGGCATGCTCGGCATGGGCCCGTTCCCCTATGAGGACGAGGTGGATGCCGACCTCATCAATGCCGGCAAGCAGACCGTGAGCGAGCTACCCTCGACCTCGTATTTCTCGAGCGCGGATTCCTTCGGGATGATCCGCGGCGGCCACATGGACCTGTCGATCCTTGGCGCCATGCAGGTGGCCCAGAACGGCGATCTCGCCAACTGGATGATCCCCGGCAAGATGGTCAAGGGCATGGGCGGCGCGATGGATCTCGTCGCCGGCGTCAAGCGCGTCGTCGTCGTGATGGAGCATTCGGCCAAGGACGGCTCGAAGCTGCTGAAGAAGTGCAACCTGCCGCTGACCGGCGTGCGCGTGGTCGACATGGTCGTCACCGATCTCGCGGTCTTCACCATCGACAAGCACGGCGACGGCGGCATGGCGCTGATCGAGCTCGCCGACGGCGTCTCGCTCGACGAGGTCAAGGCCAAGACCGAAGCCGAATTCCGCGTCGCGCTGAAGAATACGTAAGGTCGTCGCAACGGGGGCGCGCATGACGATACGGTCTGCGCGTCCCGAAGACGCCGATTTCATCGCACAGACCATCCTGTCGTCGCAGCGCGGCTATCGGCCGCGCGGCTGGTTCGACGTCGCGCTCGGCTAGCCCCAGGCACAGTGCCGCGATTTCATCGCGCGCATCACGACCGCACACGCGGTGTCGATGTGGCATGTCTCGCAATTCCTGATCGCCGAGATCGATGGCAAGCCTGCTGCCGCGTTGTGCGCACTGCCGGCGGCCGGCACGGGACCTGCGGCCTGGCGAGCCATCGAGGAGGTCGGTGCCGCGACCGGGCTTGCCGCGCCGGAGCTGGAAGCCATCCGTCGCCGCGGCACCTACACGCGCGCCTGCTGGGTTCAGGGCGGCGAGGGCGACTGGATGATCGAGCACGTCGCGACCGATCCCGCCTATGGCGGTCGCGGCCTCGTGCAGGCGTTGCTTGCGCGCGCACTGGATAAGGGACGAGCGGCCGGATTTGCCCGCGCGACGATATCGTTCCTGATCGGCAATCAGCCGGCCGAACGCGCCTACGCCAAGGCTGGATTTGTCTTCGCCGAAGAGAAGCGCGATCCCGCGTTCGAGGCGATCATCGGCGCGCCCGGATTTCGCATGTTTGCGCGAGCGATGTGATGCGCCGTAGCCCGGATGGAGCGTAGCGAAATCCGGGGTGCTCGTGGATGGTCCGATCCCGGATTGCGCTGCGCTCCATCCGGGCTACTCGGCGATACTACGACCGCGCCGCTCACACCTTGCCCCACCGCGCCGACACGCTTGCGACCCACGACGGCTCCTCGCGCACCAGGCGGAAGCCGAGATTGGCGGGCGGCACGCCCTGTGCGCAACCGCCGGCGCGGGCGTCGCGGATGAAGTCGGTGACGTAGGCGCGGTGCGCACCCTCGGCGACGCGCACGCCGCAATTCACGGTCGGGCGGCCGGCATTGCCGGCTGCGTCGATCCGCGAGCGCACGAAGCAGGTCGAGGTCCATTCCCAGACATTGCCGGCGAGATCTTCGATTCCATGCTCGTTCGCGCCGAACTTGCCGAACGGATAGGCCGTCGTGTCGGAGAGGTCGCGCTCGGATTCACGCTCGTAACGGCTGAGCCAGCGCTTTGAAGGATCGTCTGCGTCCACAGGCGCGCCGTCGTCCCTGAACCGGGAGCCGGCCGCAAAGGCCCATTCCGCGTCGCTCGGCAGGCGATAGGTGTGGCCGGTCTTGTGCGACAGCCAGCCCGCATAGGCCTGCGCATCGTGCCAGCTCACCTGGACCGCGGGACGATCGGACGCAATCGCGACGCCGCGATCGAGCGCGCGGCACGCGCCATCCTGCACGCAAAGCTGATAGTCGGATGACGAGACCTGGTGCCGCATGATGTGCAGCGGCCGGTTGAAGCGCATCGCGCGCAGCGGCACTTCGGCCTGCAGCCCCGCGCGGGTGAAATCGCCGGCCTCGCGATAGGAGAGATTACCCGGCGCGACCCTGACGATGGCAGGCTCCGTCGCCGTACCATGGACCGCCATGTCCGAGACCAGCGGCGCCACGGCGATCGGCCCTGCGAGTCCTGCGGCGCAGGCGAGCAGCAGTTTCAGCTTGAATGCGATCAGCATGGTCGTCCCCCGAAGAAGGAAGGGGCCGGCGATGACCGGCCCCCTGTCGCGTCTAGTTGGTGTTGGGAGCCGGTATCTCCGCGGGCGCCTTCACCTGGGTCATCAGATCGTCGTTCCACTTGCCTTCGACCTTGAAGTGCGCGGTGGCGCCGAGGTCGGCTGCCTCGATCAGATTATGCGTGACATAGGCGTAGATGCCGGGCTGCAGGAGCTTGTAGAGCGCAGCTCCCGCCGAGCCGCCGCGGATGAACCAGGTCTCGAGTCCCGTCTCCGGCGCGTTGGAGAATTTTCCGGTCTCCCAGACATTCGCCATGGCCGCCGATCAGGTGCGGACGGCTGTCGCGATTGGCCTGCGAATGCACGATCAGCACGTTCTCGCCGACCTTGGCCGTCAGCGCGTTCTTGCCGGTGAGCGCACCGACCTTGCCGTTGAACACCACGTGGGAGGGGATCAGCTTCTTCATCACCTCTTCGGTCTCGGTGAAGGCTTCGCCCGGCGAATCATAGGACTTAAAGTTGCCCTTCTCGTCGCGCGGCACATACATGTCCTGCTCGCCGACATAGTAGACCTTGTCGTATTTCAGCGCATGGCCCTTGCCGTCGTTCAGGCCGTCGCGCGGCAGCACCATCACCGCGCCGTTCATGCCGGAGACGACATGCCAGGGGATCATCGGGCCGCCCGGGGCGCAGTGATAGACGAACACGCCGGTCCGCGTTGCCTTCCAGCGCAGCACGACCTGCTCGCCGGGATTGACCAGCGTGAGCTCAGCGCCGCCGAGGGCACCGGTCGCGGAGTGGAAGTCGATGTTGTGCGGCATGGTGTTGGTCGCGGGATTGACCAGCGTCACCTCGACGTAGTCGCCTTCATGCACGACCATCAGCGGACCCGGCATCGAGCCGTTGAAGGTCATGGCCTGGAACGTGGTGCCCTTGTCGTCGATGACGACCTTCTTCTCCTCGATGTTGAGCTTGAACTCGACGATCTTGGGCCCTTGCGTCGTCGCTTGCTCGTGCGCGTGCACGAAGGGCGGGGCGACCAGCTCGACCTTCTGCCGCGGCAGCTTGAGGTCGCCGGCGGCGAACGTGGGTGTCGCAAGCATCAGGGCGGTCGCGGCGGCGCTGATCAATGCGGCTCTGCGGGTGAACATCGGAAGCATCCTTCATCTGAAAGGGTTTTGATGACGGATGCAGTCTGCGCCTGTTACGGCAAGAGTGTTTGCGCTGCGACAAGCTTTTGCCGAATTCGCCTCCGGTAAAATCCTTAGGAGGTTTGCCGAAGCGCGTATCGGCAGTGCGAAGCGCACGACGTCGCGTGGCGTCAGTTGCGCCAGCGGCAAATCGTTCGCATGTTCAGCTGCGCTCGATTGTGAATGTTTGGTTGTCGATTAGAGAAGCTGGATCGCAATCCAGACCGTGCCCCAGACCGCGAGCGACAGCGCGGCAAAGATGGCGGCGGTGATCGCCAGCACCCGCACGAGATAACCTGCGCCGACGGAGGGTGCCGCGGGGGCGGGACGAAGATCGTCGAGGCGCGGGATATGACCGCGAACGCCGGTGAGCCAGAGAACGAGATCGAGCGCGAGCGACGCCATGGCCTATCTCCAGTGAGTCATGATTGAACGTCATCTTGGCCCCGATCCGGCGTTCGGACTTTGAGCGAGCGCAAGGTGGTCCGCCCGAAAACGGGTCATCCAATGGCATCCGGGATTTGCCGCGCCACCGCGCGGCATCGATTTACGAATGGGTAAGATATGAGGACCGATCTCGCAGCGAGCTACGGCGAAGAGAGATTGCCGCGGTACACGAGCTATCCGACCGCGCCGCATTTTTCGCCGGCGGTCGGCCCGGATACTTATGCCGAATGGCTCGCCGGACTCCCGGCAGGCGCCAGCGCGTCACTTTATTTGCACGTGCCGTTCTGCCGCGAGATGTGCTGGTATTGCGGCTGCCATACCCAGATCGTCCGCCGCGACGGGCTGATCGCGGCCTATCAGCGGACCCTCCGCAGCGAGATCGCGCAGGTGTCTGAAACCATCGGCCGCCGCATCAAGGTCGAGCACATCCATTTCGGTGGCGGCACGCCGACCATCATGGCGCCGGAGGCCTTTGCCGAGTTGATGGCGGCGATGCGCCATTCGTTCTTCGTACTGCCCTCGGCCGAAATTGCGGTCGAGATCGACCCGCGCACGCTGACATCAGAGATGGTGGAGGCCATGCGGCTCTCCGGCGTCAACCGCGCCAGCCTGGGCGTGCAGAGCTTCGATCCGGTCGTGCAGCGCGCGATCAATCGCGTGCAGAGCTATGAGCAGACGGCTTCCGTCGTCGATAGGCTGCATCGCGCCGGCATCAACGGGATCAACTTCGACCTCATCTATGGGCTGCCGCACCAGACCGTCGCGTCCTGCCTGGACACCGTTCGGCGCAGCCTCGAACTCGGGCCCGATCGTTTCTCGGTGTTCGGCTATGCGCATGTGCCTGACTTCAAGAAGCACCAGCGCATGATCAACGAGACCGCGCTGCCCGACGGCCTCGCGCGTCATGACCAGGCCTGCGCGATCGCCAATGCGTTGAAGGAGGCCGGCTACGTCCAGATCGGGCTCGACCATTTCGCACGCCCCGACGACGCCATGGCCGTGGCCTTCGAGGAACGGACGCTGCGGCGCAATTTCCAAGGCTACACCACCGACAAGGGCGAAGTACTGCTCGGTTTCGGCGCGAGCGCGATCGGGCATCTGCCGCAGGGCTATGTGCAGAACCAGGTGCAGATCGGCGCCTACGCCCAGAGCGTCGCCGCCGGCCGCCTCGCCACCGCGAAGGGCTACGGGCTCACCGACGACGACCGGCTGCGCGCCGACATCATCGAGCGCATCATGTGCGAGTTCAGCGCCGATCTCGGCGACATCTGTGCGCGACATGGCGCGGAGCCCGAAGCGATGCTGCAATCGGCTGCGCGCCTGAAGCCGTTGATCTCGGACGGCATCGTCAGGCTCGACGGCGACCGTCTCGCGGTCGCAAGCGACTCGCGCTTCCTGGTCCGCAGCGTCGCCGCGGCGTTCGACGCGCATCTGGACCCGGCGAAGCAGTTGCACAGCAGGGCGGTGTAGTTCACCTCGCGCCGCCTACGGCAGTTTTGCATATGAGCTTGGCGGGGTCTGAGCGAGCGCCTCGTCCTTCGAGACGACCGCTCCGCGGTCTCCTCAGGATGAGGCTGAGCGGCGGCTTTGCCTGTCGAAATAGTGACCACGTACTCCGTCCTCATCCTGAGGGCTCGCCGGAGGTGGGCGTCTCGAAGGATGGCTGCGGGCGAGCTTCCCGCCACGTTTTCTCATATGCGATAGCCCTGCGGCTTGCGGGGAGAGGGAGAAGCAACCACCAGCTTGCGCTTCAACAAAGAAGCTCGGACCCACCCCGCTATCGTCACTTCGGAACGGAGTTGTCCATGCCCTTCCGATCCGACGATCTGGTCGATGACATCATGCGTGCGGCACCGCACACGATCCGCGTGTTCCTCGCCTTCAGGATGGCTTGCGTCGGCTGTCCGATCGCGACCTTCCATACCGTGGAAGACGCCTGCCGCGAGCATGGCATCGATCGCGACAAATTCCTCGCTGCGCTGTGCGAATGCGTGCCGGCGTGAGGCGAGTCGGAGTTCGCGCGGGTCGCGCGCGGATTCCCGGGTGAGGGCGGGCTTGCGCCGTAAGCGGAAGCGCCCTCACCCCTATCTTACGCAGAATTGCCGTCCGCCGTACGCTCCGCCAGCACGACTATCTTGTGCGGATCGCGCAGGATGATGCGCTGGCGGCCGCTCTCGACGAGGCCCTGGCTCTCCCAGCCGCTCAAGATGCGGCTGACGGTGTGCAGCGTGGTGCCGGTCATCTGCGCGATGTCCTGGCGGCTGATCGGGAAGTCGATCTCGATGCCGTGGTCGAGCTTCTTGCCGGACTGTTTTGCGAGCCGCAGCAGCGCATGCGCGACGCGCTGCTCGACCTGCTGGGTCGACATTTCCAGGATGCGGGTGTGGCTCTCCTGCAGCCGCGCGCCGACGGTTTGCAGCGTGTTGGCGGCGATTGCCGGAAACCGCTCGATCAGCCGCGGCCAGGCCGAATTTGGCCAGATCAGCACCACGCTGTCGTCGACCGCCATCGCAGTTGCCGGATAGTGCGCGGCTCCAATCGCCATCGCGAGCCCGAAGGTCTCGCCGGGGGCGACGTAGCGCACGACGATCTGCTCGCCGGTCGGGGTGGTCTTGGCCGCGCGGACGTGGCCGTGCAGCAGCAGGAAGAAGGATTGCGCGTCGGCGCCCTGCTCGAAAATGGCGGTGTTCCTGGGGTACCGCGCTGAACGGGCCTCGCGCAGGATTTCCTCGAGGTCCTCCGGTTTGACGCCTGAAAACAGCGGCAAATGCGCAACCAGCGATGTGTCGACCTTGGCCATTCTGCCTCCTTGGCATCAGGGAGTGTGATGGCACCTGTATTCGTCAGGCAGTTTGCGATAGCGCAAAACGGGCCGGCCGGACGGCAGTATTTTTCCAAATGACGATCCAGGTGACCGTCCGAATTCAGAGGAGTTGCCCCCATGGCTGGCGCCCGATCCCGTAACTTTGAGGGCTGGCCGCTGTTTGCGAACAGCTTTCGGCCTTTTTTCCTGCTCGCCGCGATTCAAGCGGGGCTTTCTATCCTGGCGTGGCTGCCGATGTTCTACGGCGAATTGTCGGTCAGTTCGGCCTTCGCGCCGCGCGACTGGCACGTCCACGAAATGCTCTATGGCTTCCTGCCGGCGGTGATCACGGGATTCCTGTTCACGGCGATCCCGAACTGGACCGGGCGGCTGCCGATCCAGGGGACGTCGCTGGGCGCGCTGCTGGTGGTGTGGCTGGCCGGACGTTTTGCGGTGACCCTGTCCGCCGATATCGGTTGGGCGTTCGCGCTCGTCGTCGACGCCGCCTTCCTGGCATTGGTCGTTGCCGCGGCCACGCGCGAAATCATCGCGGGCGGCAATTGGCGCAATCTGCCGGTGGTAGTGCTCGTGCTGGTGCTGCTCGCCGGTAACGTCGCCTTCCATCTCGAAGCGCACTTCGAGGGCGCGGCCGATGTCAGCATCCGCGTCGGCATCGGCGTGGTCGTGCTGCTGATCTCGCTGATCGGCGGCCGCATCATCCCGAGCTTCACCCGCAACTGGCTGGTCAAGTTCAATCCCGGCCGCCTGCCGGTTCCGTTCGGGCGTTTTGACGGCGCGGTGATCGGATTGAGCGCGCTCGCGCTGATCGCATGGATCGTGGCGCCGCTGAACACGGTCACCGGCGCGGTGATGGCACTGGTCGGCGGGCTGCACCTGGTGCGGCTTGCACGCTGGGCCGGCGACCGCACCACGCGCGAGCGTCTGCTGCTGATCCTGCATGTCGGTTACGTCTTCGTGCCGCTGGGCTTCCTGCTGCATGCCCTGGCTGTCTTCGGCGCGCTGCCGCCGAGCGCGGGCATTCACGCCTGGATGGCTGGCGCGGCCGGAACCATGACGCTTGCGGTGATGACGCGCGCGAGCCTCGGGCATACCGGACAGGCGTTGACGGCCTCGCCCGCGACGCAGGGGATTTACGCTGCGATCATCATCGCGGCGCTGGCGCGGGTCGCTGCCGTGGTGTTGCCTGCGCATGGCGATGTCCTGCTGCACATCGCCGCCTGCGGATGGGTCGTCGCGTTCCTCGGCTTTGCGATTGCGTTCGGGCCGCTGCTCGCCGGCAGCCCCCGGCGCGCCCTTGCCATCATGGGCGTGCCCGCTCCGGCACGCTGAGCCTAGGCCGCGGACGCCGAGGGAACGCCGGCGCGCTTGGCCAGCGGCCGCACGCCCTTGCGCCATGCGGTGATGGTGCAGCCGAAGCGGCCACGGAACCAGCGCGCCATCGCGCTCTGCGCGGAGAAGCCGAGCTGGGTGGCGATATCGGCCAGCGGCCGGCCGGGGTCGTCGATCAGCTGGGTCACGAGATCGGCGCGCTGCGCGTCGAGGATCGCCGAGAAGCTGGTGCCCGATGCGGCGAGGTGCCGATGGATGGTGCGGCGGGTGCAGGCGAGATGCTCGGCCACGCGCTCGACCGTGCAGTCGCCGCTTGCGAGCAGGATGCGTACCACCTCGTCGACCTTCTCCTCCCAGTTTGCCGGCCGCGTCTCGATCGCCTCGATCCGCTTGCGCAGATAGCTCGCGATCAGCGGATGCGCGCTCGGGATCCGCCGCTCCATGTCATGCGCCGACAACAGGATCGCATCGTCATCGGCATTGAAGGTGACGCGGCAACCGAAGAAGTCGCGGTAGCGCTTGCGGTCGTGTGGCGGCGGATAATGCAGATGCACCTCGAGCGGCCGCCAGTCGCTGCTGAACAGCGACTGGATGATGCGGTGGACGCTGCCGAGCGCCATGTCGATCGACTGGCGCGGCGCGGTCGGCTGCCGGCCGCGCAGATGCAGTGTGACCGTCACGGTCTGCTTGTCGCGCGTGACCTCAAGCTTCATGCCGTCATGATGAACGTGGATGAAGCGCGAGAACGCTTCGATGGCCTCGCCGACGGTCGCCTGTTCACGCACGATCAGGCCGACCGCGCCGAAATTGGTGAGCCCGCCACGCTCGGCGAGCCGCAAGCCGAAATCTTCGGCACCCGATGCCTCTGCCGACAATTCGAGCAGCCGGCGCAGGCTGGTCACGGCAATGGGGGTATCGGGCTTGTCGAGAACGGCCAGCGGCAGCCTGACCTTGCGCATCATCTGTTTGGGGTCGAGCCCGACCGACCGGGCGACATCCGGGTAGTAGCTCAAGCCTGCGCTGCGAATGAGGTCGGTCATGCGACCCGTTCCTGCCAGCCATTCCCGCAGATGTCCCGAAATGTAAAGTTTCTGTCCCGATCCGTCAAATCCGGGAACAGGATGGAACATACATAAGGGAAACCGAAGCACGGGCGTGAATGCCGTGCGCATGACGGCGCGGCGCGACGATGCCCCGCTGCCGTCTCGGGCCATTTGACCAAGACATTGCTGGATCGGGATGATGCCGGGAAACATGCTTTCCAAGGGTGAGGTATTCGTCATTGAAACTGACGCAGCCTCCCGCGAACAACTTTCAATGGCGCTTCAACAGAGCGCCTATGACGTGATCTGCTTTGCCGACGGCGCGTCGCTGCTGTCGGAAGCCAAGGCGCGGATGCCGGCCTGCGTGCTGCTGGAGATGCCGCCGGATCGTTCTGCCCTCGACGTGCTCAAGCGCCTGCGCGAGGAGAACTGCATGGCGCCGGTCCTGGTGACCTCGGCGAACGGCAGCATCGCCATGGCGGTCGACGCGATCAAGAGCGGCGCGGCCGACTTCATCGAGAAGCCGTTCCGCACCCGCGACATCGTCGACCGGATCGATGCTGCCATCGACGAGTTCGCGCAGCCGGGTTCAAACCGGCAACGCTGGCTGCCCGGCTGCGAGCCCCTGACCGGGCGCGAAGTCGATGTGCTCGAGCACCTCGCTGCCGGCCTGACCAACAAGGAGATCGCCCGGCGCATACATCTGAGTGCGCGGACGGTCGAAGGCTACCGCGCAGGCATCCTGAAGAAGGCCGGCGCCCGCAACGTGACCGATCTGCTCCGCCGCATCTTCGGCCAGGGTTCGCCCACCCCGGTTTAAGGACCTAAGTTTAACGGCTTCGCCGCGAGTCGACGACACGTTCCGCGGCCTTGGTGCGGCCGCGGCGGCGCCCCACGGAAACCCCAATCGAACCAGTTCCTTCCCTGCCGCGTCCAACCATGTTGGCGAGGCATTTGATCGCACGCGTCCGGCTGGCGGCGCGGCGATACGGCAGGAGGGACTTATGCGCATCACCGCAAGATGTTTGGCAACGACGAGCCTGGTTCTGGTGACCATGGCGACGGCGTCGCCATCATGGGCCGCCGATGTGGACGCCACATCGGCCATCGACACCGTCACGGTCTATCCGGACGGCGCCACCGTCACCCGTATCATCGCGCTGGACCTCGCCTCCGGCGACAGCACGCTGGTCGCCAAGGACTTTCCGCTCTCGCTCGATCCGTCCTCCCTGCGGGTCGAGGGCGAGGCGGGCGCAAAACTCACCATCGGGACGATCGACGCGCGGCCGCCGCGCGCGGCGCCTCCCGTCAACCTGCCCGAGCTCGACAAGCGCATCGAAGCGTTGAAGGATCAGCGCGCCGATCTGCAAGGCGATATCGACGCGGCCACCGCCCGGCGCAAATTCGCGCAGCACTTTGCGGAGGCTTCTCCCGCCGGCCTTGGCGAGAAGGGCGAGGCTCGGCCGATCACCGAATGGCGCGCGGCCTTTACGGCGGTCGCCGAGGAGATCGCGACCGCCGACACCGCGATCCGCGATGCCGCGCGCAAGCAGCGCGAGATCGATCGGCAGCTCGCGCAACTGGAGGCGGAACGTTCGGCCAAGCCGCCGAGCAAGCTCGAGGTTCGCATCGATGTCGCCTCCGCCGCCGCGACGAAGGCGACGTTGCGGGTGACTTATGCAGTCCGCAATGCGCGCTGGCTGCCGCTGTATGATGCCCGGCTCGACACTGGTGCCAAGGACCGCAAGCCGCAGCTCGAGCTGGTTCGCCGCGCCGAAGTGACACAGTCGACCGGCGAAGACTGGTCGAACGTCAGCCTCGGTGTTTCCACCGTTCGCGTCAGCCGCGGCGGCAGCGCGCCGGAGCTGAATTCGCTGGTTGTGAGGTATCCGCAACTGCCGAAGCCGCTGGCCTTGGGCGCGGCGTCGGACATGGCGATGCCCGCGCAGCCGATGACGCGGCAGGCGCAATCTCCGGCGATGGCGAAAGCGGCGGAGCCCGAGCTGCGTGAGCGCGCGGACGAGCAGCAGGCCAACGCCGAGATCGGCGATTTCCAGGCCGTGTATCAGATCAGCGGCCGCGTCAGTCTTGGCGCCAATGAGGGCGCCAAGAGCCTGCTCATCTCCTCCATGACGGTGACGCCCGACCTCGCCATCCGCGCCGCCCCGGTCGCGGATCCCACCGCTTACCTCGAGGCGTCATTCAAGCTTGCCGAGGATACCAATCTGCTGCCCGGTAAGGTCGCGATCTTCCGCGACGGCACGTTCGTCGGTCGCAGCAAATTTTCGACCGCCGCGCGGAACGACGCGATCCGGCTCGGCTTCGGCGCCGACGACAAGATCAAGATCGAGCGCACCGTCATCAGGCAGAACGAAGGCACGGCCGGCGTGATCTCGTCCTCCAAGACCGACACGCGTTCGTTCCGCACCATCGTCCGCAACGGGCACGACTTCCCGATCCGCATCGCGATCGAGGATCAGCTTCCGGTCAGCGAGAACGAGGATATTGGCGTCGAGATGCTGTCCTCGACCACGCCGCCCACGACCACCAATCTGCGCGACAAGCGCGGCGTGCTGGAATGGGCGTTCGACGCAAAACCCGGCGAGATCAAGGAGATCAAGTTCGCCTGGCGCGTCCGCTGGCCCAAGGACAAGGGCATGGTGATCGTGCCGGCGGGGTAATGCGCCCGATCTGAACCGAGGCGCGGCGCCGTCCTTCTTACCTCGCCCCGCCTGCGGGGAGAGGTCGGATTGCATCGAAGATGCAATCCGGGTGAGGGGGTACAGGTCTCTCGACGATCTCGCGTGTGGAGAGAGGCCCCTCACCCCAACCCTCCCAGCGCGAGCGAAGCTCGTCGCAGCCCCGTAAGAACGGGGAGCGGGAGTGCATCTTCACCGCGGCGGCAGTTCGGCTCGCGCCGCCGCCCGCATCGATTGCGGCAGCACGTAGGGCACGCCGTCGTCGGCCTGATGAACGACGGCGTCGATTTCGAAGATGTCGCGAATGGTCTCGCGCGTGACGATTTCCGCGCGCGGGCCGTCGGCAGCGAGCCTGCCGCCGTTCAGGACGATCAGCCGGTCGGCGAAGCGGATCGCGAGATTGAGATCGTGCAGGATCGCGATCACGGCTGTGCCGCCTGCGGCGCGGCGGCGCGCGGCTTCGACGAGGTCGATCTGGTGGCGCAGATCGAGGCTCGATGTCGGCTCGTCCAGCAACAGGAGCCCCGGACCGTGTTCCGCTTCGCCGCAGGCGAGCTGCACCAGAACGCGGGCGAAATGGGTGCGCTGCTGCTCGCCGCCGGATAGCGTCGGCAATTGCCGTTCGCGAAAATGCGCGAGGCCAACCTCGTCCAGCGCGGCGTCGACGAGCGACACGGCATCGCGCAGGCTGCGGTCGCCCGCGCCCATCAGCACGATCTCCTCGACCGTGAAGGGGAAGGTGACGTTGATGTGCTGGGACAGCATCGCACGGCGCGCGGCGAGCTCGCGCGGTGTATAGCTCGCTATGTCGCGCTGCTTCAGCCGGACCTCGCCGTCGCTGGGGCGGAGATCGCCGGAGAGCAGCCGCAGCAGCGTCGACTTGCCGGCGCCGTTCGGGCCGATGATCGCGACCATTTCGCCGGCTTCAACCGACAGACCGACCCCATCGAGCAGCGTGGCGCGGCCGGCGCGCTTGCTGAGACCTCGCGCCTCGATCACGGCGCTCATAGCGCGGCGAGCCCGCGCTGGCGCAGCAGGATGCCGAGGAAGACAGGCGCGCCGACCGCGGCGGTCAAGATGCCGATCGGCATCTCCGCGGGCGCCACGATGGTGCGCGCCAGCGTGTCGGCGCCGACCATCAGGATCGCGCCGAGCAGCACCGAGGCCGGCAGCAGCAGGCGATGCGCAGGTCCGATAACGAGACGGAGCAGGTGCGGCACGACGATGCCGACGAAGCCGATGACGCCGCTGATCGACACCGCGACCCCGGTCATGGCGGAGACCATGACGATCGAGATCCGCTTGAGGCGCTCGACATCGACGCCGCCGTGAAACGCGTCGGCCTCGCCGAGCACCAGCAGATCGAGGCCGCGCGCAATATACGCGCAGGCGCCGAGCCCGATGATGAGGATCGGCGCGAGCACGGCGGCCTTGGTCCAGGTCGCGCCGCTCATCGAGCCCAGCAGCCAGAATGTAATGTCGCGAAGCTGGCGGTCGTCGGCGATGAACACCAGAAGCCCGATGCCGGCATTGGTGATGGCAGTGATGGCGACGCCGGCGAGCAGGAAGATCGCGATCGAGGTCCGCCCCGCGCGGCTGGAGATGCCGTAAAGGATCGCGGTCGTGGCCAGCGAGCCCGCAAAGGCCGCGAGCGGCAACAGCTCGGTCTGGAGGAAGCGCAATGTCTCGCCGAAGCGCGAGTCGGTGAAGACGATCGCGCTTGCCGCCGCGAGCGCGCCGCCGCGAGCGCGCCGCCGCTGGAGACCCCGACCAGCGCGGGATCGGCGAGCGGGTTACGAAACAATCCTTGCATGATCGCGCCGGCCGCGGCGAGCAGGCCGCCGACCATCGCAGTCGCCGCGATCCGGGGAATCCGGATCGACCACAGCACCAGCTGGTCGCGCGTCGTCACGGCGTCGGCGGTGGTGTTGCCTGCAAGACCGAGTGCGGCGGGCAAGCGAGAGAGGGGAATTCCGGCTGCGCCCACGGTCAGCGCAACGATGGCGGTGGCGGCGAGGATCACCAAGAGGAGGGGAATGGCAATCGACGTAAATCGCCGTCCTGCGCCCGCGCGGCGCGGGCTCCGCGAGTCCGTCCCGATCGCCACGCTCATTGCCGGCAGTTCGCCGCCGACAGAGCCGACGTGAAGGCGCCGCCCTCGGCCAATGCCGGATAGAGCTTGACGGAGAGATCACGGGCCGCCGCGGCCGTGCGCGGGCCGAAGCCGAGCAGATAGAGCCCGTCCATCGTGATGAAGCTCTTGTTGGCCGCGACCGGCGTCAAGGCGAAGCCGGGATGGGTGTAGACCGCGTCGGCCTGCAGTGAATCCTTGCCGCGCTCGATCGACAGCACGACGTCGGGTTTTGCCGCGACGATCGCCTCGTCGCCGATGTTCTTGTAGCCGTCGTAATCCTCGACCGCGTTTGTGGCGCCTGCAAGCTGGATGATCTCGTCGGCGGCGGTCTTGTGACCGGCGACCATCGCCCGTCCGTTCAGGAGCGACATCACGAACATCACGCGGACCGGCTTCGTGACCTTGGCACGCAGTGCGCGCAGCTGCGCAAGATCCGCAGCCACTGCGGTCGCCAGGCATTCGGCGCGCGCATCGACGCCCATGGCATGGCCGACCAGCTTGATCTTCTCGATCAGGCCTTCCTCGGAGAAGGTCTCGGGCACCAGCACCAGCGGCACCTTTGCCGTCTCCAGGAGGTCCATGGTCTCGCGCGGGCCCGATCCCTGGATCGCCAGGATCAGGGTCGGGTTGAGGCCCAGCACGCCCTCGGCCGAAATCTGGCGCATGTAGCCGACATTGGGTTTGTCGTGCAGCGCCGCTGCCGGATAGAGGCTCGTGGTGTCGACGCCGACCAGGCGGCTCTCCAGCCCGAGCGCATAGAGGATCTCGGTGATGGCGCCGCCGATCGAGACCGTGCGAGCGAAGTCGGAAACGGCGACATCGCGATTGCGTGCGTCATGCACCGTGATACCGGCGGCGTGCGCGGTCGAGGCGAGCGAGATGGTGCCGGTGAGCAGGAGGTTTGCGAGGGTGCGACAAAATGTCATTGCAGGTTACTTCGTCAGGATCAGCTTGTTCTGCGAGGTCAGGCGAAGGCGATAGGCGTCCTCGCCATGCGCGATGATGATCTCGCGCTCCGCCGCAAACAGCTCGCGGCTGTCGATCCGGCTCCCGCGTATGGTCAAACTTCTCGTTGTTGCAGAAGGGCTTTGTGTCGGCCCTGCCGCATCGCCGCTATTGTCTCCGGACGTTGCTGACATGGTAGGTGTGATGCGCTTTCGAAATTTCAGATGCGTCTTGTTTGTATAAGCGGCATCAGGCGCATTCCAACGGCGGCAATTTACAATCGATATAAACTGCAACCCGATGACATTGACCGTCAGGGTGTTGCCACGTAACCAAATGGAACAATGCGGGCCGGGGGGCCTGCACCAGAGAATAGCCAGCCAGTCGCTCGCCGCGCGAGCGCACGCCAGCCAAACAAGACATATCATGATTGGGTTGGGTGTATGGCTGACGGGGCTAGGTATTCGCGCGCGCTGATTTTGGGCGCGTCGGTGGTTTCAATTGCGGCGGTGTCGCCGGTGAGCAGCTTTGCGCAGACCGCAGATCAAACCGCGCAATCATCCAAGCCGGCGAAGCCCAAGCAGGCCAAGCGCAATCCGGCCAAGCCACAAGCTGTTCAGCCGCAGCAGGCCAGCACCAGCGTGTGGGATGCACGCGCGCAGGCGATCGTCGGTGTTCAGGCGCTCGACACCATCACGGCTGCCGCCTCCAAGACCGACGAGCGCGCGGTCGATGCGCTCGCACCGGTCAGCGTCGTGACTTCGGCGCAGATCGAAAGCCGTCAGGCCAGCACCGTCGGCGATCTCATCTATAATGTGCCGGGCGTGTGGGTTCAGAACCGCGGCGATGAGCCGTCCACTTCGATCAATATCCGCGGCTTGCAGGATTTCGGCCGCGTCGCCGTCGTCGTCGACGGCGCGCGGCAGAACTATCAGCGCACGGGCCACTTCGCCAACGGCTCGTTCTTCCTCAACCCCGAGCTGATCAGCGGCATCGATATCGTTCGTGGTCCGACCGCCAACATCTACGGCTCCGGTGCGATCGGCGGCGTGGCATCGTTCCGCACCAAGGATATCGAGGACGTCGTGCGTGCCGGCGAGCGCTGGGGCGTCGACGTCAAGACCATTCTTGGCAGCAATTACGGACGCGCGCTCGGTTCGGCCTTCGGCGGTGTTCACGTCAATCCGAACGTGGATGTGTTCGCCGGCGGCACCTATTCGACGCAGGAGAGCTACAAAGACGGCACCGGCTTCGAGGTCGCCAACACCGGCAACCGGCTCACCAGCGGCATCGCCAAGCTGACGGTGCGCCCGGCCGACGGGCACGAGATCAAGCTCGGCACCATCTTCCAGGAGGACATCTACAGCGTGGGTCAGCCGCCACGCCGTGCCGGCGATCCCAACTCGACCAATGCGAACGGCGCCAACAACCTGAGCGGCACTTCGATCTACAGGTCCGACGTCAAGAACTACACCACGACGCTCGGCTGGAAATATTCGCAGCCGGATGACCAGTGGTTCGACTGGGATGCGAAGGTCTACTGGAATCGCACCGAGAACGACCAGGTCAAGACCGCGCATACCAGCACGACGCCGTCGGTCTTCTGTGGCGGCGTGCCCGGCAATGCCGTGTCCGGCTGTATCGGCAGCAACCGCGGATATCTGCTCGATACGGTCGGCGTCGACGTGTACAACACCACGCGCTTCGATACCGGCAGCTGGCGTCACGCGGTGACCTACGGACTGGACGCGTTCCAGGACAAGGTGTCGACGCAGGACAGGACCGGCACGTCGGAAGTGACGACGCCCGGCGGTCAGCGTACGGTCTCCGGCGGTTTCGTGCAGTGGAAGGCCAATTACACCTCCATGCTCGAGGTGATCGGCGCGCTTCGTTACGACAATTATCAGCTCTCCTCGGCATCCTCGTCGTCCGGCGGCGACCGTTTGTCGCCGAAGATCACCGTCGGGCTCGTTCCCACGGCGGTCGTGACGCCCTATGTCAGCTACGCCGAAGGTTATCGCGCGCCGTCGATCACGGAAACGCTGGTCAGCGGTCCGCATTCGGGCGCGACGATCAACGACTCGTTCTTCCGCTGTCCGTCGGGCACGCCGGGTCCGGGCGCGGATTCGACCTTCTGCTTCGTCCCGAATCCGAACCTGCGGCCCGAGGTCGGCAAGAACAAGGAGATCGGCTTCAACATCAAGAAGAACGATCTGTTCACGGCGGGTGATACGCTGCGCGGCAAGATCAACGTGTTCCGCAACGACATCTCCGACTTCATCGATCAGGTCGCCTATGGAAATCCGCTGGTGGTCCCCACCGGCCCGCCGCCGGCGCCCTCCATCACCGTGCTTCCGTTCCTGCAATATCAGAACGTCGCGTCCGCCCGCATCCAGGGTCTCGAGGCCGAGGCGATGTACGACGCGAACACCTGGTTCTTCGGCCTCTCCGGCAGTTACCAGAACGGCAAAAACCTTCAGACGGGATTTGGCCTGTACAGCGTTCCGCCGCAGAAGGTCACGACGACCGCCGGCGTGCGGTTGCTGGACCGGACCCTGATCCTCTCGGTGATGTGGACGTCGGTGATCGCGAACACCGACATCCCGCCGACCTATACGCCGGCGACGTCGTACGATCTCGTCAACCTCTACGCCCAGTATCAGCCGCGGCCCGATCTCACGCTCAACTTCTCGGTCGAAAATCTTCTCAATCAGTACTACCGGCCCTACGCCATTCCGGTCGGCAGCACGGGCGATACGCAAAACGACGTGAAATGGGCGAGCGCCGGCCCCGGGCTCGTGGTCAAGGGAGGCCTGAAGTACCACTTCGGCGGCATCTAAGGAGTACGCCGACGACAGCAAACGGGACGCCGTATTCACCGCCAGAGCCACGCTGATGTCCCAGCGTGGCTTCGGCACGTTCTGAAACATCCGCTCGGCATTCGCCGATCAACAAGACTGACAGGAGAAAATCTGATGTTCATCGCCATGAATCGTTTCCAGGTGAAGCTCGGCTCGGAGGCTGCTTTCGAGACCGTCTGGCGCACCCGCGAATCCTATCTCGGCAGCATGGCCGGCTTCGTCGAATTCCACCTGCTGAAGGGGCCGGCGCTCGAGGACCACACGCTGTATTCCTCGCACACGGTCTGGGTCGACAAGGCAGCCTTCGAGGCCTGGACGCGATCGGACGAATTCCGCCGCGCCCACGCGCGCGCCGACAACAAGACCGGCGAAAGCCTCTATCTCGGCCATCCCAAGTTCGAAGGGTTCGAGGTCATCATGACCGAGCGCAAGACGAACGCGGCCGCCTAGATCGCGGCGGATCATGAAAGGGAACCGGACATGCTGAGCACCGATCTCGTCGATCTCAAGGTGTATATGGCCGACAATCCCGGCGCGGTGATCGAGGACGTTGCGCGCGAGCGCAAGGTCACTCCGCGCGCGGTGATCGAGGCGCTGCCGTCGTCGATGGTCCGCGTTGGTGGCGGCGAGCATTTCGCCGCCGCCATGCAGGACATCGCCGCGTGGGGCGAGGTCACGCTCATCGTGCACACGGATGACGCGATCTTCGAGTTCACGGGCGCGGTCCCGGCGGGCGAGGTCGGCCGCGGCTATTTCAACCTGATGCAGCCGAAGGGATTGCACGGCCACCTCCGCCACGAGCGCTGCGCGGCCTTGGCCTTCGTCGAGCGTCCCTTCATGGGCAAGACCTCGGCTTTCGTCGCCTTCGTCAATGCCGACGGCGGCATCATGTTCAAGGTCTTCGTCGGCCGCGACGAGACCCGGGCGCTGCGGGCGGACCAGCACGTGCGGTTCCGTCAGCTGGCGGACCGGATCGCGGCGCAGGGCGTGGCATAATTTCCTTCTGCCTATCGGGAGATCAGGATGCAGAGCAATTTTAGGCTTCGGCATGTGATCCTAACAATTGGGCTGGTGCTCGCGCCGGCCCCGGCCTTCGCGATCGACGAAGCGCTGTTGCCGCGCAATCTGTCGCCCTGGGGCATGTTCCTCGGTGCCGACATCATCGTGAAGGTGGTGATGGTCGGGCTCGCCGTCGCTTCGCTGGTGACGTGGACGGTGTGGCTCGCCAAGACCATCGAGCTGCGCCGCAAGAGCGCGCTCGCCGTGCAGCGGACGCGCGCGCTCGAGGGCAGGATGAAACTGGCGGAGGCGGCGGAGCGGATCGGCGACGCGCATGATGCGGTCGCCCAGCTCATCCAGTCCTGCGCCAAGGAGGCGGAGCTCTCCGGCGGCATTGTCGATGACGGCCTCCAGGAGCGCGTGGCGCTGCGGCTGGAACGGGTCGAGGCCGCGATGTCCAGGCAGATCGCGCGCGGCACCGGCGTGCTCGCGACCATCGGCGCCACCGCGCCGTTCGTCGGCCTGTTCGGCACGGTCTGGGGTATCATGAATTCCTTCATCGGCATCTCCGAGAGCCACACCACGAGCCTTGCAGTGGTCGCGCCCGGCATCGCCGAGGCGCTGCTTGCGACAGCGCTCGGACTCGTCGCCGCGATCCCGGCGGTCGTGATCTACAACCATCTCGTCCGCGGCATCGCCAATTACCGCGCGCTGCTCGGCGACGCCTCGGCGCAGCTCATGCTGCTGGTCAGCCGGCAGCGCGACAACAGAGAGTTCCGCCTGGCGCGGGCGGCGGAGTAGGCCATGGCCGCGAAACTCGGCGCACGCGGGGGATCGCCGCTGAGGCGCGGCGACCCCGGCGATCTCGACGTCACCCATGAGATCAACGTCACGCCGTTCATCGACGTGATGCTGGTGCTGCTGATCATCTTCATGGTGGCGGCCCCGCTCGCCACCGTCGACATCGGCGTCGAGCTGCCGGCCACCGCCGCCGAGCCGGCGCCGCGGCCGGACAAGCCCACCTTCGTGACGGTGAAGCCGGATCTCACCGTCGCCGTCGGCGAAGACACGATGGCACGCGACGGCCTCGCCGCTGCGCTCGCTGCGGCCACCAATGGCCGCAAGGACGAGCGCATCTATCTGCGCGCCGACAAGGCTGTGAGCTACGGCGACCTGATGGAGGTCATGAACACCTTGCGCAATGCCGGCTACCTCAAGGTCGCGCTGGTCGGCCTCGACGGACGCAGCTGATGACCGCGAACGCCTTTGCCCTGCACGAGCCGCTTGGCGAACGCGAAACCGTGCGCTGGGGTGTATCGGGCGCGGTGATCGTGGCCTTGCATGTTGCCGCCGCGGTGC